>CAVTYA010000026.1:0-81923 GCA_963738765.1 uncultured Alphaproteobacteria bacterium | reverse complement strand
TCTTCGTCGCGCTGCTGATCGCGCTCGGCTTCGAATTCGTCAACGGCTTTCACGACACCGCCAATGCGGTCGCCACCGTCATCTATACCCGCTCGATGCCGGCGCACATCGCCGTGGTCTGGTCGGGCATGTTCAACCTGTTCGGCGTGCTGCTTTCCACCGGCGCCGTCGCCTTCGGCATCGTGTCGCTGCTGCCGGTCGAGCTGATCCTGCAGGTCGGCAGCAGCGCCGGTTTCGCCATGGTGTTCGCGCTGCTGATCGCCGCCATCATCTGGAACGTCGGCACCTGGTATCTCGGCCTGCCGGCATCGAGCTCGCACACCCTGATCGGATCGATCATGGGCGTCGGCATCACCAACGCGCTGTTGCGCGGCCGCGACGGCACCTCCGGCGTGGACTGGTCGCAGGCCGGCGATATCGGCAAGGCGCTGCTGCTGTCGCCGCTGTTCGGCTTCGCGCTGGCGGCGATCCTGCTCTATGTTCTGAAGACCATATTGGCGCGTGTGACGCCTGCGCTGTTCGGCGAGCCGAAGGGCGACCAGGCGCCGCCGCGGTGGATCCGCGGCATCCTGATCCTCACCTGCACGCTGGTCAGCTTCTTCCACGGCTCCAACGACGGTCAGAAGGGCATGGGCCTGATCATGCTGATCCTGATCGGCACCGTGCCGACGGCCTACGCGCTCAACCGCGCGATGCCCGCCAGCCAGATCGAAGCGTTCGCGTCGAATTCGACCGCCGCGAGCAAGGTCATCGAGAGCAAGGCGGCCGGTTACAACGTCATCGGCAATCCCCGGCCGGCCGTGACCAGCTATGTCGCGCAGCACCAGATCAACGAAGGCACCTATCCGTCACTGGCGGTGCTGGTGCGCGACATCGGCGACCAGGTCACCCAGTACGGATCGATGGCGAAATTTCCGGCGGAGACCGTCGGCAACACCCGCAACGACATGTACCTGGTCTCAGAGGCGATCCGCTTCCTGATGAAGGACAAGGAAGCCGAACTCTCCGCCGCCGATGTCGCCACGCTCAACGCCTACAAGGGCTCGCTCGACAGCGCGACCAAGTTCATTCCGACCTGGGTGAAGATCGTCGTCGCGATCGCACTCGGCCTCGGCACCATGATCGGCTGGAAGCGCATCGTCGTCACCGTCGGCGAGAAGATCGGCAAGACCCATCTGACCTATGCGCAAGGCGCCTGCGCCGAAATCACGGCGGCCGCGACCATCGCGGCCGCCGACGGCTACGGGCTGCCGGTCTCGACCACGCACGTGCTGTCGTCCGGCATCGCCGGCACGATGGCGGCGAACGGCTGCGGGCTGCAATGGTCGACGATCCGCAACATCGCGATGGCCTGGGTGCTGACCCTGCCGGCCGCGATGATGATCTCGGGCGCGCTGTACTTCGTGTTCTACCATCTGTTCTGAGCGGCGCGTCGTCGGCGCTATCCGTTGCGCGAAACGAAAAAGGCCCGCGCCGATGGTGCGGGCCTTTTTTGCTTTTATCTCGTCATTGCGAGCGAAGCGAAGCAATCCATCTAACAGCGGAAAGAAAGAATGGATTGCTTCGTCGCTGCGCTCCTCGCAATGACGGCTGAGAAAATCACGCCGCCAGCGTGTTCTCGACCAGCTTGATCCAGTACGAGGTGCCGTACACGATCGCCTCGTCGTTGAAATTATAGGCGGGGTGATGCAGTCCGGCGGTGTCGCCGTTGCCGCAGAAGATGAACGCGCCCGGCCGCGCCTCCAGCATGTAGGAGAAATCCTCCGCGCCCATCATCGGCGGCGATTTCATGAACATTGGCGTCGCCGGCGATTTCCTTCGCCACCTGGATCGCGATATCGGTCTGCGAGGCGTGATTGTTCGTCACGGGATAACCGCGCTCATACACCAGATCGATTTTGGCGCCGGTCATCTGCGCCACGCCGGCGACGACCTCGCGGACGCGCTTCTCGACCAGTTCCCGGACTTCCTGGGTCAGGGTACGCACGGTGCCCCGCAATTCGGCGGTCTGCGGGATCACGTTGCGGGCGTTGCCGGCGTGGAACTCGCAGATCGAGATCACGGCCGAATCCAGCGGATCGACGGTGCGCGAGACGATCGACTGCAGCGCCGTGATCAGCTGCGAGCCGACCAGCACGGAATCGATGCATTTGTGCGGCCGCGCGGCGTGGCCGCCGAGGCCTTCGATCCTGATGTCGATGGAATCGGTCGCGGCCATGATCGGACCGGAGCGGATCGCGAACGAGCCGACCGGAATTCCCGGACCATTATGCATGCCGTAGACCTGCTCGATGCCGAAACGGTCCATCAGCCCGTCCTTGATCATCGCGTCGGCGCCGGCGCCGCCTTCTTCGGCCGGCTGGAAGATCACGACCGCGTCGCCGGCGAAATTCCGCGTCTCGGCGAGATAGCGGGCGGCACCCAGCAGCATCGCGGTGTGGCCGTCATGGCCGCAGGCGTGCATCAGGCCCGGCGTCCTGGAGGCGTAAGGCAGATTGGTCGCTTCCTCGATCGGCAGCGCATCCATGTCGGCCCGCAGCCCGATCACCTTGACGTCGCCGGTGCCGCGGGCTTCCTGCCCTTGATGACGCCGACGACGCCGGTGCGGCCGAGACCGGTGGCGACCTCGTCGCAGCCGAATTCGCGCAGGCGATCCGCCACGAATGCCGCAGTGCGGTGCACTTCGTACAGCAATTCGGGGTTTTCATGGATATCGCGGCGCCAGGCCTGGATATCGGGTTGCAGATCGGCGACGCGGTTGACGATGGGCATGAGGATTCTCGGGCTTCGGGTTGGAGTATTTGGGGTTGGAGTATTTGGCCGTGTGTAGCACGCAAGGGGCGGTCCACCCAACAGCAAGGGCGGCATGAACGGCCTCACGCGGCCAGCGTGTTCTCGACCAGCTTGATCCAGTAAGAGGTGCCGAACACGATCGCCTCGTCGTTGAAATTGTAGGCGGGGTGATGCAGGCCCGCGCTGTCGCCGTTGCCGCAGAAGATCAGCGCGCCCGGCCGCTGCTCCAGCATGTAGGAGAAATCCTCGCCGGCCATCAGCGGCGGCATCTCGTGAACGTTGGCGTCGCCGGCAATTTCCCTGGCGGCCTGCGTCGCGACATCGGTCTGCGGGGCATGGTTGACCGTCACCGGATAGCCATGGGTGTAGGCCAGATCGATCCTGGCGCCGGTGATCTGCGCCACGCCGGCGACGACCTCGCGCACCCGCCTCTCGACCAGTTTCCGCACTTGCGGGGTCAGGGTGCGGACGGTGCCTTTCAGCTCGGCGGTCTGCGGGATCACGTTGCGGGCATTGCCGGCGTGAAATTCGCAGATCGAGATCACCGCCGATTCCAGCGGATCGACGCTGCGCGACACGATCGACTGCAGCGCCGTGATCAATTGCGCGCCGACGAGGACGGGATCGATGCATTTGTGCGGACGCGCGGCGTGTCCGCCGAGCCCCTCGATCGTGATGACGACGGCATCGCCGCCGGCCATGATCGGGCCGGGCCGGATCGCGAACGAGCCGACCGGAATACCCGGACCGTTGTGCATGCCGTAGACCTGCTCGATGCCGAAGCGGTCCATCAGGCCGTCCTTGATCATCGCGACGGCGCCCGCGCCGCCCTCTTCGGCCGGCTGGAAGATCACGACCGCATCGCCGGCGAAATTCCGGGTCTCGGCGAGATAGCGCGCGGCGCCCAGCAGCATCGCGGTGTGGCCGTCATGGCCGCAGGCGTGCATCAAGCCCGTGGTTTTGGAGGCGTAGGGCAGATTGGTTTCCTCCTCGATCGGCAGCGCGTCCATGTCGGCGCGCAGCCCGATCACCTTGATGTCGCCCTGGCCGGCCGGCCTGCTGCCCTTGATGACGCCGACGACGCCGGTGCGGCCGAGACCGGTGACGACCTCGTCGCAGCCGAATTCCCGCAACCGATCCGCCACCAATGCCGCGGTGCGGTGCACGTCGTAGAGCAATTCCGGATGTTCATGGATATCCCGGCGCCAGGCCTGGATATCGGGTTGCAGATCGGCGACGCGGTTGACGATGGGCATGGAGATGATCGGTTCCAGGTTCGAACGCTGTTGCTGCTGTAGCATGCAAGGAGCGGTCCACCCAACAGCGCTGCCGTCAGACCTAACCTCCGGAAATAGCATCAAAAGCCGTCATGGCCGGGCTTGTCCCGGCCATCCACGTCTGACTAATAAAACAAGCAAGGGCGTGGATGCCCGGGACATCTTGCGCGAAGACGCTTCGCGCCTTAGCCCGGGCAGGACGATGGTCCATAGACCGCCAGGGAACGGAAAATGCCGCGCAGCTCGAGGGTGATTTCGACTATATCGTCGTCGGCGCGGGCACCGCCGGCTGCATCATGGCCAACCGGCTGTCGGCCGATCCCAACAACCGCGTGCTGATCCTGGAGGCCGGCGGCAACGACAACTGGATCTGGTTTCACATCCCGGTCGGCTACCTCTTTGCGATCGGCAATCCCCGCTCGGACTGGATGTTCAAGACCGAGGCCGGAGCCGGGCCTCAACGGCCGCGCGCTGGCCTATCCCCGCGGCAAGGTGATCGGCGGCTCCTCGGCCATCAACGCCATGATCTCGATGCGCGGACAGGCCGCCGATTACGATCACTGGCGCCAGCTCGGCCTCACCGGCTGGGGCTATGACGACGTGCTGCCGCGCGTTCCGGCGGCTGGAAGATCATTTTCTCGGGCGAGAGCGAGCATCATGGCGTCGGCGGCGGCTGGCGGATCGAAGCGCCGCGGCTGTCCTGGGACATTCTGGATGCGGTCGGCGAAGCCGCGGAGGAAATGGGCATCAGCGGATTGCCGGATTTCAACACCGGCGACAATGAAGGCGTCAGCTATTTCCACGTCAACCAGAAGCGCGGCCGGCGCTGGTCGTCGGCGCGCGGCTTTCTCAAGCCGGTGCTGAACCGCGCCAATCTGCGGCTCGAAAAGAACGTGCTGGTCGACCGGCTGATCGTCGAGAACGGCCGCGCCGTCGGCGTGCGCTTCATGCAGGGCGGCGAAATCGTCGAGGCCCGCACCAAGGGCGAAGTGATCCTGTGCGCCGGCTCGATCGGATCGACGCAGGTGCTGCACCGCTCCGGCATCGGCCCGGCCGACTGGCTGACGCCGCTCGGCATCGATGTCGTGCTCGACCGGCAAGGCGTCGGGCGCAATCTGCAGGACCATCTGCAGCAGCGCGCGATCTACAAGGTCGAGGGCGTGCGCACGCTGAACGAGACCTATTATTCGTCTGATCCGCCGCGGCCTGATGGGCCTCGACTACGCGTTCCGCCGCCGCGGTCCGCTGACCATGGCGCCGTCGCAGCTCGGCATCTTCACCCGCTCCGATCCGCATCGCGAGCGCGCCAACATCCAGTTCCACGTGCAGCCGCTGTCGCTCGACAAGTTCGGCGATCCCCTGCACCGTTTTCCCGCGATCACGGTCAGCGCCTGCAATCTGCAGCCGACCTCGCGCGGCACCGTGCGCATCCGCTCCGCGCAGCCCGATGAGGCGCCGTCGATCGCGCCGAATTATCTGCGACCGACGACGACCGCCAGGTCGCCGCCGATGCCATCCGCACCACGCGGCGGCTGATGAAGCAGAAGGCGCTGGCGCAGTATCACCCGCAGGAATTCCTGCCGGGCCCCTCCGTCGGCGACGACGACGCCGTCGCTGGCGAAAGCCGCCGGCGATATCGGCACCACGATCTTCCATCCCGTCGGCACCGCGAAGATGGGCACGGCCAACGATCCGATCGCCGTGGTCGACGAACGGCTGCGCTTTCACGGCATCGCCGGACTTCGCGTCGCCGACGCCTCGGTGATGCCGACGATCACCTCGGGCAATACCAACACGCCGACGGCGATGATCGCCGAAAAGGGTGCGGCGATGATTTTGGAGGATTCCAAATAGCGCGCTGGCGCAAAAAATGCCGTCCCTTGTTACAGGGACGGCAACACGCGACGCTACGCGGTACTAAACCAAATTAATGCTGGCCGTGGTGCTCGGCGTGATGACGGCTGGCCTCGGCATGATGCTCTTCGGCGTGGCTGGCGTGGCCGTGGGCGCTGTGGGCGTGATGCGCCGCCTTCTCGTGATCGCCGGCCTCGTGGTGCTTGGCGGCCTCGCGGTGATGCTTGGCGGCATGTTCGTGATGTTCGGCGGCCTTGTGATGGTGATGCTCGACGCCTGCGTGGTCGCTCATGTTTGGCTCTCCCGGTTCAGTCGGTTAGAAGTCCGGCTGATTTACGCAAATCGCCTGACACTGTGCTGACGGCCGCACGACAGGTTTGTTGCAGCCGGACCCGGCCGGACGACCGTCCCCGTTCACGGAAACGTCATCGGCCTCCACCGGCTTCAGTCGCCCGGCCGGGCATGCCGGGAATAAACCCCGCCGCTCGCCCGATCACGTCCCCGAAAGCCCAATCAAGGGCCCAGGGAGATATGTCATGAGCCGATCACGACCATCACGATGACGAGAAGCCGGGCGTCAGCCGCCGCCGCGTGCTGGAATGCATGACCTGGGCCGGCACCGGCGTGCTCTGGACCATTTCGGGCGGCGTGCCGCGTTCGCTCGGACTGGTCGGCTCCGCGCGAGGCCGCCGAGCCGGCCGGAATGACCTTCCTGCAGATCAGCGACAGCCATGTCGGCTTCGACAAGCCGGCCAACCCGAACGCGCTCGGCACGCTCGAGGAGGCCATCAACAAGATCAAGGCGATGCCGGCCAAGCCGTCGTTCATGATCCACACCGGCGACATCACCCATCTGTCGAAGGCCGCGGAATTCGACAACGCCGAGCGCATCATCTCGCAGGCCAAGCTCGACGTGCACTACGTGCCGGGCGAGCACGACTTCCTCGACGAAGAGGTCAAGCTCTACAAGGAGCGTTACGGCAAGGGCACCAAGGGCGCCGGCTAGTATTCGTTCGACGCCGGCGGCGTGCACTTCATCGGCCTCGTCAACGTCGTCGACCTCAAGGCCGGCGGCCTCGGCAATCTCGGCGACGAACAGCTCGAATGGCTGGAGAACGACCTCAAGGGCCGGTCGAAGTCGACCCCGATCGTGGTGTTCGCCCACATCCCGCTGTGGACGGTCTATCCGCAGTGGGGCTGGGGCACCGAAGACGGCGGCCGCGCGCTGGAATACGTCAAGGGCTTCGGCTCGGTGACCGTGCTCAACGGCCACATCCACCAGGTGATGCAGAAGGTCGAAGGCAACGTCACCTTCCACACCGCGCGCTCGACCGCCTTCCCGCAGCCGGCGCCGGGTGCCGCCCCCTCGCCCGGACCGATGAAGGTCGAAGACGCCAAGCTTCGCACCATGCTCGGCGTCGCCAGCATCAACTTCAAGCAGAACAACCAGCCGCTCGCCATCATCGACACGCCGCTGGCGGGCTGAGAACAGAGACCAAGGAAACGACGACAATGATATCGGCAACTCTCCGCAGCCTTGGCATGGCCATCGCTGTGGCCATGCTCCTGCACGCCAATTTTGCTCGTGCTGCAGATGCCAAGGTCGAAACCGCCAAGGCCGAAGACACCACCAAGGTGATGATCGACAATTTCACCTTCGAGCCGGCACAGCTCACGGTGAAGGTCGGCACGACCGTGACCTGGACCAACCGCGACGACATTCCGCACACGGTGGTCTCGGCGGGCAAGTTCCGGTCGAAGGCCATGGATACCGACGGCACCTTCTCGTTCACGTTCACGTCGGCCGGCGAATACAAGTATTTTTGTTCGCTGCATCCGCATATGACAGGGACCGTCAAGGTTGAATAGCCTGCCAAACCAAGGCATCACTGCAGTGCCCGGCCGGTGGCTCGATCCCGGCCGGGCACCGTCGTTCTCAGCAGCAGCCGGACGAGAGGCGATGCCCGTCAAGACATCCGACGACAATCCCGAAAAGGCGCGGCGGTTTCGCGAAGCCGCCCTGCCGTATCTCGACGACGCCTATACGCTGGCGCGCTATCTGCTTCGCAACGCCGCCGACGCCGAAGACGCGGTGCAGGAATGCTATCTGCGCGCCTTCAAGCATTTCGACAGCTATCGCGGGCCGGCGATGAAGCCGTGGCTGTTCGCGATCCTGCGCAATGTCTGCCGCGCCGAATATGCCAGGCGCGCGACCACGCCGACCAGCGCCATCGAGGACGTGCCCGAGAGCGCCGAACAGGCGCCGCTGTGGCACGAAACCCAGGAAACGCCGGAGGCGCAGATGTTGCGCCGCTGGGATTCGCGACACCATTCGCCGGCTGGTGGCCGCGCTCGCCGAACCGTTCCGGGAGACTTTTGTGCTGCGGGAAATTCAGAATCTTTCATACCGCGAAATCGCCGATGTCGCCGAAGTGCCGGTCGGCACCGTGATGTCACGCCTCGCGCGCGCCCGCGCCATGCTGCGATCGGCATGGATGGCGGAAGAGGAGCAAGTGAAATGACCTGCGACGAAGCTGAAGTCCTTCTTCACGCGCTGATCGACGGCGAACTCGACGCCGGGCACGCGCGCGACGTCGAAAGCCATGTCGCCGGATGCCCGCATTGCGCGGCGGCGCTCAGCGATTACCGCGAAATGAGCAAGGCTGATGGCGAGCGCCGATGTGCGTTACACCGCGCCGCCGGAATTGCGCCGGCGCATCGAGGCCGCCCTGCCGCAACCGCAGGCGCAGGTGGTGCAGATGCCGAGCCGGCGCTCGGTGCTGCGCGGCTTTGCGATGGGATCGGCGGTCTCGGCAATCGCCGCGACCGGTCTCGTCGCCATCGTGCTGCGCAACGACGACATGGAGCGAATCCAGTCCGAGGTGGTCTCGGCGCATCTGCGCTCGCTGCAGGCCGGACATCTGATCGACGTGATCTCCACCGACCAGCACACCGTAAAACCGTGGTTCAACGGCAAGCTCGACGTCGCGCCGCCGGTGGTCGACCTCACCGCGCAGGGCTTTACGCTGATCGGCGGCCGCCTCGATTACGTCGACGCCCGCGCCATCGGCGCGGTGGTCTATCGCAGGCGCCAGCACATCATCAACCTGTTCGTGGCGCAGACCGCCAGCACCGAACACCGCTCGGCGAAAATCGAAACCGTGCAGGGTTTCAACATCCGGCACTGGAGCGATCGGGGCCTGAACTACTGGGCGGTCAGCGATCTCGCCAAGGACGAACTCGCCGATTTCGGCGACAAGTTCGAGGCGGCGATGGGGAGCGGGACGGGCTAGCCGCAGGACGGTATTTGCGATGCGGTTGCAATTGTTCGCCTACGCCGACTTCCTCACAGCGTTGTCGACCAGCGTTTTGCCGAGCGACCAGATCGCGCCGGGGACCTTGTGGCTGGAGGCGATGACCTCGTCGAACGATTTCGCGATCCAGTTGCAGTCTTCTTCGGTGATGACGAGCGGCGGCAGCAGTTTGATGGTGTGGCTGCCGTGGCCGGAGACCTGCGTCAGGATCTTGTGATCCTTGAACAGCGGCACGGTGATGAGCTGGCAGAACAAACCCTTGTTGGCGGTCTCCAGCACATTCCAGGACGCCTTGAGCCGCAGCGATTTCGGCGGACCGAACTCGACGCCGATCATCAATCCCTTGCCGCGCACTTCCTTCAGCAATTCGTAGCCCGGAACCATCCGCGTCAGCGCCAGCCGCAGTTCGGCGCCGCGCTTGGCCGCCTGCTCCACCAGTTTTTCGGCCTTCATCACCTCGAGCGTGGCGATTCCGGCCGCCATCGCCAGATCGTTTTTCGCAAAGGTCGAGCCGTGCACGACGGCTCGGTCCATTTGGTTGAAGATCTTGTCGAAGATGCCCTTGCGGGTCAAAAGCGCGCCGACCGGGACGTGTCCGCCGGACAGCGCCTTCGCCAGCAGCACCATGTCGGGTTCGACATTCCAGTGCTCGACCGCGAGGAATTTTCCGGTGCGCCCGATCCCGGTCTGGATCTCGTCGGCGATGAACAACGATCCGTATTTGCGGCACAGCGCGGCCGCGCCCGGCAGAAACTCATCGGAGGGCAAGTTGACGCCCTTGCCCTGGATCGGCTCGACGATGAAGGCGGCGACCTGTCGCGACGACAGGGCCTGCTCCAGCGCTGCGAGATCGTTAAAAGGGATGGCGGTGCACCCCGGCAGCAGCGGCTCGAAGCCGCCGCGGAAATTCGGATCGTCGGTCAGCGACAGCGCGCCGTAGGACAATCCATGGAATGAATGGGCACAGTAAACTATGCCGGGCCGACCGGTGGCGCCGCGCGCGAACTTGATCGCGGCTTCGACGGTTTCCGCGCCGGAATTGGCAAAGAACACCTTGTCCAGATATGGCACATGTTCGAGCAAACGCTCCGCGAGCACGCCGGCGAGCGTGGATACGTCAAGCTGCACCAGATTGGGCAAATCGCTGTCGAGCACGCTTTTGAGCGCCTGGCGCAGCGCCGGATGATTGCGGCCAATCGCAAAAACGCCAAAACCGCTCAGTAGATCGAGATATCTGGCCCCGTCACGATCGAAGAGATACTGACCTTGCCCCTTCTGAAAGCCGACATCGTAGCCGATGGTCTTGAGCACGCGAACGAGTTGCTCGTTCAAGTAGCGCGCATGCATGGAACTGCGCTGTGCCTGCCGCTCCACAAACATCTCGGAAACGTCTAGATTTGAACTTAGCATCCACTACATACTTCGGTTGATGGCCATTTCGTCAACTGAAAACGCTCATTACGGCGTTTTGACCCCCGCTTTGGATCATCTACTTAAGCATAGGTTCGAACCATGTTGCACTGCCCAAGAATAATCGCGCGCACAATAGCGTATTCCGGTTTTTTTTTAGTCACGGGTCTGGCCCCGGCGCTGGCAATCGATCCCACCGGCGACTGGAAGGTGGCCGATGGCGTCGCCAACATCCGGGTCGCACAATGCAATGGCAGCATGTGGGGTGCCGTTGCCTGGGAACAAACGCCGGGCGGCAAGGATGTACACAATCCCGACGTTTCAAAGCAGAGCCGGCCAACCCTGGGCATGCCAATCCTGATCGATATGAAGAAGAAGCCCGGCGTCGATGCGTGGGAAGGCCAAGTCTATAACGCCAAGGACGGACAGTTTTACAGCTCGACCATCAAGCCAATTGGGTCGGACCAGCTCGAGATTCAAGGCTGCGTGCTGGGCTTTCTTTGCGGCGGAGAGACCTGGACCCGCGTCGCGCCTCCGATCCCCTCCAGCCCGGCCAACAGCATGGCCAAGGGCGCGGTGAAGGGCGCGACCGGCGTTCAGGCGAAGGCCGCGGCGCCGGCTGCACCGAAGACCACCGGCTCGGTGAGCGCCGCTCCCAGGCACGCCGGACAGAAGCAGGCCGCCGCCGCGTCAGGTGACGTCGTTGGCGATATCTGTCTCCTTCCCGACGTTGCGCGGTTTGCCCATTAGCGCGGGCTGGAACAGCAGCACCGCGGCTAGCGTGGTCACCAGCGACAGCGCCAGCAGCTTGCCCATGCTGGCTGTGCCGGGATGGCTCGACAGCCACAGGCTGCCGAACGCCGTGGCCGTCGTCATCGCGCTGAAAAAGATCGCGCGCGTCAGGCTGGTCTGCAGCAGGTTGGTTCTGCCCGAGCGCCACGCCGTCACGTAATAAATCTTGAATGCAACGCCGACGCCGAGCAACAGCGGCAATGCGACGATATTGGCGAAGTTGAGCGGCAGCCCGATCACCACGCAGATTTCCAGCGTCACGATGCCGGCCACCAAAAGCGGGATCAGCGTCATCAGCACGTCGGTGATCCGCCTCAGCGTCAGCCAGAGCAGCAGACCGATCACCAGCAGCGCGTAGATGCCGGCGTGGATGAACGCGCTCACGACGACGTCGCCGGATTTGAGGATCGAGACCGGTCCGCCGATCGCGGTCGGCTCGGCCACCAGAACGGCATCGGCAAACCGGCGCAGATTGTCGTTGTCGTTGGGATCGCCCTTCGGCAGCGCCTCGATGCGCATCAGGCCGTCCTTGGTCTTCCAGCCGTTCACGAGATCGGCCGGCAACGTCTTCAGGCTGACCGGCTGCGCCTGCAGCGTGTTCTTGAGCTGGTCGAGCACGATCTTGAGCGGGGCAACGAAGATGTTCTGGGTCTTCTCGCGTGTGGCCTGATCGGATGCGGCAAGTTTTGCCAGCGCGTCAGCCAGCCGCCGCGCGGCGTTGGCGCCGGCACTCTTGTTGTTATCAGCGGTCTTGCGCAGGCTCTCGACCGAGCTCTTCAGCGCGTCGATATTCTCCTCGTCGGAGGGCGCCGCATCGATGGAATCGGGATTGAGCGCCGGACCAACCACCTTGGCGGCTTGCGCGATCAGCTTCAGCTTGGCCGGCTGGTCCTCCGGCACAAAGCTGTCGAGCGACATCACGCGAAGCACTTCCGGCACCTTTTCCAGCTTTGCTTCGATCTTCTTGGCGTCCGCTTCCGAACTCGTCATCACATTGATGGCGTTGGCGCCGGTGTTCGGATCCTTTCTCAGATCGAGGAAGGTCGCGATCGACTCGGCATTCTTGTTGCGCAGATTGATCGGGTTGAAGTCGAACTTCATGAAATAGAGCAGCGGCAGACCCGCCACCGCCACCAGCAGCGTGCCGACGATGATGATGACGCGATGCTTTTCCAGGAAGTGGTCGACCGGCGCCAGGAACGCATAGCCGACCGGGTCTTTTTCGCCGGGAGGATTGAGCAGATCCAACAACGCCGGCAACGTCGTGATGCTGGTCAGGAAGGCAACCAGCATGCCGGCGCCGGCGATCTTGCCGAGCTCCGAAATGCCCTTGTAGTCGGTCGGCAGGAAGCACAGGAATCCCGCAGCGGTGGCCATCGCCGCCAGCGAAAGCGGCACAGCGGCACGCCGCGCCGCATTCTCCAGCGCCAGCGGCAAATTGTCGTTCTTGAACCGCTCGGAACGGTAACGGACGCTGTACTGAATGCCGAAGTCGACGCCGAGGCCGACGAACAATACCGCGAATGCGATCGACAGCAGGTTCAGCGAGCCCACCATCATCAGGCCGACCGCCGTGGTGATCGAAAGACCGACGAAAAGATTCGCGAACACGGCGAAGATGATTTTCGCCGAGTGCAGCGCCAGCCAGAGAATCACGAGCACGATCACGACGGTGCCGATGCCATTGGTGATCGCGCCGTCCTGGACCGTGGCGTATTCCTCGTTGGCCATCGGAACCGGTCCGGTCAGCCTGACCCGCGCGCCATATTCACTGGCGAAATTCAGATCCTTGGCCGCCTGCCTGATCGCATCGGTTGCGTCCTTGCCGGGCTCGAGCGCGTTGTAGTCGAGGACCGGCTTGAATTCGATGAAGGCGCGCCGGTCGGCGTCGGTCAGCGGCTTGTCGCTGGTGAGCTCGCGCCAGGAGAACGTCGCGTTGCCCTTGTTCAGGACATCCTCGACCGTCTGGGCGATCAGGTTGAACGGCCGGTCGGCATTGTCCAGCTTGGCCTGCCCGCGCTTGATGCCGGCAAGTCCGGTCTCCAGTGCGCCGGTCAGGCCGCGGATCGAAGGATCGCCGGCCATGATCTCGATCAGGGGGGCTGCCGATTCGAGCTGGCCGGTGACCTGGCCCACTTCTTCCACAGGCAAGAACAACAGCCCGTTCTTCTCGAAGAACTCGCCGGAGCCAAGCGGCGTCACCGACTCGAAATTCTTGGTGTCGCCGGCAAGCTTCTCAGCCAGCGCCCTGGCTGCGGCACCGGAAAGTTCCGGCGTCGGCGCTTCGACCACGGCGAGAATCAGCCGGTCGCGGTCGAACGCCGCTTCGAACTGATTGTCGCGCTTGCGCCAGTCGAGCTCGGGGGAAATCAGCTTGTTGATATCGGTGTTGATGGAGAAGTTCCGGGCCGTATAGAAGCCCGCCCCGACCGCGAGGATCAGCGAGAGAAGGACGACAGGAATGGCAAACCGCGTGCACGTTCTAACAACCGAGACAACAATACTTGTCAGCACATCGTTTCTTTCTGAGGCTCAAGGAGCTTGCCGAAAACGCCCGCTGTCTAGCGGAGTTCCCGGGACCGATCTAATGTTGTTTTGGTTACCGTCTTCGGGGTTCAAGCGGCGGCAACAAAACAGCGCAAAACGGCGTTGAAAGGCCGGTATAGACCGCCACGAAGGGCGACAACGTGGCGGACGCGGGCGGGCGGAGCGTCGCAGAACCGTATCATACTACCGCCATTAGGGATGTCCGCGAGCAAGTATTGCGATGCACCTTTTCTAGGCGCTGATTTTTTGACACAAAGCCCTGTGCTTCCATGCGCTTGGGCGAGATTTAGGCGCCCGAACCGGTCATGGTGTGGATATTGCAGATATCGGCATATCCGGCGGCACGGGGGCTTTTGAATGAGTGTGGTGCAACTTGCGTAACGGGCGTCCCATGGAAGTGTATCTTGCGCAGCCGCGCGGGTTTTGTGCGGGCGTCGTGCGTGCGATCGAGATCGTCGAGCGTGCGCTCGAGAAGTATGGCCCGCCGGTCTATGTGCGCCACGAAATCGTCCATAACAAATACGTGGTCGAAAGCCTGAAGAACAAAGGCGCTATTTTCGTCGAGGATCTGTCCGAGGTGCCGCCGCTGGCCGTGACCGTGTTCAGCGCGCACGGCGTGGCGCGGAGCGTCGAGGAGGAGGCCGCAGCCCGCGGCCTGCCGGTCCTCAATGCGACCTGCCCCCTGGTCACCAAGGTCCACAATCAGGGCAAGCGCTATATGTCGAAAGGCCGGGCCCTGATCCTGATCGGCCACGCCGGCCATCCCGAGGTCGAGGGAACCATGGGTCAGGTTCCAGGACCCGTCTTCCTGGTCCAGAACGTCGACGACGTGGCCGCTTTGACGCTGCCGGCCGACACCCCGGTGGCCTATATCACCCAGACCACCCTGAGCGTGGATGACACAAAAGAC
This sequence comes from uncultured Alphaproteobacteria bacterium, assembly GCA_963738765.1. Taxonomy (GTDB): domain Bacteria; phylum Pseudomonadota; class Alphaproteobacteria; order Rhizobiales; family Xanthobacteraceae; genus Bradyrhizobium. Next base: position 67,026 of record CAVTYA010000026.1, on the reverse strand, counting down.
ATAATTTCGGCCCTTCAGGCCCGTTTTACGGATATTCAAGGCCCGGACATCCGGGATATCTGCTATGCGACACAGAACCGCCAATCTGCGGTAAGGGACCTGAGCAAACTGGTGGACGTCATTTTGGTGGTGGGGGCCGCCAATAGTTCCAACTCAAACAGGCTGCGCGAAATCGGCACCGAAGTCGGGGTGGCGAGTTATCTCATTGCCGATGGCAGCGAACTCAACCCCGGTTGGCTGAAGGATGCAAAAGCGGTCGGCATCACGGCGGGCGCCTCGGCGCCCGAAGTCTTGGTCGACGACGTGATCGAGGCTTTGCGGCGTATCGGACCGGTCAAGGTGTCGGTGCTGCCGGGCCGGGAAGAAAATATCGAATTCCGGCTTCCAGCCGAACTGACTGCGGGCTGATCCACTTCACGACTTACTAAGGTCCAGAAAGAAAACTTGTAATGGCAATACCGTTCTTCAAGGAAATGCGTATCGGCGGCTATCTCATCAAGCAGAAGCTGCTTGGCCGGAAACGCTATCCGCTGGTGCTGATGCTGGAACCATTGTTCCGGTGCAACCTCGCATGCGTCGGCTGCGGCAAGATCGACTATCCCGATGCGATCCTCAATCGCCGCATGTCGGCGCAGGAGTGCTGGGATGCGGCCGACGAATGCGGCGCGCCGATGGTGGCGATCCCCGGCGGCGAGCCTTTGATCCACAAGGAGATCGGCGAGATCGTGCGCGGCCTCGTGGCGCGCAAGAAGTTCGTCTCGCTCTGCACCAACGCGCTGCTTTTGGAAAAGAAGCTCGATCTGTTCGAGCCGTCGCCCTATCTGTTCTTCTCGGTGCATCTGGACGGCCTGAAGGAGCATCACGACAAGGCGGTGTCGCAGAAGGGCGTGTTCGACCGCGCGGTGTCGGCGATCAAGGCGGCGAAAGCCCGCGGCTTCACCGTCAACGTCAACGCCACCATCTTCGACGGCCATCCGGCGGAAGAGATCGCCAAATTCCTCGACTTCACCACCGAGCTCGGTGTCGGCGTCTCGATGTCGCCGGGCTACGCCTATGAGCGCGCGCCCGACCAGGAGCACTTCCTCAACCGCACCAAGACCAAGAAACTGTTCCGCGACGTCTTTGCGCTCGGCAAGGGCAAGAAGTGGAACTTCATGCATTCCGGCCTGTTCCTCGACTTCCTCGCCGGCAACCAGGAATACGAATGCACGCCCTGGGGCATGCCCGCGCGCAACATCTTCGGCTGGCAAAAGCCCTGCTACCTGCTCGGCGAGGGCTACACCAAGACCTTCAAGGAATTGATGGAGACCACCGACTGGGAGACCTACGGCACCGGCAAGTACGAGAAGTGCGCCGACTGCATGGCGCATTGCGGCTATGAGCCGACGGCTGCGAATGCCGCGCTGACCAATCCCTTGAAGGCGATGTGGGTGGCGCTGCGCGGTGTCAGGACCACCGGTCCGATGGCGCCCGAGATCAATCTCGATAAGCAGCGTCCGGCGCAGTACATCTTCTCGGCGGAGGTGCAGAAGCGGCTGTCGGAAATCCGCAAGGATGAGGCGGACGCCGCCGCAGCCAAGCAGCAGCAAAAGGCATCGACCGCCGCCTGAGCGCGGCCGATCGGATAATTACCGCCAAAACGAAAACGCCGCTCACCGGGAGCGGCGTTTTTTTGATCCGGGCCCGGGCGTACCCGGCAGCAGTCAGAGATTGGCCGCGGCGAGTTCCTCGCCGCCGAGCAGAAAGCCCCGGCAGCCGCGCAGCGAACGCAGCGCGCGATTGAAATCGATTCCGGTCGAGACCAGCGCGCGCAGCGTGGTCGGGTGGCGCGCAAGCCCGCGCAGCACCTTGCGCAGATCGATATCGCCGTTCGGCTTGATCGCGCTCATCGCCAGCGCCGGCAGCGCACGGCTGGCGGGATCGCTGATGACGCGCAAGGCCGCGAACGGAAGCCCCGCCTCGGCCGCATAGGCCGCCGCGATATGGCTCTCCATATCGACGGCGGACGCCCCGGTCTCGGAGCGCAGCGCCGCCTTGCAGGCCGTCGCCGCGATCACCTGTTCCGACCCTGCCAGAACGCCCCGGACAACACGCCGGCGGCGCAACGCAACGCTGGCGATCATTTCCTCGTTGAGCGCCAAACCGGCCAGAAAACGGGTATCGCCGGCAAACACCTCGGTCGCCACTACCACGTCGCCGGATTTCAGCGACGGGTCGAGCCCGCCGGCGACGCCGAACGAGATGACGCCCCTGAATGTGGATGAATCCAGCGTCGCCAGCAGCGCGCGCAGCTGCTGCGGATCGCTGGAACTGCAGATCACGATCATGCCGGGCCCGGCCGCTATGCGGGCCTCCTGCACCAATCCTGTCACGATCAAAACCGGCCGTGGATCAATCGAATTGCCCACGGTTACGGCGGCCCCCGCCAAAGTCACATCCCGACCCCTACCACCCTGCTGTTGGTGCTGCTCAAATTTCGATACCGCGCCAGCGCCCAGAGCGGAAAGAACTTCGAGTAGCCATGATAACGCAAGTAAAACACCCGCGGAAAGCCTGTTGCCGTGTAACGCGCCTCGTCCCACAGCCCTTTTTCGGTCTGTGTGGTTTTTAGGTACTCCACGCCCCGTAGAACTGCGGCATTTTCGACCTCGCCCGCCGCCATCAGTCCAAGCAAGGCCCATGCCGTTTGCGAGGAAGTCGAGGGCGCGCCCTTCAAATCCCTTGTAGTCGAGTCGGTAACTGACCGCATCCTCGCCCCAGCCGCCGTCCTGATTCTGGATCGAGAGCAGCCAGTCCACCGCCTTGCGCATCACCGGGTCCTGGTGGTCGATTCCGGCAGCATTGAGCGCCGAAAGCACCGACCAGGTTCCATAGACGTAGTTCAGGCCCCAGCGGCCGTACCACGATCCCTCGGCCAGTTGGGTCCGGCGCAGATAGGCGACCCCGTCCGCCACCGCCTTGCTGGTCCGGGCGGTCTCGCCAAGCTGCGCCAGCATCGAGACGCAGCGCGCGGTGACGTCCTCGGTCGGCGGATCCAGCAGCGCGCCATGGTCGGAGAACGGGATGTTGTTGAGATAATATTCGAGGTTGTCGACGTCGAACGCAGCCCAGCCGCCATCGCGGCTCTGCATGCCCTCGATCCACTCGCGGCCGCGCGCGATCGCCTCGTCATATTCGCTGCTGCCGGATTGGCGCCGCGACCGATCCATCGCCATCACCACCACGGCGGTGTCGTCGAGATCGGGATAATGGGCATTGTTGTACTGGAACGCCCAGCCGCCCGGCCGCACGTCGGGACGTTTCACCGCCCAGTCGCCCTTCAGATCCAGCACCTGCCTCGGCTTCAGCCAATCCAGGCCCTGCTTGGCCGGCAGCATCGCCTCGCCCCCGGTTTCAATCATGGCGTGACAGGCCAGCGCGGTGTCCCACACCGGCGAAACGCAGGGCTGGCAATAGGCCTCGTGCTCGCCGATCACCAGCAGCTTGTCGATGCCGCGCCTGGTGATGGCGCGCGGCGGATAATCCGCAGGCCTGCCGAGCGCCTCATACATCATCACGGTGTTGGCCATCGGCGGATAGATCGCGCCAAGCCCGTCTTCGCCGTTCAGCCGCTCCTCGATGAAGGCCACCGCGCTCTCGATCGCGCGCGCGCGGAGCTTTTTGGGAAACATCGGCTCGACGAAGCGCAGCACGATATCGAGCGCGCGGAACAAAGCGAACCAGCCAAAACTCTGATGCGGCGCCTTGTGGGTCATGCCGATCGAACGCGGGTCCTGCAGGAACAACTCGTCGATGCCGACGCCCTTGGGATTCTTCGCGCGCGGCTTCAGCGCCGCCAGCACCATCAGCGGCACGATCGTGGTGCGCGCCCAGTACGAGATCTTGTTGAGATGGAACGGCGACCACATCGGCAGCAGCATGATCTCGATCGGCAGCACCGGCACGCTGCGCCAGCTCAGCACCCCGAACATCGCCAGCATGAAACGCGTGAAGACGTTGCTGTGGATGGCGCCGCCGCGCGACAGGATCGCCTCGCGCGCCCGCGCCATGTGCGGCGCATCGACGGAATCGCCGATCATCTTCAGCGCGAAATAGGATTTGACGCTGGCGCTCATGTCGAACGCGCCGTCCTGCACCAGCGGCCAGCCGCCATGTTCGCCCTGAACGCGGCGCAGATAGTTGGCGATCTTGGCCTCCAGCACGCCGTCGACGGGCTCGCCGAGATAATGGCGCAGCAGCACATATTCGGCTGGGATCGTGCTGTCGGCTTCCAGTTCGAACACCCAGTGCCCGTCGGATTGCCGATAGCCGAGCAGCGCCTCTGTCGCCTGCGGAGATGCTCTTCTCCAGCGCGGCGGGGTCGACTGCAGCGGTGTGATGGCCGGAAAGCATTTCGCTCGACATCCCCTGTAGGCGCGGCCGTCGAACCGGTCGCGCGGTGTCCGATCAGCGTCCGGTCAGCCTTGCGGCCTCGCCAGAACCAGATCGGCGGCACGGTCTCCTGACCGCACCGATCCCTCGATGGTTGCCGGCAACCCCGTATCAGTCCAGTCGCCGGCGAGAAACAGGTTTTTGTGGGCCGTGACCGGGCCCGGCCGCAGCGCATTCTGCTCCGGCGTCGCCTCGAACGTAGCACGGCGTTCGCGCACGATCTGCCAGGCAGGCAATGGCGGCTCGCCCGGCACGCCGGCGGCCTTGCAGACATCCCGCCAGATCGCCTGCGCGAGTTCCTCGCGCGGCATATCGACCAGCCGGTCGCCATTGCTGATGGTGACCGACAGCCGCTGCGGAAACGCGAACAGCCACTCCACCAGTCCGCCGACGACGCCGAGGATGGCCGGCGCATCCTTCGGCGGATCGAAGCGGAAATGCGCATTGACGATGGCGCGGAATTTGGTCGGCGTCTTCAGCCCCGGCAGCAACGCCGCCGCCGGGCGCGGCGGAACCGCCAGCACCACCGCATCGTCGGCTGCGACCGCGATCGCATCGTCGCCGAATTTCAGTTCGCTGATCCTGTCGCCCGCCATCGCCAACTCGCGCAGCTCATGGCCGAGCTGGATGGTGGCGCCCTTGTCCTGCAGCAGCTTGACCGCCGGTTCGATCAGCACCGCGCTCAAACCGTCGCGCGCGATCAGCGGCCGGCAGGCCTGGCCGCCCGCCAGCAGGGTTTCCCGCACGATCGCGCCGGCAAGGCCCGCCGAGCCCTCGGGCGGATCGACGTTGAGCGCGGCCAGCAACAGCGGCTGCACCAGCCGCTGGTACAGCGTGCCCTCGGACGGGATCGTCTTGCCGACCAGTTTGTCCGTCCCTGCCCAGATCAGAGGCATCAATGCGAAATAATCGAGCAGGCCAGTATCCGGCACGCGGCGCGCCGCATCGAACAGCCACAGCGGCAGCCGGCCGTCGCCGAGGTCGAGCTGCCAGCGCTTGCCGCTGGTCACATCGACGAACGGAAACTGCGCGCGCGTCGGTCCGACCAGTCCCGCCTCGGTGCCGATCGACCTGGCGTAGGCCAGCGCGTGACGGTTGCCCGACAGCAGCAGATGATTGCCGTTGTCGATGGTGAGATTGGTCGCGGCGTCGAAATAGGACCGGCAGCGTCCGCCGGCCTGTTGCGTCGCCTCGTGGACGTGCACGCGGTAATTGGCATTGGCCAGCCGCACGGCGGCCGAGAGGCCGGAAATGCCGGCGCCGATGATATGAACGGTTTTCTGCATCAGATGATCGCGTAGCGGAGAAGGATGGCGAATCTTCGCCATCTTGTTGACGCGAACCGGCGCGCGCGGAGCTGCAAATCCCCGTGCGACCAATAGCTCCAGTATCGCACGATAATATTTCGACATGATCCGCGGCGCGCGCACCACGCGCCGCGAATTGCGCTTCATGATCGCGTCGGCGGTCTCGAAATGCGCCTGCGCCCGCTCGACCAGCGGCAGGCAGACTTTCGGCAGCGCCCGGTCGGCCGATCACCTTCGCCGGATCGTCGCTGGTGATGCCGGCATGCAGCAGGCCTTCGCGCGGCAGATACAGCCGGCCGAGGCCGGCGTCCTCGTCGATGTCGCGCAGGATGTTGGTCAATTGCAGCGCGCGGCCGAGATGATGCGCGAGCAGGATGCCGTCGTGCTCCGGCAAGCCGAACACCCGCACCGACAGCCGTCCGACCGCGCTGGCGACGCGGTCGCAATACAGATCGAGCGTCGCCAGATCCGGCGCGCGGATGTCCTGCGGCACGTCCATCTCCATGCCGTCGACGATGGCGAGGAAATCCTCGCGCTTGAGACCGAACCGTTTCGACCGACGCCACGTAATCCTGCAGTCGCGCCGGCGGACGGCCCTGATACAGCGCGTCGATATCGTCGCGCCATTGCTGCAGCGCCGCCAGCCGCTCGGGCCGCGGACCGTCGGAATCGGCGATGTCGTCGACCTGCCGGCAGAAGCTGTAGATCTGGAACATCGCCTCGCGCTGTTCGCGCGGCAAGATGCGCATCGCGGCATAGAACGAACTGCCGGACGCGGTGGTGCCGTAATTTGCGTTGGCCGCCGCCGTCTCGAGCGTCATGCGCCGGCCGCCGGCTTTGACAGCCGGGCGGCGCCCGACCGCGCGGCGCGTCGATCTCGCCGGCAATGCCGCCGAAACTCTGACCGAGCAATTCGAGCGGGCCAAGATGCACGCGCTCGCTGAGCGGATCGCGCACTTTCAGCAAGCCGACGATCTTGTCGGCGAAAGCCTGGATCACCGAGATCTCGAGCCCGAGCCGGAAATCCTTCACCTCCGGCGGCGAGCGATTTGCTTTCGTCGAGCAGCGTCTCGGTCCGCACCGCCAGCGCCTGCAGGCATTGCAGCAGCGCGCGGCTGCGACTTCGCCTCGCCCAGCATCTCGACCGTCGCGCCCGCGGCGGCCAGCGCATCGCGCGGCAGGTAGACGCGGTTGAGATCGCGGTAGTCCTTGGCGCAATCCTGCAGATGGTTGTTGATCTGCAGGCCGGCGCACAGCGCATCGGATGCGGCCCAGGTCGAGGTGCTCTCGCCATGGACGTCGAGCATGAAGCGGCCGACCGGCATCGCCGAATAGCGGCAATAGTGAATCACTTCGTCCCAGTTCTCGTAACGCAGCTTGGTCACGTCCATCCGGAACGCGATCAGCACATCGAGCGCATGGCGCGGCGGCATCGCGCGCTCGGCCAGCGCGTGGCGCAGACTGACCGCCTCCGTCTGGGTGTCGCCATTGCCGAGCAGTTCCGCCTCGAACAGGTCGAGATAGCGAAGCTTGTCGCCGGCGCTCAGCGTCGCATGATCGGCAATGTCGTCGGCGGTCCGGACGAAATTGTAGAACGCCAGGATCAGCGCCCGGTGACGCGGATGAATGATCCACGACGCGACCGGAAAATTCTCGTCGCGGTGGGTCTTTCCGGATCGCAGTTCGCTCGCGCTGGTCATCAGGAACTGGCTACATTCATCTGGGCATGGCGCATACGCCGATGCTCAGCGCATGCGAGGGATCGCGTGCCCCATATAGGGGAATACGCCGCCAAAACCAATGCTATCTGCGGCCGAGTCGGCGCATCGCCTGCGTGCCGGATTTCAGGCACCGAGTCACGCGGCTTGCAGCGACTTAATGGATGCGAGCGCGGTCTATTGGCCGTGGCTTCTTCAGCACCTGATCGCAGGCCGGGGTTATCTTGGGGCGATTGTGCCTGCAGGCAGGCCAGAATGGTGAAATCGCCCTGATCGATCACCGGGCGGCAGAAGCGCTGCACGTCGCGGGCGCAGGCCTTCTGCTCCTGCGGCGTGCCACTGCGTTGCTGCTGGGCAAACGCATCCGACGAAACCGATATCGACAACAGGGAGAGTGCCAGAACAAATTTACGCATCGTATTCCTTCATTTCGGCAGCAAAAAATCCTGTTCCCGAATTGCGTTTCGGCATCGCCGGGACGCGATTTGTTGGGATGGCAGACGCCGCGTAGCGCAGCAACGATACAAAGAACAAGCACTGGCAAATGCGGCCAAATTTGCGACGGCGGCCGTCTTCCGAATAACCAGCTGATATCTAATGTGCTATTTTTGGCGTTAGCTTTGTTCGTAAATGGTTGTTGCGGACAATGCGCGGCGCGACAGCTAGATGCTTACCGGCGACGCCTCGACGATCGGACGTGTTTGATTCCGATCCGAGCGAAATGCCGCTGCCCTGCGGCGATGGCCGCCACCGGCATTTTGTCATTTGAACCTAACATACTGTGGGGACACTAAATCTTCGATGCGGCGAGACGGGTCCTTTTGTGAGAACGTCTATTTTGATGGGAAAATTCACGATGAAACTGTTTGGTTCCAGCTTGTTCGGTCAGGCTACTCAAGGCTGCAGGCGTCGGCGCCGCGCTCATGTTGTCGATCTCGCGCAAGCCACGCCCAGGCGTCGGGGCCATTTGCCGGCTTTGACGGATCCTGGACCGGCACCGGCACGGTCGCGCTGTCCAACGGCACCACCGAGAGCATCCGCTGCAAGGCAGACTACAAGGTCAATGCGACCGGCCTCGGCCTGAAGCAGAACCTGCACTGCGCCAGCGACAGCTACAAGTTCGATCTCTCCAGCGACGTCACCAGCCAGGGCGACCGCATCTCCGGCAACTGGAGCGAAGAGAGCCGCAACATCTTCGGCAACCTGCAGGGCACCGCGGGCGGCGGCCAGATCGACGTGTTCGTCGAGGCCTCCGGCTTTGCCGCCAACCTGAACCTGCGCACCAACGGCAACAAGCAGATCGTTCAGATCGACTCCAAGGGCGAAATCCGCGGCGTCTCGATCACGATGACGAAGGGCTGATGCCGGCTCTATCAGGTTCTAGAGCGAGACCCACGGATTATCCGGGAGCGTTTCCCTTTTGCTGAGAGCGTTACTCTGCCGGCTTCGCGTGACCCGCGGTGCCGCGAATCTTTTCCGACAGGTTGATCAGGAACATCGCCGTCGGCCGCAGGATGAAGAGATCCGCGACCAGCGCCGCGACCATCGCGAACGCGCTGAGCCAGCCGAACAGGCGCAGCGACGGCAGGTCGGAGAACACCGTCACCGACGAGGCCGCAGGCCAGCACCACCGTGGTCAGGATCAGCGCCGGACCGACCAGCACGGTGGCCCGCTCGACCGCCAGATCCGGCACTGACGCCCGGCTTTCGCTCGAGCCGCAGCCGGTTGAGGAAGTGGATCGTCGCGCTCAAGCCGAGACCGAACGACACCGTCAGCGCCACGACGCTGGCGAATTGCAGCCCCTCGCCCATCAGCCACAGCACCGTGCCCGACATCACCACCGGGAAGATGCCGGGCAGGATGCAGGAGAACATCACCACGACCGAGCGGAACGCGAGCCCGATGAAGACCGCGACCAGCAGGAATTCGACCGTCAGGCCGCGGTTGAGCTTCTCGATCATGTTGGCGCTGTTGCGCGCGGCGATCGCCGACAGACCGGTGACCGCGATCTCGTAGCCGGGATGCTCGGCGCGCACCTTGTCGAGCGCCGTATCGAGCTTGTTCACCACCGGAAGAAGCTCGCTCGAATCGATGATCGGGTACGCGGCCCGACACCACCACCGCGTCCTGATCGGCCGAGATGAAGCGCCGCGACCAGATGTTCGGGAATCACGCTCGACATATTCCTTCAGCGTCGCGACGTCGGAGCTGCCGGCCTTTTCGGCAAGCCAGCGGCGCAGCGTTTCCAGCGACCAGACATTGCCGACGCCGGCCGCGGTTTCGACCATCGAATGGACATCGGCGATCGTCTTCAAGCGTCTCCGGCGCGTAGAGCGAGGCGCCCTTGGGGAATTCGATCAGCACGTCGATCGGATTGGCGCCGGTGAGCTTGGCGTCGAGACGGCTCGACGCCGCCACCGCCTGCCGCTTGTCCGGCACCTGGTCGGCCAGCCGGTAGCGCGGCTCCAGATTGGCGTAGACGATGCCGCAGACCGCCGACCACGATCACCGCGATCAGGCTGAACAGCCCGGGACGGCCGACCATGCGCACCGCGATCCAGTAGCAGAAATTGCGCAGCGTCTGCGACGCCGGCGTCGGCGCCCTGGAACTTCACCGCGAAGACCTTTTCGTTGCGCACCAGCAGCACGCCGAACAGCGGGCACCAGCGACAGCACCGCGATCAGCGCGATGATGGTGGCGGCCAGTCCCGCCTCGCCGAATTTGCGGATCAGTTCGGAATCGGAGAATTGCAGGGCAATGAACGAGATGCCGGCGGTGCCGTGGGTGAGCACGCAGGCCGGCCCGACCACCAGCACCGCGTTCTTGAACGCGGTGTACTTGTCCTGGCCCGCGATCAGCCGGTCGCGCGCCGCAAATGTCAGCTGCATCGAGTCGGAGAAGCTGATCACCATGATCAGCGGCGTCATCACGTTCAGGAACATGTTGAGACTGAAGCCGGCCCAGCCGAGGCCGCCGAGCGCAAGCAGGATCGCGATGATCGGCGGGAAGGCCGCGATGATCATGAACGATATCTTGCGGAAGAAGATGATCGCGATGATGCAGCCGGCCAGAATGCCGAGGATGTTGTAGGTCAGCCCGTCGCGCTTGACCGCGTTGCGGATCTCGAGCTGCATGACGGGCACGCCGGACAGTTGGGCGTTGAGCCCGCTGCCGGCGAGGTCGTCGGCCATGATCTTGCGGATATCGCCGACCGCCTTGGTGAGCTCGTTGCTGGCGACGATAGTCGGGTTCGAGCGACAGCACGACCAGCGCCAGCGTGCCGTCCTCCGACAGCAGCTTGCCGCGGATGATCTCGTTGGATTTAACGGTCTCGACGAACTTGTCGTAGGCCGCGCCCTCCGGCAGTTCCGACGGGAACAGCGCCGCCGGCAGCTTGCCGGGTTCCGGCGCCTGGCGCGCCGAAAACAGCGAGACCAGACCGCGCACGCCGTCGACCAGTTGCAGGTCGGTGACCATGTCGCGGATCTTCTCGAGGTTGGGCCGCGCCATCAGCGTCTTGCCTTCGACCACGACCAGCACGTCGAATTCGGTCGCCGGGAAGCGCTTGGTCACCGCCTCGTATTGCCTGTAGTCCTTGGAATTGGAACGGAACAACTGGCTGAGCGAGTCGTCGATCTTGATGCGCTCGATCCCGAAGATCGCCGCGACCATCAGGCCCAGCAGAATGACGCAGGACAGGATCGGCGCCTTGACCGCGATCAGCCCGATGCGCTCCAGCCCGAAGGCGATGCTGGAGCCCGGCCGCGGCTCCTCAATCGCTTCGACGTGGACCTGACTTTCGGTGTTCTTTTCGAGCATGCCCTGTCCAGTTCTCACGTCGGCTTAATTTGTTTAGCTTGGGTTGCGGGCGCGAATGAGGCTTTGTCAGCCTATCACTGATCGACGCTAGCCCTTGAAAACATGCGGTAAATTAACCGCCGCCGTTTTACAGGTCCGGACCGCATCCGGCAAGCGCGGGCGGCCAAGGCAAATCGGCACGCGGGCGGCGATCGGGGCCCTTAAGTATCTGATTTGTCACACTGGGTTGGGCTGGTCGCGATTCGCCGGAGCCGTTCCACCGCCGCTTTCATCCTTTAGTGCGACCCCGGTGATCTCCCGGGCGAACGCCTCGCGCACCAGCCACGCGATCTTGAGCTGCGGCTTCATCGTAGCTCAGCCCGGCACCATGGATGTTGGAGACGCAATTGCGCTCGGCGTCGGTGAGGCCGATCCGCGGTGCATAGGTCAGATAAGCTCCGAGGCTGTCGGGCGCGGACAGGCCCGGCCGCTCGCCGATCAACATCACCATCATGGACGCGCCGAGAATGGCGCCGATCTCGTCGCCGAGCGCGACGCGCGCGCCAGATGCAACCACCACATGACCGATCGCGATGCCGGCCTCAGCCAATCGTGGACCGAGATGGCGAACCAGTTCGACAGCGTGGAGCATTGACCGCCGCGGGCGACAGGCCGTCACCGACGACGATTGCAAGCTGACTGACGTCACGGTTGTGGTCGGCAAGCGCGTCCCGGGAGGCCGGATCGAGCATACGTCCGAGGTCGGGACGGCGGAGATAATCGCGCCGGTTGCGCGCCTGGCTTGAAACCTCGACCGGCTGCAGGCCGAGGCCGCCTAATCCGGCGACAATCCCGGCATGATCGAAGGCGGCATGGACGGCGTCGCGCGCCCGCGCGTGGTCGAGGGTAAAGCCGAGCAGCGCTGCGGTCGGCAGGCTCGCGCCGGCCCGGCCAAGGCCTACCCGCGCCGGCGTCAATTCGCGCAGACGCATCAGCGACCTGGACGGCGGCGCCGGCGTTTTCATGTTCGCATTACTCGGCCGGAACCGAGGCCTCGCGCAGCCGGATCGAATAGTTCGATGCGCTCTGCTGACCACTAGTGGCTGCGCGCGCAAATACTGATCAGATGATGCGCAATCATCGACGAACCGATCAGGCCCTCGATGTCGCCGCGCCTGAGCCGGCCCAACGCAAACTTCCAGAACACCTTCCTGTAATCGCCGAGCACGCCGACTTTCCAGAAGATGTTGCGCAGCATGATCAGACCGCGCCGGATATTGCGCCAGCTCTTCATTTCCGGACTGACGGGCACTTTCAGCCGGTTGGTGTAGGTGTAGTTGCACTGGTACTCGTAGCGCGCGAACAGCTTCGCCGGCTCGTAGGCGATCTCCATGCACCTTTTCCAGGAGCTGACGACATCCTCGTAGGGCAGCAGGAAGTCGACATTCGAATCGCGTCCCTCATCTTCCTGGATCAGGCGGCCTTCACGCGTCAGCCGATCCCATAGCGGCGTCTTTGGCAGCGCCTGCAGCAGATTGATCGTCAACAGCGGAATCCGGGATTCGTCGACAAAGGTGAGCAGCGCATCGGCTGTCCCCGGTTTGTCGGTGTCGAGCCCCATGATGATGCCCGACACGACCTCCATGCCATAGGAGTTGATGGTCTGGATGCCCTCCATGATCGGGACCATCATGTTATGGTCCTTGTGCATCGCCTTCAGCGCGTCGGGATCCGGAGTCTCGATGCCGCAGAACACGGTGACGAAGAAGGCCTCGCGCATCTTCTCGAGGATCTCCGGCCGCTTGGCGATGTTCAGCGTCGCCTCGCAGGCGAGCCGCGTGATGTAGCCGGTTCTCTTCTGCCATTCGACCAGATGCGGCAGCAGGTCCAGCGCCGCCTTGCGGTTGCCGATGAAATTGTCGTCGACGAAATACACCGTATCGGTCATGCCGCATTCGCGCAGCTTGTCGAGTTCGGCGATGATCTGCTGCGGCGTCTTGAGGCGCGGATTGCGGCCGTAGAGACCGGGGATGTCGCAGAATTCGCACTGGTAGGGACAGCCGCTCGAATACTGGATGCTGCCGAGCAAGTATTTCCTGGTCTCGGCCAGCTCATAGGCCGGAATCGGAAAGTCGCTCATGTCGACGCGATCGGCGGTCTTCAGCACCACCTGCTGCTCCGGACGCGACGGGTCGCGCGCCAGCCGCGCGATCAGTTCATCGGTCGCATCGCCGAGTTCGCCGACATGCAGATAGTCGAACGACGGATAGTAATCCGGGCAGGCGCTGACCGACGGGCCGCCGATCGCAACCGCCAGATCGAACGCATGCGCGCGGCGGCAGATATCGTTCATCTGCTGGCGCTGGATGTGCATGCCGCTGACGAACACCGCCTCGGCCCATTCGAAGTCTTCCTGCGTCGCAGGGCGGATGTTCTCGTCGATGAAACGAACCGGCCAGTTGGCCGGGAGATAGGCTGCGATCAGCAGCAGCCCCTGCGGCGGCATGAAGGCCTGGACGCCGTCGGTCAGGGGATAGGCGTGTTCGAAAGTACCAAACGAAGACGTATAGCGCGGAAAGACACACAAGATGCGCCGTACCGTCTCAATGCCTTCAGCTCTCATCAAACATCCTCAGCCAAAGCCTGCACAAATCTAAGCACGTCACCGAAGCGTGGGCCAGAAATTCTTCAAGATTGTGGCGACGGGTCTTAACCCGCCGGTCTCCAATTGGTTGCACGAGAGCCCGGCCGGGTTCAGGCGATCAGCCGTGAGGCGAATTCGGGCAGCAGACCCGCATCGCCCGCAAGCCGGAAATCGGCGCCCGCGAGGCCAGTGCGGAGCAGCCAGTCGTCGAATTCGGGCGCCCGCTTCAAGCCAAACAGGTCGCGGACGTAAAGCGCATCGTGAAACGAGGTCGACTGGTAGTTCAGCATGACGTCGTCGGCGCCCGGCACCCCCATGATGAAGGTCACGCCGGCGGCGGCCAGCAGCGTCAGCAGATTGTCCATGTCGTCCTGATCGGCTTCGGCGTGGTTGGTGTAGCAAACGTCGACGCCGAGCGGCAGGCCGAGCAGCTTGCCGCAAAAATGATCCTCCAGCCCGGCGCGGATGATCTCCTTGCCGTCATAGAGATATTCCGGCCCGATGAAGCCGACCACGCTGTTGACCAGCAGTGGATCGAACGCGCGCGCCACCGCATAGGCCCGCGCCTCGCAGGTCTGCTGATCGACATTGTGATGGGCATTGGCCGAGAGCGCCGAGCCCTGCCCGGTTTCGAAATACATCACATTATTGCCGACGGTGCCGCGGCGCAGCGACAGCCCGGCCTCCCGCGCCTCGCGCAACAGCGCCAGATCGACCCCGAAACTGCGGTTGGCGGCTTCCGTTCCCGCAATCGACTGGAACACCAGATCGACCGGCACGCCCTGGCCGATCAATCCGAGCGTGGTGGTGACATGGGTCAGCACACAGCTTTGCGTCGGAATCTCCAGCCGGCTGATGATGCCGTCGAGCAGCCGCAGCAATTCGCCGATCACGTCCGGATCGTCGCTCGCCGGGTTGATGCCGATACAGGCATCGCCCGATCCGAGCAGGATGCCGTCGAGGATCGAGGCCGTAATGCCCTTGACGTCGTCGAAGGGATGATTGGGCTGCAGCCGCACGCTCATCCGCCCGCGCAGGCCGATGGTGTTGCGAAAGGCCGATAGTCACCTGCGCATTTTTTCGCGACCAGGATCAGATCCTGATTGCGCATCAGTTTTGATACCGCCGCCGCCATTTCCGGCGTGATCGCCGCGCGCCAGCTTGCGCAGCACCTCGGTGGTCGCGCCATCCGACAACAGCCAGTCGCGGAAGGCGCCGACCGTCAGCGACGATATCGACCGCAAAACCCGTGGCGTCGTGGCTATCGACGATCAGGCGGGTAACCTCGTCGTCCTCGTAAGGAACGACAGTCTCATTCAGAAACTGCTTGAGCGGGACATTGGCGAGCGCCATCCGCGCCGCGATCATTTGCTCGGCGCTGTCGGCGGCAATCCCGGCCAGGCGATCGCCCGAGCGCGGCGGCGTGGCCTTGGCGAGCAGGTCGCGCAGGTCATCGAACAGGTAGCTGGTGGCATCGATGGCTTGGCGATAGACCATGGCGGCTCCGGGCCCATCGGGGCTGCGACGGGCTGTCGCCAAGCTATCATTTTGGGATGACGCTGGCCGACTGGAAGCAAGGAATTCGCCACCGGAGCATTAGCGCTGGTGATCCCCGGGACATGCGCCCAGTCGTCGCAGGAGATCAATTATTTTGTATACCAACAATTTACAACTATTTAACTAACTGATTTTACTAGATAATATTCAATAATTGCAGTCAACGGAACCTTCGCGCGTTAAGAAATAATCCATTCAAATTCAGCATAATTTTTAGTGGCCGACGGAGCTCACCGGCCTCTTTGGAGTGCCGTTATGGCCGAAATTATGAAATCCGCCGGTCCTGCCTCTGCCACCGCCGTGGCGTCCAGGTTTTCGCTCGCGGCCAAGCTGTATTCGATCTTTGCGCTGTTCGCGGTTCTCACCGCCGCCATCACCGCTTTGTCCGACTACAACACCCGCCGCAACGCCGAACTCACGGAAGCGGTCGAGACCGCCAGCCGCGCCGCGCTCAATGTCGAGCGGGTCAATTCGCTGGTCTATGCGGTGGTGATGGAATCCCGCGGCGTCTACATGTCGACGGATCCGGCCGTCGTGAAGAAATACGGCGACGGGCTGCTCAAGTTCAACGAACGGATTCTCGCCGTCGTCAAGAACTGGGAGGCGATCGTCCAGGCCGACGACGCCGAGCAGTTCGCCACCTTCAAGAAGCGGATCGAACAGTTCGTCGAGTTCCGCAAGGAACTGGTGCGCCGCGGGGTCGAGATCAATGCGGCGGCGGGGCGCGAATGGGGCGACAACGACGCCAACCGCGCAGTGCGCTCGGCGCTGAACAAGGATCTCGAGGCGCTCTCCAAGGTCTATGCCGAACGCAGCAAGAAGCTGGCGCAGCAGACCGACACCAACCACACCATGGCCTTTGTCCTGACCTGTCTCGGCGTGCTGGCGCTGGTCGTGGTCGTGATCGGCGTGCTGATCATCTCCCGTTCGGTCGCGCGCCCGCTGTCGGTCATCACCGCCACCATCAAGCGCGTCGCCGAAGGCGACGAAAACGTCGAGGTCCCCCACACCAAACGACGCGACGAGATCGGCGCGCTGGCGCGGGCGATCCAGATCTTCAAGGAAGCGATGGACCGTAACCGCAACCTCAATTCGCAGGTCCTCGAGGATTCCAGGGCGCGCGACGAGCGCGCCAAGCACATCGAAACCTCGGTCGACGCGTTCCGCCAAGCGATCGGCGGCGTGCTGCGCGCGGTGACCGACAATGCGACGTCGATGCGCGGCCACCGCCGAGACCATCGCCAGCGTGTCGTCCGATGCCAGCGGACGCGCCGTCGCCGCTTCCGGCGCGACCGAGCAGGCCGTCCAGCAACGTTTCCGCCGTCGCCAGCGCCGCCGAAGAGCTCTCCGCCTCGGTCGAGGAAATCGGCCGGCAAGTCCGTCAGTCCGCCGGCGCCGTCGAGCAGGCCGGGCCAGCGCACCGAAAAATCGATCGCCGAAATCGAGGGCCTTGCCGCCGCGACCCAGCGCATCGACGGCGTGCTCAGCCTGATCCAGGCGATCGCCGAACAGACCAATCTGCTGGCGCTGAACGCGACGATCGAGGCCGCGCGCGCCGGCGACGCCGGCCGCGGCTTTGCGGTCGTGGCGCACGAGGTCAAGGCGCTGGCCGAACAGACCGCCAAAGCGACCGCCGAGATCGGCCAGAACGTCAGCCATGATCCAGGACATCGACGCGGACCTCGGTCGACGCCGTCCGCGAGATCGGCAACGCCGTCCGCGAAATCAACGACGGTGACGTCGAACATTGCCGGCGCCGTCGGGCAGCAGGACGCCGCGACCCGCGAGATTTCGGTGAATGCGCAGATGGCCGCCCAGGGCAACGACACGCTGGTCGTCAACATCGGCTCGCTGAGCGACGCCATCGAGCGCAGACCATCGACGGCCGCCGCCTCCGTGCTCTCGGTCTCCAGCGATCTGACCGCGACGGCGGAAACCCTGTCGCGCGAAGTCGAAAAATTCTTCCGGCACGCTGCGCGCCGAGCCGATGGACAACGAACGGCGGACCGGGACTTAGTATCTAATCGATCAGATTGACGGGGAGCACCCAAGCTATCCTCGTCACCCTGAGGAGGCCGCGAAGCGGCCGTCTCGAAGGGCGACAGCCCGGCTGTTCATCCTTCGAGGCTCGCCAAAGAGGCTCGCACCTCAGGATGACGGTCGAGATACGTGCCGATTCGGCTGCCGCGCCTACTCCACCAGCAGCACGTCCACGGCGACGCTGAGCTTCTGCTTGCGCGAGCCGACGATGATGCCGTCGACCGGCGAGACGTCGGAAAAATCCCGTCCGACCGCCAGGATGATGTGGTCGTTCTCGACCAGATAGATCGTTGGTCGGATCGAAGCCGATCCAGCCGATCTCGGCGCCGCACCACACCGAAACCCAGGCGTGGGTCGCATCGGCGCCCTGCAGGCGCGGCTTGCCCGGCGGCGGGATGGTGCGCAGATAGCCGCTGACATAGGCCGCCGGCAGCCCGAGCCCGCGCAGGCCCGCGATCATCACATGGGCGAAGTCCTGGCAGACGCCGTGGCGCTTCTCGAACACTTCCTTGAGCGGCGTCGAGATCACGGTCGCCTTCGGATCGTATTTGAACTCGGTGCGAATGCGGTGCATCAGGTCGACCGCGCCGGCGAGGATGCCGGCTCCCGGCGGAAAGCTCGCCGCGGCATAGGCGGTGACCGGCGCCTGCACCGGCACCAGGGAGCTGGCGAAGACGTAACCGACCGGCGACGACGGACCAAGGCTGGTGGCCTCGAACGCCACGTCGCGCACGCTCTCCCACGGCGGGCTCGGCGCGGCGCGGCCGGGGCGCGTGCCGGGACACCGAAACCCGCGACCGGGAATCGATCCGCAGGCTGCGATGCGCGGTCTCGATCAGGACGCTCTCGGTATGGGTTCCGAAAAAATCGCGCCGGACCGTGCGTTCCGCCGGCTTCGGCCGGATCTCGACGCTGTGCGAGACCAGTTGCTGGCCGTCGCCGCTCCGCGGCTCCAGCCGCAGCGAGCAGCGCGCAAAACTCACCGGGCTCTCGTAACTGTAGGTCGTGACATGACGGATGTCGTAGATCACGCGAGGCCCGTCAGCTTCTCCGGCCGGCTCGCATTGGGACCGTGCGGGAAATAATGCGATCCGATGGCGTCGGCGAGATTGAGCAGATCCTGCTCCAGCGCGAACAGGGTTTTGGTGTCGAGCTCGGCGGCCTCCGCGGTCGTCAGCGTCGCCTGCAGCGCGACCGCCAGGCGCTGCGGCCGCTCGATCAGGCCGTGCTCCTTGAGGCTCGGCAGGCTCGCGATGTGCTCGTTGAGCGCGGCGACCTGGAACGCGACCGAGCGCGGATTGTAGGGGTCGAGCACCGCGAGATCGCGCACCGGCGCCAGCGAGCGGGCCGACCAGATAGCGCGAGCGATAGGTGATCTGGCAATCCACCAGCGTCAGCAGCACGTCGAGATCCTCGTCGCCGGCCTCGTCATAGGCGAACTGCCGCGCGAACCGCGCGGTGTTGATGGCGCGCTCGGCGCGGCGGCCCATCTCGAGGAAGCGCCAGCCGGCGGCGCGGTTCATGTTCTCCTGCGCGAGGCCGGCAAAGCTCGCCAGCTCCTGCAGCGTCAGTTCGGCGGCGCTGACGACGCCGTCGTCATCGTCGACCTCGCAGCGCCAGGCGTTCCGTCATCTCGGTGATGACCTGCCAGGCATCCGGCGACAAGCCGCTCGCGCAGCGAGGTCGCGGTCCGCTGCGCCGATCGCAGCAGCGACAGCGCCGAGCCGAATTTCTCCGCGCTCTGCAGCGCCTCGGCGGCGACCCTGCCCGGGGTTCGCCCGCGACGCCTGCGAGGTCGCGCCCCAGGTCACCAGCAGCCGCTGGATCCGCTCGACCGAGGGAAGCCGCCGTCTGGCGCACCCTTGACGGGATCGCGCATCGGCGTGCCGAGCGCGCGGATCAGCCGCAGCGTCGCCTCGGCGCGTTCGAGATAGCGGCCAAGCCAGAACAGATTGTCGGCGGCGCGGCTCGGCACCACGCCGGCGATCCGCCTGATCCGCACCGTGTCGGCCGCCGGCAGCAGCGTCGAGGTCGACACCGCTCTGTCGGACACCACCCAGACGTCCGCCGACCGCGCGCCATCGCCCATCGACACCGCGCGGGCGTCGGGTTGCTCGGCGATCCGGCAGAAGCCGCCGGGCATGATGGTCCAGCCGTTCGGGGTGGCGGCGGCAAACACCCGCAGCACGAACGGGCGCGGCGTGATCCGGCCATTCTCCCACACCGGCGTAGTCGACAGCCGCACCAGTTCCTGGCCGACATAGTCGATGCCGCGATCGGTGATCGCGGTCCGCAGCCGCTCGCGCTCGGCAGGCGACAATTCGCCGGCGAAGCACCGGGCCGTTGCCCGGAAAGCCGGGAACGCCCCTGCCATAGGCGCCCTCGATCGCGAACTCGTCGAGCCGCGACAACACTTCCTCGCGCGCGGATTTCTGGCCGCACCACCAGGTCGCGATGTGCGGCATCTTCAGATCCTCGCCGAGCAGACGCCGGCTGAGACTAGGCAGGAAGCCCGAGCAGCGCCCGCGCCTCCAGCACGCCCGAGCCCGGCATGTTGGCGACCACGACGCCATTCTTGCGCAGCACGTCGATCAGGCCGGGCACGCCGAGATGCGACGACGCGTCGAGTTCCAGCGGATCGAGAAAATTGGAATCGACCCGGCGCAGCAGCACGTCGAGCCGCTTCAGGCCGGCGACGGTGCGGATGTGAATGCGGTCGCCGCTGACGGCGAGATCGTCGCCCTCGACCAGCAGAAAGCCGAGATAGCGCGCCAGCGTCGCGTGTTCGAAATAGGTCTCGCTGAAGGTGCCCGGCGTCAGCAATCCGATCCGCGGCTCGTCGCGGTCGGCGCTGGCGCGCAGACTGTCGCGAAACGCCTCGAAGAACGGCGCCACGCGCTCGACATTCATCGACTTGTAGAGATTGGAGAAGGCGCGCGACAGCACCAGGCGGTTTTCCAGCGCGTAGCCGGCGCCCGATGGCGCCTGCGTGCGGTCGCCCAGCACCCACCAGCGCCCGTCGGGCCCGCGGCCGACATCGGCGGCATAGAGATGCAGATAGCGGCCGCCCGGCGGTTTGACGCCGCAAACCGAGCGCAGATATTCGTTCGATGCCGGCAATCGCGGCGGCCGGGATCGCGCCGTCGGTGACCAGACGGCCCTCGCCATAGAGATCGCGAAGCACCAGTTCCAGCAATTGCGCGCGTTGCGCGATGCCGGCGGTCAATTGCTGCCAGTCGGTCTCGTCGATGATCAGCGGCAGATGGCTCAGCGGCCACAACCGGTCGGCGGTCTCGCCGGGCGCGCGATAGGTGACGCCGGCTTCGCGCAGATGCCGGTCGGCGGAGGCGAATCGCCGCTCGATATCGGCCGGCGCCAGCGCGGCAAAGGCGTCGAAAAACCGGGTCCAGGCCGCGCGCGGCGCGCCGTCCTGGCGCGATATATTCATCGGGAATGCCGGGCAGCCGCGCATAGTCGCGCGCCCATTGCGCCATCCGGCGCTGGCCCGGACGGGCCTCTGTTTTCCTGACTACTGCCTTGACCGCCGCTGTCCCGCCATTCCGAACTCCAGCCAGAGCCACCAAATTAATGCAGGAGCGGCGTCCTCAAGTCGAGGGTCAAAGGGAATTCAATTGTGCGTTCTTCGGGCGGCGGATCGATCTTGCCCGGGGTGTGGCCGTGATCCTGGAAGCGGGCCAGCCGCCGCGCCTCGGCCTCGTAGGAATTGACCGGCTTGGTGTCGTAGCTGCGGCCGCCGGGATGGGCGACATGATAGACGCAGCCGCCGAGCGAGCGGCCGTTCCAGGTATCGATCAGGTCAAATGTCAGCGGCGCATGGACCGGAATGGTCGGATGCAGCCCGGAGGCCGGCTGCCAGGCCTTGAAGCGGACCGCGGCGACCGCCTCGCCGGAGCGGCCGGTCGCCGTCATCGGCATCCGCCGGCCATTGCAGGTGACGACATGGCGGCCTTCGACAAAGCCTTTCGCCTTGATCTGCAGCCGCTCGACCGACGAATCGACATAGCGCACGGTGCCGCCCGCCGAGCCCTCCTCGCCGAGCACATGCCAGGGCTCCAGCGCCTGACGCAATTCCAGCGTGACGCCGCCATGATGGACGCGGCCGAAGACGGGAAAGCGGAATTCGAGCTGGGCCGCGTACCATTCCGGCGAAAAATCGTAGCCGGAGTGCCTTGAGCTCATCGAGCACGCCGAGAAAATCCTCCCAGAGGAAATGCGGCAGCATGAAGCGATCGTGCAGCGTCGTGCCCCAGCGCACGAACTTGCCCTGCTTGCGGCTCGCGCCAGAGTTTTGCGATCAGCGCGCGGATCAGCAATTGCTGCGCCAGCGACATCCGCGGATCGGGCGGCATTTCGAAGCGCGCGGAATTCGACCAGGCCGAGCCGGCCGGTCGGACCGTCCGGCGAATAGAGCTTGTCGATGCAGATTTCGGCGCGATGGGTATTGCCGGTGATGTCGACCAGGATGTGCCGGAACAGCCGGTCGACCAGCCAGAGCGGCGCCTCGACGCCGGGCGGCGGCACATGCGCCAGCGCGATCTCCAGCTCGTAGAGGCCGTCGTGCCGCGCCTCGTCGATGCGCGGCGCCTGGCTGGTCGGGCCGATGAACATGCCCGAGAACAGATAGGACAGCGACGGATGCCGCTGCCAGTACAGCACCAGGCTCTTCAAGCAGATCGGGCCGGCGCAGGAACGGCGAATCCTGCCGGCGTCGCGCCGCCGACCACGACATGATTGCCGCCGCCGGTGCCGGTGTGGCGGCCGTCGACCAGAAAGCGGTTGGCGCCGAGCCGGGTCTTCGCGGCGTCTTCATAGAGGCCGAAGGTGATGTCGACGGCCTCGCGCCAGGTTTGCGCCGGCTGGACGTTGACCTCGATCACGCCGGGATCGGGCGTCACCTTGATGACTTCGACGCGCGGATCGTAGGGCGGCGGATAGCCCTCGACATGCACCGCGATCTGCATTTCCTCGGCGGTCGCCTCGACCGCAGCGATCAGTTCCAGATAGTCTTCGATCTTCTCGACCGGCGGCATGAAGGCGCACAAGATGCCGTCGCGGATTTCGAGCGACATCGCGGTGCGCACCGGCTCCAGCTTTGGCTTCTCGCTTGTCGACCGTCCGCCTTGCGACCGCGAAACCGCAAGCGCCTCGCGCGGCTCCATCGGATCCTGTTCGACGATGTAGGGAAATTCCTCGGGTGGGATGTGCTGCAGCGACGCGATCGGCAGCCGCAAGCCCAGCGGAGAATCGCCGGGCGTCAGAAACAGATGGCCGCGCCGGACTTTCCAGCGCTCGCTGCGCCAGTGTCCAAGCTGCGGCTGGCCGCCTTCCAGCGCTGGATCGGCAGCACAAACCCCTTCGGCGTGTTCAGCCCGTGATCGAACACCCGCGCCATGCGCGCGCGCTCTTCCGGATCGGACAATTTCGAATCCGAGGGATCGACATTGACCGGCAGGCCGGCTTCCTTCTGGAGCCAGAGCGCGGGATCTTCGATACGCCGGCAGCACGTAGTCGGCGCCGAGACCGAGTTTCTTCGCCGTGCCCTGCGCGAAGGATTCGGCGGCGGTCGATCTCCGTCTTGCGCGGGTTCTCGATGGTCGCAATCAGATCGGAATTCTTCCAGATCGGCATGCCGTCCTTGCGCCAATAGAGCCCGAACGCCCAGCGCGGCAGGCTTTCGCCCGGATACCATTTGCCCTGCCCGTAATGCAGCAAGCCGCCCGGCGCAAAACGCGCGCGCAGTTTGCGGATCAGATCGTCGGCGAGCGCGCGCTTGGTCGGACCGACCGCGGCGATATTCCATTCCGCCGATTCCAGATCGTCGATCGAGACGAAGGTCGGCTCGCCGCCCATGGTCAGCCGCACGTCGCCGCCTTTGAGATCGGCATCGACCTGCTCGCCGAGCTCGTCGAGCCGCGCCCAGGATTCATCGGAGAACGGTTTTGTGATCCGCGGCGCCTCGCGGATGCGCTTGACGCTCATCTCGAAGCCGAATTCGACATTGGCAAAGCCGGCGCTGCCGGAGATCGGCGCCGCCGAGCGGTAATGCGGCGTGGCGGCGACGGGGATGTGCCCCTCGCCGGTCAGCATGCCCGAGGTGACGTCGAAACCGATCCAGCCGGCGCCGGGAAGATAGACCTCGGCCCAGGCGTGCAGGTCGGTGAAATCGCTCTCGACCTCGCGCGGACCTTCGACCGGATCGATGTCGGGGCGCAACTGGATGAGATAGCCGGAGACGAAGCGCGCCGCGAGCCCGAGATGACGGAAGATCTGGATCAAGAGCCAGGCCGAGTCGCGGCACGAACCGGAGCCGCAGCCAAGCGTCTCCTCCGGCGTCTGGATGCCCGGCTCCATGCGGATGACGTAGCTGAATTTTCTTCTGCAGCTGCGCGTTGAGATCGACCAGGAAATTGACCGTGCTGTCGGCTTCGCGCGGAATGTCCTTCAGGTACGCCGCGAACAGCGGCCCCTGCTCCGACGTCGCCAGATAAGGCGCCAGCTCGGTCTTGAGATCGTTGGTGTATTGAAACGGAAAGCTGGTGGCGTAGGGCTCGACGAAGAAGTCGAACGGATTGACCACGGTCATCTGCGCCGTGAAGTCGACCTCGATCTTCAGCTCGGTGGCCTTCTCCGGAAACACGATAGCGCGCCAGCCAGTTGCCCTGCGGGTCCTGCTGCCAGTTCACGAAATGATTGGCGGGCGTCACCTTGAGCGAATAGCTCAGGATCGGCGTGCGCGTATGCGGCGCCGGACGCAGGCGAATGGTCTGCGGGCCGAGATCGATCGGACGGTCGTATTTGTAGTGCGTGACGTGATGTAGTGCGACGAAGATCGACACAGGCGGGCTACTCCAGCAGCTTTTTTAAGCAGAACACTGGTTCCGGCCGACATCAAGCACTAACAACGGGCAGCGATTGCCTAGGAGAGGTGCGGAGTTCATGTCGTCCCCGCGAACGCGGGGACCCATACCGCGTTGTCGCCTCGATTAAGGCAAGATAGCTAACGCCTTCCGCAAAACTACTGCCGGTGGTTATGGGTCCCTGCGTTCGCAGGGACGACGTGAGAGGCTAGCGCGGCCTCCCAAACCCTACATCGTCGCGCCGAGCACCCACGGCGCGAACTCGGCGCCGCCGAAATCAAAGCTCTCGCTCTTGGTCGGCTGGCCCGATGCGGTCTTCAGCATCAGATCGAAAATGCGCTGGCCGCATTGCTGCACGGTCTCCTCGCCGTCGAGGATGGTGCCGCAATTGACGTCCATGTCGTCTTCCATGCGCTTGTACATCGGCGTGTTGGTCGCAAGCTTGATCGAGGGCGCGGGCTTGCAGCCGAACACGCTGCCGCGGCCGGTGGTGAAGCAGACGAGATTGGCGCCGCCGGCCACCTGCCCGGTCGCCGCGACCGGGTCGTAGCCGGGCGTGTCCATGAACACAAAACCCTTCTTGGTGACGGCTTCGGCGTAGTTCAGCACGTCGACCAGATTGGTGCTGCCGGCTTTGGCCATCGCGCCGAGCGATTTTTCCAGAATGGTGGTGAGACCGCCGGCCTTGTTGCCGGGGCTCGGATTGGCGTTCATCTCGGCGCCTTCCCGCGCCGTGTACTCTTCCCACCAGCGCATCAGCCCGACCAGTTTTTCGCCGACCTCGCGGCTGACCGCGCGGCGGGTCAAAAGATGTTCGGCGCCGTAGGTTTCGGGCGTCTCCGACAGGATCACGGTGCCGCCATGGCGCACCAGAAGATCGCTCGCCGCCCCCAGCGCCGGATTGGCGGAGACGCCGGAATAGCCGTCCGAGCCGCCGCATTGCAGCGCCACCGTCAACTCGCTCGCGGACACCGGCTCGCGCTTGACCTTGTTGGCATCCGTCAGCGCCTCGCGCACGAAGGCGACGCCGGCCTCCACCGTCTTGCGGGTGCCGCCGACTTCCTGGATGTCCATCGCGCGCAGGCGTCCGGCGAGCTTCTGCTCCTGCATCAGCCCGCCGATCTGGTTGACCTCGCAGCCGAGGCCGAGCACGACCACCGCGGAAAAATTCGCATGCCGCGCATAGCCGCCGAGCGTGCGGCGGAGCAACGCCAGCGGCTCGTCCTGCGTCATGCCGCAGCCGGTCTTGTGGGTCAGCGCGACCACGCCGTCGACGTTGGGGAAATCGGCCAGCGGATTGTCGCCGGTGAACGGATTCTTCTTGAAGATATCGGCGACCATGCCGGCGACATGGGCGCTGCAATTCACCGAGGTGAGGATGCCGATATAGTTGCGGGTGGCGACGCGGCCGTCGGGGCGGCGGATGCCGTCGAAGGTCGCGGGCAGATCGAAATTCGGCGTCCGGCTTGACGTCGACGCCATAGGCATAATCCTTGGCGAAATCGCCCATGCCGCAGTTCTGCGTGTGCACGTGCTGGCCCGGCGCGATCGGAATGGTCGCAAAGCCGATGATCTGGCCGTAGCGGCGGATCGGCTCGCCGACAGCGATCGGCTTGATCGCGACCTTGTGGCCCGCGGGAATCCGCTCGACCGTGGTGACGCCATCGGCCACCACCATGCCCGCCGGCAGGCTCGAGCGTGCGATCAGCACGACGTCGTCAGGATGCAGGCGGATGACGGGTGCTGGGGTCATGGGATATCTCCTTGTGAAGTGGGCGAGTAGCGAGTGGCGAATGGCGAGTTACTCCTACTCGCTACTTCTCCATTCGCTACTCCCTATTCGCTATTCGCCTCGTTACGCCTTGCCGGCGGAATCCTTCCGGGTCTGGTTGACCTGCATCTTGGCGTAGGTCATCATCAAGCCGCTCTCGTTCGACAGCGTCACGAGCTTGAAACCCATGTTGATGGCGCGCACCGCGCCTTCGGCGCCGGAGCAGTGGATGCCGGGATGGAGGCCGCGCTTGCCGCATTCCTTCACGATCTTCTCGTAGATCTTGAGGATCTCCGGCTCGTCGCGGTCGAGCTTCGGCACCAGGCCATAGGAGAAGCCGAGATCGGACGGGCCGATATAGACGCCGTTGATGCCCTCGACGTCGAGAATCGATTCCATGTTCTCGACCGCGGTCTTGGTCTCCATCATCGGCAGCAGCACGATCTCGTCGTTGGCGGTCTGCTGATAGGTGCCGGCCGAGCCGTACATGCCGGAACGGATCGGGCCGTTCGAACGGGTGCCCTTCGGCGGATATTTGGCGTACTGGACGAGGTTCTTGGCTTCCTGCGGCGTATTGATCATCGGGCAGATCACGCCATAGGCGCCGCCGTCGAGCACCTTGCCGATGATGCCGGGCTCGTTCCAGGGCACGCGGACCATCGGCGTCACCGGATGGCCGTTCATCGCCTGGAAGCACTGCACCATCGACAGGTAATCCTGCACGCCGTGCTGCATGTCGACGGTGACGCTGTCGAACCCGCATTGCGCGATCACTTCGGCCGAAAAGCCCGACGGGATCGCCAGCCATGCGTTCACCACGGCCTTGCCCGAGGCCCATACTTTCTTGACGTTGTTTGCCATTGGTCGCGTTTTCCCTGTTGCCTTTTGTTGACGTGCCTTGGTGTTCAAATGATCCGGTATGGGCTGGCGCCCTAGGTGACGGCCCGCTGGATGCTGACTTCGCCGACGCCGACTTCGCGTGCGGTATTCACTATCGCCGCCCGGCCGTCGTCAGGCAAGGGTACCCCGTCTTTGGTGCGATCGGCGCGCATTTTGCGCTCGGGATCGCCGGATGGGACAGCACCTCAGCAACGAAACCGGATGCGTACTTACGGACTCTCTTGTCTGGAGTAAAATGATATCCCCAAGCTATGCGTCCCGTTGCGCATCATCATGCAAATTTGCGCTCACTCGTCCGCCTCGGCATCGCCGGCGCCGGCGACTTCCAGTCCCGAAAGGCTGTCCTCGAGTGCACTGAGCATGTCCTGCAGTTCGGCGAGTTTTCGGGCGCCATAACGTCTGGTGATAGCGGCATAGATGGTCTCCGACGTCGGCGCGACCGCCTCGATCAGCTTCAACCCCTTTGCCGAGATCGACACCATGCCACGGCGCAGATCGGCCTTGGCTGCGCGGCGCTCGATCAGATGACGCGCCTCGAGATCGCGCAGGATTCGCGACAGGCTCGGCCCGAGCAGAAAGGCGACGCGTGCCAGTTCCGTGACCTCGATCGCGTCCACCGCGGTCAGCGCGCGCAGAATCCGCCATTGCTGTTCGGTCAGGCCGTGATTTCGCAGCGAAGGACGGAACTGGCGCATCACAGCCTCGCGCGCGCGCAACAACGACATCGGCAGCGAGCGCGAGAATTCGCGCATCGGTGTGCGCCGGACATTGGACGTCTTTGCCGTGATCGAACCGGAACCGTCCGGGGATTTCTTACCTGCCATCGTCCATCTTCCGCGATCGGGAAACGCCGGTTTCTTCGGGGCCTCAAGTTTTGGGGCGGCAACTTTTGCAGTGCAGCAACGCCAATTCGGTTTGATCTGATAAACTTAACATGTTAATCATCTCCCCGCATCCTCTTTTTGCGTGTCGCCCATGGCCCTCTCCCAAGCAGAAATCCGCAGCGCCGCCGAGCGGCTCGATCAGGCGGAGAAAACCCGCACACAGATCCGGCAGATTTCGCTGCAGCATCCCGGCATCGATATCGCCGACGCCTACGCAATCCAGAAGGCGTGGATCGAGATGAAGGTGGCGCAGGGCCGCGTCGTCAAAGGCCACAAGATCGGCCTGACCTCGAAGGCGATGCAGAGCGCGCTCAATATCGACGAGCCGGATTCCGGCATCCTGCTCGACGACATGTTCTTTGCCGATGGCGGCCTGGTGCCGACCGAGCGCTTCATCGCCACGCGCGTCGAGGCGGAACTCGCCTTCGTGATGAAGCATCGGCTTCATGGACCCGACTGCACGATGTTCGACGTGCTCAACGCCACCGACTTTGTGGTGCCCGCGCTGGAAATTCTCGACACGCGGATCGAGCGCGTCGATCCGCAGACCAAGGCGACGCGAAAGATCTTCGACACCATCGCCGACAACGCGGCAAACGCCGGTATCGTGCTCGGCGGCCGCCCGATACGTCCGATGGACGCCGACCTGCGCTGGATCGGCGCGCTCTGCTTCCGCAACGGCCAGTTGGAGGAAACCGGGCTGGCCGCCGGCGTGCTCAACCATCCCGCCACCGCGGTGGCCTGGCTCGCCAACAAGATCGCGCCCCACGGGCTGGCGCTCGAGCCCGGTCAGGTGGTGCTGGCGGGATCCTTCATTCGCCCGATCGAGACCCGCAAAGGCGACACGATCCAGGCCGACTATGGTCCCTACGGCTCGGTGAGCTGTTACTTCGCTTGATGTTTTCAGAACAATCGCAGGAGTGATCCGGTCATGCCGCATTTCACGATCGAATATTCCGCCAATCTCGATGCCCAGGTCGACATGGGCAAGGTCGTCGAACTGGTCCGCAAGGCCGCGGTCGAAACCGGTATCTTCCCGCTCGGCGGCATCCGTGTCCGCGCCATCCGGTGCGAACACTACGCCATCGCCGACGGCCAGCAAAACCTTGGCTTTCTCGACATGGTGCTGCGGCTTGGCGAGGGCCGCGATCTCGCCGACCCGCAAGAAGGCCGGCGAACACATCTTCAAGGCGCTGTCGGCTCATCTCGATCCGGTGTTTGCCAACAGCAAATTCGCGCTGTCGTTCGACATGCAGATCAACGACAAGGAAACGAGCTGGAAGCGCAACAACATCCACGAAGCCCTGAAAGCGGAGACCGTCCATGGATAAGATCACGCCGAAAGAAGTGTTTCAGGCCAACCGCGACCGCGCGGCCCCCCTGCTCGCCAAGCTGAAGGCCGAGGGCATCGGCCACATGATCGACGGCAAGACCGTGCCGTCGATCTCGGGCGAGACGTTCGAGACCACCTCGCCGGTCGATGGCGCGGTGCTGGCGACCGTCGCGCGCGGCAATGCCGAGGATATCGACCGCGCCGCGACCGCTGCGTCGCTCGCCTTCAAATCCTGGCGCGACATGCCCGCGGCCATGCGCAAAAAACTGCTGCATCGGGTGGCCGACGCGATCGAGGACCGCGCCGACGATATCGCGGTGCTCGAATGCATCGACACCGGCCAGGCCCATCGCTTCATGGCCAAGGCCGCGATCCGCGCCGCCGAAAATTTTCGCTTCTTCGCCGACAAATGCGCCGAGGCCCGCGACGGCCTCAACACGCCGAGCGACGAGCACTGGAACATCTCGACCCGGGTGCCGATCGGCCCGGTCGGCGTCATCACGCCGTGGAACACGCCGTTCATGCTGTCGACCTGGAAGATCGCGCCGGCGCTGGCCGCCGGCTGCACGGTCGTGCACAAGCCGGCCGAATGGTCGCCGGTGACGGCCGACCTGCTGGCGAAACTCGTGAAGCAGGCCGGCGTGCCCGACGGCGTGCTCAACACCGTGCACGGCATCGGCGAGGAAGCCGGCAAGGCGCTGACCGAACATCCCGCCATCAAGGCGATCGGCTTCGTCGGCGAAAGCGCGACCGGCTCGGCGATCATGGCGCAGGGCGCGCCGACCCTGAAGCGCGTGCATTTCGAGCTCGGCGGCAAGAACCCCGTGATCGTGTTCGACGACGCCGATCTCGACCGCGCGCTCGATGCGGTCGTGTTCATGATCTACTCGCTCAACGGCGAGCGCTGCACCTCGTCGAGCCGGCTGCTGGTCCAGCAAGGCATCGCCGACAAATTCATCGAAAAGCTCACGGCGCGGGTGAAGGCGCTCAAGGTCGGCCATCCGCTCGATCCCGCCACCGAAATCGGTCCGCTGATCCACGAGCGGCATCTTGCAAAAGTCTGCTGCCTATTTCGACGTCGCGCGGCAAGGACGGCGCCACCATCGCGGTCGGCGGCAAGCCGCATGACGGCCCCGGCGGCGGACATTACGTCGCAGCCGACGCTCGTTACCGGCGCGCACGCAAAGATGCGCGTGGCGCAGGAGGAAGTGTTCGGGCCGTTCCTGACCGTGATCCCGTTCCGCGACGAGGCTGACGCGATCGAGATCGCCAACGACGTGCAATACGGCCTGACCGGCTATGTCTGGACCGGCGACATGGGCCGCGCGCTGCGCGTCGCCGATGCGCTGGAGGCCGGCATGATCTGGCTCAATTCCGAAAACGTCCGCCATCTGCCGACGCCGTTCGGCGGCATGAAATCCTCCGGCATCGGCCGCGACGGCGGCGACTATTCGTTCGACTTCTACATGGAAACCAAGCACGTCTCGCTCGCGCGCGGCACGCACAAGATTCAGAGACTGGGGATTTAACAGTCACCGTCGTTCCGGGGGCGCGCAGCGAACCCGGAACCTCGAGATTTCCGGGACTGGTCCTTCGGACCATCCCGGAATGACGAGCCCAATTTGAGGAAACAGCATGCCCGTTCCGCAACACATCTTCGATCCGCCGTTCAACATCATCCGCTGCAGCCACGCCGTGCTCGACGTGACCGATCTGAACGCCAGCCGCGCCTTCTACGAGACCACCGTCGGCCTGCATGTCGAGGACGCCGACGACAAGGCGGTGTATCTGCGCGGCAGCGAGGAGCATCAGCATCACTCGCTGGTGCTTCGCAAGGCGCCAACCGCGGCCTGCAACCGGCTCGGCTTCAAGGTCGGCAATGACGGCGATCTCGACAAGGCGGCGGCGTTCTTCTCCGAGAACGGCATCGCTTACGCCTTTGCCGAGCAGCCGTTCCAGGGCCGCACGCTGCAATTCACCGATCCCTTCGGCTTTCAGATCGAACTCTACGCCTCGATGGAAAAGCGCCCGCATCTGCTGCGGCGCTACGACCTCTACAAGGGCTGCCATCCGCAGCGGCTCGACCATTTCAACGTCTTCGCCGCCGAGGTGCAGGACACCGTCGACTTCTACGCGCGGCTCGGTTTTCGGCTGACCGAATATGGCGAGGAAGACGGGCCGAACGGGCGCATCGCCGCGGCCTGGCTGCACCGCAAGGGCAATGTGCACGACTTCGCCATCACCAACGGCAAGGGCCCTCGCCTGCACCATTTCGCCTATTGGGTGCCGACCGCGATGAACATCCTGCATCTCTGCGACGTGATGGCTTCGAGCGGCTTCCTGAAGAACATCGAGCGCGGGCCCGGCCGCCACGGCATTTCCAATGCGTTCTTCCTCTACGTCCGCGATCCCGACGGCCATCGTCTCGAGCTCTACACCAGCGACTACTTCACCGGGGATCACGACCATGAGCCACTGCGCTGGTCGCTGAAAGACCCGCGGCGGCAGACGCTGTGGGGCGCACCGGCGCCACGCTCCTGGTTCGAGCAGGGTTCGCCGTTCGCCGGACAGAAGGTGCGCGAGCCCGCCTTTGTCGCCGATGTCACGATCGCGGATTAGCGTGGCGTGGGGTCCGGTCAGAACGGGGGTATCATGAACAAGCCGCGGATAATCGCCGTCGCACTTCGGCTTGACGCTGCATGTCGACGGCCGCTCATGGCCAGTCGAACTCAAGGTTATCGCCGGCGGCTCGCATCACCAGCCTGCTGAACGAACTCGGCCCGCCATTCGAGAAGGCCAGTGGCCACAAGCTTTCGATCCATTTCGATTCCACGCCCAACATCATCACGCGGATCAATTCAGGCACGACGTTCGACCTCGTGGTCGTGCCGATCGACGTGTTCAAGAACGCCGCCGCGAAAGCTCGTTTCGCTGCTGGACCGACCATCGATATCGCCCGCGTCGGCTATGGCGTCGCCGTGCGCGCCGGCGCCCCGAAGCCCGACGTTTCGACGCCCGACGCCTTGAAGAAAGCCCTGCTCGACGCATCGTCGATCGCCTTCGTGCCGGCCAGCGCCGCCGGCGCTTACGTCACAAAAGTGTTCGAGCGCCTCGGCATCGGCGAAGAGTTGAAGGCCAAGACCAAGGCGCAGGCAGGCCCGCCGCAAATCGCGCCGGCGGTCGCCAGGGGCGAAGCCGAGCTTGGCGTATTCCTGACCAATGTGCTGATCGCGCCCGGCGTCGAACTCGCCGGCCCCTTCCCGGCCGAGCTGCAGCAGGAACTGGTGTTCACCGCCGCCATCGCCGCCGACAGCAAAGACGCTGACGCCGCCAAGGCGCTGATCGACTATCTTACGCACTCCCGCAGCCACAGCCGCGATCAAGGCCGCCGGCATGACGTCCGGGCTGAACAGGACATTTCATGACCTCACATCGCCTCGCAACCTACTCCATCGACGGCGTCACCCAATACGGCGCCGTCACCGACGGCGGCATCGTCGATCTCTCCGCGCGCTTCGGCAAGGATTATCCGACGCTGCGCGAAGCGATCGCCGCCGGCGCGCTGCACGAAGCTCGCCGAGGATGCCGCGCGGCATTCGCCGGATCATGCGCTCGACGCGATCACCTGGCTGCCGCCGATCCCGTCGCCGGAAAAGATCATCTGCATCGGCGTCAACTATCCGGACCGCAACGCCGAATACAAGGACGGCCAGGACGCGCCGAAATATCCGAGCATGTTCATGCGCACGCCGCGCTCCTTTGTCGGCCACAACACGCCGCTGGTCCGCCCGCGCGCGTCGGCGCAGCTCGACTACGAGGGCGAACTGGTGCTGGTGATCGGCAAGGCCGGCCGGCACATCCCGGAGAGCGCGCGCGCTCGATCACATCGCCGCCGTCACGCTGTGCAACGAAGGCACCATCCGCGACTGGGTGCGCCACGCCAAATTCAACGTCACGCAAGGCAAGAATTTCGACTCCACCGGCAGCCTCGGCCCGTGGCTCGTTCCCTACACCGACGAAGCGCAGATCGCGGACATCCGGCTGACGACGCGCGTCAATGGCGAGACGCGGCAGGACGACCGCACCGGCCGGCTGATCTTCGGCTTCCGCTATCTCATCAACTACATCTCGACCTTCACCACGCTGGTGCCCGGCGACGTCATCGTGACGGGAACGCCGACCGGCGCCGGCGCGCGGTTCGATCCGCCGCGCTACCTCAAGCCCGGCGATGTCATCGAGGTCGAGGCCGACGGCATCGGCGTGCTGCGCAACGGCGTGGTCGACGAAGCCTGATGAAAATCTCTCGAACGAGTGGACAGTACACATGACTTCAACTTACCGGCGGCGAAGCAATCGTCAATGGCCTTGTCGCGCACGGCGTCGACACCGTGTTCGGCCTGCCCGGCGCGCAGATCTACGGCCTGTTCGACGCCTTCCATCAGGCGCAGCTCAAGGTGATCGGCGCGCGGCACGAGCAGGCCTGCGGCTACATGGCCTATGGCTACGCGCGCTCGACCGGCAGGCCCGGCGTGTTCAGCGTGGTGCCCGGCCCCGGCGTGCTCAATGCCGGTGCGGCGCTGCTCACCGCCTTCGGCTGCCAACGAGCCGGTGCTGTGCCTGACCGGCCAGGTGCCGACGCAATTCCTCGGCAAGGGCCGCGGCCATCTGCACGAGATGCCGGACCAGCTCGCGACGCTGCGCACCTTCGTGAAATGGGCCGACCGCATCGAATATCCCGGATAACGCGCCCGCGATGGTGTCGCGCGCGTTCCAGGAAATGCTGTCGGGCCGGCGCGGACCGGTGGCGCTGGAAATGCCGTGGGACGTGTTCACGCAGCGCGCGGAGGTCGGCCCGGCAAAACCGTTCGATCCCTTTCCGGCGCCGCAGCCGGATCCGGACCGCATCAAGGCCGCCGCGGCGCTGATCGCGGCCAGCAAGACGCCGATGATCTTCGTCGGCAGCGGCGCGATCCACGCGCGCGAGGAGATCCTCGAACTGGCCGAGATGATCGACGCGCCGGTGGTGGCGTTCCGCAGCGGGCGCGGCATCGTCTCCAACGCGCATGAACTCGGGCTGACGATGGCGGCGGCCTACCGGCTCTGGCCGAAGACCGATCTGATGATCGGGATCGGCACCCGGCTGGAATTGCCGACGATGTCGCGCTGGCCGTTCCGGCCCGACGGCCTGAAATCGGTTCGCATCGATATCGATCCGGTCGGAAATGCGGCGCTTCACGCCGGATGCCGCCGTGATCGCGGATGCCAGGGCCGGCACCGCGATCTGCTCGCTGCGGTCGAAAAAGGCCGGCT
Source organism: uncultured Alphaproteobacteria bacterium (assembly GCA_963738765.1). Taxonomy (GTDB): domain Bacteria; phylum Pseudomonadota; class Alphaproteobacteria; order Rhizobiales; family Xanthobacteraceae; genus Bradyrhizobium. The sequence continues at coordinate 32,453 of CAVTYA010000026.1, read as the reverse complement.
ACAGCAAGACCAGCGGCCGCCGCGCCGCGATCCGCGAAGCCTCGGCGGCGGCGCAGCAGGAGATCCAGAAGGTCCAGCCGCAGATGGCCTACCTCAACATCCTGCGCGAGGTGCTGCCGGCAAATGCCATCGTCACCGACGAACTGTCGCAGGTCGGCTTTGCCTCCTGGTACGGCTTTCCGATCTACGAGCCGCGCACCTTCATCACCTCGGGCTATCAGGGCACGCTCGGCTCCGGCTTTCCGACCGCGCTCGGCGCCAAGGTCGCCAATCCCGACCGGCCGGTGGTCGCGATCACCGGCGACGGCGGCTTCATGTTCGGCGTGCAGGAACTTGCCACCGCCGTGCAGTTCAACATCGGCGTGGTGACGCTGGTGTTCAACAACAACGCCTACGGCAATGTGCGGCGCGACCAGCGCGAGCGCTTCGACGGCCGCGTGGTGGCGTCCGACCTCGTCAATCCGGATTTCGTCAAGCTCGCGGAATCCTTTGGCGTCGGCGCGGCGCGCGTCACCTCGCCGGATCATTTTCGCCCGGCGCTGGAAAAGGCGCTGGCCGCATGGCGGGCCCTATCTGATCGCGATCGAGGTGCCGACGGATTCCGAAGTCAGCCCGTGGGCGTTCATCCATCCGGCGAAGCCGTCCGAGCCGTCTAGACGCGCGAAGCGCACTCCTCGGATACTTCCGCTGCGCCCGCGACGCCGCGATCACCAGCAGGCCGGCGCCCGCGACCGACCAGCACGCCACCGGCGCCCAGTGCAGCAGCGGCGCGTAGTCCGGCAGTTTCTGCAGGCCGCCCGCGACCGCCGCCATCCGCGCAAAGGTCGCGAGCGCCAGCGCGGAAAATACCAGGCCCGATCACCTTGCCCTCGGCGCCGGTCTCGCCGATCGCGAGCGCCGCCGAGATCGCGCTCATCAGCATGCAGCCCCAGGCCGCGCCGGCGACGAATTGCGCCGCGATCAGCATGTTGAGGTTGCCGGCGAGCTCCGCGCCGAGCACCGCCAGCGCGCCGAGCAGGCCGGCGCGCGCCCATCACGATCAGTCCGCCGCGGTGCTTGACGACGACGCTCGCCGGAAACATCGCGATGTTGAAGCCGATCCAGAACACCGGCATCAGCCATTGCAGATCGTCGGGCTTGGCGAAGCGCAGATAGAACGGCGCGCTGTTGATGGAGAAATGCAGCTGATAGCCGAGCGCGAGAATGACCATCGAGCGCGATGAAGATCATCGGCACCTGTGCCGAGCGGCTTTGCCGTTGCCGCCGGCTTGACGCGGCGATGCATGTCCTGCGCAGCACCGCGCTCCACCCTCGACAGCGCCAGCGCCGTGAGCAGCAGCACCACGCTGGAAATCACGAACGGCAGCCGCGCGTCCTGATCGCGCAGCACCACGCCGAGATAGGGCGACACCGCGCCCGCCACGCCATAGCCGAGCATCGCCAGCGCCGCGAGAAACGGAATCTGCGGCCTGGCGCGATGTTTGCCGAGCAAGGTCAGCGGCGGCGCGCGCAAGGCCGACGAGGTGACCGCCCAGATCACGATCAGCGCGATGAACCAGGCCTTGCGCGCCGGCGCCGGTGCCGGCGACGAACGGCAGCGCGACGAAGGCCGCGCAGGACAGCGCGGTCACGACGCCGACGAACAGGCCGAGCCGGCCGACAAACGGCGCGATCCTGTCGGCGGCGATTCCCATCGCGGTATCGGTGACGGTGAAGATCGCCTGATCCAGCATCAGGATCAGAATGACGGCGGCCGGCGCGATCCCGACCTCGGCGCAAGTTTCGGCAGATAGATGACGTAGGTGGTCCAGCCCAGCGTGAACACCAGTTGCAGCACGGCGAGATAGACGCCGGTGCGATTGGCGCCTTCGCTCGCTGTCAGCCGCTAGTCTCCGTCGTGGTCATGTCGGCGCTCCCCGGCCGCGCGCAGCATAGACCAGACGCCCGATAGACTCGGCCTCGGCTGCACAGAAGCTGGCGCTCAGCGCGCCTTGCGGAAGGTCAGATTGATGCGCTGGCGGCCCAGCACGGCGTGCTCGCCATCGGCGAGCGGCGCGACGCCGTGAAAGAACAGCCGCGACGGCCCGCCCCACACCACGACGTCGCCATGCTCCAGCCGATACCGACGCGGCTTGTCGCTGCGCTTCAGCCCGCCGAACAGGAAGATCGCCGGCAGGCCCAGCGACACCGAGACGATCGGCGCGCCGAAATCATGCTCGTCCCTGTCCTGATGCAGCGACATGCGCGCGCCGGGCTCGTAGCGATTGATCAGGCAGGCATCCGGCGCAAAGCCGTCAAAGCCGCCTGTCGGCCGCCGCCTGCACGGCCAGCTCGCGAAACGACTGGCGGCATCGCCGGCCATGGCTTTCCAGTATCGGGATCGATGCCGTCGTAGCGATAGCCGCTGCGATCGGTGACCCAGCCGACATTGCCGCAATTGGTCATCGCCACCGACATCTGATGGCCGCCCGGCGTGAACATGTGGCGGAACGGCGCTTGCGCGACGATCTCGCGCAGCGCCGCGATCAGATTCGGTCTCGACCGGCTTGGCAAATCCGCGCAGCAGCACGGCGCCATCCGCCATCGCTTCCCGCGACGGGCGCACATCGGGCACAGCTTCGAACAGATCCGCAGTCAAAGTGGATCGCACTCACTTCGCATCGTGAAAGATCACGCCGACGGTATGGCGGTGGCCGGAGCGGATCCGGCTGACGCCATGGCGCAGATTAACCCGATAGAAGCCGCGCGTCCCCTGCACCGGCCGGTGATGCACAGCAAAGGCGACCGCGTCGCCCTGCCCGAGCGGCACCACTTCGGGCCGCGACTGCATGCGCGGCCGCTGCTCGGTCAGCACGAATTCGCCGCCGTCGAAATCGCGGCCCGGTTCCGACAGCAGGATCGCGACCTGCAGCGGAAACACATGCTCGCCATAGAGATCCTGATGCAGGCAATTGTAGTCGCCGGCGCCATATTGCAGCAGCAGCGGCGTCGGCCGGGTCTGGCCGGCGTCGTGGCAGCGCTTCAGGAACGCCTCGTGCGCGCCGGGATAGCGGATATCGATCCCCATCGCCTCGTTCCAGCGATTGGCGATGCCGGCGAGTTGCGCGTAGAGCGCCGGCCGCAATTCGCGCGATCAGATCGGGCAGCGGATAGGAAAAATATTTGTACTCGCCGCGGCCAAAGCCGTGGCGGCCCATCACGATCCGGCTGCGGAAATTGCTGTCGTCGGGATAGAGCGCCGTGATCGCGCGGCATTCGTCGGGCGAGAGCAGGCCCTTCAGGACCGCGCAGCCCTGCGCGTCGAGATCGGCGGTCGCCTGCGTCCAGTCGATGGCGTCGACGCGGGCGGCGATGTCGGAGGAGCGGGCGGCGATGGCAGTCTTGCGGTTGCTTTCATGGCCGCAGTCTCGCAAATCGCGCCGGTGGCCCTGTTCACGCCACCCGATTTCCGGGAGACGTCATCGCAGATCGGGTCGAGCTGCGCAGTCGCACCCGGAATTGCTGCTGATGCAAGCGCCTCGCTTCGCCACCCGATCTCGGCAAGCCCTGCGATCAGCCCAGCACCGGCAGCGCGATCACATCGTAGCCATGGCGGATCTTCCGCTTCAGCACCGGATCCTCCAGTTCGAACTCGAACCGGCTGGCCGGGCGAATGCCGCCCTTGGCGGCGAAGGTGCCGCCGAACATCGCGCAACCGTCGGGCAGTCCCTTGCCGCCGAAGCCGCGCGCGATCAGGTCTCTTGACCGGCAGCATGCCGTCGAGCGTGCCTTCCTGGTACAGCACGCGTGCGCCGTCGATCGTGGCATAGGACGCGCAGGATCATCTGGTCCCAATGGCCGATGACGTCTTCCAGTTCCCACAGTTCGGAGGCGATCGGCTTGTCGCACATCTGCTTCGACACCGTGACGCTGTAGGCTTCGACCTTGCGGTCGGTGTGGTCGGAGCCGCAGCCGACGAAGATGCGGCCTTGCCAGCCGATCAGCACGAACTCGACCTCGCCGCTGGAATTGTCGCCGCTGACTTCGATGCTGTCGGCTTGGGTCAGCCGGCACGCGGCCACGCGGTAGTAGATCGGCGTCGACGCCGGCCGCGCGATGCCGATCGCTTCGAGCTCGGCGATGTGCTTGTCGCGCGCCACCGGATCGCGGCCGGTCCAGCCGGCGATCACGGCTTGATCGATCGCCAGCGTCAGATGGCGTGGCTGCGCCCTTGTCGTCGATGGTGAAGGTCGAGATCAAACACGGATGATGTTCTCCATTCCGGCCGCCAGTTCGAAGATGCGGCGGTCCGATCCGCCTGACGCTGCCAGCATCAGGCCGACCGGCACCTCGCCCTCGCGATGCGCCGGCAGCGAGATCGCGCAGCCGTCGAGCATGTTGATCAGCGTGCAATTGCGCAGCGCGCGCAGATTTTCCGTGGCGAACGCCTTGTCGTCGGCGAGATCGGCGATCTTTGGCGGCGTATTGGCTGTGGTCGGCAGCACCAGCGCGTCGTAGGGCGCGATGCGCGCGTCGGTCCGCGCGATGAAGGATTTTCGCGCGTTGAGCAGATCGATATAGTCGGCCGCGCTCATGCCTTCGCCGCGCAGGATGCGGACGTGAACGCGGGGATCGTAGACGTCGCCCTTGCTCACGATCAGATAGCGATGCCAGGCAAAGCTTTCCGAGGCCGCAAAGCCGCCCTTGGCGTTCATCACGCCGACATCGAGGAATTCCGGCACCTCGATCCGCTCGACCAGCGCGCCCGCGCGCGACAGCGTTTCCAATGCGCGCTCGAAGGTAGTCGCGACCTCCTCGTCGAGGTCGTCGAGCGCGACCGTGGTCGGCACCGCCAGCCGCATGCCCTTGACCGGGCGCGGTTGCAACGGCTGCACCGGCTCATCGGCGAGCACGGCGTCCAGCACCGCACAGCAGCCGACGCTGCGCGCCAGCGGCCCAAAGCTGTCGAGCGAGAACGACAGCGGCACGCCGCCGTCGAGCGGCACGCGGCGCTGCGTCGGCTTGAAGCCGACGATGCCGTTAAAGGCCGCCGGAATCCGGCAGGAGCCGCCGGTGTCGGTGCCGAGCGCGCCAAAGGCCATGCCGTCGGTGATCGAGACCGCCGCCCCCGAGGACGAGCCGCCCGGCACGTGGCCGACGCTCCGGTTCCAGGCGCTCTTCGGCGTGCCGTAATGCGGATTGATGCCGATGCCGGAATAAGCGAACTCGGTCATGTTGGTGCGGCCGATCACGATGAAACCGGCCCGGCGCAGCCGCGCCACCACGGGCGCATCCGCCTCGGCCGGCGTGCAATCCTCCTCCAGCGCGCGCGAGCCGGCGCGGGTCACCTGTCCCTTGATGTCGAACAGATCCTTGATCGAGACCGGAATGCCGGCATAGGGCGACGGCGCCGCGTGCGCCTTGCGCAGCCAGTCCATCGCATCCGCGGCCGCGAGGGCGGCATCCTTGTCGACATGGATGAACGCGCGCGCGCCCTCGCCTTTGGGATCGGCGATTTTGGCGAGGCATTGCTCGACCAGTTTGCGGGCGGAGGTGCGCTCCGCTGTCGAGGTCGGCGGCGAGTGAGGCAAGAGTTGGATTGTTCGGCATGGCGTTTTGGTCTCGTCGCTTCACGGGACGTCACTTGGGACGTCACTTGTTGTCCGAAGCGATCCCGATGTCGAGTGGTTCGCGGGCGTTGGCGATTTGCCGCGCCGCGGACTATTGCCCGAGACAGGCTGGCATACAAGCGCTGTCGCGTTCGGAATGCCGCCATGCGGCAGCGTCGCTGGACCGTTGACGGGGAATAGTCAAATGTCGCATCAAGATCGCAACAAGCGGGCTCTCGGCCCGATCCAGGGAGGACTTGCCGACATGGCGGAGCCAGCGCGCGCGAAACCAAAACCGACACCGGAAACCCAGCATTTCTGGGATGGCACTGCGGCCGGCGAGTTGCGCCTGCAGCGCTGCGACGCCTGCGCCAACGTGTATTTCCCGCCGCGCCCGTTCTGCCCGTCCTGCGCCTCGCGCAAGGTCAGCGTGTTCAAGGCCAGCGGCAAGGGCAAGCTCTACAGCTACGTCATCAACCACCGCCCGGCCGCGCCCGGCTTCACGCCGCCCTACGCGATCGCCATCGTCGAACTCGACGAAGGTCCGCGCATGATGAGCAACATCATCGATTGTCCGCAGACGCCGGAGGCGCTCGAACTCGACATGAAGCTGGAAGTCGCGTTCGAAAAGCTCGACGACAAGATCACCCTTCCCCAGTTCCGTCCGGCGAAGGGCTAAGCACCATGCGCAGGAACCAGGTCGCCGTCGTCGGCGCTGCCGAGACCACCGAACTCGGCGTCATCCCGAACATGTCGCAGATCCAGCTGCACGCCGATGCGGCGCTCAACGCCATCGCCGATGCCGGACTGAAACTGTCCGACATCGACGGCATCGCCACCGCGGTCGAAACCCCGCAGCAGATCGCGCATTACCTCGGCATCACGCCGACCTGGGTCGACGGCACCTCGGTCGGCGGCTGCTCGTTCATGCTGCATGTCCGCCATGCCGCCGCGGCGATCGAGGCCGGCCTGTGCAAGACCGTGCTGATCACGCATGCCGAAAGCGGCAAGTCGATGATCGGCAAGCAGCCGCGCTCGACGCCGCCGACAGCCTCAACGGCCAGTTCGAGTCGCCGTTCGGCGTCTACGGCCCGCCCAGCATGTTTCCGATCCCCGTGCTGCGCTACATGAAGACCCACGGCATCACCCATGAGCAGATCGCCATGGTCGCGGTGGTGCAGCGCGAATGGGCGGCGAAGAATCCGCGCGCCACCATGAAGGACCCGATCACGGTCGCGGACGTGCTGAACTCGCGGATGATCGCCTATCCGTTCCGCATCCTGCAATGCTGCCTCGTCACCGACGGCGGCGGCGCGCTGATCCTGACCTCGGCCGACCGCGCCAAGGATTTTCCGAACAAGCCGGTCTACATCCTGGGCACCGGCGAGAGCGTGGAAACGCCGATGGTCAGCCAGATGGAGACGTTCGACTCGTTCGCGCGCCTTCAAGATCGCGGGTCCGCTCGCCTTCAAGGAGGCCGGCATCGCCCACAAGGACGTCGATCATCTCATGATCTACGACGCCTTTGCGCATCTGCCGCTCTACGGCCTCGGCGATCTCGGCTTCATGCCGCATGAAGAGACCGGCAAGTTCATCGCCGACGGCAACACCCGCCCCGGCGGCAAGCTGCCGCTCAACACCAATGGCGGCGGCCTCAGCTACATGCATTCGGGCATGTACGGCATGTACGCGCTGCAGGAGAGCGTGCGGCAAATGCGCGGCATCGCGCCGGCGCAGGTGCAGGGCGCGAAGATATCGGTCTGTCACGGCGTCGGCGGCATGTTCGCAGCGTCAGGCACGATCATCTTTACGAACGAGAAGTAATCGCACCCGTCATTCCGGGATGCGCCGATAGGCGCAGGCCTGGAATCCATACTCACGATCGTGGTTATGGATTCCGGGCTCGTCGCTTCGCTCCGCCCCGGAATGACGAGAAGGAAATCAACAGGACAACCGGAGAGCACTCATGGCCAAATCACTGCAAGACAAAGTCATCATCGTCACCGGCGCGGGCCGCGGCATCGGCCAGGAAATCGCGCTGCTCTGTGCGGCGGAAGGCGCCAAGGTCGTGGTCAACGATCCCGGCGTCGCCGCCGACGGCTCGGGAACCAGTGCCGCGCCCGCCGAAGAAGTGGTCGAGGAGATCAAGAAGCGCGGCGGCACGGCGATCGCCAATTTCGAGACGGTCGCGGAAGCCATTCCCGCCAGCAAGATCGTCAAGATGGCGACCGATCATTTCGGCAAGCTCGACGGCGTCGTCAACAATGCCGGCATTCTGCGCGACATGATCTTCCACCGCATGAGCGTCGAAGCCTTCGAATCCGTCATCAAGGTGCATCTGATGGGCTCGTTCTATGTCGCACATGCCGCCGCACGGCTGTTCCGCGAGCAGGAAAGCGGCTCGTTCGTGCACTTCACCTCGACCTCCGGGCCTGGTCGGCAATTTCGGCCAGGCCAATTACGCCGCCGCCAAGCTCGGCATCGTCGGCCTGTCGAAATCGATCGCGCTCGACATGGACCGTTTCAACGTGCGCTCGAACTGCGTCTCGCCGTTCGCCTGGAGCCGGCTGATCGGAACCATTCCGACCGAGACCGAGGCGGAGAAGGCGCGGGTCGCAAAAATCCAGCAGATGGGTCCGGAGAAGATCGCGCCGATCTGCGCCTTCCTGCTCTGCGACGCCGCCAAGGACGTCACCGGTCAGATCTTTGCCGTGCGCATGAACGAGATCTTCCTGATGGGCCAGTCGCGCCCGCTGCGCTCGGTGCACCGCGGCGAAGGCTGGACGCCGCAAACGGTCGCCGAACACGCATGCCGGCGCTGAAGTCATCGTTCTACAAGCTCGACCGCTCGGCTGATATTTTTAATTGGGATGCGATCTAGCGGCGGCGGCATCTCCATCGTCGTCCCGGCCTTGAGCCGGGACCCATACTCCGCGGCAGCTATTGTTGGGCAAAGGTCTCTGCCGTCAGCACTAAGTAGCTACTGCACGGCGTATGGGTTCCGGCCTTCGCCGGAACGACGGGGTGAGTTGGTCACCGCTCTTGCCGCGCCATCTCAGGTTGTTCCCCAAAACTTCGCCCGCATTATGCCAGATTGCGGGCGCATGCTGGTCCTCCCAACAACAAAAAACGTGGGAGGTTATCATGACAAATCCAACCAAACTGCCCGACCTGCAAGACGGCGCATCGAATGGGCTCGATCGCCGCACCCTGTTACGCGGCGCAACTGCGATTGCCGCAACTGCGATCGGTGCCTCGGACGCCCTCGCCCGCGATTACGGCCGTAACGCCGAACCGCAGCGCTACCCCGATCCCGATATCGTCGTGATCGATCCCAAACGCTTCAAGGCCAAGGTCGGCAACACCTCGATCAAGCGGCTTTATACCGGCTGCCTGTGGGCCGAAGGCCCCGCCTGGAACGCGCAAGGCCAGTATCTCGTCTGGAGCGACATCCCCAACAACCGGCAGCTTCGTTACCTCGATGACGACGGCCATATTTCCGAGCAGTTCCACAAACCGTCCAACGAGGGCAACGGCAATACGTTCGATTTCGAAGGACGGCAGATCACCGCCGAGCGCACCCGGCTCGTCCGCTACGAGCACAATGGCGCGCTGACGGTGCTGGCCGAGCAGGCCAACGGCAAGCCGCTCAACGGCCCCAATGACATGGTGGTTCACCCTAACGACAAATCGATCTGGTTCACCGATCCCGGCTACGGCGCGATCTCGATTTATGAAGGACAGCTGGCCAATACCGGTTCCAACCAGCCCTACCAGAAGGAAGCGGTGTACCGGCTCGACGGGCAATCCGGCCAGCTCACGAAAGTCGCCGACGAGCCGTTCAAGCCGAACGGCATCGCCTTCAGCCACGATTACAAGAAGGTCTATGTCTGCGACACCGGCATCACGCATTACCCCAATGCCAAGAACGTGGTCTGGAGTTACGATCTCAACGGCGACAAGCTGTCCAATCCGAAGCAGTTCATCGACATGACGCTGGACGGCAAGTCGGGTTTCGCCGATGGCATGCGGGTCGACACCGAGGGTAATATCTGGGTCGGCGCCGGCTGGGTCGGCCCGGGTTATGACGGGGCCCAGATCTTCGCACCCGATGGGACGCGGATCGGCCAGATCATGCTGCCGGAGACCTGCGCCAATCTCTGCTTCGGCGGCAAGAAGCGCAACCGCCTGTTCATGACGGCGAGCCAGTCGCTGTATGCGGTCTATGTGGAAACCCAGGGCGCGCATAACTGCTAGCGCAGTTGGCGAATAGGGAGTGGCGAATAGCGAATAGGAAAGTTCATTCGCTACTCGCAATTCTCTAGTCGTCCGTGAAGAATTCGGAAGTGATTGATGCATCGCTGTAATTTGAGCTGAGCAAGTATTAGATTTTGCAAGAAAGCCGGGGGTGGGTCTCGGTTTTCTTGCGTTTTGGGATTCCGGATTTATGCAGTTCGTGATTCCTTTGACGGCGGGATTCGCTGTTGGAGGAGAGCCGTTGAGCCAGCCCCGCGACGATCGTCAGGACGATCTGTTTGGTCCTTCTCTGGAGAAGATCATCAATCTTCGCCACCCGCTGGTCCGTCTGGCGGCGGAGATTGACTGGGATTTTCTGGCCGGACGCTTCAGTTCGGTCTGTCGCGTTGGGCCGGGGCAGCCGCCGCTGCCAACACGGCTGATGGCCGGATTGTTGATCCTCAAGCACATGCACAACCTCTCCGATGAGGCGTTGTGCGACCGCTGGGTGGAGAACCCGTATTTTCAATATTTCTGCGGCGAAGTGGTGTTCCAGCACGCGGCGCCGTTTGACCGCTCGTCGCTGACGCGCTGGCGCCAGCGGCTGGGTGAGGAACAGATTGCGGCGCTGTTGCAGGAGAGCCTTTCGGTGGCACATCGGGCCGAGGCGATCGAGACCAAGGATCTTGAGCGGGTCGTGGTGGATACCACCGTGCAGGAGAAAGCGGTTGCGCATCCGACCGACGCCCGGCTCACCCACCGCGCGATCGAGAAGCTGGTCGATCTGGCCAAACGCGAGGGCGTCAAGCTGCGCCAAAGCTATCTGCGTCTGGCCAAGCGCGCTGCCATCATGGTCGGGCGCTATACCCATGCCCATCAGTTCAAGCGCGCCCGGCGCGAGCTCAAATTCCTGCGCACCAGGCTCGGCCGCATCATCCGGGACATCCGCCGCCAGATCGATGGCGATCCTGCGCTCGAAGACCGCTTCGGCCCGCTGCTCGATCTCGCCTCGCGTGTACGCCAGCAAGAGCAGCGTCAGCGCGGCCCCAAGGTCTACTCGCTGCACGCCCCCGAGGTGGAGTGCATCGGCAAAGGCAAGGCCCGCACGCCTTACGAGTTCGGCTGCAAGGTCTCGATCGTCACCCCGGTCACCGCGCCCAAGGGCGGGCAGTTCGTGCTGCACGCCAAGGCGCTGCATGGCAACCCGTATGACGGCCATACGCTCGGTCCCGTCATCGCCGATCTTGAAAAGCTCACAGGTGTGGCAGCACGCCGTATCCACGGCGACAAGGGCTATCGCGGCCACAACTATCCCGACCGCTTCAGGGTCTGGATCAGCGGCCAGGTCCGCCGCGTCACCAAAGCCATCCGCCGCGAGATGCGTCGCCGCGCCGCCGTCGAGCCTGTGATCGGTCACCTCAAGGACGACCATCGGATGCGGCGCAACCATCTCAAAAGCCGCGATGGTGATCGCATCAATGCCGTGCTCGCCGCGGCTGGATACAACTTCAGCCTGCTCCGCCGCTGGTTCGAGGATCTTTTGCGCGTCCTGTTATCGATGTTCTGTCATGGCGGAACAACGCTGCGCCCCGCATGAGGTTCTTCACGGACGACTTCTCTATTCGCCGCTTTCCTACCCGCTATTCCGCAACCCCGCCGAGATCCCGTTAATCGTGATCTGGATGCCGCGCAGCACCGCTTCGTCGGGGTTCTGCGCGCGATGCTCCTTCAACAGCTCGACCTGCACGTGGTTCAGCGGATCGAGATAGGGAAAGCGGTTGCGGATCGAGCGATCCAGCAGCGGATTGCCCTGCAGCAGCCGCTCCTGCTTCATGATGGTCAGGAGGAGGTCGATCGAGGTCTGCCATTCCTGCCGGATGCGTCCGAAGATCTTTTCCCGCAGCGCCTTGTCCGGCACCAGCTCGGCATACCGCGAAGCGATCGCGATCGAGCTTTTCGCCAGCACCATGTCCATGTTCGACAGCAGGGTGCGGAAGAACGGCCACTCGCGATAGAGTTCCTGCAGGAACGGCATGCCCTTGTCGGGATGCTCCTTGACCCAGGTCTCCACCGCGCTGGCAAAACCATACCAGCCCGGCAGCATCAGCCGGCATTGCGCCCAGCTGAACACCCAGGGAATGGCGCGGAGGTCCTCGATCTCGCGGGTTTTCTTGCGCGAGGCCGGGCGGCTGCCGATGTTCAGCGTGGCGATTTCGGTGATGACGGTGGAAGCCCAGAAGTAATCGGCAAAACCCTCGGTTTCATAAACCAGCCCGCGATAGGCCTTGAAGGCCAGCGCCGACAATTGCTCCATCGCCTTCAGATATTCCTCGCGCGGCGCGCTGTGCTTGGGCTGCAGCAGGCTTGCCTCCAGCGTCGCCGCAGCCAGGATCTCCAGATTGTTGCGGCCGACTTCGGCGTTGGAATATTTGCTGGAGATGATTTCACCCTGCTCGGTGATGCGGATCTGGCCGTTCACCGCGCCGCCCGGCTGCGCGATGATGGCGTCATAGCTCGGCCCGCCGCCGCGGCCGACCGAGCCGCCACGGCCGTGGAACAGCCGCAACCGCACGTGATGGCGCTCGAACACCTCGATCAGCCCGATCTCGGCCTTGTAGAGTTCCCAGCCGGAGGTAACGAAGCCGCCATCCTTATTGCTGTCGGAATAGCCGAGCATCACTTCCTGCACGCCGCCGCGGCTGTCCACCAGCTTGCGGTAGTCATGCAGGGACAGCATCCGGTCCATGATTGCGGAGGAGGCCTGCAGATCCTCGATAGTCTCGAACAGCGGCACGATATTGATCGCGCTGCGGCCGGAGGGGTCGACCAGGCCCGCCTCCTTCAAGAGCAGCGCCACCTCCAGCATGTCGGACACCCCCTTGCACATGGAGATGATGCATTGAGGAATCGCATCGGCGCCGAATTTGGCGTGGGCTTCGGCCGCCGCATGGAACAGCGCGAGTTCGCCGACCGTTTCCTCGCTGTACTTGACGAAGGCCGACGTCAGCGGTCGCGCATTGCGCAGTTCGCTCGACAGCAGCGCGATACGCGCCTCCTCGCTGAGCGCCAGATACGACATGCCGGGCATGGCCGCATCGACCAGCTCGGCGACCGTGCGCTCGTGCACGGCCGAATTCTGCCGGATATCGAGACAGGCCAGATGGAAGCCGAAGCAATCCACCGCCCGGCGCAAATGCCGCAGCCGTCCGCGCGCGATCACCCGCGAATTGTTTGATATCAGCGAACGATAGAGCATATCGAGATCGGCCTTGAACTCCCCGACATCCGCATACGGCGCCGCTGCGCCGACCGGTGGCCGGGTAGTTTCCACGTCCAGCTTCGCGGCGGTCGCGGTGAGCCGCGCGTAGATGCCGGACACCGCCAGCCGATACGGCTCGCCACTCCGGTGCGGCGACGTGTCGGGCGAGCGCTCGGCCAGCGCCCGCAGATCCTTGGAGACATCGGCAAGATGGGCGGCGAGCGACAGCTCGGCACCGAGCAAATGCAGCTCTTCCAGATAGAAGCGCAGCACGCGGCTGCTCTGCAGGCGTAGCGTTCCGCGCATCACTTCCGCCGTCACGAACGGATTGCCGTCGCGATCGCCGCCGATCCAGCTTCCCATCCTCAGGAATGATGTCACTTCGCCCTGCGCTGCGCTGTCGCCTTCGTTCAGCCGATCCTCGAGCGTGCAATGCAGCCGCGGCACCTCGTGCAGGAAGGTGTAGTCGTAGAACGACAGCCCGTTGGCGACCTCGTCGAGCACCGTGAGCTTGGTGCGGCGTAACAGATTGGTCTGCCACAACGTCAGCACCGCGCGGCGCAACTGCTCGTCGCTCGCCTCGGCTTCTTCGGGCGTCAGCTGGACTCGTTCGCGCCGGTCCAACAGGGCCGCGATCTCCATCTCGCGATCGATGGTGCTCTTGCGGCGCACTTCGGTGGGATGCGCAGTCAGAACCGGGCTGACCAGCGCTTCGGCAAAGAATTTGCGCAAGTCGGCGGCGCTGAAGCCGGCGGCGCGGGCATGCGACAGCGTCAGCGCCAGCGTTCCCGGCCTCGGCGTTCCCGCCGCGGCCGAACGGGCCCGCATCTGCCGGATATTGTTCTGGTCCTCGGCGATGTTGGCGAGATGCGAAAAATAGCTGAAGGCGCGCACGATGCGTACGGTCTGGCTGATCGACATGCTGTCGAGGATGAGTTCGAGCTCGCGTCGCGCCGGCTTGTCGTCATCCCGGTGGAACCGGATCGAGGTCTGCCGGATGCGCTCGACCAGGTCGAACACGTCGGCGCCCTCCTGATCGCGCACCGTGTCGCCGAGGATGCGCCCGAGCAGGCGGATGTCCTCGCGCAGCCGCGCATCCGCCTGCGCGTCCTCGATGCGATTGGTGCGGACTTCGATCTCGGAAGGCATGGTCTGGGGTGACATGGCTGGTGACTCCAGAGGATGCCCGGCAGGTTCGCAGTCTGCAACTTTTTTGCCGCAGCGCAAGATAAAGATGGAGGCGGTGCAGCACTAAGTTGTCCGTCATGGCCGGGCATAGCCGTCCGAAGGACGGCGTCGCTTCCGCTCGCCTATGTCCCGGCCATCCACGGCTTGCTGCTTGGTCGGCAAAGAACGTGGATGCCCGGGGACAAGCCTTGGCATGACGTCGTCTGAATCTGGAATCCTAAATCCTTCGCCCCGCCCGTTCCCAATAGGGATCGCGCAGCCGGCGCTTGAAGATCTTGCCGGAATCCTCGCGCGGCAGATTGGCCTGGATTTCGACGTGCTTTGGCACCTTGTAATCGGCCAGCGAGGTCTTCAGCTGGGCGCGGATCGCGGCGAGATCGAGCGTCACCCCCGGCTGCGGCTCCACCACCGCCATCAGCGCCTCGCCGAATTCCTCGTCGGGAATGCCGAACACCGCGCAATCATGCACGCCGGGAACCGCATGCAGCGCGGCCTCGATTTCGGCCGGATAGATGTTGACGCCGCCCGAGATCACCATGTCGCGCTTGCGGTCGCAGATGAAGACGTAGCCGTCCGCGTCGATATAGCCGACGTCGCCCGAGGTGATGAAACCGTCGCGCTCGATCTCGGCGCGCTTCTCCGGCTTGTTGTGATAGGTGAAATCCGGATTGCCCGCGATCCGCGAATAGATTTCGCCGATCTCGCCCTGCGGCAGCTCCTTGCCGTCGTCGCCGATGAAACGCAGCTCCGCGCCGGGCGATATCTTGCCGACGGTGCCGGGCTTTCTCAGCGCATCCTCGGAATTGGCGAAGGTGACCGCGCCGGATTCGGTCGAGCCGTAGAACTCATAGATCACCGGCCCCCACCATTCGATCATCGCGCGCTTGACGTCGGCCGGACAGGGTGCGGCGGCATGGATGATGTGACGCAGCGACGACATGTCGTATTTGCGGCGCATCTGCTTCCGGCAGCTTCATCAGCCGGATGAACATGGTCGGCACCATGAAGATGGTGTCGATCCGCTGCTGCTCGATCAGCTGCAGGAATTCTTCCGGCTCGAAGCGCGGCATCAGCACCAGCGCGCCGCCGAGACGGCCGGCGCGCAGGCCGAACGAATTCGGCGCCGAATGGTACAGCGGTCCCGGCAGCAGCGCCCGCGCGCCCGGCTTCAGGCCATAGATCATGCCGCGCATGCGCTCGGCGTTGGCGGTCTGCTCCGGCGTCGGCGCATTGCGGCGCACGCCCTTGGGATGGCCTGTGGTGCCCGAGGTGTAGATCATGTTCTGCGGCTGCGGCACCGCCGGCCCGTCGTAAGGCGGCTGCTGGCTCAGCCAGGCTCGAGATCGATCGCGAAATCGGGCGTCGCGAGATGATCGGGATCGATCTTGTAATTGCCGAGGATTTCCGGCGGCGTCGGAACGCTGAGCACGGTGACGCCGGATGGGATTGCGTCGCGCAGCTGATGCAGCATGTCGGCATGGGCGATCAGGACCGGGTGCCGGAATCCGTGAGGACGTAATTGATCTCCTCCGGCTTGAAATGCCAGTTGACCGGCACGCCATAGGCGCCGAGCCGCATCGCGGCATAGGCCGCCTCGATGAAGGCGATGTCGTTGCGCATCAGCATGCAGACGCTGTCGCCCTGCCTGACGCCGAGCTTCTGCAAGTCCGCCGGCGATGCGGTCGGCGCGATCGGCGACCTCGGCGTGATCGCGCCGGCGCTCGCCGCTGATGATGCCGAGGAAGGGTTGGGACGTTTCCATTTGTCGCTTTCCGATCTCGTCGTCGGTTGATTAGTCGTCATTCCGGGATGCGTCCGACAGGACCAGACCTCAGATGCGCAATTGCGGCATCGGGCAATCTGCAATTCCGTCGTTCGATGCGCTGCGCATCGCCCCGGAATGACGGTGCAGTGTTTACCCAGCCTCCGCAAACCGCGGCGCGCGCTTTTCGATATTGGCGCGGACCGCCTCGGTCTGGTTCGGGCTGCCCAGCAGCTTCTGCTGCTCGACGGATTCGGCGAGCAGCGCCGGGCCGGGATCGACCGACAGGTTGTTCAGCATGCGCTTGGCGGCGCGGATCGCATCGGGGCTTTTGCCGGCGATCTCGCGCGCGACCTCGAAAGCGGCGGCGCGCGGATCGTCGCAGATCCGCGTCGCGAGGCCGTAGCTCAGCGCCTCCTGGGCCGAGAAAATCCGCCCGGTATAGGTCAGTTCGCGCAGGATATCGTCGCGCACGAGGCTGGCCAGGATCGGCGTCCCCGCCATGTCCGGCACCAGCCCCCATTTGATCTCCATGATCGACATCCGCGCATCCGGCGTCAGGAACCGCATGTCGGCGCCGAGCGCGAGCTGGAAGCCGCCGCCGAACGCCACGCCCTGGATCGCGGCGATCACCGGCACCGGAAGCTGCCGCCAGCCCCACACCGCCTGCTGCGGGAAAATTGGCCAGGCCATGGGTGCGCATCCGTCAGGTCGCGCTTCTCGCCGCCGGCTACCCCGTTACCGCCGTTCTCCTTCATGGCGGCGAAGCGGCCCATGTCGAGACCGGCGCAGAACGCCCGGCCCTCACCGGACAATACTACCGCCCGCACGCCTTTTTCGTGGGCCAGCCGGTCGGTGGCGGCCACCAGCGCGTCGAACATCGCGGCATCGAGCGCGTTCATCTTGTCCGCCCGCACCAGCCGGACATCGGCGACACCGTCCGAAATCGATATCGAGACGCGTTGCTCCATGAGAATTTTCCTCCGCTGCTATTCTTCGTTTGCCGCTTTACAGAAAGGCGTTGTCCGGATTTAGTCAATCGACCAATTAACAGACAATTCCTTTGGGTGGAAACGATGTTCAACGATCAGCTTCTCGCCGGCCGGCGCATTCTCGTGACCGGCGGCGGCACCGGCCTCGGCAAATCGATGGCGGCGCGCTTCCTGCAACTCGGCGCCGAGGTCCATATCTGCGGCCGCCGCAAGATCGTCTGCGACGAGACCGCGACCGAACTGATGGACCTGCACGGCGGCCGGGTGATCAGCCACGGCGTCGACATCCGCAACGCGCTGGCGGTCGACGAGATGATCGAGACCGATCTGGACCGGCGGCCCGCTCACCGATCTCATCAACAACGCCGCCGGCAATTTCATCTCGCGCACCGAAGAGCTGTCGCCGCGCGGCTTCGATGCGGTCGCCAACATCGTCATGCACGGCACCTTCTACGTGACGCATGCGGTGGGCCGGCGCTGGATCGCCGACAAGCATGCCCGGCAACGTGGTGTCGATCACCGTGACCTGGGTGCGCAACGGCTCGCCCTATGTGGTGCCGTCGGCGATGAGCAAGTCGGCGATCCACGCCATGACCATGTCGCTGGCGACCGAATGGGGCCACTACGGCATCCGGCTCAACACCATCGCGCCCGGCGAAATCCCGACCGAGGGCATGAGCAAGCGGATCAAGCCCGGCGACGAAGCCGGCGCGCGCACCAAGGCGCAGAACCCGATGGGCCGGGTCGGCACCATGGAGGAATTGCAGAACCTCGCGGTGTTCCTGATCTCCGGCGGCTGCGACTGGATCAACGGCGAGACCATCGCGATGGACGGCGCGCCAGGCGCTGGCGATGGGCGGCAACTTCTATCAGCTGCGCGACTGGAGCGACGACGACTGGACCGAGGCGCGCGACTCGATCAAGGCGCAGAACGAAAAGGACCGCGCGGCGCGGGGGTAGATTTTGTCGTCCCTCCGAAAGCAGCCCATGACCACGCTATTGTTGCAGACGCAGCTGCCCATCGCCTCACCGATGGGCTGCGGCGTATGGGTCCTTGCTCCGTCGCAATTGCGCACTAGACCGGGTCGACGTTGCCGTATTGTTTTTCGCGCGGATACCGCCACACTCCGCGCAACGAAAATAAGACGCCACGGGAGAGACATGTCCGCTACCCAGCAACTGGCGAACCTTGCCGACATGGTGCGCGACGCGCGCGAAGACCCGCGGCGATGCGCTGGCCTATGAATTCGAGGGACGCCAGACCAGCTTCGCCGAATTCGATCTCAACACCAACCGCGTCGCCAACGCGCTGATCGCGCTCGGCGTCAAGCCGGGCGAGCGCATCGCCTATCTCGGCAAGAACAGCGACATCTATTTCGAACTGCTGCTCGGCGCGATCAAGGCCAATGTGGTGATGGCGCCGGTGAACTGGCGGCTCGCCGGCCCCGAAATCGCCTTCATCGTCGAGGACTGCAAGGCGCCGGTGCTGTTCGTCGGACCCGAATTCATCACGCAGGTTCGCAACATCAAGGCGCAATTGCCCGACGTTCGCACCGTCATCACGACCGAAGGCGGCGCGCCGGAATGGCAGGATTTTACGGCCTGGCGCGATGCGCAGAGCGGCGACGATCCGAAGGTACCGATCAGCCCGAAGGACATCGCGATCCAGCTCTACACCTCCGGCACCACCGGCAAGCCGAAGGGCGCGATGCTGTCGCACGCCAACTTCCTCAATCTGGTCGCAGACCGGCAAGAGGCGAGAAGCCCGACTGGAACAAATGGATCGACGACGACGTCTCGCTGGTGGCGATGCCGATCTTCCATATCGGCGGCTCCGGCTGGGGCGTGATGGGCCTCTATCACGGCGCCAAGGGCGTGATCGCGCGCGAATTCGATCCGACCAAGGTGCTGGATTTCTTCGAGCAGTCCGGCATCACCAAACTGTTCATGGTGCCGGCCGCGATGCAGTTCGTGGTGCGGCAGCCGCGCGCGCGCGAGGTCGATTTCTCGCGGCTGAAATACATGCTCTATGGCGCCTCGCCGATTCCGGCGGCGCTGCTGAAGGAATGCATCGAGGTGTTCAAATGCGGCTTCGTGCAGATGTACGGCATGACCGAGACCACCGGCACCATCGTCGCGCTGCCGCCGGAAGATCATGTCGAGGGACTGGACCGCATGCGCTCGGCCGGCAAGGCGCTGCCCGGCGTCGAGCTTGCGATCCTCGATGCCGACGGCAAGCGTCTGCCGCCGGGCGAAGTCGGCGAGATCGCGACCCGCTCCGGCTCCAACATGGTCGGCTACTGGAATCTGCCGGAAGCCACCGCCAAGACGCTCGACGGCGACGGCTGGCTGCGCACCGGCGATGCCGGCTACATGGACGAGGACGGCTATCTCTACATCCACGACCGCATCAAGGACATGATCATCTCCGGCGGCGAGAACATCTATCCCGCCGAAGTCGAGAGCGCGATCTGCGACCATCCCGACGTCGCCGAAGTCGCCGTGGTCGGCGTGCCCGACGACAAATGGGGCGAAGCGGTCAAGGCGATCGTGGTGATGAAGCCGGGCAAGCAGGCGACGGCGTCCGACATCATCAACTTCACCCGCGAGCGCATCGCCGGCTTCAAGACGCCGAAGACGGTCGACTTCATCGAAGCGCTGCCGCGCAACGCCTCCGGCAAGATCTTGCGCCGGCATCTGCGCGATCCCTATTGGGCGGGCAAGGACCGGCAGGTGAATTGAACGCCGACGTCCGGCGACATCCTCAGCGTCGTCCCGGCGAACGCGGGACCCATACGCCGTGACGTCGATGTACGGGCAGTGTGATTGCCTTCGTTTGCGTTGCAACACGACGACCTGTGGTGATGGGTCCCGGCTCGCCGGGACGACGTGTCGATGGAGCGTCCGTCCCCCTCAATGCTTCCCCGCCCCCATATAGCCGAACAGGAATCCCGCCACCTTGCGCTTCTGGATTTCCTCGCTGCCTTCGGTGATGCGGTAGCGGCGGTGGTGGCGGTAGATGTGCTCGAACGGCTTGTGGCGCGAATAGCCCATGCCGCCATGCACCTGCATGGCGCGGTCGGCGGCCTCGCAGCACAGCCGGTTGGCCCAGAAATTGCACATCGAGACCTTGTCGGAGAGCGTGTGCTCGACCTCCGCCTGGGTCAGCTGGTCCATCTCCCAGGCGGTCTTGCGGATCAGCAGCCGCAGCATCTCGGCCTGCGTCGCCAGTTCCACCAGCGGCCACTGGATCGCCTGGTTCTCCGCCAGCGCCTTGCCGAACGGCTTGCGCTCGCGCGCGTATTTGACGCTCTCGTTGATGCAGTAGACCGCGGCGCCGAGCGAACTCGCCGCCTGCCGGATGCGGTTCTCGTGCACAAAGCATTGCGCCAGCGACAGGCCGCGGCCGACCTCGCCGAACAGCGCATCGTCGGGCACGAACACGTCGGTGAAGCTGACGCGCGGGTGATCGGTCGGCATGTTGAAGGTCCACATATATTCCTCGACCTTCACGCCCTCGGCTCTTGGCCGGCACCAGGAAGCAGGTGATGCCGCGCGCGTCGCCGTCATTGCCGCGAGGTGCGCGCGAACAGCGCGCAATGGGTCGCGACATGCATGCCGGTGGTCCACATCTTCTCGCCGTTGATCGAGCCAGCCCTTGACGTTGTCGCGGGTCGCCGGCACCGCGCGGGTCTCCATGTGGGTCGCGTCCGAGCCGTGCTTGGGCTCGGTCAGGCCGAAGGTGATGCGGTATTTTCCGGTGATCGAGCCGTCGATCATCGCCTTCTGGTCGTCGCGGCCGTAGCGGTCGAGCATGGTCACGAGCGGGAGATTGCCGACGATCGAATGCTCGTTCTGCAGATCGTTGTGCAGGCCGAGCCCCTTGGCGGCAAAATGCTCGCGGATCACCGCCATCCAGAGATTGGAGCCGTCCTTGCCGCCGTAGCGTTTCGGGATCGCGAAGCGCAGATGCCCGGCGGCGTCGGCGAGATTCTTCGCCTTGCGCAGCAGCGCTTCCCATTCATGGCGCGGCAGGCCGCCATTGTCGAAATCGGTGCGCGCCCATTCGCGGCGATGATCGAAGAAGCGGATGTTGTCGTCGGCCTCCTCCAGCGGCTTGATCTCGCGCGCGATGAAGCGGTCGAGTTCGGCGAGATAGGCGACGAGGTCGGCCGGCAAGTGCAAAATCCAAGGCAGTCTCTCCCGGAATGTCGTTTATTTTCGTTTTGCGTTCAGGCGCTACGAGGCCTTTGCCCGGTCGATTAAGGTGAGAAGACGCACCGCAAGTCAAGCAAGCCGGATACAGGCTTGGCACGCGCGGGCACCTTGCGTAATTGGATGGCATCGGGCGGCGGCGCAGCGCGCTAGTATCGCGGCCGAATATTCCTCGCCACAGAAAATCGAAACGGGAGCGAACATGGACCTGAAATTTTCCAAAGTGACGCGCAAGGGCCCGATCACGATCGTGACGCTGTCGCGGCCCGAAGTGTACAACGCGCTGCATACCGACGCGCATTTCGAACTCAACAAGGTGTTCGACGATTTCGCCGCCGATCCCGAGCAATGGGTCGCGATCGTCACCGGCGCCGGCGACAAGGCGTTCTGCGCCGGCAACGACCTGAAATGGCAGGCGGCGGGCGGCAAGCGCGGCTGGGACAAGGGCGGCTTTGCCGGCCTCACCTCGCGCTTCGACTGCGACAAGCCGATCATCGCCGCCGTCAACGGCGTCGCCATGGGCGGCGGCTTCGAGATCGCGCTGGCCTGCGACCTCATCATCGCCTCCGAGAATGCGACCTTCGCGCTGCCCGAGCCGCGCGTCGGCCTTGCGGCGCTGGCCGGCGGCCTGCACCGGCTGCCGCGCCAGATCGGGCTGAAGCGCGCCATGGGCATGATCCTGACCGCGCGCCACGTCTCGGCCAAGGAGGGCCTCGAACTCGGCTTCGTCAACGAGGTGGTGCCGCGGGCGAAGCGCTGGCGGCGGCCGAGCGCTGGGCCGAGACCATCTGCAAGAACTCGCCGATGTCGATCCGCGCCTCCAAGCAGGCGATCCAGAAGGGCCTTGCGGTCTCGCTGGAGCAGGCGATCGCCGAGCAGCGCGAATATCCGGCCGTGAAGGCGATGGCGGCGTCGCAGGACTACATCGAGGGACCGAAGGCGTTTTCGGAAAAGCGCCCGCCGAAATGGGTGGGGAAGTAAGGCGCAGCTCGTCATCCCGTGACGCGGTGCGAGCGTCTTGCGAGCCCGAAGGGTCGAGGGCGGCAACACTCTGCGCTCGATGGCACCATCGCTTCGAGGCTCGTCGCAAGCGCGACGGCGCCTCAGGATGACGGCGTTCGTAGCTCAGGCCACTTGTCCCCAGCTCCCTCTTGTACGACGCATAATTCGGCTGATCGACCGCGAGCTTGTCCATCGTGGTCTGCCACAGATGCTCCGACAGCCCCGGCGTCTGCAGATCGACCTCGCCTTTTGCGATCTTGTCCGCAAGCGCGCGATTGAGTTCGCCGAGCGAACCCTGCACGCCGAGCAACTGCGTCAGCCGCGCGGCTTCCGCGGCATCGCTGCCCTGCTCCAGCGTCAGCTGCCGCGTCACCAGATCGAGCGCGTTGATGGCGACCCGCAGCTTGAAGGCGTTGTGGCCGTTGATCTCCGGCGCGATGTCGTTGCGCAGGAAATCCGCGACCGCCTTGATCAGTTCGGTCGGTGTCGGTTCGTCCTGCATCTGTCATGCTCACTTTCCCTCGTCGGCGCCAACAGCCGCAACAGATCGATCTCGGTCTCCGACGAGCGCCGGCCGATCATCGCGCGCTCCATCGAATGATCGGGGCCGCTGCGAAAGCGCTGCATCATGCCGCAGCACATCACGCCCCAGCGCAGCGTGCCCATCACTTCCCAGAACATCACGCGCGCCGGATCGACTTGCCGGCCGGCCGCCTCGTAGCCGGCGAACAGATCCTCGCGCGAGCCAAAACCGCCGACCGGCTTGTCGATCTCGCCGAAGCGCCAGGAATTGACGCAGATCCAGCCGAGATCCTCCATCGGATCGCCGAGATGCGCGAGCTCCCAGTCCAGCACCGCGCGCACGCCGTCGGGGCCGATGATGAGATTGCCGTGGCGGAAATCGCCATGCACCAGCGTCACCTCGTCCGACGGACCGGGATCGTGGTCGCGCAGCCAGCGCAGCGCCAGTTCGAACACCGGCCGCGGCCAGTCGAAGCTGCGGTACTCGCGCTCGAGTTCGGCGATCTCCTTTGTCGACGTCATCTGCGCGCAGCTTCGGCAGTTTCGTGCCAGCGCAGGCCGTGGATGCCGGCGACGACCTCGCCGAGCTGGCGCGCCAGCATCGGCCGCGCTTTGGCAAATTGCTCATCGCGCAGAATCTTGCGCGCGATGGTCTCGCCCTCGACCCGCTCCATGATGAAGCCGGTGCCGAGTTCGTCCTCCGGCTGTCAGCACATGCAGCACCCGCGGCGACGGCACGCCGGCGTCGATACGCGAGCTGCATCAGCGTCGCCTCGGCATCGAGGCCGGCGGCGCGCGCCGGCGCGGCGCCATAGCCCGGCGGCGCGCGGCGCAGGATCGCGCCGATCGTGCCGTCGGGATGGACGATGTCGAACGACCAGGTCTCCTGGCTGGCGCCGCCGGAAAGCTTTGCCGCGCCGGTGACGCCGGTCGCGCCCGGACACCACGCGGCGACGCAGCGTCCGAGTTCCTGCTCGATCATTTGCCCTTGAACTTCGCCGGGCGCTTTTCGAGGAACGCGGTGACGCCCTCCTTGAAATCCTCCGCCGCGCCCGCGATGCGCTGCGACTCGAATTCGAGGTTGAGCTGCTCCTCGAACGAATTTTCGGGGCTGTCCCAATACAGCTTGCGGATCAGCGACAGCGCGATCGTCGGGCCGTTGGCGAGCTCATGCGCGAGCTTCATGGTCTCCTCCATCAAGCACCGCGTCGTCATAGACGCGGTTGACCAGGCCCCATTCCAGCGCCTTCTCGGCCGGCAGCCGCTCGCCCATCAGCGACAGTTCGACCGAGCGCGCCTTGCCGATCAGCCGCGGCAGCAGCCAGGTCGATCCGCAATCCGGCACCAGGCCGATGCGGCGGAACGCCTGCAGGAAATAGGACGAGCGCGCGCACAGGATCATGTCGCCCATCAGCGCAAAGCTCATGCCGGCGCCGGCGGCCGGGCCGTTGACCGCGGTGACGATCGGGCAATGCAGATTGCGCAGGCGGCGCAGGAACGGATGAAAGCCGGTTTCCAGCGCCGCGCCGGCGTTGCTCTTGCCCGGCTTCTCGTTGTTGCGGCCCTGCAGATTGGCGCCGGTGCAGAACGCGCGGCCGGCGCCGGTCAGGACCAGGCAGCGCACCTCGGACTTGCTTCTCGTCGATCGCGTCGAGCGCCTCGGCGAGGCCGCCCAGCATGTCGATCGAGACCGCGTTCATGACTTCCTGATGGTCGAGCTTGAGGATGGCGACCGGCCCGTCGAAATCGAGCGTGACGTGCTTGAACTGCATTGTTTCCTCGTGATTTGTGTTTACGCGCTATTTGCGCGACGGATTAGATCTGTCTCTCGGCCCATATTTGATTTTCCGGGCGGGCTTGTCCATGGTTGGCATCAGAACATCTGCCCGCGATCCGACGCACGGCATAACGCGCGCCAAACAAAATGGAAACACCCATGAGGAAACTCCGATGAGCATCTTCGACCTCACCGGCCGCGTGGCCGTCATCACCGGCGGCAATGGCGGCATCGGCCTCGGCATCGCGCAGGCGCTGGCACGCCCGGCTGCAACGTCTCGATCTGGGGCCGCAACGCCGACAAGAACAAGGCGCGGCGGCGACCATGGCGGCCGGTCCCGGCAAGGTCGATACCCGGATCTGCGACGTCAGCCGATCCCGCCTCGGTCAAGGCTGCGATGAAGGCGACGCTCGATGCGTTCGGCCGCGTCGACGGCTGCTTTGCCAATGCCGGCATCGGCGGCGGCGGACGGCGCGCCTTCATCGACCGCACCGAGGAGGAATGGCGCAAAATGTTCGCGACCAATCTCGACGGCGTCTTCCATGTGTTCCAGGCCGCCGCGCGCCACATGACCGAGCGCGCCGAGGCCGGCGACAAGTTCGGCCGGCTGGTCGCGACCTCGAGCCTCGCCTCGCTGTTCGGCACCGCGCGCAACGAGCATTATGCCGGCACCAAGGCCGCCCTCAACGCGCTGTGCCGCGCGCTCGCGGTCGAACTCGCGCGCTACGGCGTCACCGCGAATGCGATCCTGCCCGGCTGGATCAAGAGCGACATGACGGCGAACATCATGGCCAACGACAAATTCGTCGCCAACGTGATGCCGCGGATTCCGATGCGCCGCTTCGGCGAGCCATCGGATTTCGGCGGCATCGCGGTCTACATCATGAGCAAGGCGTCGTCGTATCACACCGCCGATTGCTTTGTGATCGACGGCGGGTATACGGCGTTTTGATTTTGCGTCGTCCCGGCCTTGAGCCGGGACCCATACCGCGCGATTTATCGATAAGGCGATGTGGCAGACGCATCTTTCAACAACTAAGGCCGGTGGTTATGGGTCCCGGCTCCTGATGCGCAATTGCGCATGTGGGCCGGGACGACGTGGAATATGACTTCGCATTCCCGCGGCCCGATACGCCCGAGTTTTGCGTGAATCTTTCCGCCCTCAAAACCGAGGGCGCAGGGAAAGCCGGATGCGCGCTGCACCCGCGGTCTCGCGTGCAAACTGTGCATAGGATCGCACACGAGTATACAGGTTCAGCGGAGAACATCCGGCCTTCCCTGCGCAATGGTTTTACGGCTTATAGCGCGCTCTCCTCGCCGACCGGCTTTGTTGCCACCGTCATCGGCGGGACACTTCCCGCCAATTTGACGCCAGCATCGGGGCGTCAGAACCACACGATTTCGCCGTACGCGATCAGCAGCGTTCGTCCCACGCCGCATCCGCGTCCACCGCATCCCACCGCGCGTTTCGTGACGTGCGCAACGCCCCTCTCATCGGTTGAGATGGGGCGAGCTGATACCCCTGATTTGCCCGACGAGGCTGGGCAAGAACTCGGTTTTTTTGAGAGTTGATGTACGATTTGGCTCATGACGAATCGCCCATTCAAGTCCGGCGAGAGCCGTGAGCAAGCCAGTCTCCTCCCTGCTCGGGTTGAGGACTATGTTGGAGCAGACAATCCGGTCCGGGCGATCGAGAGCTTTGTTTACGCTCTCGACCTTGGGAAGCTCGGCTTCCGCCATGCGGATCGCGGCGCAGAAGCAATGGGGCAGCCGCCGTACGATCCGGCCGATCTGCTGAAGCTCTATCTTTACGGCTACATCAACCAGGTCCGGTCGTCGCGGCGGCTGGAACGGGAAGCCTGCCGCAATCTGGAGCTGATCTGGCTGTTGAAGAACCTGCGGCCGGGCTACCGGACGATCGCCAACTTCCGCAAGGAGAACTGGCAAGCTCTGAAGGCTGTGAACCGCGGCTTCGTGCTGGTGGTTCGCGAGATTGGCCTTGTCGGCGGAGCCGTTGTCGCCATCGACGGTTCGTTCTTCCATGGCGATGCGAGCAAGGCGAGTATCTTCACGCGCAAGAGGCTCGCCGAACAGCTCGCAAGGCTGGACCTGGAGATCGATGCTTATGGCAAATCTCTTGAAGACAATGATGCGGCGGAGGCCAAGCAGCCAAGAAACGACGATCCCGGCGAAGGTGGCAACGGAGATGGCGCCGATATTGGTGCCAAAGTAGCGGTCCTGATGGCGAAGCGCTCGCGCGCACAAGCCGACCTCGACCGGCTGGAGGCGAGCGGTGAGACGCAGCTGTCCCTGACCGATCCGGACGCCCGGCTTCTGGTCAAGAGCGGTCAGGGTGTTGCGGGTTACAATGTGCAGGCCGTCGTCGACGGCAAGCACAAACTCATCATCGCCAGCGAGGTGGTGAACGATAGCAGCGACGTCAACCAGCTCCATGCGATGGCAAAAGCTGCCAAGGAGGCCCTTGGAGCGGAGGCACTGCAGGTGCTGGCCGACGAAGGCTATTACAGCAGCACCGAACTGAAGGCGTGCGAGGACGACGGCATCACGGCCTATGTGCCGCCTTCTGAGGGCAACGGGCTGCTCGAGAAGGCGGGCCGCTTCAGCCGCAAGAAGTTCAGCTATGACGGCGCGGCCGATGCCTACACTTGTCCGGCAGGCCAGCTGTTGCGTCCGATGGAGGGGCGCTGGACCAACACAAGTGGCCGCGTCGAGATTCGGCTATACGAGCGGTACGAAGGTCTGCCGGGCGTGTCCGTTAAGAACCAACTGCCTCTCCCCGAAGGCATCCCAACGCGTCATCCATCGCTGGGAGCACGAGGATGTTCTCGAACGTCACCGGGCGCGGATGGAAGGCGCAAGCGAGCTGATGCGCCGTCGTTCCGCCATCGTCGAACATCCTTTCGGCACGCTTAAATGCCGCGCCGGCTATCGCCACTTCCTCGTTCGCGGCTTCGACAAGGTGCGCGGTGAATGGAGCCTGATGGCGCTTTGCTATAACTTTACCCGCGCGCTCAATATCCTCGGCTTCGAGGGCTTCACCGCCTGCATGGCAAAGCTATTCCGAGCGCTCTTACGCGCGTTCAGCGCCGCTTCAAGCCGCATCCAGCCCGTTCTGGAAGCCTTCTGGACAAATATCCCGCTCTGGCTCCCGATCAAACGCTTCTACCCCAGCCCCGTCGTTTGACCGAACAACTTGCCCAGCCTCGACGGGTTAAGCGAAATATTTTCGAATTTTTGGACTTGACACAATTTCTGAAAATCAGAAGTGATTTGCCCGACGGGCAGGCAGGCGCCTCCCGCGCACGCAATATGCGTTGCATTTTCGCGGATGAACTCCCCGGCGCGCTGTCATTTTTGATCTGGGTCAACGCACGTCGCCTCGCGCCATTCATAGTTGTTCCAAGGGACCAGTTCGGCTAGTTTGCCGTTTCGTGACATTGCCGCAGGTACGCCTGCGGGGACACGTGCCATGTCAAATCGTTTACGCGAGAAAAATCCGAAAGCGCCGTTTGACGCGAAAGCCTTCTTTCGCAACTTTGGCGCTGGAGCAACCGCGGAAAGATTTCAAAAGAACCAGAAAATCTACGTGCAAGGAGAGATTGCCGACACCGTCTGTTACCTCGATAAGGGGCGGGTCAAGGCAATCGTCTTGTCAGACCTCGGCAAGGAAGCGATCGTGGGGATCTTTCACGAGGGCCAATTCTTCGGAGAGGCCTGCCTCGGGTCCGCCAAGTTGCGCATCGCGACCATCGTGGCGATGGAAGAATGCCTGATCATTTCGGTCAAGAAGAAAGCGATGCTTTCGGCGCTCCATTCAGCGCCTCATCTTTCAGCATTTTTCATCAGCCATCTGCTGTCACGAAATACCCGCCTGGAAGAGGACATGATCGATCAGTTGCTCAATTCGAGTGAGCGACGGCTGGCGCGGCTCCTGCTGGTGCTCGCGAGCTCTCACGAAGAAGGCCAGAAGCCGGTTGCGGTGACACTTAGTCAGGAAGCGTTGGCGGAGATGGTTGGCACGACCCGCCCCCGGGTCAGCACTTTCATGAACAAGTTCCGCGAAAAGGGATTCATCAGGTACGACAGCCACAACGGAAGGATAGAGGTCTGCGCGGCGATGCTGCTTTCGGTGCTCGGAGGTTAGCCCGTCGGCGGCTTATCAGTTCAGATAGCTTACATAGGCCGCGACGGCCTTGACCTGCGCTTCGGTCAAATTATGCGCGATCGGCTGCATGATGGCCGAATTGTCCGGCTTCGCCGGATCCTGGCCGCGCTCCTTGTCCCAGTTCGACAGTTTCCTCGCCACGTAGTCATTGAGCTGACCCGCCAGCCGAGGGAAGGCGTCCGCGCCTTTGGCATCCTGCCCGTGACAGGAAGCGCACGGAGGAACCTCGGCGCTCGGAATCCCTTCCTCGTAGATCTTCTTGCCCTCGGCCACGAGTTCCTTCGGAGCGCCGCCCAGCGGCTTCGGATCGAGATCCTTGAAATGCGCCGCCAAAGCCGTCAGCATCGACGGGCTCAAGACATGCGCCACACCAAACATCACGGTATTGGTTCGCCTGCGTTCGATAAACGCCTGCAGCTGATTCACCAGATACTCCGGCTGCTGTCCGGCCAGCCGCGGCATCGGAAACGATCCACGAAAGCCCTGCCCCGACAGCCCGTGGCAGGTTTTGCAATAGGCGATCTTGGCGTCCAGCTCCTGCTTTGGAACGGCGGCGCCAGCTTTGTCCTCGGCGTGACCTGCCGCGGAAAGAGCAACTGTCAGCAGCGCCGTCTGCAATGCCAACCTCAAGTCAACGAGCTTCATGATCCGCCCTCCGAGATGAAACGATGTTATGCCTGCGCGACGCTTTGATCCAGAAAAGTCGACAGCGCAAAACTGCCTACGCGCGTTGTTGCCGAAAATCCTCACATAGTCGAAATGCAATTGAGTGTTCTCTTTTGAACACCTGCTTTCGGCGCCGTGCGTTAGCGGTGGCGCAGCTCTGGAGCGCTCCTGGACTCGCACTGCGTGCGTTCGGACGGCGCACCGTGAGCAAAGTGGATGGCGCACGATGCGGGGCGATGGCTGTCGTTTTCCTCGACCGTTTGCGAACCGCGGATTCATTGCCGCCTGTGCAATGGCCGTGCTTCTCGGCGGCTTGCTGACGATCAGCTTTGCACCGCCGGCGCAAGCGCTTCCGAGTTTCGCGCGCCAGACGGGACAGCCCTGCGGCACCTGTCACACCGATTTTCCGGCGCTCACCCCGTATGGCCGAAGATTCAAGCTGCTCGGATATACGGCCGGCGGCGGTCAATTCCGGACGACGCCATTCTCATCTGACGCAGGCAGGAACGCGCGCGCCGAACTCGATAAACTGCGCGGTTACGCCAAGGCGCTGGATGCGCCGGTGACTGGCGGCGACAAGGAATATGTCCCGCCGATTTCGATGATGGCCATTGTCGGTTATACGCACACGCAGGGGCCAACCGTGGCGCCGCCGACGGATCCCTACAGGGCGAACGATAACGTCGTGCTGACGCCGTTCAGCGGATTCTGGGGCGGAGCGATTACCGACAATATCGGCGCGTTCGCCCAGGTCACCTATAGCGCGCCGGACCCCTTGTCGGCCCTGTCGGGCACGCCGGCAGACCAATTCAAGCACACCTGGTCGTGGGACAATGCCGACGTTCGCTTCGCCCGGACCGCAAGCATCGGACCGCTTGATATCGTCTACGGCATTACCGCCAACAACAATCCGACCGTCCAGGATCTGTGGAACACGACACCCGCATGGTCCTTCCCCTACGCCGTATCGTCGCTTGCGGCCACACCCGCGGCCAGCACCATGATCGAAGGTGCCTTTGCCGCGCGCGTCGGAGGCATCGGCGGTTACACGATGATCAACGACCTGCTTTATCTCGAACTGACCGGCTACCGGACTCTCGGGTTCAACCAGCAGAACTCGCTCGGCATGAATCCATTCGATGGCCCCGGACAGTTCGGCGGCGTGGCGCCCTATTGGCGCGCGGCCCTGGAGCCGCACTGGGGCAGGCATTCGCTGATGGTCGGTACGTTCGGAATGTACCTCGATGTGCATCCCTGGCTCGATTCGAGCTTCGTGACGGGAACGACCGCGGTCTTGCCGCAATCGGACAAGTTCACCGACGTCGGCTTCGACGCGCAATATCAATACCAGGGCGACAATTACTGGCTGACGTTGCGCGGCAGTTATATTCGTGAATTCCAGCGACTGGACGCCAGCTTCGTCACCCTGGCCTCGGCCAATCCGACCAACCTGCTCGACAGCATGAAACTGCAAGCTTCATTCGCCTATGGCGCGGACAACCGGGTCGTGCTGACCGGACAGTATTTCGATATTCGCGGCACATCTGATCCGAGGCTTGTATGGACTCGACATCAACGGCAATGCACTGACGCCGAACAGCAATGGCTGGATGGCCGAAATCGCCTACATCCCGTTCGGCGCCAGCAAGTCGCTCGGGCTGGCCGTGGTTCAACGCCCGCATCGGCCTGCAATACACCTACTACAACAAGTTCGACGGCACCACGATCGGCGCCCACGACAACAACACCCTGTTCCTCCATGCATGGTTTGCGATGTAGGTGCGCGTGTCCGCACGGAGATCTGCCCAATGAGAAAGACAGTTTCGCAATCGCCGCAGCGCTGGCCATCATCGCAGCACCATCAGGCGGCGCTGCCGATCTGCCGCTCAAGGCGGCCACGCCGGCGTCGAGCGCTTCAGCTGGACCGGCTGCTATCTCGGCGGCCACCTCGGCGGCGGGTTTGCCCGCAAGGACATCACCGATCCGGTGCAACTGGTGCAGGATTCGTTTTTGGGCCTGGGTACGACCACGACGTCACCACCGCCGGTACGTCACCAAGAGGCGTCGTGATCGGCGGGCAGATCGGCTGCGACTACCAGTTCGCCCCCTCCTGGGTAATCGGCATCGAAGGAGCGGCCTCAGGCTCGACCATGAAGGGCAGCACGACCGTCGGGCTTCCGCTCGGCAATCCCGATACCGCGCTGGTGCAGGCCAAGACAGACTTCCTTACCAGCGTGACGGCACGTTTCGGTTATGCCTTCGACAACGTGCTGCTCTATGCCAAGGGCGGCGTCGCCATGGCGGCAGACCGATACGATGTCACGGGTTCATTTGCCGGCACGCCCTTCGGCTTCGTAGGCCTGGAAAACCGCATCGGCTGGGTTGCGGGCGGCGGCGTCGATTGGGCGTTCTCGCCGCATTGGTCCGCCAGCTTCGAATATGATTATTACGGGTTTGGACACAACACCATCGCGATGTCCGATCCGGTAAACGTGTTCCTGGGCCCTGTGGACGTCCGGCAGAATATCCAGGTCGTCAAGGCCGGATTGAACTTCCATATCTGGGGGCCCGGTTGGTGATGCTCCGCGCCCGTTCAATCTTGCGACTGGCATGGCAGGCGGCATTGCTGGCGGCGGTGGTCTGCACACCAGGTCGCGCCGAGGAAAGAGGCGCACCCGCAAGGCCAGGCGGCCTCGATGCCAAGCTGCAGTACTGCAAGACCTGTCACGGGCTGCAGGGACAGGGCTATATGGGCTATTTCCCGATGCCCCGTCTGGCCGGGCAGCAACCCGACTATATCGAGGCCCAGTTGCGCGCCTTCATCGAGCGCCGGCGCACCAACCCGATCATGTTCAACGTCGCGCATGTGCTCAGCCCGTCAATGCTGACGGCGCTGGCTACGCATTTCAGGAATCTCGATCCCAAACCATTCGGAGGTGCGCCACGAGGATCCATCTCCACAGGCAAGAAAATCTTCGAAGATGGCCTCCCCGAAGCCAATGTTCCTGCGTGCGCTGCCTGTCACGGCTTGCAGGGCAAGGGGCAGAATGAAATTCCGCG
>CAVTYA010000025.1:0-640923 GCA_963738765.1 uncultured Alphaproteobacteria bacterium | reverse complement strand
TCTGCCGGGCATGATCCTCGGCGGCATCGGCGCCGGCCTGACCCAGGCGCCGCTATTCGCCTCGGCGGCGACGCTCTCGGCCCACCGCGCGACGACCGGCTCGGCCGTGCTCAACATGGCGCGTCAGGTTGGATCGGCGGTCGGCGTCGCGGTGCTCGTCGCGTTGATGGCGTCGCAGCATCCCGACCAGCTGAGCCGGTTCGATCGTGGCTGGGCGCTGCAGTTCGGCGCCGCCGCCGCGGCAGCTCTGGTGTTGCTGGTGCAGGGCGTCCTGCGACCCGCGCTGGCGCGCCGGAGCACGCGCCCCGAGCACGAGCCGGTGCGCGCGCTCGCCGGGTGACGATCAGCGCGAGATCCGCAACAGGACCACGAAGGGCAGCAGCGCGAACCGTCCAACTGATATTAGGTTGCTATATAGTTTTCCTATATGAATGCGACTGCCAGCGCTCACGCTGTTGATCTCGACGAGTTTGCGGTGTCGCTGGCGCAGCAGGCGTCAGCGCTGTCGCGCTTGGTGTTCAACCAGGGCAAGCTCGGCCTGACGCGCAGCGAAAGCAGTCTGCTGGCGACGCTGCGCGGTGGCCCGCAGCGGATCACGGCGCTGGCCGAACTGGAGGGGCTCGCGCAACCGACGGTGACGGTGCTGGTCAAGCGCCTCGAGGAGCGTGGCTGGGTCGTCCGCGAGCATCCCGCCGATGACGGTCGGGTCGTGCTCGTGTCCCTGACCGCGGCGGGGCACGACGCGCTCGCACAGTGGCGTGAGCGCTACCGACCGCGGCTGCGGGCCGGGCTGGAGCAGCTGTCCGAAAGCAATTGGCGGCGTTGGTCGACGCCGGCGATGCGTTCGCGGTGCTGATCGAGGTGCTCCAGCACGACGGTCGCCGGTGAGCGCGGTGCGGATCGATCGCCAGCACCTTCCGGGACCACTGGGGCAGATCGTTGACGCTGCTCAAGCCCCGCTCTGACACAACGCTGACCGGCGTGCTGATCGCGGTGACAGCGATCATCGGGGTGATCAGCAGTCTCGGCGCGCCGCTGATCCCGTCGGTGGCACGCACGATGCACGTCTCGCTCGACGACGCCCAGTGGTCGCTGACCGTCACGCTGCTGATGGCGTGCGTCGCCTCGCCGATCATGGGTCGGCTGTCCGATGGTCCGCACCGCCGCACGGTGATTCTCACGGGACTGGCGATCGTGCTGATCGGAAGCATCATCGCCGGGACTCGCAGGCTCGCTGGCGGTGTTGGTCGTCGGCCGTGCGATGCAGGGGATCGGCATGGGGCTGGCGCCGGTCACGATGGCCGCTGCCAAGGACGACCTGTCGCCTCAGCGGTCGCCGAGCGTGATCGCGATCCTGTCGGTCTCGGCTGCCGCCGCCGTGGGTGCGGGATATCCGATCAGCGGGCTGATCGACAACGCGTTCGGCCTGCACGCGGCGTTCTTCTTCGGCGCGGTGCTGAGCGCCGGCGCGCTGATCGCAGCGGCGATGGTGATCCCGAGCAGCCGTGCCCGCAGCTACCACCGGCTCGATTACGTCGGCGCCGTCGTGCTGACGATCGCGCTGGTCGCGCTGGTGCTGGCGATCAGCGAGGGCGGGACGTGGGGGTGGGGCTCGACGCGGACCGTCGGACTGTTCGCCGTGGCGATCGTGGCGTTCTCGATCTGGGTGCCGCAGCAGCTCCATCACCCTCGGCCGCTGGCGCAGCTGCGCCTCCTGCGCCACCGGTCGGTGCTGTCGGCCAACCTCGCCGGGATCATCCTCGGCGTCGCGCTTTACATGTACGTCTCGCTCGTCACCGAACTCGTCCAAGAGCCCAAGTCGCTGGGCTACGGTCTCGGCGCCTCGTCCTTGCTGGCCGGATGCACGCTGCTGCCGTTCTCGATCGTCGGCATCGCGATCAGCCGAACGCTCGCCCCCGCGCGACGTCTGCTCTCAGAGACGATGATGCTGGTCATCGGCTCGTTGCTGATCGCCGCCGGCGGAGTGTTCTTCGCGCTCGTCCACACCGCGATCTGGAATGCATTTGTCGCGATGGCCGTGATCGGCTCCGGCTTCGCCTACACCTTCGCCGCCATCCCGGGGATGATCACCCGAGCGGTGCCGGACGGAGAGGTCGGCAGCGCGATGGGTCTGTATCAGGTCATCCGTTACATCGGCTTCGCGCTCGGCAGCGCGCTCGCGGCGGCGATCGTCGCCGGCCACACCATCG
The DNA here is from genome assembly GCA_963738765.1 of uncultured Alphaproteobacteria bacterium. GTDB lineage: Bacteria > Pseudomonadota > Alphaproteobacteria > Rhizobiales > Xanthobacteraceae > Bradyrhizobium. The sequence continues at coordinate 638,713 of CAVTYA010000025.1, read as the reverse complement.
ACCACGGCACGCGCGTGCTCGAGAGCGGCTTCATCACTGGGCTGTGGATCGCCGCCGGGATCTGCACGGCGGCCGCGCTGATTTCCTGGGCGCTCTCCCGGCGCCCCGAGGCGCCCGCGCCGGACGCGATTGGTGACGCTGAACGCGATGTCCTCGAGCGCGAGGACGCCGAGCTCGCCGCCGCCGGCCTGCTGGTCGACGCCGCGTCACGCCGATAATTTCGGTGCGCATCTCCGTCCGCGGCCTGGAGCGGGCCCGGCCGGACCTGCGGCGTCCGTAGGAGCTCGCTTCACGCCTCGCGGCTACCCGCCACCGGCGCGGCCTCAGCCAACCCGATCCCCTGCAGCGCGGCGTGGATCTCGTCGAGGATGGCGGGATCGTCGATCGTGGCTGGAATCGCATAGTCGTCGCCGTCGGCGATGCTGCGCATCGTGCCGCGCAGGATCTTCCCCGAGCGGGTCTTGGGTAGGCGACCGACGACGACCGCGGTCTTGAACGCGGCGACCGCGCCGATCTGGTCACGGACGAGCGCGACCGTCTCGCCGGTGATCTCGTCGGCGGGACGGTCGACGCCGGCGTTGAGCACGAGCAGGCCGATCGCGAGCTGCCCCTTGAGACGGTCGGCGACGCCGAACACGGCGCACTCGGCGACGTCGGGGTGCGAGGCCAGGACCTCCTCGATCTGACCCGTCGAGAGCCGGTGGCCGGCGACGTTGATGATGTCGTCGGTGCGGGCCATCACGAACGGGTAGCCGTCGGCGTCGATGTAGCCCGCGTCGGCGGTCTGGTAGTAGCCGGGGAACGTCGTCAGGTACGTCTCGCGGAAGCGATCCTCGGCGTTCCACAGCGTCGGCGTCGAGCCCGGCGGCATCGGCAACTTGACGACGAGCGCGCCCGTCTCGCCGGCCGGCAGCTCGCGCGCCGTCGGCGTCGAGCACTCGCAGGTCCCAGCCCGGGACCGGGCGCGTCGGCGAGCCGGCGATCACCGGCAGCTGCTCGATCCCCATGCAGTTGGCCGCGATCGCCCAGCCGGTCTCGGTCTGCCACCAGTGGTCGATCACCGGCACCCCGAGCTTGTCCTGCGCCCAGTACAGCGTGTCGGGGTCGCACCGCTCGCCCGCGAGAAACAGGGTGCGCAGCGTCGACAGGTCGTATTCGCCGATCAGCGCGCCCTCGGGATCCTGCTGGCGGATCGCGCGGAACGCGGTCGGCGCCGTGAACAGCGCGACCACGCCGTGCTCGGCGATCACGCGCCAGAACGCGCCCGCGTCGGGGGTGCCGACCGGCTTGCCCTCGTACAGCACGGTCGTGCAGCCGTGCAGCAGCGGCGCGTAGACGATGTAGGAGTGACCGACGACCCAGCCGACGTCCGACGCCGTCCACCAGACCTCGCCCGATTCGATCCCGTAGACGTTCGACATCGACCACTCCAGCGCCACGGCGTGACCGCCGTTGTCGCGGACGATCCCCTTCGGCTGACCCGTGGTGCCCGACGTGTAGAGGATGTAGAGCGGATCGGTCGCGGCGACCGGAACGCAATCGGCCGGCTCGGCCTGACCCATGACGCGGACCCAGTCGAGGTCACGCTCGGGATCGAGCTTCGCCTCCAGTTGCGGGCGCTGCAGCACGATGCAGTGCCGTGGCTTGTGCTCGGCCTGTTCGATCGCGCCGTCCAGCAGCGGCTTGTAGTCGACCAGCCGTCCCGGCTCGATCCCGCACGAGGCCGAGACGATCACCGTCGGCCGCGCGTCGTCGATCCGCCCGGCGAGCTCGTGGGAGGCAAAGCCCCCGAACACGACCGAATGCACCGCGCCGATCCGAGCGCAGGCGAGCATCGCGATCGCCGCCTCGGGGACCATCGGCATGTAGACGATCACGCGGTCGCCGTACTGGACGCCGGCGGCCCGCAGTGCTCCGGCGAATTGCGCGACCTGATCGCGCAGCTCGCGATAGGTGTACCGCCGGACCGTGTCGGTCACCGGCGAGTCGTAGATCAGCGCCGGCTGATCGGCGCGGCCACCGGCCACGTGGCGATCGAGCGCGTTGTAACACGTGTTCAGCTGGCCGCCTGCGAACCAGCGGTAGAGCGGGGCGCGGCGGTCGTCGAGAACGAGCTCGGGCGGGGTGATCCAGTCGATCGCCGCCGCCGCTTCAGACCCAGAACGCCTCCGGGTCGTCCAGCGATTGCCTGAACAGCTCGTCGTAGCGACCCATCGAAACCACCCTCCTACCCGTTGAAACGCGATCGCGGCCCCAGCCTAACGCAGACCTGACCACCACACCCCGGGCGGGTGGTGGGGAACGTCTGAGCACTCCAGGGGCGCGAAAGTTCCCGCAGTCCGCGTCGCACCTCAGCCGTCGGAGCGCGTGACGACGCTCCGCGTCGAGAACAAGCGACGTTTCGCCTGATACTCGTCGACGGCGCTGTCGAGCCACCGCTGCGACGATCCCGACAGTTCCTTCTTGACCTTCGCCGGAACGCCGGCGGCCAGCACCCCGGGCGGAATCTCGGTTCGCTCGGAGACGACCGCCCCGGCGGCGATCAGCGAACCGGCTCCGACCCGCGCGTGCTGGAGCACGACCGCGCCCATCCCGATCAGCGACCCGTCTTCGATCACGCAGCCTTCCAGCAGTGCGCTGTGGCCAACGGTGACACGGTTGCCGACGATCGTCGGCAGCCGGTTGGCGCAGTGGACGACGACGTTGTCCTGGACCGACGTCTCGGCGCCGATCTCGATCCTGGCCGCGTCGCCGCGCAGCACCGCGCCGAACCAGACGGTCGCCCGGTCGCCGATGTGGACGTCCCCGATCAGCGTCGCCGTCGGCGCCAGGTAGACGTCGGCGCCGATCCGTGGAGTGACCCCGTCAAGCGTGACTATCGTCGCCATCGGTGCGCGTCCGCCTCAGGCCGTCAGCGGGTCGGTCAGGACGGGCCGGCTCAGCGCCTCGCCCCGCGGCGGTCGGCGAAGTACACGGCGATCGCGACAAGCGCGAGCACGAACAGGATCGGATGGATGATGACCCCTCCGGCGATGGCGATGATGAGTAGGACGATCGCGACGAGCGAGAAGCGCGGTCCAGCCTCCTGATTGTTGAGGACGGTACGTCGGTCGGTGAGCGGCTACCCGATCGGACCCCACACAAACCTCCCGCGACCCGTCAGCCGCCGGTCAGCGGCGCAACGGACGTACGGCGATCGTCACGCGACTGAACGCGCACAGCGTGCCCGCGTCGTCGCGCAATTGCACCGACCAGACCCAGTAGTCCTCGACGCGGCTGAGCGGGGTCGCCTCGGCGTGCAACATCGCCCCCTCGCCGACGGCCACGATCACGGTCGTGTCGTTTGACAACCCACTCGGCAGCAGCCCGTGGTCGAGCGTCACCAGCGCCGTCCCCGTTGAGGCCAGCGATTCGGCGATCGCGGCCGGCACGCCGCCATGGAGCCGACCCTCGGCCCCCAGCAGCTCCGGGCGGACCCGGACGCGGCCGCGCAGCGTCCCGTCGTCGCCGAGCCCCGGCCCGACGGGCTCCAAGCCGTAGAGCCCGTCGAAGCCGCCATACGGCACGGGCGGCTCGAACCCGGGCGGCCCGTGACCCTGGCTGGAGCCGGATGCCGGCGCGTCATCCACGCTCAGCCGGTCCCCGCCGCCGGCGCGATCTTCAGCGCGACGCTGCCGCCAGCCTGCAGCGTCACCTCGAACCGTTCGCCGCCTGAGATCGCGAACGGCGGCAGCACCGACCCGGTCATCACGACATCGCCTGCGCGCAGCGCGTCGCCCGACAGCGCGGCTTGATCGGCCACTGCACGGACCACCTCGACCAGATCGCCGAGTGCCGTTGCCGGGTCGATCCCGGTCTGCGGCTCGCTGCCGTCCTGCGTGACGCTCAGCCGCGTGGTGGCGAGGTCGGCGCCGCTGACGTCGACGAACTCGTCGAACAGGAACGCCCGATGGAAGAGGTTCTCGGCGAGCACCTGCTCGATATCGCTTGGGTCGCCCAGGTCGACGATCTCGATCGCCGGTGCCGCGCCTGAGATCGCGGCCTCGGCCGTCTGCCGGTCGGCGCCGGCCGGCAGGTCGGCGCCGATCCGCACCGCGACTTCCGGCTCGAGCTTGGCGTTGCGCCAGCTGTCGATCGAAAGGCCATCAGTCCTCGTCATGCCGCTCGCCAGCGATGCATTCGTGAGGAACCCGGTCAGCGGTGCCCCGATCGATGCGGCCTGCATCGCCTGTGCGGTACCGAGTCCCGCCTTCCAGCCGACGCGGCGCTCGCCGGCCGCCAGCCGGGACTCGCGCAACCGGCCCTGCGCGGCCATGCCCGCGACGATCCGCGGGTCCTGGGTGTTGGCTGCGAGCGCCATCGCGGTGCCAAGTATGGGCGGTCTCAGATTTGATTGCGGTGCCGGCGGCCGGGTAGCCCGGTTTGCCATGAGCGCTGCCACGGTCGAACGGAACCAGACCCTCGGAACGATCGAAACCGATATCCCAGCGCGCCTGGATCGGCTGCCCTGGTCACGGTGGCACTGGAAGATCCTGATCGGCCTGGGGACGGTCTGGATCCTCGACGGGCTCGAGGTCACGATCGTCGGCTCGATCGCCGGCGCGATCTCGGCCAAGGGCTCGGGAATCGACATCTCATCAGCCCAGGTCGCGGGGCTGGCGGCGTCGCTGTACGTCGCGGGAGCCTGCTTCGGCGCGCTGCTGTTCGGCCAGCTGACCGATCGCTTTGGACGCAAGAAGCTGTTCATGATCACGCTCGGCGTCTATCTGGCAGCGACGGCCGCGACCGCGTTCTCGACGACGGCGGTGTTCTTCTTCGTGTGCCGGTTCATCACCGGGATGGGGATCGGCGGCGAGTACTCGGCGATCAACTCCGCGATCGACGAGCTGATCCCGGCCAAGCACCGGGGCCGGATCGACATCGTGATCAACGGGACCTACTGGCTGGGCGCGGCCGCCGGGGCGCTGCTGTCGGTGGCAGCGCTGCACATCTTCTCGCCGTTCCTCGACTGGCGGGTCTGCTTCGCGCTCGGGTTCGTGCTCGGGACGGTGATCCTGATCGTCCGCCGCAACGTCCCCGAGAGCCCTCGCTGGCTGTTCATCCACGGGCACGAGAACGAGGCCGAGCGGATCACGAGCGAGATCGAGCAGGAGGTCGCAAGCGGCACCGGCGAGGAGCTCGAGCCCGTCGACCCCGACGACACGATCAAGATCCACCAGCGCAAGTCGATCGGGCTCGTCGAGATCGCCCGCACAGTGCTCAAGGACTACCCGAAGCGGACCGTCCTCGGGCTGTCGTTGTTCATCGGCCAGGCGTTCCTCTACAACTCGATCCTGTTCGGCTACGCCACGCTGCTGTCGACGTTCTTCGGCGTCTCGACCGCCGACGCGCCGTATTACCTGGTGGCGTTCGCCGCCGGCAACTTCCTCGGCCCGATCGTCCTCGGCGGCCTGTTCGATTCGGTCGGGCGCAAGCCGATGATCGCCGGCACCTACATCCTCTCCGGCGTGCTGCTGCTCGATCACCGGCGCTCCTGTTCGAGCAGAATCAGCTCAACGCCACCACCCTGACGCTCGCCTGGGCGGTCGTGTTCTTCTTCGCGTCGGCGGGCGTCAGCGCCGCCTACCTGACCGTCTCCGAGATCTTCCCGATGGAGACCCGGGCGATGTGCATCGCGCTGTTCTACGCGGTCGGCACCGGCATCGGCGGGATCATCGGCCCGCAGCTGTTCGCACCGATGGTCGCGACCGGCGAGGCCTCGAAGGTGTTCGAGGCGCTGGCGATCGGAGCCGTTCTGATGATCCTCGGCGGCGTCGTCGAGCTGGTGTTCGGGATCAAGGCCGAGCGACGGCAACTCGAGGGCATCGCGAAACCGCTGACCGCGGTGGAACCTGACGGTTCCATCGCTGACCGCGGTGGAACCGTCACCGTAGCCAGCAGTTAGGGGTACCTAATTAGGGTGCCCTAATTTCTGATACGGTCCCGCGCCGTGATCGCTACGTACGTGATCGGCCTGCGCGAGGGCCTCGAGGCGGCGCTGATCGTCGGCATCGTCGCGGCGTTCCTGCGCCAGCAGGGCCAGTCCCGTGCGCTGCGCTACGTCTGGCTCGGCGTGATCGTCGCGGTCGCTGTTCTGCGCCGCGGTCGGCGTCGCACTGCAGATCCTCAACCAGGAACTGCCCCAGCGACAGCAGGAGATGCTGGAGACCGTCGTCGGTCTCTGCGCGGTCGCGATCGTCACCTTCATGATCGTCTGGATGCGCCGGCACGCGCGCGGGCTGCGGGCCGAGCTCGAGGCGCACGCCGCGACGGCGATCGCCACCGGATCGGCCTGGGCGCTGGTCGCGATGGCGTTCTTCGCGGTGCTGCGCGAGGGACTCGAGACCGCGGTCTTCCTGCTGGCCGCGTTCCAGGCGTCGACGAACGAGCTCGACGCCGGTCTCGGCGCCGTGCTCGGCCTGCTCACCGCGGTCGTGATCGGCGCCGGCCTGTACCGCGGCGGGATCAAGATCAACCTCGCGCGCTTCTTTCGCATCACCGTCGGTCGTGCTCGTGGTGATCGCCGCCGGGCTGCTGGCGACGGCGCTGCACACCGCCCACGAGGCCGCCTGGTTCAACGGCTTCCAGGGCCAGGCACTCGATCTGAGCTGGCTGGTCGTCCCCGGCACGGTGACGTCGTCGCTGCTGACCGGGATGCTCGGCCTGCAGCCGGAGCCGACCTACGGCGAGGTCGCCGTCTGGCTCGATCTACGTCGTTCCGATGCTCCTCTACGTGCTGTGGCCACAGGGCCGCGCGCGCGCTGCTGCCCAGACCCCGGTCCGGTCTCCTCGACCACGGAGGTCAGTTGACGATGAAGGTCCCGTCGGGCGCCGCGGCGCTCTGTGTCTGCGCGGTCGCCGCGCTCGGTGTCGCCGGATGCGGCACCAGCTCGAACGCGCCCAAGGGCGCGAAGAAGGTCGCGGTCACGCTCGTCGACTCCGGCTGCACGCCGCAGCAGATCCACGTCGCGGCCGGCCCGGTGTCGTTCGACGTCTCCAACGGCGGCACGCAGCCGAGTTTCCGGTTCTTGTGTACGACGATCGAGGACACAATCCGGCCTCAGAGACAGCTTCTAATAAAGACAACGGGCAGTGCGCTTCAGACAGGTATCCCCGAGATACCACGTGACGCGGAGCTCGTGCCGTTGGGATCGGGAAGCCCGATGAGTATTTTCGGCCTAAACAATGTGGAGATGAATTGGGAGACCTTTCTAAGGCTGACTACCGATCGAGGTACGCTGCTTCGTGGAAGCAGGCACTAACTAGTGTCGTAATGTCATTCGTGCCAGATAAAATTAATGTAGACAATAGCCAGATTGTCATTTCGGATGACGAAAAGGGCCAGCTGCAGAATTATCCTTACATCTGTTGCTAAATTCTATGATGATAGGAGAGAGAGCTCAATCTTTATTTGGTGGATGCACTTAGTAGAAGTGAGTTTTTGAAGCCGATCGACGACGGGACCCAAAAAGGACTACAATTGGTGTGCCATTTCCGTTTTATGTTCCTAGAGCGAGATAGTGAATTCTCTGGCAATAGCATCTTAGCAACTCCTCTCGCTCGATTGCCAGATCAGCGCAACGCTTGGTGCGTGAAATCAATTTACTCGGGAGAGATGCTCGGGAAGCCGGCATGGATCAGCCGCATGTATGGACTAATTTTGTTGATTGGAACCATATACTGGAAATGAACCGCGGCTCGGCATCGCGCTCGCCGCCGTGCTGTGGCTGACGATCTCGGAGCCGAAACGCGGCGCGATGGCGGAGACGTTCACGCCGGAGCCGATCGGGCCGACGCTCGGCTTCCTCGCCTCGCAGCAAAGTTTTGTCATCGTGCTGATCGGCTTTTGTCTGACGACCTACACCAATTACGCGACCGCGGCCTGGATCCCGCCATTCCTTGCGCGGGTGCATCATCTCTCCAGCGCCGAGATCGGCACCTATGCCGGCACCTTCAAGGGCCTGTCCGGCATGGCGGGCACCCTGATCGGCGGCCTCGTGGTGGCGCGGATCAGCCGCCGCGACGACCGCTGGAAATTATGGGCGCCGGCGATCACCTCGGGCCTCGCCGGGCCGGTGTTTGCGCTGTGCATGCTGACCCACGATTTGCGACCATGGTCGCGGCCTTGGCGGCGACCTCGTTCCTGGTCGGCTTTCATCTCGGGCCGATCTTTGCGATCGCGCAGACCGTCGCGCGCCCCAGCATGCGCGCGCTGGCTTCCGCGATCATCGCGCTGACCGCGACCTGCTTCGGCCAGGGCGTCGGCCCGCTCGTCGTCGGCATGATCAACGACGCCCTGAAGAACGACTACGGCACCAATGCGGTGCGCTACTCGCTGCTGTCGGCGGCGGTGACGACCACACTCGGCGCGCTGCTGTTCGTCTGGGCGGCGCGAACGATCCGCGGAGATATCGAGCGGGCGAGCTAGGTCAGCTTGCCCGTATACTTCTCCAGCTGCGCCCAGGCTTCCGCGCCATAGGTCTTCTGCCACTGCCCATAGAAGCCGGCCTTCACCAGCGCCGCACGGAACTGCACGGGGTCGGGCTTGTTGAAGGTCATGCCCTTGCCCGTGAGCTCGTCCTGCAGCGAGCGCTCCATCGCCAACAGATCGGCCCGCTCGTTGACGGCGGCGGCATCGAAATGGCTGTTGATGACTTCGAGAAGATCCGGCGGCAGGCCTGCGAGCGCCCGTCGATTGCCGACGATCCAGTAGCCGCTCCAGCAATGGTTCGACAGCGCGCAGTATTTTTGTACTTCGTAGAGCTTGCCGGTCGACACTTGCGCCAGCGGGTTCTCCTGGCCTTCGACGATGTGGGTCTGCAGCGCCGAATAAAGTTCGCTGTAGCTGATGCTCGACGGCAGCGCGCCGAGCCCGGAAAATAGCGACGTCAACAGCGCGGTGACGGGAACGCGGATCTTGAATCCCCTGAGATCGTCGACGCTGGTGAGCTGCCGGCTCGACGACGACGTGATCTGGCGAAAACCGTTGTCCCAGATTTTCTTCATCGGCGTGAGCCCGGCCTTGCCGATGGCGTCGCGCACGACATCGCCGACGCCGCCATCCATCGCCGCCCAAACCTGATCGTAGGACTGGAAGGCGAAGCCGACACTCGGCAGGCCCGACAGCGGCACCAGCGTCGACAGCGTCATGCTCGGCGCCGCCAATAGCTCGATACCGCCGGCGCGGACCTGCGACAGCATTTCGGGGTCACCGCCGAGCTGGCTGTTAGCGAACACCGTGACGTTCAGCCGACCGGACGCCTGCGCGCCGATCGCCTTTGCCGCCTCCGTCAGGCGAATCGTCAACGGATGGGTTTCCGGTGTGTTAACGCCAAGTTTGAATTCGAACTCGGCTGCGGCGCTGGCGGGCTTGCCGAGCACGGCGGTGGCCAGCACCGCCGAAGCCGTTCCAAGCAGATTTCTGCGATTAATCATTGTTTTCATTATTGTTTTTCTCCCGGGCGCTGTACCGCACCTGGCCGCAGTTTCAGCCCAACCGGGCCCCCTCCGCAAGCCGGGGACGAAATCGATCCAGCCGGTCCACGAAACCATTTTGCCGAAACCACGAAACGATCCCGAAACAGTCCGGGCGTACACCTCTTGCCAACAGACGGCGCATAGACGCCTCGGAGGCATCACATGAACCACTCAATTCACTCAGCCGACCGTTCGACGCACCTGAAGATCGTGGTCGTCGCCCTCGTGGCCGGCATCGCGGTGGCAGGGTTCGGGATCTCGGCACGGACCAACGCGGATTTCACCCAGACCGCCCAAAGCACCCACGTCATGAAGGCAGGCAAGCCGGTGGTGGTGACGAGCTCGGATCTGTCGACGATCCGCTAAGCCATTCAAATCCGATCGCAATAAAAACGGCCGCCCGTGGGGCGGCCTTTTTGTTGGCCAAGCCTTTGTTAGCCAAGTCTGGCAGATGGCAGCCAAGCCATTGAAAACAATGGCGCGAGAGACGGAACTCGAACCCGCGGCCTCCGCCGTGACAGGGCGGCGCTCTAACCAACTGAGCTACTCCCGCGGATGCCGAAATCAGACACTGATCCGCGCAGAAGGGAGGGCATAAAGGCCTGCCCCTGCTTAGTCAAGGACGTTGCGAATCCCCGCGCTATCAGGGCATTTCTGCGACGTCGATGCAAATAATGGCCTGTTTTCAGGCAAAACAGCGTAGTCAGTCGCCACCCGAATCATTTAAGGCCTGATACGTCTTGGTTTCCTGGCATCTGTTTCGTTCCGCTTGCATCAGAACCGGAGTTCCAGGTTTCCATTTGACGTGTTTTACGCGCGCGAAACGGTACCCGCTCCGCTCGGAAACGTCTCTCAAGCCATCAACAACGAGGAGGGCCAAATATGGCGAAGAAAGCAGCGACCCCAGCCACCATTACGCTGAAGCACCTGGCAGCGGCGATCGCCGAGGATCAGGAACTGTCGAAGAAGCAGGCCGAAGCCATTCTCAGCGACATGGTCGCCCTGATCACCAAGCACCTGAAGAAGGGCGAGCGCATCCGCATCGTCGGCCTCGGCATCCTCCAGGTCCGCAAGCGCGCCGCTCGCATGGGCCGCAACCCCGCCACCGGCGAAGCGATCCACATCAAGGCCAGCAAGAAGGTCGCCTTCCGTGCGGCCAAGGAACTCAAGGAAGCCGTCTAAGACGCGTTTTCTGTTCCACGTGAAGCGTCATTCCGGCTCGTTACGCGGTCCCGGAATGGCGCTTTTCTGTTATAGAGCCTTCCCGTTTCTCATCTTGTCCTGGTTGTCATGTTGGCTTCGCCGCTTTCTTTCACGCATACCGTCACCGAACGCTTCCTGCGCTATGTCGTGATCGACACCCAGTCCGATCCGGACTCGCCGACCTGCCCGTCCACCGAAAAGCAAAAGGATCTCGGCCGCCTGCTCGCCACCGAATTGCAGGCGATGGGGCTGCACGACGCCCATCTCGACGAGCACGGCTATGTCTACGCGACGATCCCGGCGAATACCGACAAGCAGGTTCCGGTGATCTGCTTCTGCTCGCATATGGACACCTCGCCGGACTGCACCGGCAAGGACGTCAAGCCGCAGATCGTCAAAAATTATCGCGGCGGCGACATCGTGCTGCCGGCCGATTCGACGCAGGTGATCCGCGCCGCCGAACATCCGGCACTGGCCGACCAGATCGGCAACGACATCGTCACCACCGACGGCACCACGCTGCTCGGCGCCGACAACAAGGCCGGCCTCGCCGAGATCATGGACGCCGCGCAGTTCCTGATCCGCAATCCGCAGATCAAGCACGGCACCATCAAGATCCTGTTCACGCCCGACGAAGAGATCGGCCGCGGCGTCGACAAGGCCGACCTGAAAAAGCTCGGCGCCGACTTCGCCTACACGATGGACGGCGAAACCGCCGGGAATATCGAGGACGAGACCTTTTCGGCCGACGGCGCCACCATCACCATCGAAGGCGTCTCGACCCATCCCGGCTTTGCCAAGGGCAAGATGGAGCACGCGATCAAGATCGCGGCCGCGATCGTCGACCGCCTGCCGAAAGACACCTGCTCGCCGGAAACCACCGAGGGCAAGCAAGGCTTTCTGCATCCGATCGGCATCTCCGGCGCGCTGGAGAAGGCGACGGTCAGCTTCATCGTGCGCGATTTCACCGACGAGGGCCTGAAGGAAAAAGAGGCGCTGCTGGAAGGCATCGTCAAGGACGTGATGAAGGCCTATCCGCGCTCGACCTACCGGATGGAGGTCAAGCCGCAATACCGCAACATGAAGCAGGTGATCGACCGCCACCCCGAGATCGTCGACTACGCCATCGAGGCGATCCGCCGCGCCGGCCTGAAACCGGTGCGCAGCTCGATCCGCGGCGGCACCGACGGCTCGCGGCTGTCGTTCATGGGCCTGCCCTGCCCCAACATCTTCGCCGGCGAGCACGCATTCCATTCGCGGCTGGAATGGGTGAGCGTGCAGGACATGGAAAAGGCGGTGCAGACCATCGTGCATCTCGCGATGATCTGGGAAGAGCGGGCGTGATCCCACGATGCGCACCTGTTCGATCCAATGGCCCGGATACAAAATTGCGAAAACAACCCCATGCAAAGTAGAACGGCCCGCGTGAGGTATCAAATCACCTCTCACCTGGACACGACGCCGAGCGCTGCGAGCCGGGTCCCAGCCTGATCCCATCCCGGATCTAGCCGGCCCGCGCGGTCACGATCCAGATCGACGCCGGAAGCGGCACCGTCTCTCCCTTGGCATAAGGCGCCGAGCGCCTCGCGGATCGAATTGGTCGCAGCCGCGCGAACCTCCGCCGGCTGGCCTTCCAGTGCGCGGCTGGCCGGGCCGATTTCGAGCGCGCCCTGCACCGCCGCATCGAGGCCGCGCCCGATCGCGACATCGAGCGCCAGATTGCACGGCTCCATCGCGATCCCGGTGAAGCCGGCTTCGCCGAGGATGCGCTTCACGCGCGCCTCGGAGGCAAACGCGAACGGCCCGGGATCTTCCGGCCCTTGCGGCGGCAGTTTCGGCACGTGTTTGTAGACCGCCTGCAGCGGCGCCATGAAGAACGGATTTTCGCGCGGCTCGCGCCAGCAGGCAAACGCCAGCCGGCCCGACGGCCGCAGCGCCTTTCGCATATTCGTAAACGACAGCGCCGGGTCGGCGAAGAACATCACGCCGAACCGCGAAGCCAGCAAATCGAAGCTCGCGGGATCGAACGGATAGACCGTGGCATCCGCCAGCGCGAAATCGACCGGCAATTCCCTGGGCGCGCTCGCCCGCGCCCGCTCCAGCATCGGACCGGAGACGTCGACGCCGAACACATGGCCGGACGGACCGACCTTTCGCGCGAACGCGATCGATGTGGCACCAGAGCCGCAACCGACATCGATGATCCGCTCGCCGCTCGCGGGTTTGGCGCGATCGATCAGGAGGTCGGCGATCGGCGCCAGCAACACATCCTGCGCCGCCTGCCGGTCGGCCCAGCGCTGCCCGCCGGGTCCGTTCCAGTAGGCGATCTGGTCGGCGTTTTGTTGGTGGCCTGTGGGGGTGTCCATGTGCGGGAACTCTTTCTCTCGGTCCGCCTTCGGGCTGAAGCGTTGGACCAGTCCGCCTTCGCTCTTCGAGCTACGGCGCGACAGCCTTCGCCCTGCATGCTCCGGCTCGCCGAGCCGAAGCCCGTGAGGCGCGAAGGCTGGTAGGCGATGACGGACTCGAACCGCCGACATCTTCCGTGTAAAGGAAGCGCTCTACCAACTGAGCTAATCGCCCTCGCCCCGTGTTTAGCCTTGGGCGGCCCCTTGGTGCAAGGTCGGATACCGGCTGTCAATCCGTTGGCCGACCCGGCAAGTCCTTGAGATCGTTGATCCACGGCGCCGCCGAGCGGCACCAGATCTGCCGCATCGGCTGCAATTGGTCGCGCTGGCGGATGCTGCCCCAGCGAATGCCCCAATCATCGGGCCCGCCCTCGCCGCTGGTGAACAGCGGCGAACCGCATTCGCCGCAAAAATGCTGAAAGCGCGGCCGGTCGTTGTCGCCGGTCTTGGCGTAGATTTTCGGCGGCGCTCCAGTGATCCGAACCTGCTCGGTGGAGCAGATCACCGTGACCCGATAAGGTGAGCCGGTCAGCGCCTGGCAATCCGTGCAGTGACAGATCGAGACCAGCTTTGGATCGATTTCGGCCTGATACGTCACAGCGCCGCAATGACATTGTCCGTCGATCTTCATCGCTCCACTCCGGTAGCGGCTGAACGGGACGCGCAAAAAAAACGGCGCCCGAAGGCGCCGTTTTATCATTCTCAATCAGCTCTGTTCAGTGGGCGGTCAGCCCACCGGCGGCTTCGTCGCCGGCGTCCGGCTTGACCGGAACCTTGGTGTCCTCTTCCCAGACGATCGGCACCGGGGCGCGGACCAGCGCCTTGGCGACGACGTCGTCGAGCCGGGCGACCGGGATGATGTCCATGCCGCCCTTGATCGCATCGGAAATCTCCGTGAGATCCTTGGCGTTGTCCTCGGGGATCAGCACCGTCTTGATGCCGCCGCGCGCGGCAGCCAACAGCTTCTCCTTCAACCCGCCGATCGGCAGCACGCGGCCGCGCAGCGTGATTTCGCCGGTCATCGCGACATCGTGCCGGACCGGAATGCCGGTCATGACCGAGATGATCGCGGTGGCCATCGCGACGCCCGCCGACGGACCGTCCTTCGGGGTCGCCCCTTCGGGAACGTGGACGTGGATGTCGCGGCGGTCGAACAACGGCGGCTCGATGCCGTAGACGATCGCGCGCGAGCGGACATAGGACGCCGCCGCCGAAATCAACTCCTTCATCACGTCGCGCAGATTGCCCGTGACCGTCATCTTGCCCTTGCCGGGCATCATGACGCCTTCGATGGTGAGCAGCTCGCCACCGACATCGGTCCAGGCCAGGCCCGTCACGATGCCGACCTGCGGCTCGCTCTCGATCTCGCCGTAGCGGTACTTCGGCACGCCGAGAAATTCCTCGAGGGATTTTTCGGTGACCTTGACCGACTTCTTCTTGGAGATCATCAGCTCCTTCACCGCCTTGCGGGCCAGTGTCGACAGCTCACGCTCCAGGTTACGCACGCCCGCTTCGCGGGTGTAGCGGCGGATCATCAACAGCAACGCATCGTCGTCGATCGACCATTCCTTGGAATCGAGGCCATGCTTGGAGACCGCGTTCGGGATCAGATGCTTGCGCGCGATCTCGACCTTCTCGTTCTCGGTATAGCCGGCGATCCGGATGATCTCCATGCGGTCCATCAGGGGGCCGGGAATATTGAGCGTATTCGCGGTGGTGATGAACATCACGTTGGACAGATCGTAGTCGACCTCCAGATAGTGGTCGTTGAAGGTGCCGTTCTGCTCGGGGTCCAGCACCTCGAGCAGCGCCGAGGACGGATCGCCGCGGAAGTCGGCGCCCATCTTGTCGATCTCGTCCAGCAGGAACAGCGGATTCGAGGTCTTCGCCTTGCGCATCGACTGGATGATCTTGCCGGGCATCGAGCCGATATAGGTGCGGCGGTGACCGCGGATTTCGGCTTCGTCGCGCACGCCGCCAAGCGACACGCGCACGAACTCACGCCCCGTCGCCTTCGCGATCGACTTGCCGAGCGAGGTCTTGCCGACGCCGGGAGGCCCGACCAGGCACAGGATCGGTCCGGTCAGCTTGTTGGCGCGCGACTGCACGGCGAGATACTCGACGATGCGGTCCTTGACCTTCTCCAGACCATAGTGATCGTTGTCGAGCACGGCCTGCGCCGCCTCGAGGTCCTTCTTGACCTTGGACTTCTTGTTCCACGGGATCGACAGCAGCCAGTCGAGATAGTTGCGCACGACGGTCGCTTCCGCGGACATCGGCGACATCTGGCGCAGCTTCTTCAGCTCATGCTGCGCCTTCTCGCGGGCTTCCTTCGACAGCTTGGTCTTGGCGATCTTCTCTTCGAGATCGGCGAGCTCGTCGCGACCTTCGTCGTCGCCGAGTTCCTTCTGGATCGCCTTCATCTGCTCGTTCAGGTAATATTCGCGCTGGGTCTTCTCCATCTGGCGCTTGACGCGCGAGCGGATGCGCTTCTCGACCTGCAGCACCGAGATCTCGCTCTCCATCAGCCCCAGCACCTTCTCGAGGCGCGCGGTGACGGACAGCGTTTCCAGGATGGCCTGGCGATCGGCGATCTTGACGGCGAGATGGCCGGCGACGTTATCGCCGAGCTTGGCGAAATCGGTGATCGCCTGGACCACGCCGACGACTTCGGCCGAGATCTTCTTGTTGAGCTTCACATAGCTCTCGAAGTCGGACACGACCGAGCGCGCCAGCGCTTCGGCCTCGACCGAATTGGCGTCGGTATCGGCGAGCGCGACCGCGGTCGCTTCATAATACTCGGTGCGGTCGGAATATTTCTGCACGCGCGCGCGCTCGAGCCCTTCGACCAGCACCTTGACGGTGCCGTCGGGCAATTTGAGCAGCTGCAGCACGCTGGCGAGGGTGCCGGTCTCGTAAATCGATTCCGGGCTCGGATCGTCGTCGGACGCATTCTTCTGCGTCGCGAGCAGGATCAGCGCGTCATTCTTCATGACTTCTTCGAGTGCGCGGATCGACTTCTCGCGGCCGACGAACAGCGGCACGATCATGTGCGGGAAAACGACGATATCGCGGAGCGGCAGCACCGGATAGGAATGGGTTTCGCCGTGAACGATCGATGGCCGGGGTTTCGGGGTGGTCATGGCCTATTCCTTTTGTTGTGCCCCCTTGCACGCAGTCCGCTGCTTTTGCGCAACCGCCACAAGGTGCCGGGAGGTCCGTTGCCGCAGGCTTGCGCTGCCTGTTTCTCCGGATCGTTTCTGCGACGAATCTCGACGCGATCTTCGTCACCGACAGCATTAGGTGGCTATCGGGTACGGGGGTGTCAAGTCACTGAAAAATGCCCGCCAATCGGGGCTAAACGCCGGAAAATACCTGTAGAAATACCTGCGGAAATACCTGAGCAACTACCTGCGCCACACCGGCCGCCGGAACGTCCGGCAGCCGCGTCAATGACGACACAAATCCGCCCGCTGCGGTGCGCAATCAGGCGCTGGCGCTGCTCTCGACGGCGCGGTCGGAACGGTCCGCGTAGATGTAGAGCGGACGGGCGGTTCCCTCGACCACTTCGCGCGAGATCACGACCTCTTCGACGCCTTCCAGACCCGGAAGATCGAACATGGTCTCGAGCAGGATGCTTTCCAGGATCGAGCGCAGTCCGCGCGCGCCGGTCTTGCGCTCGATCGCCCTGCGGGCGACCGCGCCAAGCGCCTCGTCGGCGAAGGTGAGCTCGATGTTCTCCATCTCGAACAGCCGCTGATACTGCTTGACCAGCGCGTTCTTCGGATCGGTCAGGATCTTCTTCAGCGAAGCCTCGTCGAGATCCTCCAGCGTCGCGACCACCGGCAGGCGGCCGACGAATTCCGGGATCAGGCCGTACTTCAGCAAGATCTTCGGGCTCGACGTGGCGGAAGATTTCGCCGGTGCGGCGATCTTCCGGCGCCAGCACCTGGGCGGCGAAGCCGATCGAGGTCGAACGTCCGCGCGCGGAGATGATCTTCTCAAGGCCTGAGAAGGCGCCGCCGCAGATGAACAGGATGTTGGTGGTGTCGACCTGCAGGAACTCCTGCTGCGGATGCTTGCGGCCGCCCTGCGGCGGCACGGAAGCAACCGTGCCTTCCATGATCTTCAGCAGCGCCTGCTGCACGCCCTCGCCCGACACGTCGCGGGTGATCGAGGGATTGTCGGACTTGCGGCTGATCTTGTCGATTTCGTCGATATAGACGATGCCGCGCTGCGCGCGCTCGACATTGTAGTCGGCCGACTGCAACAGCTTCAGGATGATGTTCTCGACGTCCTCGCCGACGTAGCCGGCTTCGGTCAGCGTCGTCGCATCCGCCATCGTGAACGGCACGTCGAGAATCCGCGCCAGCGTCTGCGCCAGCAGCGTCTTGCCCGAACCGGTCGGACCGATCAGCAGGATGTTCGACTTCGCCAGTTCGACGTCGTTGTGCTTGGTCTGGTGATTGAGCCGCTTGTAGTGATTGTGGACGGCGACCGAGAGCACCTTCTTGGCGTGGCTCTGGCCGATCACGTAATCGTCGAGGACCTTGCAGATTTCCTTCGGCGTCGGAATGCCGTCGCGCGACTTCACCAGCGAGGACTTGTTCTCCTCACGGATGATGTCCATGCAGAGTTCAACGCATTCGTCGCAGATGAATACGGTGGGACCCGCGATCAATTTGCGGACTTCGTGCTGGCTCTTGCCACAGAACGAGCAATACAGCGTGTTCTTGGAGTCGCTCGTGCCGACCTTACTCATTCTTATCTCCGTCCGCCGTTCGATCCCGTCGCTCGATCGACCCATTCCGGCACCAAACCGGACCTGAATGTAGATAGAGCAAATTCCGTACCAAAAAAGACCCTACTCAAACCACGCCGTGCGAATCACGGCTTACTCGAATCTCCCGCGATCATATCCGATCCCCAACAGCCAACCATGCTGACACCCGACTATCAAGAATTCGCTAACCGGGCGCGGATCGGAGACCGTGACAATACCGTGATTTTCGGCATTCGCACGGGGAGAAGTTGTCGAAATCGGCAAAGCGTTGCGCGATTGCCACGCCGCCAAACCAGCACGAAAGCGGAACTTTCTGCCTATGCCAGGGCATAGACGCGCCGCAGACGGCCGAATTTGCCGAACCAGCCGGCCGGCAGCGTTAACGCTTCAGGCCGCCCCGTATCATTACGGGGTTTTGGTGGCCGCCAGGTCTTCCGCGCGCTTGTCGATCACCTTGTCGACCAGGCCGAAGCTCGCGGGCCTGTTCCGCGGTCAGGAAGCGGTCGCGCTCCAGCGAGTCCTCGATCGTCTGGTAGGTCTGCCCGGTGTGCTTGACGTAGATCTCGTTGAGCCGCTTCTTGAGGTTCAGGATTTCCTGCGCGTGCAGCATGATGTCGGTGGCCTGGCCCTGGAAGCCGCCGGAGGGCTGATGCACCATGATGCGCGAATTCGGCAGCGAGAACCGCATGTCCTTCGCACCGGCGCACAACAGCAGCGAACCCGGCGGAGGCCGCCTGCCCGGTGCACAGCGTCGACACCGGCGGACGGATGAACTGCATCGTGTCGTACATCGCAAGGCCCGAGGTCACCACGCCGCCGGGCGAGTTGATGTACATCGAGATTTCCTTCTTCGGATTCTCGGCTTCGAGGAACAGCAGCTGCGCGACCACCAGCGTCGACATGCCGTCCTCGATCGGACCGGTCACGAAGATGATGCGCTCCTTCAGCAGGCGCGAGAAGATGTCGTAGGCGCGTTCGCCGCGGTTGGTCTGCTCGACCACCATCGGCACGAGGTTCATGTAGGTTTCAACGGGATCGCGCATTAGTCACCCAAAGGTTAGTAGACGGTTGGCCGGGGCGAACATCCATCGGCAAGGTTTGGCATGGTGTGCCGGGCGCGGACGAACGTCCCGTGATGCAGGACTTCAACAACTTAGAGCTCACAGATATGAGCCAATTTCCCGGCCACAAGACCGGGCAATGGCGGGCAGGATTAGACAAGTTCAAGCTGATTCGCAGGGAAACGCATAGCGACGGGTGCCGTCGCCATGCCGGTTTCGCTTCTCAACCTTAACGCCGCCAATATCTTAACGCCTTGCAAATCAGGCGGCGGTTTTCTCGGCGTCGTCGTCCTTGAACAGGTCTTCGCGCGTCACCTTCTTTTCGGTCACGTTGGCGAGTTCGAGGATGAAATCGACGACCTTGTCCTCATAGATCGGCGCACGAAGCTGGGCCAGCGCATTGGCATTGTTGCGATAGTAGTCCCAGACTTCCTTCTCGCGGCCCGGCATCGAACGCGCGCGCTCGATCACCGCGCGGCTGACCTCGTCGTCGGTGACCGTGATCTTGTTCTTCTCGCCGATCTCCGACAGCACGAGGCCGAGGCGAACCCGGCGGTCGGCGATCTTGTGGTATTCTTCCTTGGCCGCCTCTTCGGTGGTGTCTTCGTCGGCAAAGGTCTTGCCGGAGGACTCCATCTCGGCCTTGATCGAATTCCACATCAGGTTGAACTCTTCCTCGATCAGCGACGGCGGCGCCTCGAAGCGGTGGCTGTCGTCGAGACGGTCGAGCAGCGAGCGCTTGACGCGCTGGCGGGTCGCACCGGCGAATTCGGACACCAGCCGCTCGCGCGCGGCTTCCTTCAGCTTGTCGAGCGATTCGAGGCCGAGCGTCTTGGCAAACTCGTCGTCGATCGTGGTTTCGCCGGGCGCCTCGATCACGGTCGCCGTGGTCTCGAACTCGGCGGGCTGGCCGGCGAGTTTTTCGCTGGCGTAGTTCTTCGGGAAGGAAACCTTCAGGGTACGGGTCTCGCCCGCCCCGATGCCGATCAGCTGCTCTTCGAAGCCCGGAATGAACTGCCCGGCGCCGATCACGACCTGGATGCCCTCGCCGGTGCCGCCGTCGAACGGCACGCCGTCGATCGAGCCCTTGAAGTTGATGGTGACGCGGTCGCCGTTTTCGGCCTTGGCGCCCTCGCCCTGGCCGTTATAGGGCCGGCTCTGGTCGGCGATGCGCTTGATGGCGTCATCGATGTCGGTGTCGGTGACTTCGACCACCGGCTTCTCGACCGCAAAGCTCTTGAAATCGGCGAGCTGGATCGTCGGCACGACCTCGATCGCAACCGTGTAGGTCAGATCGGATTTGCCGGAGAGCAGTTCCTCGACCTCGGCCTGCTCGGTCGGCATGGTGATCTTGGGCTCGGTCGCAAGGCGAAAGCCGCGGTCGGTGAAAATCTGCGTGTTGGTGTCGCGGATGGTCTGGTCGATGGTCTCGGCCATGACCGAGCGGCCGTAGACCTTCTTCAGATGGCTGACCGGCACCTTGCCGGGACGAAAACCGTTGAGACGGACCTTGTCCTTGAGGTCGACCAGCTTGGCGTCCGCCTTGGCATCGAGGTCGGAGGCGGGAACGCTGATCTTGAACTCGTGCTTCAATCCCTCGGCGAGGGTTTCGGTGACCTGCATGGCGTCAATCTTCTTCCGCTTGCGTCCGGGCCTCAATGGCCGCGACAGTGTCTAATCGGTCGACGCGCGGCTAATGCCTGCGCCGGTGGTTCGGCGGACCCGCATCCCCAACGGGGACACTGGCCCTCCAGTATTCGTCATGCAAACGCTGAAAGCGCTTGGTGCGGGCGGAGGGACTCGAACCCCCACAACTTTCGTCACTGGAACCTAAATCCAGCGCGTCTACCAGTTCCGCCACGCCCGCGTGATAGCATCATATCCGGCCGCGATGCCGCGGGCGGCGGGCTTATAACATGGGCCAATCGGTTCGCAGCAAAAAAATGGCCTTTTCGAGCCTTTCGGACGCAGCCGCCGCGGCTGGACATATCAGCTGAAAAATGGTCCGGATCGGGCCATGGCAAGCCACTAAATTCCGCCGCTTGGACCGACGCGAGCTGATGGCCGGACTGGGCGCCGCAGCGCTCGGCCCGGCTCTGCCCGCCATCGGGCCGGCGCAAGGCGCGCACCGCGCTCGCGCTGCAGGCCAGAGGCCGACGCCTTCGCGCTGCGTCCGGGCGGTCCCGAGACGCCGATCTGGTCGCTGCAGGCGGCCGGCACGACGCTCCGCTTCAAGCGCGGCGAGACGCTCGACATCAGCTTCGTCAACGACCTGCCGGTGCCAGCCGTGCTCGACTGGCGCGGGATCGACGGCGCGCCGGCAGCCGAGCCGCTGCTCGGCGCGGCCGCCGCTCGCCGGCGGGGCCAAGGAGACCTTTCAGATTCCGCTTGCGCCATGCCGGCACCTTCCTCTGCGACGCCAGGCTGCTCGGCGACGGTCAGGCACCGGCCCATCCGGCCGCGGCGCTGTATCGTCGCGGAAAGCGAGCCGCGTCGCGGTCGATCGCGACGAGGTGTTCCTGATCGAGGAGCTGGCGGCTGCGCGCCGGACGGCACCGCGATCGCGCCGGGCGCCGACCCGAAGGACAGCAGCGCCGGTCTATACGGTCAACGGCAAGACCTCGCTCGATATCTCAGCCCGCGCCAATGCAACGGCTCAGGCTTCGCTTCATCAATGGCTGCCAACGCAATGTGATTGCGGTCAAAATCGAAAACCACGACGTCCGGGTCATGGCGCATCGACGGCCAGCCGGCCGAGCCCTTCCCGGCCCGCAACGGCGCCCTGGTGCTGGCGCCGGGCGGCCGGGCCGACGTCTTCGTCGATGCGACCGGTTCGGCGGGCGACCAGCTTCCCGATCCTGCTGCATGACGGCAAGCAGGCCCGCCCGATCGGCCAGCTGGTCGTCTCGGGCGAGCCGCCGATCCGGCCCGCCCCGCTGCCGCCTGCCGCCGCCGCTGCCCTCCAACGGCCTGCCGGCGCAGCTCGACCTCAAGGGACGCCCTGCGCGTCGATCTGGCGCTCGGCAGCCCGCGACCGACTGGGTCAACGCCGGTCAGACTTCGCAGCCTCCGCCGCGCCCGCCTTCCGCGCCAAGACCGGCCGCACCGTGGTGCTGGCGCTGACCAACCGCGCCGACATCGCCACCGTGTTCCACCTCCACGGCCATCATTTCCGGCTGCTCGACCGGCTGGACGACGGCTGGAAGCCGTTCTGGCTGGATACGCTGGCGATCGAACCCGGCCAGACCCAGCGCATCGCGTTCCTGGCCGAATATCCCGGGCGCTGGCTGATCGAATCGGTCGCGACCGACTGGGCGGCGCCGCGGCTGGTGCGATGGTACAGTGTCGATTGAGGAAACCAACATGAGCAAAACAATGAGCAAATCAGTTCCAGCGATCCGCAGCGTCAAGGCGCGCGCCCTCGTCGTGCCGCTCACGCGGCCGGTGAAGAACGCGTTCGGCGTGATCGATGTCGGCCCGCTGGTGCTGATCGATGTCGAGACCGATCAAGGCGTTACCGGTCACTCCTACATCTTCGCCTACGCCAAGCTGACGCTGAAGCCGCTGGTGCATCTGATCGAGGAGATCGGGCGCGAACTGATCGGCAAGCCGGTCGCGCCGTTCGACCTGATGACGGCGATGGACGCCAAATTCCGGCTGCTCGGCTGGCAGGGCCTGGTCGGCATGGCGGTGTCCGGGCTCGACATGGCGTATTGGGACGCGCTCGGCCAGATCGCGGGTCGGCCATTGGCCGAGTTGCTCGGCGGATCGCCAAAGCCGATCAAGGCCTATGACAGTTACGGCGTGGTCGATCCGGTCGCCGATGAGAAGGCGCTGCGCCGTTCGCTCGAGCAGGGCTTTCGCGGCATCAAGATCAAGGGCGGCGACGGCGATGCCGCCAATGACGAGCGGGTGGTCAAGGGCGTGCGCGCCCTGCTCGGCCCCGATGTCGCGCTGATGATCGACTTCAACCAGTCGCTCGATCCGGCTGAAGCGACCCGCCGCATCGCGCGGCTGGCGCCCTACGATCTGCACTGGATCGAGGAGCCGGTGCCGCAGGAAAACCTGTCGGGCCACGCCAAGGTGCGCGAAACCTCGCCGATGCCGATTCAGGCCGGCGAGAACTGGTGGTTCCCGCGCGGCTTTGCCGAAGCGATCGCCGCCGGCGCCAGCGATTTCATCATGCCCGACCTGATGAAGGTCGGCGGCGTCACCGGCTGGCTGCAGGTCGCAGGCCAGGCGGATGCGGCGTACATTCCGATGTCGAGCCATCTGTTCGCCGAAGCCAGCGCACACATGCTGGCGTGACGCCGACCGCGCACTGGCTCGAGGTCCTCGATTTTGCCGGCGCGATTCTGGTGAACCCCGCCAAGATCGTCGACGGAACGGTGACCGCGCGCGGCCCCGGCCTTGGGCTGGAATGGAACGAGACGCGCGGTTGCGAAATATCTGGTGACGTAGTCCGCAGCCCAACTTGTACGGACCTAATACTCGATCCCGAACTCGTCATAGAGACGCCGGAACACCGCGGGCAGCACCTCGGCAGATCTTCCGCGATCAGGCCGGGCCCGGCCTCGCGCGCGGCCTCGCCGTGCATCCAGACGCCGATGCAGGCGGCCTCGAACGCCGGCACGCCCTGCGCCAGCAGCCCCGCGATGATTCCGGCCAGCACGTCGCCGGCGCCGGCGGTGGCGAGCCAGGGCGGCGCATTGGCGGCGATGGTGGCGCGCCCGTCCGGTGAGGCCACCACGGTGTCCGGTCCCTTCAGCAGCACCACGGCGCCGGAGCGCTCGGCGGCGGCGCGCACCCGTTCGAGTTTCGAGCGGCCGGGATGCTTGTTGCTGATGTCGCTGAACAGCCGCGGAAACTCGCCTTCATGCGGGGTCAGCACGACCTGCGCGATCACCGCGACGCCTTGATCGCCTCGAACAGCCGATCCGGCGCATCGGCAAAACTCGTCAGCGCATCGGCATCGAGCACCAGACTGCGTCTTCGCCGAGAGCGCGGTGTGGACGAAATCGCGGGTGCGTTCGCCGACGCCGGCGCCCGGCCCGATCACGCAGGCGTTGAGGCGCTTGTCGTCCAGCAGTTCGGCGAACTCGACCACGGTGTCGACGGCGCGAACCATCACCGCCGTCAGCGCCGCGGCATTGACCGCGAGCGCATCGCGCGGCGAGGCCAGCGTGACCAGTCCGGCGCCGGCCCGCAACGCGCCGCGCGCCGACAGCCGCGCCGCGCCGGTCGCCGCGATGTCGCCGGAGACGACGACCGCATGGCCGCGGGCATATTTGTGGCCGTCGATCCGCGGCACCGGAAAGGACGTCGCGCCAGACCTGCGGAATGTTCTCGAAGGTCTGCGGCTGGATCTCGTCGAGCACCTGCGGCATCGATGCCGATATCGGCGACGCGCACGCGACCGCAATGCATCCGGCCCGGCAGCAGCAGATGCGCCGGCTTGCGGCGGAAGAAGGTCACGGTCTCGGTCGCGCGTTGACCGCAATGCCCATCACGGCGCCGGTGGTGCCGTTGATGCCGCTCGGCAGATCGACGGCCAGCACCGGCGCGCCGTTGGCGTTGATCGCCTCGATCATCTCGTGCGGCTCGCCCTTGACCGGGCGGTTGAGCCCGGCGCCGAACAGCGCATCGATGATCAGCGCCGGCTTGCCGATCGCCTGCGGATTGAACGGCAGCACCGGATATTTCCATCCCCGCGCCGCCGAGGCCGCATCGCCCTGCAGGCTGTCGCGCTCGCACAGCAGGATCACCGAGACCTCGCGGCCGCGCGCCGCCAGTTCCGCCGCCGCGACAAAACCGTCGCCGCCATTGTTGCCGGGGCCGGCGACCACCAGGATCGGCCCCTCCTCGACCAGATCCATCGCGGCTTCCGCGACCGCCTGGCCGGCGCTCAGCATCAGCGCGAAGCCGGGCGTGCCCGCGGCAATGGTCAGCCGATCGGCACGCTCCATCTCGGCCGTGGTCAGAACTTCCATGCCAATCTCCTGATCAATGCGCCTTTTCCTGAGGCACATGTCGCGTCGCGTGATACAGCCGCTCTCGACAATTGCACACCAATTGATCTGTTTGCCTATTTCGATAGGCTTCGGTATCATGCACCACTCGGCTCGACCTCCGCCGAGTTGCCCGTTAAAAGTCTGATAACGTTTCGAAATCAGGCGCGTTAACAACTTGGCATAGACCCTGCTTTTGAGGAAGCCGGCTGTGGAAGCCGGCTCGGGATCGTCACGGTTCACGACAGTTGTGAGCGTTGCCGGCTACTTGCCGGAGCAGACGATCGACCAGACTGCGCCACGCGGCAACGTCGAAACAAGCTGCAGTCTGAAATTTCGAAATGCCCGGGAGGCGCTCAGTGAAAAAAATCGAAGCCATCATCAAGCCATTCAAGCTCGACGAGGTGAAAGAAGCGCTTCAGGAAGTCGGACTGCAGGGCATCACCGTCACCGAAGCCAAGGGTTTCGGCCGGCAGAAGGGCCACGCCGAACTCTATCGCGGTGCGGAATACATCGTGGACTTCCTGCCCAAGGTCAAAATCGAGATCGTGATCGGCGACGACCTGGTCGAGAAAGCGATCGACGCGATCCGGCGCGCCGCCCAGACCGGCCGCATCGGCGACGGCAAGATTTTCGTCTCCAACATCGAGGAAGCCATTCGCATCCGAACCGGCGAATCCGGGCTGGACGCCATCTGAGCCGGGTGCTATCCCGCATTTTGCGACCTAAAAACAAAGAAACGGCTGCTTCGGCGGCCTGATTTCGTTTGTGAAATGCACGCGAGTTCGAACTGCGGTCGCTCGAGCTGGAAACCGACCCGTAGCCAAAAGGGGTATTCATGAAGACCGCCAAAGACGTCCTGAAATCGATCAAGGACAACGACGTCAAATACGTCGACCTGCGTTTCACCGATCCGCGC
Source organism: uncultured Alphaproteobacteria bacterium (assembly GCA_963738765.1). Classification (GTDB taxonomy): domain Bacteria; phylum Pseudomonadota; class Alphaproteobacteria; order Rhizobiales; family Xanthobacteraceae; genus Bradyrhizobium. The sequence goes on along the minus strand of CAVTYA010000025.1, from coordinate 612,818 downwards.
GGCAAGTGGCAGCACGTGACCTTCGACGTCAGCATGATCGACGAGGACATCTTCGCCGAAGGCACGATGTTCGACGGCTCCTCGATCGCCGGCTGGAAGGCGATCAACGAATCCGACATGTGCCTGATGCCCGATCCGGTCACCGCGACGATCGATCCGTTCTTCGCCGAGACCACCATGGTCATCACCTGCGACGTGCTGGAGCCGACCACCGGCGAGCCCTACAACCGCGACCCGCGCGGCATCGCCAAGAAGGCCGAGGCCATGGTCAAGTCGATGGGCGTCGGCGACACCGTGTTCTTCGGACCGGAAGCCGAGTTCTTCGTGTTCGACGACGTCCGCTACCAGACCACGCCCTACAACACCGGCTTCAAGCTCGACTCCTCGGAACTGCCGATCAACTCCGACACCGAATATGAGGGCGGCAATCTCGGCCACCGCATCCGCACCAAGGCCGGCTACTTCCCGGTTCCGCCGCAGGATTCGGTGCAGGACATGCGCTCGGAAATGCTCGGCGCGATGGCCAAGATGGGCGTCAAGGTCGAAAAGCATCACCACGAAGTCGCTTCCGCCCAGCACGAACTCGGCATGAAGTTCGACACCCTGACGCTGATGGCCGACCAGATGCAGATCTACAAATACTGCATCCATCAGGTCGCGCACATCTACGGCAAGACCGCCACCTTCATGCCGAAGCCGGTCTATGGCGACAACGGCTCGGGCATGCACTGCCACCAGTCGATCTGGAAGGACGGCAAGCCGGTGTTCGCCGGCAACAAATACGCCGACCTGTCGGAGACCTGCCTGTACTACATCGGCGGCATCATCAAGCACGCCAAGGCGATCAACGCCTTCACCAACCCGTCGACCAACTCCTACAAGCGCCTGGTCCCGGGCTATGAAGCCCCGGTGCTGCTCGCCTACTCCGCGCGCAACCGCTCGGCCTCCTGCCGCATCCCCTACACCACCAACCCGAAGGCCAAGCGCGTCGAGGTGCGCTTCCCCGATCCGATGGCCAATCCCTATCTCGGCTTCGCCGCGATGCTGATGGCCGGTCTCGACGGCATCAAGAACAAGCTCGATCCGGGTCCGGCGATGGACAAGGACCTCTACGACCTGCCGAAGGAAGAGCTGAAGTCGATCCCGACGGTGTGCGGTTCGCTGCGCGAGGCGCTGGAAAATCTCGACAAGGATCGCGGCTTCCTCAAGAACGGCGGCGTGTTCGACGACGACTTCATCGACAGCTACATCGAGCTGAAGATGACCGAAGTCGCGCGCTTCGAAATGACCCCGCACCCGGTCGAATTCGAGATGTACTATTCGCTGTGATGTTTGGCGGGGCTTCCCCGCGGTCACGGCCCGACAATGCAAAAGGCGCTCCCGAAGGAGCGCCTTTTGTTTTTGTGCAGATCGAAAGCCGGTTGCTAACGGCCCTTGCGCAGCTGCATTTCAAGTTCGTCGCCATAGGCCTGTATCGCGACTTTCAGGAACCGGCTGTTTTCGATTTCCATCTCCATCAGGAATTGCATGATCGCTTGCTTGATGGGTTTGCGGTTCTCAGCGCCGACGCTGGTCCCGGGTGGCGGCAAGCCGCGTTCCAGGGTCTGACGCGCCGCCGCCGACTGCGTCAGAAAGCTTTCGGCGATGCCGCGGCGATTTGGCCCGAACGAGTTGATGAAAGCCGTGGGATCGAGCAACCCGAGTTCCATGGCTTCCTGCCGCATGCGTTCCAGATCATAGAGGAACTGGCGGTAATGCCCCTCGAACTCCGCGTCGCTCACCCGGTCGTCGAACCGTGCCTCGATCCGGTCCGGTTGCTCCAGGTAGGCAAACCGGAAGCGCGAGGCGACCACGAGGCCTGCCAGGATCAGCGACGTATTCTGGTCTCCGACAAACTGACGCGGCAGGGTTTCGACAAAGACGATGCCGAACCGCTGGGTGCCACCCCAATTGACGATGTGCCGAAATAGAATTGCACGGTAGGTCTTGTTCTTCGAGAGAAACGTGGCCTCGGACTTGCCAAGCGCGCGTCCGTTGGCGGCGTTGAGCATGTCGCGCTCGAGCCGTTCGATCCAGGGAATGTGGGCGCTGTGCGGCGAAGCACAGGCCGCTTTCACGTCGCGCCAACTCGTCGACGGCAGCTGTTCTCCCTGCATCGGCGGCATCACGTTGAACAGTCCCAAACTTTGAAAGGTGCCTCTGACCTGCGCGTCGTCGGGAATGACCATCGGCGCTTCGCCGACCTTGCCGGGTATCGTCACCTCGACGCTCAATTGTGTCGGGGTGTCGGTACGAATATCGTTGCCGCGCCCGGCACGGAACGCCTCGGTGATCCGCTTCGCCTTGCGGATGATGGCCTGGTATTGACGCTGCGATTCCGAAGCGTCACGCGCCACATAGAGCTCGTCGTAACGGCAAAGGTCATCGAAGAATTTGGCCAGGTTGGAATTCTGATAGAAGCTGGTCTCGTCGAACACCTCGCCCGGAGGAATACGCTCGGGGGGTAGTTCGACATACCGATTTTGGTGCGAACGAAACAGGCTCGGATACTCCGCAACGTCGTGCATGCAAACGAGCCGGCTCTGCCCGCTGTTCTTGGCAAGCCCCTTCCCCTTCGTGAATACGCCGACCTCGTACCCGCAAAAGTCGCTCTGCTCGCCGGTATAAAGGCAGACCAGCCAGTCGGCCGTGTTGAGCGCGTCGTCCAGTTTCTTCTCCCATCCCTCGCCAGAGCCGATCGTCTCGGAGTTGAGAAAACATTCGACGCGATCGCGGTTGATATCGGTGATCTCCTCGCGCAGCGCGACCGCAATCGGATTGTCGGCTTTGGCATAGCTGATGAATATGCAAACTTTTTTTGAAGACTTGCCGGAAGATTTAGCCTGCCCAGCCAGCCTTTTGCCTCGGCCAGGTTTCGCGGCAGGAGTTGCCTTGCGCGTCTTCTTTGCCGATCGTGCCATGACCTCGTCCTCTCCATAAGAGTGTTATGGCCGGGTAAAACACGTCATGGGTGTAACAGATTTTGATCGGGATGGCGACAGATCGGCGACGCTTCGGCGCCGTTCCCGCAGCGCAACCCGCGGTCGCGCACGCCCGAAGAAGGATTACCCTTCCTCCGGCGGATTCTTCCGCAGGAAGCGATGGAGCTCCGCCTGCACAGAATATGGCAGCGGAATCGGATCGCCGGCGGGGTCGACCGCGGGATCGAGGCAACGGCGCAACATCCGCGCCAGCTCCGCCCGCCGGTAGGGCTTGGTCAGCAGCGGAATGCCGTGCCCGGTGCGGCCCTGCAACGGCAGCGCGCCATCGGCATATCCCGACGTGAACAGCACCCGCAGCGACGGCCTCCCGGCCATGACGGTTTCGGCAAGCTGCCGGCCGTTCATGCTCCCGGGCATCACGATGTCGGTGAACAGCAGGTCGAACGCAGCGCCTCGATTGATGATGGCGAGCGCCTCGTCCGCGTTGGCGGCCAGGATGACCGTGTAACCCAGGCTTTCAAGCTGGATCGTCACATAGCCGCGGATCTTCGGATCGTCATCGACACACAGGATCGTCTCGTTGCCGCCCCGCACCGGCAGATCGTCGTGCGCCTGCGGCTGCAGCGCACTCATATCGGCCTTGGGCAGATAGATTTTGAACGTGGTGCCGCAGCCTTCGGCGCTGCGGACCTCGACGCTGCCGCCGGACTGCTTGGCGAATCCGAACACCATGCTGAGCCCGAGTCCGGTTCCGCGGCCCACCTCCTTGGTCGAAAAGAACGGATCGAAAATCCGGTCGAGATGGGATTGCGGAATGCCGGTGCCGGTATCGCGCACCTCGATGGCAACATAGTCGCCGGCGCGTTCGACGCCGCTGGCCACCGCCTCGGGAACGCCCAGCGTGACGTTGCCGGTCGCAAAGGTCAGCCTGCCGCCGAGCGGCATGGCGTCGCGGGCATTGATCGCGAGATTGACGAGTGCCGAGGTCAACTGGCTGCTGTCGACCAAGGCCGGCCAGGCATCGCCGCTGAGCGCGGTCTCGATCTGGATCTGCTTGCCGAGCGTCGGCGACAGCAGACGAACGGCTTCGCAAATGAACTCGTTGACGTCGATCTCGGCAGGCCGCAGCGGCTGTTTCCGGGCGAACGCCAGCAGGCTTGACGTGAGCTCCGCCCCGCGGTCGGCCGCTTCGCTGATCAACTGGGCCACCTTCGCAAGCTGCGGATCGTCCTTGACGCCATCGGCCAGGATTTCGATCGTGCCTGTGATCACCGTCAGCATGTTATTGAAGTCATGGGCGATGCCGCCGGTCAGTTGCCCGACCGACTCCATCTTTTGCGCCTGGATCAATTGCTCTTCGGCGGCGCGCCTTTGCGTGATATCCCTGATGAAGGCGTTGACGATATAACCGTCACCGCGACGCAGCACCGTCAGCGATACCTCGACCATGAACACATGGCGGTCCCGGTGTAGCGCGCGCGTTTCGTAGCGCATGCTCGTGGCTCCGGCGGCCGCCTCTTGCAGGAACAGGGCGGACCGTTGCCGGTGCGCGGCACGATCGGGTTCCGGTACAACCAGCTCCACTACCTTGACGCCAAGCGCCTCCTCACGCGTCCACCCGGTCAGGGCCTCCGCCTGCGGGCTCCAGTCGAGGATGGTGCCGTTTTCGTCGGTCTGAACGAAAGCGTCGAGCGCGGACCTGACGATCGACTGCGCCATCTGCTCGCTCTCGACCAGCGCCTGGTGCGCCCGCCGTTGTTCGGTGACATCGCGCAGCACCGTCACCGCCCCGCGAAGCTTGCCGCGCTGGTCGCGCAACGGCCGCGCATTGGCGACGATATACGCCCGCTCGCCGGTTGCTCCGGATTGAACGGCAAGCTCACAATCGTCGACATTCTCGCCGCGCAGCGCCCGCGCCAGCGGTGAAGCCGGGATCGGCATCGGGGTGACATCGTCGGCAAAGAAACAGGCGAAGTTTCGCGGGTCCGTCAGGCTGTTGAAGCCGGGGGCGACGCCAAGCAACCGCCGCGCAGCGGCGTTGGCAACGACGATCACGCCACGCTCGTCGGCGACGACGACGCAGTCACGGATGCTTTCGACGGTGTTTTCCAGCAAATCCGGCTTGGTGCGGAGCCGGGTCATCCCGCCGAAGGCCACGGCGAGACCGGCGGTCCCGGCCGCTAGCGCCAGCGCGAGACCAACGCCAGGCCCGGCACCGGCCAAACCGGGTGTAAACAGGCCGAACGCGCATGCGGTCGCCACGACCAGCAACACCATCGCGATCGCAAGGCGGCCCCACAGAATCATGGCGGACAATGGTCCAGGACGATGAATATGCTGCCGGTCTCTCGGCCCGGCTCGGCAACGGCCGGCATTAATTTTTTACGCCTCAAATACTCGCTGTTGCTTACCCGAGTTCCGTTTCGCGATCCCCAACTTTCAGCCCCGTAGAATTACGGAGAATATTTCCAGGCGACCGGCGCCCGGGACCATTCACACCCGAAATATCCGGGAATACCGCGCCTTGATCTCTTCGCTCTGCGCCTGCACCGCGGCGGGATCGGCCTTGAGCAATTTCAGCCCGACGAGCGGGACGTGCGCCCGCCTTCTCCTTGACCTCCGCGTGGAACGAGCGATGGGCGAACACGTCGACCAGCATTTGCTGGGTCTCGGCGCTGAAGAAGAAACTCTGGAACAGTCTTGCCGCATTCGGGTTGGGCGCGCTTTGGAAGATGCCGGAGGGAACGATGATCAAGGGCGAGCCTTCGGCGGGATAGACCACCTCGACCGGCTTGCCCTGATCCTTCAGCAGCACCAGATTATAATCGTTGCCGTCGGCCATGACGGCGCGCTCGCCGAGCAGGATCTTCTTCGGCGGATCGGCGGCCGACTGCACCTGCATGACCTTCTGCTGGGCGAGCTTTTCCAGATAGGGCCAGCCGAGATCGCGCGCCAGCACGAAGGTCGCGGTCAGGATCGCGCCGCTGTAGCCGGGATGCGCCTTGACGATCTTGCCCTGCCATTTCGGATCGAGCAGATCGGCGTAGCTCTTCGGCGCGTCCTCCGGCTTGACCAGATTGGTGTTGTAGCCGATCGCCTCCATCCAGGCGCACGAGGTCGCGTACATGCCGTCGGGATCGACCTGGTCGGCCGGAAAATGCTTGCGCGACATCGTCAGGCACGTAGGGCGCGAGCCAGTCGTTCTTCTTCCAGTCGAGATAATGCGACGGGATCGGTCGAGTTGGCGACATCGACCGCGTTGATGCCGCTGCCCTGCTCCTGCGCGATGCGCTGGAAAATCCGCTCGGCGCCGGAGCGCTCGACGCGCACGGCGATGTCGGGATATTTCGCCTCGAAGGTTTTGGCGAGCCGTTCGGCGATGTTGAGCTCCAGCGCCGAGTAGTACGAAACCTTGCCTTCCTTGCGCGCGGCTTCGATCAAAGCCGGCGTGACCGCCGTCGGCGGCGGCGCGGCGGCCTTCAGCGGCTCGGCGAACAGCGTGCCAGCCGCCGACGCGGCCGATACCTTGAGCACATCGCGTCTCGACCATTTGCGGTCCCGCATTGCCGTTCTCCCCAAAATACCCGGCCGTTTCCCGGCCATGCCGACTTTTGTGAACAGACCATAGCAGATATCGCGGGCGCCAATTAATCCAAGTCCCGGCGCCGGGGAGTCCAAGCCTGCCCCGGCCGGGCCGGGCTATCTTGCGGCCGCCGCCTGCGATCCCAAGGAAATTCGATCAAGGAAATTCGATCAGGGAAGTCCGATGCAGATCATCATCAGCTACGATTCCAGCGTCGACAATGCGCCGGCCGGCTTCAAACCCGCGGTCGACTACGTCGTCGGCGTCCTCGATGCTGCCTTCACCAACGACGTCACCATCAATATCTCGGTCGGATGGGGTGAAACCGACGGAACGCCGCTCACGAGCAACGATCTCGGCACCAGCTGGAACGCCGCCGCCCCGAAATACAGCTACGACACGATCAAGGCTGCGCTGATCGCCGATGCGACCTCGCCGCAGCAGCAGGCCGCCGACGCCACCTTGCCGGCCAGCGATCCCACTGGCGGCGACACCTTCGACATCGGCAGCGCGGAAGCCAAGGCGCTCGGGCTGATCGCGGGCGACGGAACGACCACCGACGGTTGGGTCGGCTTCAGCGCGACCGCGAACTGGTCGTTCTCGACCACGACGCCGCCGGGGCCGAACAAATTCGACATCGTCGGCACCATCGAACACGAGATCACCGAGGTGCTGGGGCGGGTCTCGACGCTCGGCACCCTGGGCGAGCATTACGGCCATGCCTTCGGGGTCATGGACCTGTTCCGGTTTTCGTCCGCAGGCGTCCGCGAACTGGCGCCGGGGCTCGTGCACAGCACCGGCTATTTCTCGATCGACGACGGCGTCACCAATCTCGGCAGCTGGAACAATCACATCGCGACCGGCGACCTCGGCGACTGGAGCCTGGGATCCGGCAGCGGCGGCGGTCCGGGCCCCGGCGGTAGCGACTCCTTCAACAACCTCAGCAATTTCGGCAGCTTCGATCAGTTGTCGCAGCCCGATCTCTTGCTGATGAACGTATTGGGGTGGAATCCATCAGAGCCCGCCAATGTCGTCATCAACGGCGAACTGTATTTCGCAGCCTCCGGCCAGACCGCGGCCGATCTCCAGGTGCTGACCGGCGGCATCCTCGACATCTCAGGCACCGTCAACGGCGCGACGCTCAATGGCGGCAAGGGCGAGGTCTTCGAGAGCGGTATGCTCAACGACGTTGTCGTCACCTCCGGCAGCGCGCTGGCGGTCGATTTCGGCGGCACCGTGAACGGCGTGACGATATCAGGCGGCCTTGTCGATCTGGAGACCGGGGCCTCGGCGGGCACCGCGCCGATCGGGTTTCACGGCACCGGCGGCACGCTCGAAATCGACAGCGCCACCGCGCCAGGCAATGTCATCAGCGGCTTCGTTGCCGGCGACAGCATCGATTTTTTCGGTGCGCCGATCGGGGCTACCCCCACCGTCACGCTTCTGAGCGGCAACGTGCTCGAGATCGTCGAGCACAACAAGACCTATGACCTTCACTTCGATCCCAACGACGATTTTACCGGACAGACGTTTCACGTCAGTGGCGACGGTTCGGGCGGCACGCTGATCTATCTCGCCCCCTCGGTGACATCGGTCACCACCAGCGGTCCCGGCATCGCCGCCGGCAACGGCGATCTCGACATCGGCCACATCGTGACGTTCACGCTCAATACCAGCGACCCCATCGATGTCGACACGACAGGCGGCACGCTGACGCTGATGCTCAACGATGGCGGCATCGCGACCTACGCCAGCGGAAGCGGCACCGGCGCGCTGGCGTTCACCTATAGCGTTGCCGCCGGCGAAAACACGCCCGACCTTGCGGTATCAGCCGTGGATTTCAATGGCGCAACCGCCGTTGACGCCAACGGTCATGCGGCCGACCTGAGCGGCGCCATCGGCAACCCCGCCGGCGTGCTGCAGATCGACACCACGGCGCCCCACACGACCGGCATCACGGCAGTACCGGCTGCGGGCATCGAGATGGCCGGCGCCACCATCGCGCTCACGGTCGGCTTCTCCGAGGCCGTCACCGTATCCGAGGGCACGCCGACGCTCGATCTGAACGATGGCGGCGGCGCGATCTACGACGCGGCGGCCACCGCGGCCCTGCACGACGTCACCAAACTCGTGTTCGACTATCTGGTCTCGGGCAATGACAATCCGGTCTCGGCGCTTGCCGTCACCGGCCTCACGCTGCACGGCGCTGCGATCGCCGATGCCGCCGGCAATCCCGCCGACCTCTCGACGGTGGCCGCGAATTTCAGCGGCCTCTCCGTCAACGATGCCCCCGCAATTTCAATCAATGGCGTGGTGCGGCCGGAACTGCACTTCAATGCCGCCGGCGACATCATCCTCGACGCGCCGGCGGCTGCAGCAGCAGCGGCCTATGGCACCAAATTCCTGTATGCCGGCCTGCCCGACACGACGCCCTACCCTCCGGTGGCAGATACCTCGCACGGCGCGGATTTCCACCTGCTGACCTAGGCCCGCCTGCGTTCGAGCAGCGCTTGCACGTCGGCCTTCGCGATCTCCAAACCCTGCCTGCGGCCCTCAGCGAAACTTTCGGCAATTGCCCTCGCAACGATCTCGGCATCATCGCAAGAGAGCCGTTTGAGCGGCGTCAATGCGCGCACGGTCTGACGCGCGCGTATCAGGTCCATCTCTTTGACAAGCGGCGGTTTGATCGGCACATCCACACCTCCAGGCCCGCAGAATCCGCTGATGCTACCGTGGTCGGGAGGATTTCAGCCATGTGTTTGCGCGGCCAAAGCGGGATTTTGGCCGAGCTGGCTGCATTGCAGATACGCATTTCTCACTCGCCCACGCTGCCCGACGAGGCAAATCAAAAAAAGCTGTCAAGGCCTACGAGAGAATATTTTGCGAGCGCAGCGAAGCAATCCATTTCGCCGCGCAAAGAAAGAATGGATTGCTTCGCTGCGCTCGCAATGACGTGGATAAGTCGGTGCCACCTCAGCCGTCGTCTCCCGGTCAATACCAGGCGACGACAACAGAGCCAAAGAGCATCGGGCGCATGAATCTCGAAATCCGTACCAGCCTAGCTCGCCCGCTGCCGCAGCTTCAGCGCTTCGCCAAAGGCCAGGAACAGCGCGCGGTTGATCGGATTGCGCTGCGGGTCGTATTCGGCGTGCCATTGTACGCCGAGCGCAAAGCCCGCGGCGTCCGCGATCCGGATCGCTTCGATGGTGCCGTCTTCCGCGACGCCCTCGATCACGACGCGCTTGCCGGGCTCGAGGATGCCCTGCCCGTGCAGCGAATTGACACGGATGGTTTCGCGGCCGAGCAGCTTTGCAAAGGCGCCGCCCGGCGTCAGCGTGACGTCATGCCGGTCGGCAAACACGACCGTCGGATCCGGATGGATCTCGCCGTTCTCCAGCCGCGGCATGCGATGGTTCATGCGGCCGGGGATTTCACGGATTTCGGGATGCAGCGAACCGCCGAAGGCGACGTTCATTTCCTGCAGGCCGCGGCAGATGCCGAACAGCGGCACGCCGCGCGCGACGCAGGCTTCCGACAGCGCCAGCGCGACATCGTCGCGGTGGATATCGTAGGGCTCGTGCTTCTCATGCGGCTCGGTCTTGAAGCGCGTCGGATGAACATTGGCGCGCGCGCCGGTCAGCACCACGCCGTCGACGACATCGAGCAACGCGCCGATATCGGTGATCTCGGGCGTTCCCGCGAACATCAGCGGCAATGCGCCGCAGACGTCGGCGACGGCGCGAAGGTTGCGTTCTCCGACCATCTGCGTCGCGAAGCGATTTTCGATGCGATGGGCGTTCCCGATCACACCGACCACCGGCCGTCTCATCGCCAAAATTCCGCTGTCATGGTCTTGCGCAAGAAGGGATTTCTATCTCGGGCCACGATTCCAGCCGATCATGCCTCCCGGAGCGCCCCGGATCAATATGCGGCAGGCCGACGCGGGCCTGCCTTGCTATTTTCGCGTAAAGGCCGCTTTGGCGTCGATTGCCTCGACGCCGGGCAAACCGGCCGCGCGGAGCGCCATTGCCGCGGGATTATCGGCGCCATTCAGCCACGGCAATCTGGCGAGAATTCCGCGCGTCACCGGCTCACCCAGCGCGTCACCGAAATCGAGCGGCCAAAACCCGTTCGGCACCACCTCGGCGGTGATGCCCTGCAGGCGATATCCTTTTCCCAGCACCGCCTCCAAATCGTCGGGCTGCACCGTCCGTGCGGTGCCGGGATTGGCTGGGTCCGCAAAGGTCACGAGCACCGGGATCAACGCGCCCGTGACCGGGACGATCCCGGTCAACCGGCTCATCTCGTTGAACGACGCCCGTTTACCGCCGGCGGCGGTGTAGGCGCGCAGCGCCACATAGTTGATGTCGTCGAGGTCGAGCTTTTTGTCGACATGCGCCAGCAGCGCGACGAGATTTTTGCCGCCGCCGAGATCGACGAAGACAGCATCTCCTTTGGTGTTGGTGTGGCCGCCCCGGCTGTAACCGCGGTCGGGGTGGACCGCCAGCACGCCGGAGGCCGATTTATTCCCCGCTGGCGTCTCGACCGCGACCGTCAGGCGGTATTTGTGGCCGGGACGGTTGATCCTGATCTGATCGCCGATGAACAGCGCGGCCAACAGCGCCAGCGGCCCAACCCATTTGAAGTTCATCTGCCCCTCACTGGCCCGCCATCCCGTTCATTCATCGCTTCGCACACCCGACGCGTCAGCGTCAAACCGGCACGCGCTGGCCGCTTGATCCGGACGGCGTTTTGGCGAAAGAGTGGCCGGGACAATTGGTACGGGAAGGAATCAACGGTGACCGATTCGGCTGACAATCGTCTTCAGGCCCGCAACGACCTGGCATGGGCGATCGCCGTCGGCGGCGTCGGCATCGTGCTGTTCGCCGCGCTATTGTTGTTCACCTGGACGTTCGCGGCGACGCTGTTTTTGATCTTCGCCGGCATGCTGCTGGGCGTCGCGCTCAACACCATGACCAATCTGCTCGGCCGCGCGGCGAAGCTGCCGCACGCGCTGAGGCTCGCCGTCGTGTGCCTGGCGCTGGTCGCTGTATTGTCCGGTATCGTGTTCCTCGGCGGCGCCACCATTGCCGAGCAGGCCAGCGCGCTTAGCAACACGATCAAGTCGCAGCTGGTGAACGTCAAGTCCTTCCTGGAAAAGAACGGCGTCGACACCAGCTATTTCGATTTCACGAAAGAGCCGGGATTAGCAGCCGATACCTCTACGCCGACGACGCCAGGCGCCGCAGCGACCCACAATCTGCCGGGCGCCGGCGCGCTGGCCTCAAGCGGCAGCGCGATCATCGGCCAGACGTTCAAAATCCTCTTCGGCATCGTCGGCGGAGTCGGCAATTTCTTCATCGTGCTGTTCCTGGGTCTCGCCTTCGCAGCCCAGCCGAGTATTTATCGCGACGGGCTGTTGTTCATGATGCCGGCCAGACATCGCCCGCGCGCCACCGTCATCGTCGACCGCATCGGCGAAACGCTGGAGCGCTGGCTGATGGCGCAGATCATCACCATGGCCGCGGTGTTCTTCGTCACCTGGGTTGGGCTTGCGATCATCGGTATCCCGAGCTCGTTCATCCTCGGCATCCAGGCTGGACTATTGGCCTTCATCCCGACGGTCGGCGCGATCCTTGGCGGGTTGATCGTGGTGCTGGCGAGCCTTGCCTCAGGGTGGATCGCGGCGCTCTCCGCGTTCATCCTGTTTCTCGGCGTGCACGCGATGGAAAGCTATGTGCTGACGCCGATCATCCAGCGCCAGGCGCTCGATATCCCGCCGGCCACGCTGTTTGCGTTCCAGATCCTGCTCGGCGTCGTGTTCGGCATCTGGGGCCTCGCGCTCGCGCTGCCCCTGATGGCGATCGCAAAGGTCATGATCGATCATTTCAAGGCGGAAGATGCCGCACCTGAGCCGACCGCCGCCTGAAGGCGCGTCAGCCCGCCGAGGTCAGCACCGTCTCGGTGTGCTCGACCTCCGGGGGCGCTGCAAAATACTGCCCGACCAAAGCGCGCCATGCGGTGAAATCTTCCGAGCCGCGAAAATCGACGGTGTGATTTTCCAGCGTTTCCCACTTCGCCATCAGCCGGTAACGCTGTGGCTTTTCGACCGATTTGTGCAGTTCAAAACCCTTGCCGCCCTTGGCGCGCAGGAACAGCGGACGCGCTTTTGCAACGGCGGCTTCAAAGTCCTTCTCGGTGCCGGGCTTGACGTCGATTTGTGCGATTTCGGTGATCATGGGGGCGACAGCCTTTCCTTGGGATTGGCGTGTCTAACCCGGCGCGCCAAAAAGAAAAAGGCGCCTAGCGGCGCCGGCATGGCCATCCATCTGCGCGCCAGCTCAGTTGAGCAGCAGCACCGCGCCGGCGACGGCCATCGCGCAGCCCGCGAACAGGATGGCGGGCCAGCGCCTTCTGCGCTGATCGTAACACCCCTGCGCGCGACGCTCCGAGATGAGCGCCATTTCGTATTCTTCCGAGGTCTGGAACATGCAGGCAAACCCGCCGCGGGCGGCAGCGGCCGCCGCTTCGAGTGACATCAGGGCGGCTTGCGGATTGCGTCGGCGGATCGAGTCCATAACCGGAATGATATGGACGGCATGGTAAACGTGAGGTTAAAGCCGGCGCTACGTCGTCGCCGGCTCCGGCCGTACCGGCGCCGTAAGCCCCGCGGTTTTGCGCCGCCAGTTTTCCAGCGACAGCGGCAATTCTTCGGCGGCCTCGACGCGATTGCGGCCACTGCGCTTGGCTTGGTACAGCGCGGTGTCGGCCGCCGCCAGCAGCACCTCGAGTTCGGTGCCGGCCGGACCGCCGGCCACGCCGATGCTCACCGTGGTATCGACCGCACCTTCCTCGCAGGTGATCCCGGAAGTTTCGAACGCCTCGCGCACGCGCTCGGCCACGATCACGCCCTCCTCCAGCGAACACGGCAGCAGCGCTGCAAATTCCTCGCCGCCGACGCGCCCCGAGAGGTCGCTGATACGGACATTGTTGATCACGACGGTGGCGAACAATTTCAGGATCTCGTCACCGGCGGGATGGCCGAAGCGGTCGTTGATCGATTTGAAATGGTCGATGTCCAAGATCATCACCGTCACCGGGCGACCGGCCTTGGCTTCGCGATCGATCACCCGCGAGCAGGCTTCCGCAAAACCGCGGCGGTTGAGCATTCCGGTCAGCGGATCGACCGAGGCCGCGGTCTTGTGCACCGTCACCGCGCGGTCCGACACCAGCATGAAGATGACGAACACGGTGCCGATCGCATAGAGCACCAGCTCGATCGAAAACGCCGTCACCCAGATGCTGCTGGAAAAGGTTGCATCGTGCGGCCGCAGGAGGTCGCCGAGCAGGATCGGCAGCAGCAGCACGGCGCCGTGCAGCACCGGGACGATGATCGTCGGCCAGCGCTGCTGCATGGCGCGGCGGCGCTCGTTCCACAATTGCGCGGCCGTGAGTGCGGCATAGACCGCGACGATCGCAGCACCCACGGTCAGGCGCAGCGCGCCATCCTCGGGCGGCAGCAGCAGCACGGCGGCCACCCACACCAGCGCGCCCAGCACCAGTCCCGGCAGATTGGGCTTGTGGCCGTGGAACACGCGCGACGCATTCCACACCATGCCGCAGGCGACGAAGCCCACCGCATGCATCGCCAGCGTCAAGGAAGCGCCAAGCTGCGAGCCACCGATGGTCCACAGCGCCACCGAGGCTGCGCCGAGCAGATAGGCTGTGCCCCACCACTTCAAGGCCGCGATGTTCTCCTGCCTGCCGAAGAACACCAGCATGGCGCCGAGCATGCCTGCAACCATGGTCGCAAAAAGATAAAGTGTTGATGTGTCGAACGACATGAGCTCACCCTGCCCTGTGATGCAACGTTGTCTGGCGCGATTGAAATGTGATGCCGCGCCACTGCGATGTCACACGCTAGGACCGCCGGGTTCCAAATCCGTTTGCATGCATACGCAAGTTTTCGCGAAAAACTGCGTTAATTCATCTCTAAACTCCAGAGCCCGATTCCGGTGTAATCGGAATCGGGCTCCGGTTTTTTGTTCAGACACGTTCTCTTCACGCACCCCGGATCAAGTCCGGGGCAGGCTTTCGCTTGAAACAGCGTCAGCAAAAAGGGCGCCTCTCGGCGCCCTCTTTCATTCACGAATGCGGCAATCGCCGCAAATTTTAGCGAAGCAATTAGCGCTTCGAGAACTGGAACGACTTGCGCGCCTTGGCGCGGCCGTACTTCTTGCGCTCGACGATGCGGCTGTCGCGGGTCAGGAAGCCGCCCTTCTTCAGCACGCCGCGCAGATCCGGTTCGAAATAGGTCAGCGCCTTGGAGATGCCGTGACGGACGGCGCCAGCCTGGCCCGACAGACCGCCACCGGCGACGGTGCAGATCACGTCGTACTGGCCGGCACGGGCGGCGGCGACCAGCGGCTGCTGGATCATCATCCGCAACACCGGGCGGGCGAAGTAGACTTCGACTTCGCGGGTGTTGACGATGACCTTGCCGGCGCCTGGCTTGATCCAGACGCGGGCGACCGCGTCCTTGCGCTTGCCGGTGGCGTAGGCGCGGCCGTACTTGTCGACCTTCTTGACGTATTTCGGCGCTTCCGGCGCGGCCGGCTTCAGCGACGACAATTGATCGAGAGACTGCATGGTATCGGACATCTTATGCGGCCCTCATGTTCTTGCGATTCATCGAAGCGATATCGAGCGTCTCGGGCTGCTGGGCTTCATGCGGATGTTCGGCGCCGGGGTAAACCCGCAGGTTGCCCATCTGCACGCGGCCGAGCGGGCCGCGCGGAATCATGCGCTCGATCGCCTTCTCGACCACGCGCTCGGGGAAGCGACCCTCGAGGATCGACTTCGCGGTGCGCTCCTTGATGCCGCCGATGAAGCCGGTGTGCTTGTAATAGACCTTGTTCTCGCGCTTGCGGCCGGTCAGCACGACGTGCGCCGCGTTGATGATGACGACATGGTCGCCGCAATCGACGTGGGGCGTGTAGGTCGGCAGATGTTTGCCGCGCAGGCGCATCGCGACCAGAGTGGCGAGCCGGCCGACCACCAGACCCTTGGCGTCGATCAGCACCCACTTCTTCGTCACCTCGGCAGGCTTTGCCGAAAACGTTTTCATGTGAGGAAATCCGTGAAATGGGGGACCGGCGCAAGACGCGCCGAACTGCGCGGTTTCTAGAGAACCGGGCGTTGCGCGTCAATGCCGAATCGGATCAATTATCCTACGCAATAACAATGGCTTATAAATATGGTGTTATAATACCCTCGAAAAGCCTATGTGTTTGGAATGGAATAGGTCGCCGTTACGTGGGCGATCGGATCGGGCGACGTCCCCGACAGCAGATTGACCTCGCCGACCGCCAGCCGCTTGCCGAGCTTCAACAGCCTTGCCGCCGCCAGCACGTCCTGCCCCGGCTGGCCCTTGCGCAGGAAATTGATGTTGAGATTGGTCGTGACCGCGAGGCCGACCGGGCCGATCGCCGACAGCAGCACCACATACATCGCGAAATCGGCCAGCGCCATCAGCGTCGGTCCCGAGACCGTGCCGCCCGGGCGCAGCATCTGGTCGTTGTAGCGCTGGCGCAGCAGGCAGGTCTCGCCGTCGGCGCTCTCGATGGTGATATCGCCGCCGCTGAAGGCCTGGGGGAATTCGTCGTGAAGAAACTTCTCCAGTTCAGCCACGCTCATTTTCGCTGCCGCCATGCCGTCCCCTGCCCTCGCCTCAGCTTGCCTGTTACATTAAGTTGTCATCAAAGCCCAAGTGGAAATTTCGACATGTCCGCCCAGACCGCCCGCGCGCCTGCGACACCACAGCCGATCCTGCTGCGCGAGAGCGTCGGCAGCATCGCCGTGCTCACGCTCAACCGGCCCGCGGCGCGCAACAGCCTGTCGGAAGGCCTGATCGCCGAACTGCACGCGGCGCTGAACGACATTCGCGACGACGACGACGTGCGCGCGGTGGTGATCGCGGCCAACGGCCCGGCCTTCTCCGCCGGCCACGACATGAAAGAACTGACCGCGCGCCGCACCGATGCCGATCGCGGCCGCGCCTATTTCGCGCAGATCATGAACGCCTGCAGCGCGATGATGCAGGCGATCGTGCATCTGCCCAAGCCGGTGGTCGCCGCCGTGCAGGGCATCGCCACCGCGGCCGGCTGCCAGCTGGTGGCGAGCTGCGATCTGGCGGTCGCCTCGGAGCACGCGAGCTTCGCCACGCCCGGCGTCGATATCGGGCTGTTCTGTTCGACGCCGATGGTGGCGCTGTCGCGCAACGTCCCGCGCAAGCAGGCGATGGAAATGCTGCTGACCGGCGAGCCGATTTCGGCGGCCACGCGCGCGAGCATCGGCCTCGTCAACCGCGTCGTCGCCGCCGGCACCGAGCGCGACGCGGCGATCGCGCTGGCGCAAAAGGTCGCGCTGAAATCCGCCTACACCGTCAAACTCGGCAAGGCAGCGTTCTATCGCCAGGCCGAAATGAGCCTTGCCGACGCCTATCGCTATGCGGCAGAGGTGATGACCGAGAACATGATGGCGCGCGACGCCGAGGAAGGCATCGGCGCCTTCATCGAAAAACGCGAGCCGAAGTGGCAGGACAGTAGATTCAGCGCATGCGAGGAGCGAATCCGCCTTACGAGTGAACCACGATGCCTATGCCGACAATACATCCGCGAAATCCTCAACGGCGTGAAATCGATCGCGATGGTCGGCGCGTCGCCGGTCAATGTGCGGCCGAGCTATTTCGCCTTCAAATATCTGGCGCAGCGCGGCTACGACATGATCCCGGTCAATCCCGGCCATGTCGGCAAGAGCCTGCTCGGCAAACCCTTCGTCGCGTCGCTCGCGCGATATCGGCCGGCCCGTCGACATGATCGACATCTTCCGCAATTCCAGCCACATCATGCCGGTGGTCGACGAAGCGCTGACAGCTGACGCCGCTGCCGAAAGTGATCTGGATGCAGCTCGGCGCGCGCGACGACTGCCGCGGCCGCCAAGGCCGAAGCCGCCGGCCTCAAGGTCGTGATGAACCGCTGCCCGAAGATCGAATATGGCCGGCTGTCGTCGGAAATTTCCTGGATGGGCGTCAATTCGCGCACGCTGAGTTCGAAGCGCGCGCCGATGCCGACCCAGGGCATGCGGCTGTCGCTGAACCGGATGAGCGTCGGCGGCGGCGAGACCGCGGCGTCCGACCGCGCCGCGAAAAACAAGAACGATCCGGCGTGACGCAAATGCGAAACGATTGTTTCGACGAACGCGGCATGACGAAGCACGATCCGTTTCGAATTCGCGATATGTGAACTGCGTCGCCTTGACGGCGGACGCGGCTGCCATCAGCATGCCGCGCGATTTCGATCAAGCCAAAAACAGGACGCACAGAATGACCGATCGTCTTCCGGGATTTTCCACCCTCGCCGTGCATGCCGGCGCGCAGCCCGATCCCACCACCGGCGCGCGGGTGACGCCGATCTATCAGACCACGTCGTTCGTGTTCAACGATGCCGATCACGCCGCCTCGCTGTTCGGGCTGCAGGCGTTCGGCAACATCTATACCCGGATCGGAAACCCGACCACAGGCGGTGCTGGAAGAGCGCGTCGCAGCGCTCGAGGGCGGCACCGCCGCGCTCGCGGTCGCATCGGGACACGCCGCGCAGGTCGTCGTGCTTCAGCAGTTGCTCGAGCCCGGCGACGAATTCATCGCCGCGCGAAAACTCTATGGCGGCTCGATCAACCAGTTCACCCATGCCTTCAAGAGTTTCGGCTGGAACGTGGTGTGGGCCGATCCCGACGATATCGACAGCTTCGAGCGCGCGGTGACGCCGCACACCAAGGCGATCTTCATCGAGTCGATCGCCAATCCCGCCGGCAGCATCACCGATATCGAGGCGATCGCCGCGGTCGCCCGCAAGGCCGGCGTGCCGCTGATCGTCGACAACACGCTGGCGACGCCCTATCTGATCCGCCCGATCGACCACGGCGCCGACATCGTCGTGCATTCGCTGACCAAGTTTCTCGGCGGCCACGGCAACTCGATCGGCGGCATCATCGTCGATGCCGGCACCTTCGACTGGTCGAAGGACAACAAATATCCGATGCTGAGCGAGCCGCGCCCGGAATATCACGGCATCAAGATCCAGGAGACCTTCGGCAATTTCGCCTTCGCGATCGCCTGCCGCGTGCTCGGCCTGCGCGACCTCGGTCCGGCGATCTCGCCGTTCAACGCGTTCCTGATCCTGACCGGCATCGAGACGCTGCCGCTGCGGATGCAGAAGCATTGCGAGAACGCCAAGGCGGTCGCGGAATTCCTCTCCGGCCATCCGGCGGTGGCGGCGGTGAATTACTGCCGGCCTGCCCGGCGACAAATACAACAATCTGGCGCGCAAATATGCGCCGAAGGGCGCCGGCGCGGTGTTCACCTTCAGCCTCAAGGGCGGCTACGACGCCGGCGTCAACCTGGTGTCGAACCTGAAACTGTTCTCGCATCTGGCCAATGTCGGCGACACCCGCTCGCTGGTGATCCACCCGGCCTCGACCACGCACAGCCAGCTCGACGACGCCGCCAAGATCAAGTCGGGCGCCGGCCCCGACGTGGTGCGGCTGTCGATCGGCATCGAGGACAAGGAAGATCTGATCGCCGATCTCGAGCAGGCGCTGAGCGCGTAGTCGTCGTACGCGGCAAGCGACCTATTTGTCGGGATGCCCGGGCTAGTCCCGGGCATCCACGCCTGGTCCCAATTGGCCATTTGACCCGAAATCACCAGCCTCTCGTTAACGATCATTCCGGCATAAGGTGGCATTGATTAGGTCCAGATGATTCGGAGATTACCGATGTTGCGCTGGATGATGCCATTGCTTGTCGCGGTCTTCGCGGTCGGAACCGCCTCTGCTGCCGACGGCCCCGTGGCCACTAAGCGGGCCGCCTATCGCGCCGCCAGCAAACTGCCGCCGGGCCTGCCTCGCGCCCATTACAGGTACCGGACGACCGTTGCACCCGCCGCAGCGCCATATGGCCAGCCGGTCTACGTCGAGGAAGAACCGGAAGTGCTGTTCACGCCGTCGAGTGGATACGTTCCCTACATCCCGCCGCTGGTGGGCACCCCGCTGCTGCCGGGCTCATCGACGCTCCCGGGCTATTACGGCCGGGCGTTCGATTACAACTACCAGGGCCCGTATTACGGCGGCCCCTATGTCAGCTACTGGAACCGGCTGCCCTACGCCTGCGGCGTCTACGGCTATTGCTAGCCGGGCTGTCCGACCGGAATGGCAGCGTCCTTCGGCACCGATGAGGCCTGCCGCGCAGCCAGCCGTTCGGCCTGGAGCACCGCGAGCGTCAGCACCGCGATCGCGACCGCCTGATGCGTCAGCGCGAGATCGATCGGCACCTGATTGAGCAGCGTGAGAATGCCGAGCGTCGCCTGCAACGTGATCGCCGGCAGCCAGCCACCAGGCGCCGCCGACCACGGCAGCGCCTGCGCGCGAACGAACGGCATCGAACGCGTGCAGCACCGCCAGCGCCAGCAGCGCGTAGGCGGTCATGCGATGCTCGAACTGCACCGTCAGCGTATTGTCGAACAGATTGCGCCACCACGGCTGCTCGAACAACAGCCGCGCCGCGGACGGAATGAAGCGCGCCGTCGATATCGGGCCAGGTGTTGTAGACCTTGCCCGCGCGCAGGCCCGCGACCAGCGCGCCGAAATAAAGCTGCACGAAGGTCAGCGCCAGCAGGACCATGCTGGTGAGCTTTCAGCCGCGGCGGCGCCGCGAGCGGCGGCCGATCGGTCAGCCGCCGCAGCGTCCAGACGATGGCGGCAAAGATCAGCAGCGCCAGCACCAGATGCGTCGCCAGCCGATATTGCGAAACCTCGACCCGCTGCGAAAGCCCGGAGGCCACCATCCACCAGCCGACCGCGCCCTGCAGCGCGCCGAGGCCGAAGATCAGCCACAGCCGCCGCTTCAGATCGGCGCCCAGACACGCCGCGCCACAGGAAGCACAGGAACGGCAGCAGATAGACCGCGCCGATCACGCGCCCGAGCAGCCGGTGGCTCCATTCCCACCAGAAGATCGTCTTGAACTCGGACAGGTTCATGCCGGCATTGAGTTCGCGATATTGCGGAATGGTCTTGTAGGCGTCGAACGCCTGCGTCCATTGCGCCTCGGTCGAGCGGCGGCAGCGTGCCGGTGACCGGCTTCCACTCGACGATCGACAGTCCGGATTCGGTCAGCCGCGTGGCGCCGCCGACCAGCACCATGATCGCGATCAGGGCGGCGACCGAAAGCAGCCACCATCGGACGGCGCGGAGCTGCGGCGGCTGGTGTGCGGAATTACCGGTCATGAAAGCCGTGCCTGGAACCCGTGCTTGAATGAATTGGCGCGCCCCTTATAGTCCGCCCCTTCCCGCGCGCAAGCCGCGCACCGGCAACGAGCTGCACATATCCGTCATGACGATACGCACCCGCAAATTGTTCGGAACCATCGCCCTGCTGGTGCTGGTCGTGGTGTGGTCGCTGATGGGGATGACGATGGCGCAGACGCCGTGGCTGGCCAATTCGGGCCTGCTGCAGGCCATCTTCTATGTCGTGGCCGGCCTCGGCTGGGTGCTGCCGGCGATGCCGATCGTCAGCTGGATGGCGCGGCCGGACGCTAGCTATCGGCCGGATCCCGGTCGGCTGACCGAGAAACGTGACCCTGACAGCATCACGCGCATCACGCGCAGCGAACGCTGCCGTCCGTCCCAGGCGATGCGCGGCAGCGCGTGCAGATTGGTCGTGCCCCTGCGCCTCGACCACGCCCGGAATCGCCGACGCCGCGCTGGCAAAACCGGCCTCCTGCGCCATCGCGACATGCTGCCGGCGCCAGGATTCGCGATCGCCGAACGGATAGGCGAAATGCCTGATGTCGCGATGGAAGGCGGCTTCCGCGACCGCCTTCCCCATCGTCATCTCGCGCAGCGCGTCGGCATCCTTGAGGTTCGACAGCACCGGATAATTCACCGTCGCACTTCCGATCGTCACCAGCGGATCGGCCGCGAGCTTCGCCAGATCGTTCCAGTCCATCGATGCGCTGCGCGACAGCGCCGCGAGGTCGACCGAGTATCGCGTGCAGAGATCGTTGATCGCGAATGAAAGATCCGGCGGCGCCAGCGTGCGCATCCAGCCCGACAGAAATTCGTAGACCTGATACTTTTTCCGGCGTGGTGCGAATCGTGAAATGCTGCTCCTTGCGGTCGATCACCAGGCTGATGCGGTTTTCGCGCGCGATCAGTTCCTCGAGCGCGAGCCACCAGGCTTCGCCGACCCCGTCCGGAAACGCGGTCGGCAGGTAAACCGTGAAGGGCACGCCGTGCCGGGACAGCACCGGATAGGCCGATGTCATCACATCCTTGTAGCCGCCGTCGAAGGTCAGACAGACAAATCGGTTTCGCTGCGGCAGCGTGACCGCCCGCCGGCACACCTCGTCCATCGAGACGATGTCGAACTTCCAGCGCTTCAGCGCCCGGATCGTGCGATCGAGAAATTCCGGCGTGATTTCGCGGGCTTTGAGCGGCTGGAACCGATCCGGGCGGCGCGGCCGCACCCGCTCGAACCGCAGCATGACGCCGGCGCCGCCGGCCCGCCGCTGCCTCAGCCGCGCGAAGCCGCTGAAATAGGCGAGCTCCATCTGCGCCCGCTGCAAGAATCGGTTGTCCGATGGCAACGTTTCGCCCCTGACCACGGCCGCGCATGCCCCGCGCTGACCGTATTGTCATTACTCTTTGTTGACATTTCCCTGCAAAGGTCGGCGGAAGCTCGAAAATTGTAAACAATTTCATATAACAGGTTTTGCGATGACCATGGCTGCCGCGATCGAAGGCCGGACGGCGGACGCAACGGTATGGTCGAGAGCAAGCCGAATCGCCGAGCATCGACATCATCCACGATCTCGCCTCCGCCGAGCCGATCTGGCGCGGCCTGGAAAGTCCAGACCAATCCTACACACCGTTTCAGCGCTTCGATTTCCTCGCCGCCTGGCAGCGCGAGGTCGGCGCGCGCGAAGATCTTGTCCCCTTCATCGTCATCGCGTTATGACGCCGAGCGCCGGCCGCTGCTGCTGCTGCCGCTCGCGCTCCGGCATGCCTATGGCGTGCGCTACGCAAGTTTCATGGGCGGCAAGCACTCGACCTTCAACATGGCGCTGTGGGACAGGACTTTGCCGCGAATGCGACGGCAGCCGATCTCGAAGCGCTTGATCTCGGCGATTTCGGCGCGATCCGAAGCCGATGTCCTCGCGCTGCATCAGCAGCCGCTGCGCTGGCGGGATCTGCCCAATCCGCTGGCGCTGCTGCCGCACCAGCCCTCCGCCAATGACTGCCCGTTGCTGACGATGGAGCCTGGCGCCGCGCCGGCAAACCTGGTCAGCAACTCGTTCCGCCGGCGCCTGAAGGGCAAGGAACGCAAGCTGCAGCCGCTGCCCGGCTATCGCTATCACGTCGCGACCGAACGACGCCGACATCACGCGGCTGCTCGACTGGTTCTTCCGCATCAAGCCGCTGCGGATGGCCGAACAGAAGCTGCCCAACGTGTTCGCCGATCCCGGCGTCGAGGATTTCGTCCGCAACGCCTGCATGACGCCGCTCGCCAACGGCGGCCGCGTCGATCGATATCCACGCGCTCGAATGCGACGACGAGGTGATCGCGATCTTCGCCGGCGTCGCCGACGGTCATCGCTTTTCGATGATGTTCAACACCTACACGATGTCGGCCAACGCGAAGTTCAGCCCCGGCCTGATCCTGATGCGCGACATCATCGATCACTACGCCGGCGCAGGATTATCGCGCCTTCGATCTCGGCATCGGATCGGACGAATACAAGCGCCTGTTCTGCAAGGAGCGACGAGCCGATCTTCGACAGTTTCATTCCGCTGAGCTCTGCGCGGCAAGATGGCCGCAGCCGCAATGTCCGGCCTCAACCGCACCAAGCGGATGGTCAAGCGCAATCCGGCGCTGCTCGATATGGCGCAAAAGCTGCGCAGCGCATTTCGCTAGCGGCTGCGCGAAGCGGGCTGACTTGAGTTTCCGATTCAAATGTTAAAGAACAAGACCGTCGTTGCGAGCCAACGGTTCGCGCAGACGCGCCCCCTCTCATCCGTCATTGCGAGCGCAGCGAAGCAATTCATCGCGACGCGCAAAGAAAGAATGGATTGCTTCGTCGCTTCGCTCCTCGCAATGACGAACCCACACGCCCGTCCTCGCGGCCCGAAGCGCCCCGGTCGTTTGTGAATTTCTCGCCCGATAGAGGGCGTGGGGAATGCCGGGTGCCCGATGACCCCTCTGGCGCTTCCGCAATCGATACTGAAAATGAATTGATCGATGCCCAATAGGAGGTCGATCCGTACCCGCGATCTCTTTTAGAAGCACTCCGAGGGAAGTTGTCAAAAACGGCAACCAAGTGGGGAAAACACCCACGGCCCGGTCCACGACGGAGGTGAGGAGATGACGTCAAACAGCCCATCTGCGCGGCCCGCACAGTTCGCTGCCGCTGCCGACGGCGCAGAGGCGCACGGGATATGACCAAGGTCGCACTGTCTGGTGCCGAAGGACAGCTGGGGCAGCTTTTGCGTCCAAAATTGCTCGCGCAGGGCGTCGACCTTCGCTCCGCCGGCCGCCACCCGTTGCAGCCGCTTCGTCCCGGAGAGGACCTGACGCATGGCGATTTGCGCGATCCCGAAAATGTCGACCGGCTGCTGCAAGGCGTCGAAGTTCTGATCCACCTGGCGGGCACCAGTGTCGAGCGGCCATTGCCCGAAATCGTGGAAAACAACCTGGTCGGGCTCCACGCGGTGTACGAGGGTGCGCGCCGGCATGGTGTGAAACGCGTCGTGTTCGCCAGTTCGAACCACGCGATCGGCATGCATGAGGTCACCGAAAGGCTCGGGCTGGATTGTGATTTCCGCCCTGACGGTTTCTACGGCCTGAGCAAGATGTGGGGCGAGGGTCTGGCCCGGCTCTACTGGGACAAGCACGGCATCGAGAGCGTCTGCGTGCGGATCGGCAGCGCGCTCGAGCGGCCGACCGAACTCCGCCACCTCAGCACCTGGTTCGGCCTCGAAGACCTGATGCAATTCATCCAGTGCTGCATTGACGCGCCAAATGTCGGTTTTGTCACTGCATGGGGTGTGTCGAACAATACGCGCAGCTACTGGACGCCGACCGCTTGCGCGCGCCTCGGTTACAAGCCGGTACAGAATTCCGAAGACTTTGCGGCAGACATCCTGCGCCAGCAGAATCCGCTGGATCGCGATCGGCCAACAATATCAAGGCGGCAGTTTCGCGCAGTTCGACTACACGCCCCGAGATCAACGGCCGCGCGGCGGCTGACGGGCGCCTCGACATTACCGACAACACCCTGATCAAACGACGTCACTAAAAAACCATCGCCGGGAGGATCCAAATGAAGCAATCAGATCTACCAGCCTTCACCAAGGCCACCACCCACTATCGCTGGGTTATTTGCGCGCTGTTGTTCGCCATCACCACCATCAACTACATGGACCGCAATATCCTCGGCGTGCTCAAGCCGACCATTCAGAACGACCTGCATTTCAGCGAAACCGATTTCGGCAACATCATCTTCTTCTTTTCGATAGCCTATGCGATCGGCTACGCCGGAATGGGATGGCTCACCGACAAGATCGGAATCCGCCTTGGGCCTTGCCGCCGCCGCGATCCTGTGGTGCCTGGCTTCCACCGCGCACGGCATGGTCGCCTCCGTCACCGGCTTCATCCTCGCCCGCATCGTGCTCGGCCTCGGTGAAGGCGGCAACTTCCCGACCTGCATCAAGACGATCGCCACCTGGTTTCCGGTGCGCGATCGGGCGTTGGCTACCGGTATCTTCAACAGCGGCAGCAATATCGGCGCCATGCTCGCGCCGCTGATCGGTGCCCTGGTTGTCAGCCTGTCCGGCTGGCAAGGCCGCCTTCTACGTCACCGGCGCGGTCGGGCTTGCTCTGGGTGGTGTACTGGCTGATGAGCTATCGCAGTCCCGCCGAACACCCCCGGGTGTCGCCGAGCGAACTTGCCTATATCAACAGGACCCGGAAGTCGCGGCGCAAAAAGTCCCGTGGGCCATGTTGCTGACCTATCCCGGCACCTGGGTCTACATCATCGGCGCCGTGCTCACCAATCCGGCGTGGTGGTTCTACAACAACTGGGTGCCGAGCTTCCTCAACAGCAAGTTTCATGTATCGCTGTTTGCCGTGGGGTTGCCGCTCGTCGTGATCTACCTGCTCACCGATGTCGGCTCGATCGCGGGCGGCTGGATCTCCTCGACCCTGATCAAGCGCGGCATGGACGTGTTCCCCGCCCGCAAGATCACGCTGCTCGTTTGCGCTGCTTGCACCTTGCCGGTGTTTCTGGCGCCGCAGCTGGACAGCATGTGGGCCGCGGTTATCCTGATCGGAATCGCCATGGCCGCGCATCAGGGATTTTCCGCCAATCTGTTCACGCTGGTATCGGACACCATGCCGCGTGGCGCGGTGGCTTCTGCCGTCGGCCTCGGAGGCGGTATCAGTTCGCTCGCAGGCGCTCTCTCGGCCGCGGCCATCGGACGCGTGCTCGATGCAACCGGGAATAATTACACCGTTGTGTTCTTCGCCTGCGCCAGTGTCTACGTGATTGCAACCGCGATCATCCACTTCGTGCTGCCGCGCACCAGGGCTTCGATGGTCACGGCCGACGCCGCGCTGGTGGCAGCCAGCTGAGCTAGGTTCAATCAACGCCTGTGGGGCCACGCTATCCCCACAGGCCTGCCCTACTCATCTATGGGCCTTGCGGCGGATCGATTTCCGCTATGCTCGGGTTGCGCGTACATTCCGCAAACGTCGCCAATCCTGAGAGGCTTCCGTGCAAACGCCCACAGACGACACGCTCGCCCCAAGGCGGATCGAACTTTTTCATTACAAAGCCGCCATCAAGGAGCCGATCGTCACTTCGTTTGGCTCGATCCCCGCGCGCAATGCGCTCCTGATCAGGATTGAGGATCAGGACGGCGCTTTTGGATGGGGCGAGGTGTGGGCCAATTTTCCGCCGGCCGGAGCTGAAAGCAAGTTGAAGCTGCTCGAGACGGTCATCGTGCCGATGTCGCTTGGGCGCAGCTGGACCAGTCCGGCCGCAGCCTGGATCGATCTGACCACGCGGATGCGGCGCAACGCCATTCAGAGTGGCGAGCCGGGCCCGTTCGCCGCCTGCATCGCCGGCATCGAGGTCGCGCTGTCGGATCTCGCCGCGCGCAAAGCGGGCCTGCCGATCTGGAAAAAGCTCGGCCGGTCGGCAAAACCCGAGCCGGTCATGGCGTATGCCAGCAACCTCAACCCCAAGGGTGCGCCCGAATACGTCGCGATGTGCCGCGAGCGCGGCTACCGCGCCTTCAAGCTGAAGGTTGCCTTCGACGTCAAAAGCGATTTGGCAAACGTGCGCGAAATTTCAGCCGGCCTCAAAGAAGGCGAGCGGTTCATGATCGATGCCAACCAGGGCTGGGACCTCGCGACCGCCCGACCTGCCGTCGAGGCGTTCAGCCAGTTTCCGCTGGACTGGATTGAAGAGGCGATACCGGCGGACGATCCGCCGGAGCACTGGGCGGAGCTTGCCATGCTCTCGCGCGTGCCGCTGGCAGGCGGCGAAAATTTGATCGGCTTTCGAGAGTTCGACGCAGCGATCACCGCCGGTCACCTCGGCGTGATCCAGCCGGATATCTGCAAATGGGGCGGGATTTCAGGCTGCATGGCCGTGGCGCGGCGCGCGATCGCCGCCGGCCGTCGCTACTGCCCGCATTGGCTCAACTCCGGCATCGGGCTGCACGCGGCCGCGCATGTGCTGGCCGCCGTGGGCGGCGACGGGCTGCTCGAGCATGACGCCATGGAGAACCCGCTCCAGGCTGTGCTTGCAGAACCCTTTCCGCCCCTCGTCAACGGCCGCTTTGCGCTGACCGAGGCGCCGGGGCTCGGCGTTGCGCCCAATCTTGGGGAAGCCAGGTCATTTCTGGTTCATCACAGCGAGCATCGGAAATAATCCGCTCAGGCCGCCACCACGCGTGGGCCGACTTCGACCGCATCCGACGGCTGGCACGGCTTGCTCAGCATCGTCACCTCGGAGAAACCGACGGCCCTGAGCTGATCGCACATCAGCGTCCGGGCGTCGTCTGCCATCGACGCATCCGGCACCACCACCGCACGCGCCCCAGCCGTCAGCAGTTCCGCCGGAAGATCGGAGGCGGAGCCGGCATCCAGCAGCACATGGTCGTAGACCCTGAGCAGCGCGTCGATCGCGAGCGTCAAACGCGGCGACTGCAGCAGCGCGCGGTCAAAGCCCGGGCGGCCGGCGCTGACGACATGGACGCGCGACAGCCGGTCTTTTGTGATGATCTGCGCGAACGAGGCTTCGCCCTGCATCAGTTCGGCCAGGCCCGGCGCGTTCGGATCGACCGATACGGCAGGTATCGTCAGCGACGATGCCACGAGATCGACCACGACGACCTTGGTCCGGCGCGCCATCAGGCGGGCCAGCGTCAGCGCGGTAAGCGTAATGCTTTCGCTCGCGGCGGTGCCGAGCACGGTTACCTTGTGCGCCGCCGCGCCGGCGTCGGCTAGCGTTTCCGCCAATCGCTCGATTTCGCCGATGGCTGTTGCCGCCTCGGCCTGCGGCTCGCGCAACACCGGCTCCGGTTCGAATTCGGGCTCAGGCTCCAGTTCGGGTTCTGGTTCGACGTTGGCTTCGACGGCGGGCACAAACACCGGCGCGCGCCGCGCCGGCGCTGACGGTGCGAATACGGCGACGGCGCGCGGCGCGGTAATGCGCAGCAATTCGCCAGTCGCAATCGCGCCCGCCGAAAGCAGCAAGGTCGCCAGCGTCGCGATCAGCACGATCGGCAGTTTTTTCGGATAGGCCGGCGTGTTGGAAACGGTGGCGCGCGAGATGATGCGGCCATCGGCCGGCGCCGCCTCGATATTTTCGCGAGTATTGGCCTCGCGGTATTTGGCGAGATAGGATTCCAGCAGATCGCGCTGCGCCTTGGCCTCGCGCTCGAGCGCACGCAGCTGGACATCCTGACCGTTGTTCGAGGACGCCTGCTTCTTCAGTTGATCGAGGCTGGCGCTGAGGCCCTCGACCCGGCCGCTGGCGATGCGTGAATCATTGTCCAGCGAGCGGGAGACCTTACCAGCTTCCTCCCGGATCTGGCGATCGATGTCGGCAAGCTGCGCCTTCAACTCCTTGATGCGCGGATGACCGTCGAGCAAGGTCGAGGACTGCTCGGCCAGTTGCGCCCGCAGCGTCACCCGCTGTTCGGACAGCCGGCGGATCAGTTCGGAATTGAGCACCTCGGAAGCCTCGATCGGCTTGCCGCTCTGGAGCATTTCCTTGATCAGGCGCGCCTTGGACTCCGCATCCGACTTCAGCGCGCGGGCGTTGTTCAATTGCGTATTGAGCTCACCCATCTGCTGGTTGGAGAGCGTGGTGTTGTTGGTGCCGACGAACAGGCTCGACTTCGAGCGGAAATCCTCGACGCGCGATTCGGCGTCCGCGACCTTCTTGCGCAGGCTCTCGATCTCGCCCGCCAGCCACTGGCTGGCGGATTTGGCCTGCGCCTGCCGGGCGCCCTGCTGCAGCACCAGATAACCTTCCGCGATCGAATCGGCGACGCGTGCGGCCAATTCGGGATCGCGCGACTGGAATTCGACGACGACGACGCGCGACTTGTCGACCGCGTAGGCCGTGAAGCGGTCGTAATAGGCGTCGAGCACGCGCTCTTCCGGCGTCAGCGAGAACGGATCGCGACCGATGCCGAACAACGGCAGCAGCGACCGCAGCGGCGAAACGCCCTGCAGCACCGGATCGAATTCGGGCCGTTCGGCCAGCTTGTTCTTCTTGATGATCTCGCGGGCGAGATCGCGCGACTGCAGCAACTGCACCTGGCTCGTCACCGCCTCGGCGTCGAGCGCATTGCGCTCCTCGTTGCGTTCGCCGGTCGGCCGCAGGAACACGTTCTCGCGGCCATCGATCAGGATGCGCACTTCGGATTTGTAACGAGGGGTGACCATATTGACGACGGCGATCGACAGCACGGCGGCGAGCACTGTCGGCACGATGATCCAGCTCCGCCGGCGCATCAGCGCCTGGCCCAGCGCGCGCAAATCCAGATCGCCGGATTCGGACGCTGCGACCGGCATTGCGACAACCGGCGCGGAGACGGCAGGTGCAGGCTTGGTCGCAGGCCTGGAAGCCGCCGTCGACGCAGGCTTGGCGGCGATCGCCCGCTGCACCACCGCCCTGTCCTTGCCGGTACGCCAGAACGCTAAACGCATCGCACACTCCCGCGAACGCAACTGCTCACCTTGAACTGGGCCGATTACACTCCATTAAGGTTGCCGCTGGGTTAATTCGGCAGCTTGCGTGCAGGAAGCAGGGCCGAAGAAGACGACGGTCATGTTTTGTTAACCATGAACGGCCTTAATCGGGCCGATACTTTTTCGGGATTCTTTGCGATGCGAGGCGCGCTCGCCCCTATTTCCGGTCTGGCCGCTGCGCTCGTTCTGTCGGGCTGCATGGGCCGGACTGCGCCGGTCGCGGTCGCGCAGCAAACCAGCCTCGACACCATCGCATACGGCCAGACTTACGCGGCAACGCCCGCCCCGATTGCCGTGGCCTATGCGGAACCGGCGGCCGTCAGATATGACGCCACCTATCATCTCGACGCCGGCGACAAATTGCGCGTCGTGGTCTACGGCCAGGAAGGCCTTACCAATACTTACGCCATCGATGCCGGTGGCTCGATCACCATGCCGCTGATCGGCTCGGTGCCGGCGCGCGGCCGGACGCCGGCGGGGCTGGCTGCCCAGATTTCAGCCAGGCTGCGCGGCGGCTTTATCCGGGATCCCTCGGTCGCGGTGGAAATCGAGGCCTATCGGCCGTTCTTCATCCTCGGCGAAGTGGCAGCGCCCGGCCAGTATCCCTATGTGCCCAACATGACGGTTGAAAGTGCAGTAGCGATCGCCGGCGGCTTTTCGCCGCGCGCGCGGCGCGACAGCGTTACGCTGACGCATACCGACGAGTCCGGAACCGGTCGCTTCGTGGTTGCACCGGGGATATCGCTCAGCCCAGGCGACACGGTGCTCGTCGGCGAACGCTGGTTCTGATCATGCCTGTGGAAGGTCAGCCGCTCCGTATCCTGCACGCGACACGGGCCCCGGTTGGCGGCATCTTCCGGCATATCCTCGATCTCGCCAACGGTCAGGCCGACCGCGGCCATCACGTCGGCATCATCGCCGACAGCCTCACGGGCGGCGAACGCGCCGAGCAGGCGCTGGCGGAGATCGCCCCGCGCCTCAAGCTCGGCGTTCATCGCGTTCCGATCCGCCGCGAACTGGTTCCGGCCGACGCGTTGGTATGGGCGCGCTTCCTGCGCCTGATCCGGCGCCTGAAACCGGACGTGTTGCATGGTCATGGCGCCAAGGCCGGCGCTTTTCTGCGGTTGAAGACCCCGGCAAAGGATACCATCCGGGTCTATACGCCGCATGGCGGTTCGCTGCATTACCCGCTGACCACGTTCAAGGGCGTGCTCTACAGCCGCCTCGAACGTACGCTGATGAACGCGACCGACCTGTTCCTGTTCGAAAGCGCGTTCGCGCGCGACACCTATCAGCGCACCATCGGCGTGCCGAAGGGGCTGGTGCGCTGCGTGTTCAACGGCGTCACCGCCGACGAGTTCGATCCGATCGTGAAGGCCGCCGATGCCACCGACGTGGTCTATGTCGGCGAATTCAGGCACATCAAGGGGGCCGACCTTTTGATCGACGCAGTGGCGCGGCTGCACGCCGACGGCCGGCCGGTGACGCTGACGCTGGCCGGCGACGGCGAGGAGAGCGCCAACCTCAAGGCCCAGGTCCAGCGCCTCGGTCTTGGTGAGGCGGTGCGGTTCATCGGCCACGTCAAGGCGCGCTACGGCTTTTCCAAGGGCTCGCTGCTGGTGGTTCCCTCCCGCGGCGATTCCATGCCCTATGTCGTGATCGAGGCGGCGGCGGCTGGGATTCCGATGGTGGCCGCCAATGTCGGCGGCATTCCCGAGATTTTCGATTCCCACCGCGACGCGCTGTTCGCCCCGAATATCGCCGCCGCCATGGCCGACGCCATCGAGACCGCGCTCGAGGATCCGGCCGCAGCCGCGGAGCGGGCCAAGTCGTTGCGCGAGCGGATATTTCAGCACTTCTCGCAGAAGGCGATGGTCGAGGGCGTGCTGGCCGGCTACCGCGAGGCGTTTGCCAATCGTTAACCGTTCTTTACCAACGTAACTGTTTCTTCCGATTTGTCCCTTAAGCCGAGAGACGGGGAATTCCGCCTCGGCAAACGCATCCCTATGTGTCTTTGCAAGAACGGGACCGCAAAACGGGACGTGGACAAAGTGGAACCGATTAACGCTCGCTCGATGTTGGACGCTGCGGCGGCCGCAACGGCGGACCGGCAGCCGATCGAACGCCGGCGCCGGCTGACGCCGGCCGCCCTTGCCGTCGCCAACCAGAAGGTGCGCGGCGCCTATTCGCCGATCGTGATCGCGGGCGCCGTGCGCCTCGCCGACTTCGTGCTGCTCAGCCTGATCGGCATAGCGCTCTATTTCAGCTACGTATCGCGGCTGGCAGGCTTTCACTGGGAATATGTCGCGGCGATCTTCGCCATGGCGGCAACCGCAGTGATGTGCTTTCAGGCCGCCGATATCTACGAAGTCCAGGTGTTTCGCGGCAATCTCCGGCAGATGGCGCGGATGGCCTCGTCCTGGGCCTTCGTGTTTCTGCTGTTCATCGGCGCATCCTTCATCGTCAAGCTTGGCAGCGAAATCTCGCGGCTCTGGCTCTCGGCATTCTTCTTCGCGGCCTGGCGGCGCTGATCGCCGAGCGCGCGTTCCTGCGGGCGATGGTGCGCGGCTGGGCCCGTCAGGGCCGCCTCGACCGCCGCACCATC
Source organism: uncultured Alphaproteobacteria bacterium (assembly GCA_963738765.1). Taxonomy (GTDB): domain Bacteria; phylum Pseudomonadota; class Alphaproteobacteria; order Rhizobiales; family Xanthobacteraceae; genus Bradyrhizobium. Next base: position 580,268 of record CAVTYA010000025.1, on the reverse strand, counting down.
GTGGTCGGCGCCGATCAGAACGGTGAGAAACTGGTCGAGGCGCTCAAGACCCAGGAAGATTCCGATATCGCCGTGCTCGGCGTATTCGACGACCGCAACGACGATCGCGCGCTCGACACCTGCGCCGGCAGCCCGAAGCTCGGCAAGGTCGACGACATCGTCGAATTCGCCCGCCGTACCCGCGTCGACCTCGTGCTGTTCGCGCTGCCGATTTCGGCGGAGACGCGGATCCTCGAAATGCTGAAGAAGCTGTGGGTGCTGCCGGTCGACATCCGGCTTTCCGCCCACACCAACAAGCTGCGCTTCCGTCCCCGCTCCTATTCCTATCTCGGCGAGGTGCCGACCCTCGACGTGTTCGAGGCGCCGATCACCGACTGGGACCTGGTGATGAAGTGGCTGTTCGACCATGTCGTCGGCGCGCCTGGTGCTGCTCGCAGCGCTTCCCGTGATGGGACTGGTGGCGCTCGCGATCAAGTTCGACAGCCCGGGGCCGGTGCTGTTCCGCCAGAAACGGTTTGGCTTCAACAATGAGCGCATCGACGTCTTCAAGTTCCGCTCGCTCTACCATCATCAGGCCGATCCGACCGCCTCCAAGGTCGTGACCAAGAACGACCCCCGCGTCACCCGCGTCGGCCGCTTCATCCGCAAGACCAGCCTCGACGAACTGCCGCAGCTCTTCAACGTCGTGTTCAAGAGCAATCTGTCGCTGGTCGGTCCGCGCCCGCACGCCGTGCAGGGCAAGTTGCAGAGCCGGCTGTTCGACGAGGCCGTCGACGGCTATTTCGCGCGCCACCGCGTCAAGCCCGGCATCACCGGCTGGGCGCAGATCAACGGCTGGCGCGGCGAAGTCGACACCGACGAGAAGATCCAGAAGCGCGTCGAGTTCGATCTGTATTACATCGAGAACTGGTCGGTGCTGTTCGATCTCTTCATTCTGCTCAAGACGCCGTTGGCGCTGATCTCGAAGAACGAGAACGCTTACTGATTTTTTCCTGCCGATCCGGCAGGCGTTGCGTTTAGTTGCGTTGCGTAATTGTACGAGTGTGTAATGGCGTATGCGGCGACAGCCGAAAATTCGCTTCCATCGGCGACGGCTGCGCCGGGCGTGCTCGCCTTGCAGCGCGCGCTGGTATGGCTGGTCGGCGCGTCCGGCGCCATCGTCTTCATCGAACCGAGCCCCTATGAGCTGATCACGCTCACCGCCTCGGTAATCTTCGTCGCCACCGGCCTGCGGATGCGGCTGGTCTTCGTGCCGCTGGTGCTGCTGCTGTTCCTGGTCAATGTCGGTTACACCATCAGCGCGGTTGCGGTGATGGACCAGCCCAATGTCGGCAACTGGATCGCGACCTCCTGGTACATGGCGGTAACGGTCGTGTTCTTTGCGATGGTGGTGTCCGAGGACACCGCGGCGCGGCTCGATATGCTCAGGCGCGGGCTGATTGTCGGCGGCATGATTGCGTCGGCGGCGGCGCTTGTCGGCTATTTCAATCTCGTCCCCGGCGGGCATGACCTGTTCACGCTTTATGAACGCGCCAGCGGCACGTTCAAGGACCCTAACGTGCTCGGCGCGTTCCTGATCCTTCCGGCGCTGTTCGCCCTGCAAAGCGTGGTGTCGGATCGATTCCGAAAGTCGTTCCGCAACGCGCTGGCGTTCGGCATCATGTCGCTGGCGATCCTGCTGGCGTTTTCGCGCGCGGCCTGGGGCGGCCTCGTCCTGACCTCGGCCTTCATGCTGGCACTGATGGTCTTGACCAGCCGCTCGCAGGCGCAGCGCTCGCGCATCATCGTGATGGCGGTGGTCGGCCGTCATCCTCGCCGCGGCGCTGATCGCAGTACTGTTGTCGTTCGACTCGATCGCCGACATGTTCAAGCAGCGCGCGAGTTTCGACCAGAGCTACGACGAAGGCCGCTTCGGCCGGTTCGGCCGCCATATCCTCGGCGCCGACATGGCGCTCGATCTACCGTTCGGCATCGGGCCGCTCCAGTTCCACAATTACTTTCCCGAAGACACCCACAACTCCTATCTGAACGCGTTCATGTCCGGCGGCTGGCTCTCCGGCGTCTGCTATCCGGCGCTGGTGTTCGTCACGGCGATGACCGGATTTCGCTACATCTTCGTGCCGCGTGCCCTGGCAGCGCATTTATCTGGCGATCTTCGCGGCCTTTCTCGGCACCGTCGGCGAAAGTTTCATCATCGACACCGACCACTGGCGGCACTTCTGGATGATGCTGGGCGCGATGTGGGGCATGTTCGTCGCCGCCGAGCGCTACAAGGCTGCACCCGCAGCGGCGCTCAGCGCCGGGGCCGTCCCGGCTTCCTGGACGCCGCAGGCTTTTCCGCCGGCAGTTCAAGAAGAGCTCTTGAGCCCTTCGGTCGCCTCCAGCACCGCCTTGTAGCCCTCGTTGGCGAAGCGAAGCAGCAATTGCAGTTCGGCGTCTGAATAGGTGCTCCAGAGCTTGTGCATCGATTCCTGCATCGGCACGTAGAACCGGCCGATCTTGGCGGCGTTTTCCGGCACGACTACGATGTAGACCTTGCGGCGGTCGTTGGCGTCGCGCTCGCGCCGCACCAGCCCCGCCTTTTCCAGCCGATCCACCACGCCGGTGATGGCGCCCGTGGTCAGGCCCGTGACCTCCGCGAGCCGTCCGGCCGTCACCCGCCCTTCCAGATTGAGAAAATCCATGCAGTCGAGGTCGGAACCGGAAATTCCCGCGACGTTGGCAACGGTTTGCCCGAACAGCACGCCCTGGGCCGACGAACGCCGCATCGCGTGTTCCAGTTCCGTGCAGCAGCGCCGCGCGCGCTTTCGATCTTGACAAGGCGAATCCTCTATCTTAGTCGATTAATATCTTAGCCATTAAGATAATTAGCTACTGACCTTTCCTATCACCACACCGATGCATGGAGCAAGGCATGACCCAACGTCCCCGCAAGGCCCTGATCATCGGCGCCGGCATCGCCGGCCCGGTCACCGCGATCTTCCTGCAGCAGGCCGGCATCGACGCCGAAGTGTATCGAAGCCTGGCCCTACGCGAAGGGGATTGGCGGCGGCCTGCAGATCGCGCCGAACGGCATGCATGTGCTGGCCGAGCTCGGCCTCGCCGACGAGATGATCCGCCGCGGCTCGGTCGCCGAATCCTTCGATTTCTATTCGCAATCGGGCAGCCGGCTCGGCTCGATCAACCGCAACATGAAAGCGCGTTTCGGCCAGCCGGCCGTCAACATGTGCCGCGCGGCGCTTGAACGAAGTGCTGGTCGACAAGGCCTGGTGCGCCAACGTCGCGCTGCACTTCGAGAAGCGGCTGGCGCATATCGAGGATCGCGCCGACCAGCCGATCGTAGCGCATTTCGCCGACGGCACGAGCGCCGAGGGCGATTTTCTGATCGGCGCCGACGGCGTGCATTCGGCGGTGCGCGCGCATGTGATTCCGGACGGTCCAAAGCCGTTCGACACCGGCCTGATCGGCTTCGGCGGTTTCGTGCCGCGATCGCTGCTCGAAAACACCGAGGTCGGCCAGCGCGTCGAGACGACGTTCGGCCAGAGTGGCTTCTTCGGCTACGGCTTTTGCAGCCCGGATCCGCACGACGGCGTGATGTGGTGGAGCACGCAGCCCGCGCACGGCATCGACGCCGCGATTTCCGCGCCATGAGCCAGGATCAGCTGCGAGCAGCATCTGCGCGAGTTCCATGCCGGCTGGCACGATCCGATGCCGACGATCGTGGACGCCGCGGAGAACATCGTGGTCACGGACACGCTCGATGTCGCGACGCTTGCCGACCTGGTCGCGCAAGCGGACGCTGCTGATCGGCGATGCCGCGCACGCCACCAGCCCGCATGCCGGCCAGGGCGCCTCGCTGGCGCTGGAGGACGCGATGCGGCTCGGCCGGCTGATGCGGGACGGCCAGGAACTTGGGCTCACCTTCCAGAACTTCGAGCACGAGCGCCGTCCGCGCGCCGAGAAGATCGTGGCGGTGGCCCGCCGCAACGGCAACAGCAAGCGCGAATTCAGCGCCACCGGCGCCTGGATCCGCGACCACATGCTGAAACTGCTGCTGCCGGTCTCGGCCAAGGGCATGGACTGGATGTACGCCTACGATCCCCGCGCGGCGTGAGCGGGGATCGCACGAATTCACTTCTCGACTGTGAACGTCAGCCCGGCATGATCGACGAGCCGCTTGATCAGCTTGTGACCCATCGCGGCGCCCGGCGTCCAGATTCCGGCCGGCGACGTCCGGCGTGTCGCGCAGCAGGCAGATCGCGCATTCCGAGATCATCTTCGAGGTCGAGCCATAGCCGGGATCGCGATCGCCCTTGACGGCGGCGCGGACCTGGCGTCCCGTCGGGCGCGATGCGCGACGAACAGCAGATCGTACATGCCGTTCTCGCGCTCCTCCTTCGAGGGTCCCTCGCCCGGCTTCGGCGCGTCGGATGGCCCCATCTTCTCGGCATTGACGCGCCGATGACGCGCCTGGCGTTCGCCTCGCCCTTTTCGCCGGGGCCGGTCAGCACCATCTCGTCGTAGACGAAATCCCGACCGTAGGGGAAATCCATCAGCATGTTGGAGCGATGCACGTTGCGGGTGTTGATGGTCGCCATCACGAACGGCGCGGTCCAGGACTCCAGATCCTCATCGAACAGCGGCTTGTTGCCCGGCGGCTGCTTCGGGCCTTCAAAGCCCGGCGTCAGCGCGAACGGATCCTTCAGAACGCGACCAGGCTGAGATCCTTGCCGCTGCCTCGAAGGTCGCCTTCATGCTCGCCGCGGTGCCGCCGGAGAACGTGCCCTTCATGGCGCGGACCCGGCCCTTGACGCGGGTTGCCGGCGCGCCGAACACCTTCTTGGCTTCTTGCTGCACAAGAACACGCCGAGTTCGAACGGCACCGAATCGTAGCCGCAGGAGAACACGATGCGCGCGCCGCTCGATTTGGCCGTCGCCTCATGCGCTTCGATCATCTGGCGCATCCAGATCGGCTCGCCGCAGAGATCGAAATAATCGGTACCCGACGCCGACGCAGGCCGCAAGCAGCTCGGTGCCGTAGAGCTGATACGGTCCGACCGTCGTGATGACCGACCTGGTCTGCGCCACCATCGCCTTCAGCGAAGCCGGATCGCTGGCATCGGCCACGATCAACGGCGTATCGGCCGGCGCGCCGATCGCATCGCGCACCGATGCGAGCTTGTCCTGGCTGCGCCCGGCCATCGCCCATTTCAGATTGGCGTCGCCCTTGTAATGCGCGGCCAGATATTCGGCGACGAGCTGGCCGGTAAAGCCGGTGGCGCCATAGACGACGATGTCGAATTTCGACGAAGACATAATCTGATTTCCCTGAAGTACCGGCCGAGACAGCCTGTTGGCGCCGCTTCTAGCGCTATTTCTTGGCGTAGGAAACGCCCATGCCGGCGCGGACGTCGGCCTGAATCCCGTAGGGCGCGATCGGATAGCGCAGGCCGTTCTTGGCCAGCTGCTTCATGCCCACGATCGCCTTGGCGAGATGGGCCGGCTACAGCGCCATCAGCATTTCCTCATCCGGCACGCCGCCATAGCGGCGCTCGGCAAAGCACGGCAGCGACAGGACTGGGCTCGCCGGTCTTGAGCGCCCGCCCCCATGAATCGGCGCAGGCGGTCTCGCCGACCACGCCCCATTCGAACTTCTTGTAGCCGGTATATTGCAGGCCGTTGATCAGGATGATCATCTGGCCCGGCGTCGCATAGACCAGACAGATATCGGGTGGATTGAGCCGGCCGCTGGCGAGCGGGCTCACCGCCATCGCCTGGTACCGGCCGTAGGGCACGACATCGAGCGCTTCCTGCCGCTTGCGCGCGTCCTCGGCGGTGCCATGCCAGACGCCGACATAGTTTTTTCCCGCGAGCCAGTTCTCGTCCTGCGGCGCCAGCCCGATCACCGCGCGGCACTGCGCGCCGACCAGATCCTCGCCGGTGATGCCGACGGTCCAGCCGAGCCGTGAGGCCATGCTGACGATCTGGTCGGTGGTATGCACCGCCGTCGGCCGCCGGATTTTCGGTATCGCCGCCATCTCCTCCACGCGTCGCGAACATCTTGATGCCGATCACGGTGGTCTTCAGCCGCAGCAGGGCTGTTCAGATCGGCCACCATGCCGGATAAATCGAATTGTTCCGGCGGCGATTGCTGTTGCATGGCGTCAACTCCCAAATCGGCGAACTCTGTGCGCCTGTTGAGCGAACTTAGCCTGATTGACCGGGCGGCGCGACCGCGGGATGTCGGTAGCGCGGTCCCGGTGCTGGTAGCAACTCATTAATCTTGCCGGTGGCCCGGTAGGCAAGCAGTCCCATCCATTCCCGCACCGCAAGGTCGGTCCGTGCCAGCCCGTCAACGGCTATGCTCGTAAACGTGAAGAGATCATCGCGCCCGCCAACCCGCCAATCGACCGGATACGGCTCGACGTCAAATCCTGCTTTGCGAAACAACCCGACCGATCGCGGCATGTGGAAGGCCGATGTCACCAGCAGCCAGCGCTCGCCCGCCTTCGGCGCGACCAGCGCCTTGGAGAACTCGGCGTTCTCCTGGGTGTTGCGCGACTGCCGCTCCATGATCAGCCGCGATTTGGCGATGCCGAGACTTTCGAAGATGGCGCCGGCGTAATCGGCTTCCCTCGCATCGTTCGAAATCAGATTCGCGCTGCCGCCGGAGAAAACGACGCGCGCATTCGGATAGCGGCGCGCCAGCGCCGCGGCGGCGATGATGCGGTCGGGCGCGCTTGCGCACCACCGGCGTGCCATGCGCGGCCGAGAGATCGGCCTCGATCGATGCGCCGAGCACGATGATGCCGTCCGGCGCGCCGCGCGCGGCATCCCACGGCGGAAAGCGGGCCTCCAGCGGATAGAGCAGAAGATTGCCGAGCGGCGAAAAGGCCGCAGATCGCCAGCAGTACGAGCGAGAAGATCGCAAGCCTGCGGCCGATGCGATGCAAAGCGCGTGGCCAGCAGGATCGATCGCCGAGCAGCCCGATGCCGATCAGGAAATTCGTCGGCAGCATGCATGAAGCCGAGCGTCTTGGAGAGCACAAAAAACAAGAGAAGCCCCTGACAATGTCTGATACAGCGTCATACGCTGCCATTGCATCAATCTGAAGTCTCCTCATGACCCATCATCACCTGCATTCCAGCCCCGAAACCTGCCACTGGGGCTTCTTCGAAGCGAAACTGAAGCCGGTCCTGACCATCGCCAGCGGCGATGAGGTCACGGTCGATACCATCAGCGGCGGCCCGGACGTGGTGCCGGACAGCAACCAATTTCACGTTCCGCCCGAGCTTGCCGATATTCATGCGCAGGAGCGAGCGGATGGTACCGGGCCATATCCTGACCGGTCCGATTGCGGTCGAAGGCGCCGCGCCCGGCGACGTGCTGGAGGTCGAGATCCTCGACGTCCAGCTCCGGCAGGACTGGGGCTACAATCTGATTCGTCCGCTGGCCGGCACCCTGCCCGACGATTTCCACGAGACGCGGCTCTTGAACATTCCGCTCGACCGCGAGCGGATGGTCGGCCGGCTGCCGTGGGGGCTCGACCTGCCGCTGGCACCGTTCTTCGGCGTGATGGGCGTGGCGCCGCCGCCGGCCTGGGGCCGCATCACCTCGCTGATCCCGCGCGCGATGGGCGGCAACCTCGACAACAAGGAACTGGGCGCCGGCGCCAAACTGTATCTGCCGGTGTTCGTGCCGGGCGCACTGTTTTCCTGCGGCGACGGCCATGGCGTCCAGGGCGACGGCGAGGTCTGCGTCACCGCGATCGAAACCGCGCTGCAGGGCCGTTTTCGCCTGACGCTGCGCAAGGACCTGCGGCTCGACTATCCGCGCGCGGAAACGCCAACGCACTACATGACGATGGCGATGGACCCCGATCTCGATCAATGCGTGGTGCGCGCGCTGCGCGACATGATCGTGCTGCTCGGCGAAAAGCGAAATCTGTCGCGCGAGGACGCCTACACGCTGTGCAGCCTGGCCGCGGATTTGCGGGTGACGCAGACCGTCAACGGCTCCAAGGGCATTCATTGCATGATCGCAAAGACGGTCGTGCACGGATAACATTTGTTCGAAGTCCGCCGCGACAGCGTCAAAACGCAATCTATCGCTTGCGCGTATCTCTAGTCTCCGCGGCAAAGGCCCCCTTGTACTTGGGCGGTGCCGGCCAATACTATGTCTGCCAATCAAAACAAAGCGGCAGGGAGAGACATGCTCAAGGACAGGCTGTCGCCGGCCGACGAGGCCGCGCGCGAAACGGATATGCGGGAATCGCTTTCTGCCTGCCCGCGGATCCTCGACCTCGTTGCGCGCGGGCCGCTTGCCGCCCCCGATGCGGAGGCGATCGTGTATCTGCGCGCGCCGCTCGATCCCAGCCCGGTCGTCGTCTCCAACGATCAATTGATGGGATGCGTCAAGGCGGCGGAGAATTTCTTTCGCGCAGAGGGAGTAGGCCCTAACGATCCGGTCGCGGTGCTGCTGCCGATCTGCCCCGCCGCCATTGCCGCGATCTGGGGCGCGGCCGCCTGCGGCATCGCCGAACCACTCAATCTGCTGTTCACGCGCGAGGCCATCATTGCCCAGCTCAACGCGGTGAAGGCAAAACTCCTGCTGGCGCCGCCGCCGGGTATGCCGGGCGGGCTCTACGAGAAGATCGAAGGCCTGCAGCGCGACGTACCATCCCTCAGGCGGATCGTGGTGGTTCCGCTCGACGGCCGCATTGCGTTCGACGGCGAGGTGTTGCAACCCGATCCGGCCTGGCGCGACGATTACGGCAAATCCCGCGATGCCGCCCAAGCCGACCGCGTCGCGGTGATGCTGCCGACCGGCGGCACCACCGGCCACCCGAAGGTCGCCCGTCTCACCAACCGCGCGATGGTTGCCTCCTCGGTCTCCTCGCGGATGGCGCTGGACTACCAACGGGGCGATCGTGCCATGATCTCGCTGCCGTTGTTCCATGTGGGCGGTCTGTTTGTCGGCGTCGGCGCCTGCCTGTCGGCGGGCACGACCATCGTCATCCCCGGCCCTGCCGGCGCACGCGATCCGGCGCTGGTGCAGAATTTCTGGCACATCATCGAAAAATATCGCCTGACCCATGCCGGCAACGTGCCGACGACGCTCGGCGCGCTCGCCGACATTCCCGTCGGCGATTGCGATATCTCGAGCCTGCGCGTCACCCCGACCGGCGCCTCGATCTGTCCGCTGGAGATCGAGCGTCGTTATCTGGCGCGCTGGGGCGGCCCCTGCGTGCAGCAGGTCTACGGCATGACTGAACTCGCCGGCGCGATCACGCACGACGTCGCAGGCGTCAAACCGCGGCCGGAAAGCGTCGGCATCCAGAACCCGCTGGTCGAACTTGCGATCCTCGCCGGCGGCGAGTTGCATACCGGGCCATGGCCATCGCCGACCGGCGAATTGCTGACCCGGGGTCCGCAGGTATTTCCGGGCTATGTCGATGCGGCGCAGACCGCGGATGCCTTCCATCAGGGATGGCTGCGCACCGGCGATATCTGCCGCATCGATGCCGACGGTTTCGTCTACATCATGGGCCGCGCCAAGGACGTCATCATCAGGGGCGGCCACAATATCGATCCGCGCGCCATCGAGGACGCCGCGCTGGCTTTCCCCGGCGTTGCGCTGGCGGCGGCGGTGGGGCGGCCCGACGCCTATGCCGGCGAGGTGCCGATGCTGTTCGTGCAGGCGCAGCCCGGCATCAGCATCGATTCCCAGGCGCTCGCAGCTTTCGTGCAGGACAACATCCCTGAGCCACCGGCGCGGCCGCGGGCCGTGTCAGTCATCACCGAAATGCCGGTGACGCCGATCGGAAAAATCTTCAAGCCAAAGCTTCGCGAGATCGCGGCCGGCGAAGCCGCGCGCGAATTGCTGGCGGCGGAAGGTCTTTCGAAAGAGGTCAGCGTCGAAGCCATCACCGATCCCTCACGCGGACTTTTTCTGCGCGTAAAAGCCCCGCCGGACAAGGCGGTGGCGGCGGAGCGGCTGTTGAGGAAGTTTCCGGTGAAGGTGGAGCTCGAGAGTTGAAGCGGGCTGCGGCCTCACCTCTCCCGTCGGGAGAGGTGGACGCGAAGGTCGCGGCAACAACTCACCCCAGACGCCAGCCGACCTCCTCGACAAAGCTCTGGTAAAACTCGGGCGTGTAGGCCTTTTCCGGCGTTTGCCGCACGCGCGCATCGAGCGTGTGGGCGTCGTCGCCGACCAGGATGCGCCAGCGCTCGGCCTTGACGCCGTCGAGGATGATTTTTGCCGCGGCCGCCGCCGTGGTCGGCGCTTCGTCGTGGAATTTTTGCGCGCGGTCGAGCGCGATCTGCTGGATCTGGTCGTCCGACATCGGCGCCACGTCGATGCCCATGCCCTTCAGCCGCTGGCGCGCCTGCATGATCTCGTTCGGCGTCAGTTGGTCGGAACCGTTCTGCACCTTGCGCGAATTGGAGACGATCGAGGTGCCGATATGGCCGGGCATCACGACAGAACATTTGATATGCGGCGCGTTGAGCCGCAGATCGTTCATCAACGCTTCGGTAAACCCCTTCACCGCGAATTTGGCCGAGCAATAGGCGGTGTGCGAGACGCCGAGGCCGACCGATGCCCAAAAGCCGTTGATACTGGAGGTGTTGACGATATGGCCCTCGTCGGCCTTGAGCAGCAGCGGCAGGAAGGTACGGACGCCAAGATAGACGCCGCCCCAGCAGATATTGAAGGTGCGCTCCCACTGCTCGCGCGTGTTGGTGAACAGGCTGCCGCCGCCGCCGATGCCGGCATTGTTGAACAGCAGATGAATCCTGTCGGTCGCCTGCTGCTCGATCAGCTCGTCGCGAAAGCGCAAGTACTGGTCCTCGATCGAGACGTCGGCAATGTGGGTGGTGATGCGCAGCCCCTGCGGCAGCCTTTCGACCTCGCACAGCCGCTTGGTTTCGGCCATCGCCTCGGCGGAGACGTCGCACATCGCGACATTGCAACCCTCGGCGACGAGCTGGCGCGCCAGTTCGCGGCCCATGCCCGTGCCGCCGCCCGTGATCACGGCAATCTTTCCGGCAAAATCCTTCATGGAAATCGCGGCTCCCTTCTTTTCTGTTGTTGTTTCATGAGCCGCGCGCGGGGCCCGGGCGAAGTCTAGCATCCCGCCCCCGCCGGTAAAGCTTTTTGCCGTCACGGCATGACGGGCCACGCGATGTCCGCGACATGGAAAAACCGTGCGTTGCCCCGCTCCGCCACCTCGATGCGTCACATCCCCGACTTCATCATGTTCATGTGCGAGCCGTGCATCATGTGCATCATCGCCATTTCGCAGCCGCGCGTACCGTCCTTGGCCATCGCAGAATTCACCATCGCCAGATGGCCGTCCATCATCCCCTTCCTCGCACTGTCGGGCATGGCGCCCATCATCGTCGTCATCTTCGACAAATGATCGCCGGAGCACGCCATCTGCATATGCATATGCATGTGTCCGTGCATGTGCCCACGCATGTGCATATGCGCGGAAGCCGGGCTGAAGGCCAGAACGGCGGCGAGAACAATCGGGAATGCGGCGTATTTCATTTTGGACTCCTTGAGAGCGGCTGGATGCCAGTGCCAAACAAACTATGCCTCCCGCCCCCCAAGCAGGGATTGATCTGGCGCAACGCGGTGCGTTTTGAGGCCCCGATTGCTATAGCCGCGCGGTAAGGGTGCCTCATACCAGCGCCACATCTCGCAAACTCTGTAACCAACATCACGGTTTTCGGGACCAGGCCGTGCCACCCATCAACCATCGGCGAGAGAGAAAAATCTTCGCCGGTCAAACCCACGAACCCGAGAACCCAAGGAGAGATGCGATGCAAGTCCAACCACAGCGGAAGTCATCCCAGGAACCGAACACCACCGCGGTCGCCAACGAACTGACCCCGGAGGAGTTGGGCGAGGTCTCGGGAGGTGCATTCAACGGATTCGTAAATTTTGGCGATATCAAAGGCGAAAGCACTGACAAAGATCACAAGGACTGGGTGATGCTGAGCAAATTGTGAGTTACCGGAACTGAGCCTTGGACGGTGATCTGGATCACAGAAACCTCGGGGCGCAGGCTGCTATCGATCAGGCCCTTGCGGAACTGATTTGCCAATCTCCGCTACGAGCGCTAGCCTCGTCGTCGCTGGCATCCTGAAATGGCCCATCTAACCTGAGAGGTCTTCATGAGTGAGCCCAAATCCGCGAACGCTCCCGCATCCACCCCCGATCAGCTGATCAATTCCGGCACCAGTACTGCCGTCGAACTTTCCGAGAAGGAAATGGATGGTGTCTCCGGCGGAGGCGCTGTCAATGTCATACAAGACGTCACCCAGAACAAACAAAAGACGGCCATCAAGGCTGCCGAAGCGATGGACGCGTATATAAGGAGTTAGGCAGGTCGAGCGCGGCGGCGCTGGGCTTCCGCCCGGCGTTCGCTCCCGTCGCGCGATCTATCCGCCCGATCGTCGGCCGCATCGTGGCGGTCAGGATGACGGATCGAGAGGCTGATTGCTCCAGCCGTGGACGGCGAGGAAATCCTGCCACGAAGGCTCCGCCTCGACTGTCGGGCGGTTCGTCAGGATCTCGCGCACGGCGTCATTGATGAAGATGCCCGTGCCAAAAGGCATGGCGAGATATGCGATCTCTTCGGGTCCATTCAATTTATTCAAAACGACCGCGTTGAACAGTCCCACCGGAGCGCGGGTGGGTTCGGCCGGTTGCATTTGCCCCGACGCGCACAATACAAGCGCGCTCGCCACCGCATCCGCAGGAGCGATGCCGCGCTCTTGCGCGACCGCACCGAGGGTTCGCGGCCCGGACGCAAGCGCCGCCACAATCTCACGTGCCGCGGCGTTATCGAATGTGATGCGGCCCGCCTGTGCCGCCACGGCGTACTGGACCCTGGATGGCTGACGCGTGAGGCCAAAGGCGCAGGCGAGCATCAGCCGGCGTTGATCGTCCGCCCCGAGCTGCTGCGCACTGCGGGCAAAGATGTCTCGACGAAAGGCCTGATCGATGAAAAAATCGCGCGCAAGTTCGCGCAGATTGCGGTCGGCGATATCGGCAAGCGCCGCGCGGGCGGCCGTCTCCAGAACGAACGTGTCGTAGTTCTCTACGAGCGTTGCCGATCCGACCGGTTCGAGCCCGATGACGGCCATATCGGCACGCACCTCGGTGACGCAGAGCGGCTCCCAGTGCGGGGCCAAGAGTTCGTGGGCGAGATAGGCGGCGGCAAAATTGTCCTTCTGCTGATTGATGCGGGCGAGCATGGGGCTTGTCGTTAGTGCCCGAACCTTCAATTCGCGCAGCGAATTGACGATTTGCAAGGCGGCAACCACTCGCTCGATGCTGTTTCCCTCGCGGCTCTCGCTGAGCGCGTGCACGAGTCGCTGCATCGAAAGGTCGTCGGCGCGGCCGGGCAAGGCATTGTAGCTGAGATAAACGAGCCCGCCCGGCTTGAGATGACGGTCGATGAAGGACCGCAGATCGGCCCGAACTCGCGCGCTCACCCAGGTATAAACGCCGTGGATCACAATGTAATCAAACTGCGGCAGGTCGAGACCGGCTGCCGCGCCGAAGTCGATCGCATGAAATTTGGAATTGGCGACGCAGGCCTCCGCCGCCAGGCGCCGGGCATGATCGATGTGTGCCGGCATCATGTCGATGCCGTATAATTCGCCGACGGGATGCATCGCCGCCAACATCACGGCCGTCACGCCCTGGCCGCAGCCCAGATCGCACCAGGTAAAACCGCCTTGCCGCGCCGGCGGCGCGACGCCCGAAAGGATGGCAACGTGGTCCAGCCAAGCCGGCGCCAGCTCACGTACGAACGCTCGCAAATAGGGGACGTCCAACGCGCTATACTCTGAGCTGGACGGTATTGTTGCCATACGTGTTCTACTGGTTGATCGGGACTACGCGTTAACGACCGGCATGCCGAAGCCGGCCAACCTGTCGGCAGAATGCAGCCCGCGCCATCCAAGCACGATTCGGCGGTGCGATCGACCAGATCGCGGAGCCAGCTACGGGTTGACAACGCCACGCGAGCGGATCGTAATACCACTTAAGATAGATCAGCGGTGAACGGCAGCGTCAGGCCGAATGCCAGGCGTTGCGGCTCCGATGGTGGCGACCGCGGGATACCGCGGCGTCTTACAGTGAGGAGGATGGTCATGATTGAATCGCTCGTCATTTGGCTCATCATCGGCGCGATCGCGGGCTGGCTCGCCGGACTGATCGTCAAGGGCTATGGGCTCGGGCTGGTTGGCAATATCGTCGTCGGCATCGTCGGCGCCATCATTGCTGGCTGGCTGTTGCCGATGATCGGGTTCGTCCTGGTCGGCGGCATTTTGGCGGCGATCGTCAACGCCGTCATCGGCGCCGTGATCCTGCTGATCATCATTGGCTTCTTCAAGAAATAGCGCCGGTCGCCAGGGTCAGAGCCGAGCCCAGAAGCGCGAGACGCCATTTGGCGCTTGTTGTTGTCATTGGTCGCCTCCCCCTTGGATTGCGCGGGGATCTTCCATGACCCCTGCATTGCACCCGATGCTAGCGATTTTCCGGGCCTGCCGGAACACCGGATCGGTGCGGCGCAAACTTTGGGGGGCCTCTTCGCGTTCAAAAACAAACGGCTCCGGCTCGGGGGCAGCTCGAGCCGGGGCCATTCTGAGGAACGGTGCAGCAGCTCCTCCACAGCGCTCCGTTCAACGAAAAGACCAGCACATTGGGAGTGTCGGCGCTGGTCAATCCAGAACATTCCCGGAAATAAACCCTGTCCTGATCCGTCAGGACGGATGTCCGATTAATCCGGTCTTAACCGCCCCGGCCCAGGATTCTGTCGGCCTTTTCAGAGGCTATCGAGGTCAAAGCCGTCGCCAATCACAACGGGGCTGGAATGAACTACAGCGCGTTCACCAACGATAGCCTTGTCGCGATGTATGAAACTGTTCGCGGCGCGCTGACCGCCGACGACGCGCTGGAACGGCAGGGCCAGGAAACCAGATTCCGGGTGAGAGAAACCTCGGACTGGAAGAAGCATGCCGCCGACCTCGAGACTGAAATGCTCAAGCGTGGCATGCTGTTCAACGTCATCGACTGGCACGAAGGCCAGGCCGCGCTGCCGTTCGGTCCGTGACCGTCGCGACGCTGCGCAAGATTTACCGACAGGGTTTTGCCGCCGGCAGACCCACGCCGGGGCATGCGGTCGTTCTCTTGGGCGCCGTCCGCTCGGCGTGCTTACTCGCTGTACTTAACCGCGACAGCCCCATAGGCGAACGATACCGTCTCCTTTGGGAACTCCTTTGGCGACGCCTTGTCTCCGCCGGTCACCTTCTCGAGATCCTGATCGTCGAGCGCGCCACCGCTGCTCGCGATCTCAGGCGTCGCCGGCGATGTCCGCTCCAGCTTGTCTTGGTGCTTGCTCATCGATGTCTCCCTTGGTTGCGCCACGCGACACCATCCGCGATTGCCACGGATGGCCCGCGAGGCTGAACAGGCCTGGCGCTACGGATTCTGTTCCTTGTATTCAATTTCGATTTTCTTGAACGGGATCGATATTTGGCCGCCAGTCACCTGCTCGAGATCCTTTTCGTCGAGCGCGCCACTGCCTTTCTCGATCTCGGGCTTCGCGGGCGATTTCCGCTCCAGCTTCTCCTGGTGCTTGCTCATCGATGTCTCCGTTGTGTTGCGGCACGGGACGCCGTCCGCCATTGCTAAGGATTGCCAAGGGTGGCCATGGGTGGCCGTGGTCCGGATTGCGAAGCCAGGCGGGCTTCACCGCCATCCTATAAAAACAACTTGGGGCTCGCCACGTCGACCTTCCTCGTAATTGAAAAAGGATTGAACGTGACTTTGCCCGCGCCCGCGCCCGAGCTTTGCGAACCGCCGGTGACCTCAGCGAGTTCGAATTCGGACAGCTCCGCTGTCTGATTGTCCCGTTCGCGAGATTCAGCCGGATTGATGGTGGTGGTCATTGTCGTTGCTCCCTTCGCGCAAGATTGGATTGACGAAGACAATCTAGTCCCGCGATCGTCCGCGCCGCTGTGACGGCGGTCACAGTCGGCCCGCTCCTAAATGGCGCTCGCACATCCTATGCGGACGGCGTTGCCAGGACCCGCGCCGGTCATTTCCCAAAAATGCTGCAGTTGCGTCGCGGGCACGCAATGGTTGCCATCTAGTCGCGGCAGGAGGATGCTGCCGGCTGTGGGCACCAGGGAGAGCAGCATGAGCAAGGTCGGCCTCGACAATCGCCACCGCAATCACGACGGCGAAATCAGCCACAAGCACGGCAACACCCTCGTCGGCACGCTGCGCAAGATCTACGGACAGGGTTTTGCCGCCGGCTATCCCCCAACCGAAAAACTGAGCGACGTGCTGGCCAATCTGAACGAGACCTCGCTGAGCCAGCTCCGCCGCGATCACGAGACCGGCCATCTCGGAGCACAAGATCGACCATGCTCCGAAGTAAGGCACCGTGACATCGATGGCCAAGCACCTGCTGTCGATCGACGATTTGCAGGCTCGCGCGCTGGCGGAAATCCGGAAGCAACCTGGCTGCGAACGGGTCAGCAAGATCGCGATCAATCGGATCGGGGATCAGCGGGCGGAAAATAACTGGTCGATGTGTGTGGTGGCCGCGGGTGATGCGGATGCGAATACGGCGGCGCGTGCGGCATTGAGTGTGCAGCAGGCGTTGCGGCATGAATACGATTTGACAGCGGATTAGCGGGTGGGATGGGTTGGACCGGCACGATGATAAATTCCGCACGGCGTGGCCAGAGCGCTGACATCCCTTACGGCTCATCGTCTGAGATAGCTCGCCAGGCCGCACCGTCGAGGTCGTCATACTGGCCGCTCTTCAGCGACCAGAGGAACCCGCATAAGCCTGCCAGGCCAAGACCGAGCGCCAGCGGCACGAGAAAGACGAGGACTTCCATCACGCCCTCCGTGACACGACGCGACGCGCTCGAAGCGCGTTCGATATCACCAGCAGGGACGAACCCGACATAGCCGCAGCGGCCACCAGCGGCGTTGCCAGGCCGGCGATCGCCAACGGCACGGCCAGCAAATTGTAGCCGGCGGCGAGCCACAAATTCTGCCGCATCAGCCGCAGCGCCTTTCGAGAGAAATCGATGGCCGCGACGACGGGGGCCAGGCGCTCGCCGAGAAATACCAGATCGGCCGTGGTTTGGCTCAAATGCGTCGCGGTCACCGGCGACATCGAGACGTGCGCCGCCGCAAGCGCCGGCGCGTCGTTCATGCCGTCACCGACCATCATGACCTTAAAACCCTGCCGCGCCAGTTCGTCGATGCGGGCGATCTTGTCGGCAGGCGTGACGCCCGCGCGCCATTCATGAACGCCCAGCGATTGGCCGCCTGTCGAACGGCTGGTTCGCGATCGCCCGACAGAATCTCGACTGCCATACCGCCTTGCTGGAGGGCGGCGATCGCGGCTACCGCATCCGGGCGCAGGCGCTGTCGCACCGCAAAGACATGACAGGCATCGCCATGACGGAAGGCGACAACCGAAGCCTCGGGATCGCCGCACAAGATATCGTTTGCAAGTTCATCCGCCCCGCAGAACGACGGCCGGCCCAATCTGACCTCGATGCCGTCGGCGAAGCCGTGTACACCCTGTCCTGCAATCTCCTCTGCCCCAGCCAGCGGCGACGTGGCCCGGGCGGCCCGGGCCACAGCGGCGGCGACCGGATGATGGCTGGCGAGCGCAAGCCGACCGGCCAGATCGAAGACGTGCGGCGGAATGCTCGCCGCGTTCGCGACATCGAGTTCCGGCAACGTCAGCGTTCCCGTCTTGTCGAACACGACCCGGTCGACTTCGGCCAGCCGTTCGACGGCGTCACCGGAATTGAGCAGCACGCCGGAGCGAAACAACGCGCCCGATACGATAGTCTGCACCGCCGGGATCGCAAGACCGAGCGCGCACGGGCAGGTGATGATGAGAACCGAAATCGCCGTGACGATTGCGTCATGCCATGACGCGCCGAATGCCACCCAGCCGATCATGGTCAGGAGCGCTGCGGCATGCACAACAGGCGCGTAGAGTCGTCGACGCCCGGTCCGCCAATTGCACGTAGTCGGGAGCGCGCCTGCACGGCATTCTCCAGCAGACGTGCGATCTCCGCCAGCAGCGTGCCTTCGGCCGCGGCCGACACCCGCACCCGCAATGCGCCGGAAAGATTGAGCGTGCCCGCATAGACGGCGGCGCCCGGCCCTGCCCTCGTCGGCAGGGTCTCGCCGGTGATCAGGCTCTGATCGATCTTGGACTGCCCCTCGATCACAGCGCCATCGACGGCCGATCGCTCGCCCGGACGCAGCAACACGATGTCGCCGGCCGCAATCGCGGCAATGGGCACCTCGCAGATTTCATCGGTACCGACGAATTTGGTCGCCGTCTCCGCCTTCAATGCGGCCAGGTTCCCGGCCACCGCGCGCGTCCGCCGGCGCATGCTCTGGTCGAGATAGCGGCCGGCGACGAGAAAAGTGATCAGCATCAGCGCCGCGTCGAAATAGGCATGTTCGGCGTGGTGAAACGTTTCGACTACCGACATGCCGAGCGCCAGCACGATTCCGATGCTGATCGGGACGTCCATATTGGTGGTTCGCGCGGCGAGCGCGCGGAACGCGGATCTGAAAAACGGCTGTCCCGAATAGGCCGCCGCCGGTAGCGCGATCAATGCCGACAGCCAGTGGAAGAAGTCACGCTGTTCCGGGATCATGTCCGTCAAATTGCCGGACCATACCGGGACAGACAGCATCATCACGTTCATCGCGGCAAAGGCGGCAACGCCGAGGCAGCGTAACAAGAAACTTGCCTGCTCCGTCTCGCGCGCCTCGGCGCGAACGGTTTCGAACGGATAGGCCTTGTAGCCGAGTTCAGCGAGCCGGTCGACGAAGCGTGCCGGATCGAGCGCCCCTTGCCGCCATTCCAGCGCCACGCGGCTGTCGGTGAGATTAACCCGCGCGAGCGTAACGTCAGGGATGGCTGAAAGCCCGCGCTCGATCTTGGACATGCATCCCGCGCAATTGACGCCCTCAACCGCCAGATCGATGTGGGACAGCCCGGAACCTGCGTCCCTGACATAATGCGAAAAGTCACGCACAGCCTGCATGATCGATGCCTTCCTAGTTCAACAGCACGCGATTCTTCGACAGGAACATCCGACGGCCAGCCGCATCGCCCTCAAGCACGAGATCCCATTGCCCCGGTGCAATCTGCGACGCACTTCCGCGGTAGATACCGATCGCCGTCTCCGGCAAGCGTCACCCCCTGGTCGGCGCGCCTGTCGGTTGGACGTTCGAAACGGCCCTGAAACTTCAGCCCGGACATCGGCCGGCCGTTGTTGTCCCGCGCCTCGACCTGCAACGTCGCAGCACCGTCCGCGCCGCGCTGAACATGCGCATCGACTTGCCAATTGCGCGCGTTCTGATCATGGGCGGCCGCGATCTCCCCCTCATACGCCAGGCTCGCGCTATAGGCGCTGTCGACCTCGGTGCCCGGCAAGGTCTGTATCGCTAACTTCATCATGACCAGATTGACCCCGATCACGACGCCGAAGAACGCGAGCAGCATGAAAAGTACCTTGCGGCCGGTCAGAGGTCTTGCTGCCCGCGATCTGTTCATGGAATCTCCCTTGAGGCTCATGGCGACACAAAATGATCGGTCGCGGACGCAACCTCGCCCAACCCGATATCGGTGATGTGGAAATTCACCGGGACGGACTTCTCGGGGTTGTTCTCGGCAGGCGCGGTGACGAGAAGCCTCAGTTCCGTGGTCTGGTCTCGTCCCAGCACGATCATCGGCCGGTCCTGCGTGACGGAATCGGCGCCGACGACATGGACCACCGCGTTCACCGGACCATCGATATCGATGGCGATGACGCGGTCGAAGCCGCGCTTGTTCAAGAGGCGAACGGTATAGGCATTGCGAATCGAGCCATCGCTCAGCTTGACCGCGACCGGATTGCGATCGTGCAGCACGTTGACGTCGAGAAGCGACCGCGTCAGCAGCGCGTATAGCATGATGGTGCCAACGGCTGCGATCATCGCGCAGTAGACCACTGTTCGCGGCCTGACGATACGATAGATCGGCGGCTTGCCGGCCTGGCGCCGCTGAATGTTGATGTCGTTGTCATAGCCGATCAGCCGGGTTTCCCTGCCGATCTTCTTCATCACCGTATCGCAGGCGTCGATGCACAGCCCGCACTGGATGCAGTCGAGTTGCGCGCCGTCGCGGATGTCGATGCCGGTCGGACAGACCGCGACGCATTGATAGCAGTCGACGCAATCGCCAACGGGCTGGCCGAGCGCGCGCAATTCGTTGGCCTTCTTCAGCGAGGTCCGGGTTTCGCCCCGATCATATTTATACGTGACGTTGAGCGCCCATTCGTCGGTCAGCGCGGCCTGGATCCGCGGCCATGGACACATATAGACGCAGACCTGCTCGCGCATGAAGCCGGCAAGCACATAGGTCGTTGCCGTCAAGATCCCGATCCAGATGTAGGCCAGCATCGGCGCCTGAAAGGTGACAAGCTGCTTCACCAGGGTCGGCGCATCGTTGAAATAGAGCACCCAGGCGCCGCCGGTCCACCAGGCGATCATCAGCCAGATCGAGTGTTTCAGCAGGATTTCGGCGAAGCGTTGCAGCTTCATCGTGCCGCGCGCGGCGTCCTTCTTCATGCGCTCGCGGCGATCGCCTTCCACCATGCGCTCGACGGCGTAGAACAAGTCCGTCCACACCGTTTGCGGACAGAGATATCCGCACCAGATGCGGCCGCCGACCGAATTCATCAAAAACAGCGTGATGGCGGCGAGGATCAGCAGCCCGGTGAAGTAGTAGACCTCCTGCGGCCACAGCTCGATGAAGAAGAAATAGAACCGGCTGTTCGGCAGATCGACCAGCACCGCCTGGTTCGGCGCGCCAAGACCGCGATTCCAGCGCACGAACGGCAGCAAATAGTAAACGCCGAGGCAGAATGCCATCAGGCCCCATTTGATGCGGCGGAATGTTCCGGAGACGCTCTGCGGATAGACCTTCTTGCGGGCGGCATAGAGCGGCCCGTAATCGTCAATCTCTACTTCAATCGGGGGGGCGGTCGTGTTCATCTGAAGGGGTCATCTCGCATTTGCGGCAAGCATAACCGGATGCTTCAGACGCGCAGTTGATCCACCTCAAACAACCCTGGGGAACCCCTGCCCGTCGCGATCACTTTCCGCCGCCAAGCGAGTGGACGTAAACCGTCAGCGCCTTGATCGTGGAGGGGTCGAGCCGGCCGACCCATGCCGGCATGACGCCGCCACGGCCGTTGGTAATGGTCTCAATCAAGGTCGCCTCATCGGAACCGTAGAGCCAGATCTTGTCGGTAAGATCAGGCGCGCCAACCTCCGGGTTTCCCTTGCCCGCATCGCCGTGGCATGCCACGCAATTGTCCGCGAAGATTTTTGCGCCCGCCGCCGCGTCATAGCCCTGAGCCGTCGACAGGCCGGACAAGGATCGGACGTAGTTCGCGACGGTGACGATCTGCTCCTTCTTCAGCACGCCCTCCTTGCCAAAGGCCAGCATCGCGCCTTCGTGGGCCTTGGCATGGCCAGAGCGCGCGCCGAACTGGATCGTCTGCATGATCTGGTCGAGCGTGCCGCCCCACAGCCAATCGTCGTCGTTCAGGTTG
Source organism: uncultured Alphaproteobacteria bacterium (assembly GCA_963738765.1). Taxonomy (GTDB): domain Bacteria; phylum Pseudomonadota; class Alphaproteobacteria; order Rhizobiales; family Xanthobacteraceae; genus Bradyrhizobium. The sequence goes on along the minus strand of CAVTYA010000025.1, from coordinate 558,584 downwards.
GGGTAGCCCTTGGCGCCGGCCGCGCCGCTGCCATGGCAGGGTGCGCAATTGTCGCCGAACACCGTCTTGCCGCGGGCGCGGGCGAGCGCGAGCAACGCCGGATCCTTCTCGATATCCGCAAGCGTTGCCGCACCCAGCGCGACCATCTTGTCGCCGCGTATTTTTTCCAGATTCGCAAGCTCGACGGCGACGTCCGCACGGGAGGAGTAGTGCAGCACGCCCGGGGTATTGCTCCACAGCATTGGCCACGCCGGATACACGATCCAATATCCGATCGCCCATACGATGCATAAGTAAAAGGTTATCACCCACCAGCGCGGCAGCGGCGTATTCAGTTCCTTGATGCCGTCCCACTCATGCCCAGTGGTGGCTGTCCCGGTGATGTGGTCAAGATCGTCGTGCTCAGCCATGATCGCTCAATCCTCCCGCAGCGGCATTTTCGACGCCTCGTCGAAAGCCGCCCGATTGCGAGGCCAAAGTGCATAAGCCACGATGCCGATAAAGATGCCGACGAAGATCGGCGTCCAGAACGTCGTGACGAAATCCGATGTGAAATTCTGGACTGTTAGGATTGCTTTCATCGTCCTGCCTGCTCAGCGAAGGTTGGCTTTTTCGTTGTAGAGCTTGAAATCCACCAGGGTGCCCAGCATCTGCAGATAGGCCACCAGCGCGTCCATTTCGGTGGGCATACCGGGCTTGCCGTCAAAATTGCGCACCACCGCCTTGGGATAGCGTTTTGTGAATGCGTCGACGCCGGCGCTGTCCGGATCGGCCTGCGCCTTCAGGTCATCGAGCGCGTTGGCGATCTGATCGTCCGTATAGGGTACGCCAACGCTGCGGCTGGTGCGCAGATGGTCCGTAATCGTCCTGGGGTCGACCTCGGTTTCGGCGAGGAACGAGTATCCGGGCATCACCGATTGCGGAACGATGGCGCGCGGGTTGGTGAGATGCGTCACATGCCATTCATCGGAATATTTGGCACCAACGCGCGCGAGATCCGGCCCGGTACGCTTCGACCCCCACTGGAACGGATGGTCGTACATGCTCTCCGCTGCCAGCGAAAAATGGCCATAGCGTTCGACTTCATCGCGCAACGGCCGGATCATCTGCGAGTGGCAGAGATAGCAGCCTTCGCGGACATAGATATTGCGGCCGGTCAGTTCCAGCGGCGTGTACGGCCTGATGCCATCGACCACCTCGATCGTGCTCTTCAGATAGAACAACGGGGTGATCTCGACGAGTCCGCCGATCGCGATCACCGCAAGAATGCCCACGACGAGGACGATCGAGTTTTTCTCGAGGATCTGATGCCGGGTCCAGAATGACATTGTCGTGCTCCTCACTCTGCCGGCTGAAGAGCAGCGGGCGAGCGCTGCGGCGCCGATTCGGCTTCGCCGACCCGCACGGTCATCCAGAGGTTATAGGCCATGATCAGCGCGCCGATCAGGAACAGCGCTCCGCCCGCGGCGCGGATGATGTAGAACGGATGCATCGCCTCGACGGTTTCGATGAAGGAATATTCGAGGAAGCCCAGCGAAGTGTAGGCACGCCACATCAGGCCCTGAAGGATTCCCGACACCCACATCGCCGAGATGTAGAGCACGATGCCGATGGTCGCGATCCAGAAATGCCAGTTGACGAGCTTGAGGCTGTAGAGCCCCTTGCGATTCCACAGCCAGGGGATCAGGCAATACAGCGCCCCGAACGAGACGAAGCCGACCCAGCCCAGCGCGCCCGAGTGAACATGACCGATGGTCCAGTCAGTGTAGTGGCTGAGCGAATTCACCACCTTGATCGACATCAGCGGGCCTTCGAACGTCGCCATGCCGTAGAACGCGACCGATACGACCAGCATTCGCAGGACAGGATCGGTACGCAGCTTGTCCCAGGCACCCGACAGCGTCATCAGGCCGTTGATCATGCCGCCCCAGGAGGGCATCCAGAGCATGATCGAGAACGTCATGCCGAGCGTCTGCGCCCAGTCCGGCAGCGCGGTGTAATGCAGGTGATGCGGACCGGCCCAGATGTAGAGGAAGATGATCGCCCAGAAGTGGATGATCGACAGCCGGTAGGAATAGACCGGCCGCTCCGCGCGCTTGGGGATGAAGTAGTACATAATGGCGAGGAAGCCGGCCGTGAGGAAGAAGCCCACCGCGTTGTGCCCGTACCACCACTGGAACATGGCATCCTGCACGCCGCCCCAGGCGATATAGGATTTTGAACCGAACACCGAAACCGGCAATGCCGGATTATTGCCGAGGTGAAGCACGGCAATGGTGATGATGAAGGCGAGGTAGAACCAGTTGGCGACGAAGATGTGCGGTTCCTTGCGCTTCACCAGCGTCATCAGGAACACCAGCAGATAGGTCACCCAGACGATGGTGAGCCAGAGATCGGCGTACCATTCCGGCTCCGCATATTCCTTCGATTGGGTTACCCCGAGCAGATAGCCGGTACCGGCAATCAGGATGAAGAAATTATAGCCGAGAACGACGAACCACGGCGCCAGATCGCCGGCGAGACGGACCCGGCAGGTCTTCTGGACCACGTAGAACGAGGTCGCGATCAGCACGTTGCCGCCGAACGCGAAGATCACCGCGGAGGTGTGCAAGGGCCTCAGGCGGCCGAAGCTGGTCCATGGCAGATCAAAATTCAACACAGGCCAGGCGAGCTGCGACGCGATCAACAGTCCGACGGTAAAGCCCGCTATGCCCCAGAATACCGATATTGCCGCGGCGAACTTGATCGGACCGAGATTGTAGTTGGGCCGGCCATCGATTTGCTGGGGAGGCAACGCGGCCGGACGGTCGAAATAGCGGTTGAAAATCGCAAAGGCCGCCGCGAGGCTTGCCGCCGCGCCGAGGGAGGCGTGGAAGGCGAATGCGGTATCGACCGCCTTGGCCGCGGCGAACACGCAAAAAAGGGCCAGCGCCGAAAAAAAAGCGGCCAAGCCGGCTTCACCGTGCGTCATCCATTTTTCAGATTGAGACTGGTTCATCGAATGGTTCTCTTTGGAGCCGCCCGGAGCGGTACCGCTCCATCAATCCCGATTCTGCCGCCGACGAATTGATCAAGGTCAAACTTCACCGAACGTCGCCGTCGAAGCCTGCGGCGGCCGCTCGGCGTGCGTGCGATCAGAAGCTGCGGCGCTTTGGATCGCTGTCGGCCGGCGCATGCTGCAACGACCGGGTCTGGCGATCGGCCCAGGCCAACACACCGGCAAAGATCACGAACATCGCCACCACGGCTGCGGAAACCAGCATCGAATCGATCGGCATAGCTACCTCCTTTTGCTTTCGCCAAGGAGTATGGCGAACCCGACGAGGCTGTCTTTGATGCCGATCAAACCCGCAGGACAAGCGAGGAGGAGCGCTACATTCAAGCCGCAGCCAGGGCTTCGGCCCGCGCGGGATCGGCCAGGCGAATACCGCCCTGCACGATTTCGATCACCCCGTCGCGCTCCAGCTTGGTAAAGGTCCGGCTGACGGTTTCGATCGTGAGACCAAGGTAATCGGCGATGTCCAGCCGGCTCATCGGCAGTGGCGTCATCGCGGTGGCGGGACCGGTCTGCGCCAGGCGGTCGCGCCATTTCACCAGAAAGGTCGCAACCTTTTCCTCCGCCGACCGTCGCCCGAGCAGAACCATTTGCTCGTGGGCATCGGTGAGGTCGCGGGCGACGAATTCGTTGATGCGACGCAAGAGGTTGGGCCTGTCTTCCACAAAGCCCGAGAACGAGTTTTTGGCAAAGCGGCAGACCACGACCGGCCCGACGGCATCAGCCGAGATGCCGTGACGGCCGTTGACGGAAATGCCGAGGAAATCTCCGGGCAACGCAAATCCGACAATCTGCCGGCGGCCATCGGGCAGCAGCATGTAAAGACGCATCACGCCTTCGAGCACATTGTAGCACGAGGTGGCGATTTCTTCCTGGGTGAACACAGGCTCGTTTGGCCGATACTGAAGACGCTGGCCCAGCTGTTCGAGCTGGCGCAGTTCGTCCTGTTCGAGCGCCCCGCAAATCGCATGCGGACGAACCGCGCAGTCCGCGCAAGTTTGCGTATCGGGGTGGCCTGCGACAACGACTCTCTTCATGCGCGACTCCAGCGGCCGCCCAGGGATTCGAGGGCATGATCGCCGCAGATCGTCGCATCTTAAACCATATGGCCGGAGCGAGTTGATGCAGATCAATCTTTGCCGGTTGCGATGACATTATGGTGCCCCAAGCCGAAGCCCTGCCGCTGAAGGATATTGTGCCGCCATGCTGCGACCCGTCCTGCACCAAACGCTTATCACGCTGATCCTGATGACGCCGGCGCTGGCCGCCTCTCCTTCCGAAGTACGCGGCAAGACCTTTGCTCTCAACAATTGCGCGCGCTGTCACTCCGTTGACCGGGTGACCCAAAGCCCGCTCAAGATCGCGCCGCCGTTCCGGACCCTGCACAACCGCTATCCGGTCGAAACCCTGGCCGAGGCCCTGGCTGAAGGCATCCAGACCGGCCACCCGACCATGCCGCAGTTCCAGCTCGATCCCGACCAGATTCACGATTTGCTGTCGTATCTGAAGACCCTCGAATAGTTCCCTCCAATCCTGCCGCCTCTCAGAACGCCTGCACTGTCCAGGCGATCATGTCCTTGGCGATCCGGCCGAACGCCGCGTTGAACGCCGCAACGGCCTGCGGCGGCTCGACCCCGTCCAGCCCTTCGCTTTCCTCGAACAGATGGGACGCTACGATCTTGCCGTTCTTGTCGACGATCCTCGCCGACAATGCGATTTCGGCGACCGGCTTCGCATCGACGGCGATGCGAAACCTTCTCAGATCGATCAGAAGCTGGAATTCCGGTTGCCCCAGATCAGCGGTGCGCAGCGGCGCATGTGCGATGTCATAGTTCTCAAAGCTCTCGATCAGTCTCGCCTGCACCAGCTTCGGCAGCGCATCGGCCCACATCGTTTCGGAAAACCCGGGATAGTCCTGCGCCGGCGAGAACAGGAACCGTTGCGTTTCCAGCATCGCTACCGCCGTCGGCTCCGGGATCGCCCACGGCACGTTGACGGTCTTGCCCACAGGTCCGGCATTTTGCAGGGCAAGCAAATCGTAGGTGATCTTTGCCGGCGGCGCGGTCACGCCGGTCATGCGTTCGAGGCCGGCGACGATGCCATCGAGTTTTCCGGTGTTGCGTGCGAGGCCTTCCGAAAATACCTTGAAATTGGCGATGGTGTCCTTCAATGCCCCGGAATTCTCCGCCAGCACCGAATCCACCCGCTTCAATGCACTGCTGGCCGCCTGCGTCATACCCTGCCCGGCGCCGGGCTCGGCAATCAGCGTCGGCACCTCGCCGGTGCCGGCAACCAGCACACCACCCTCCAGCGCGATCACGGGAACGCCGGTCAGGCCCTGGAATTCCAGGCCGACCTTGGTGTCGGCACGTACCGGCGTCGTGGAGGCCACCGAGATGGTCGCGTTGACGCCGCGCGGTTTGTCTGGCGCGAGGCCGAGTTCGGAGACTTCGCCGACCCGGATGCCGTTGAACAGCACCGCGGCGCCGACCAACAGCCCCGGCACCGACCCTTCAAACTGAACGTGATAGGTCGCGCGCGGCCCGAGCCCTCCGGTATTCTGCAGCCAGTAGACGAAGCCGAACACGGCAGCGATCGCCGCCAGCACGAATGCGCCAACGATGACGAAAGGAGCGCGGGTTTCCATGGTCTAGCTCGCTTTGGGTTGCAGCATCTGGGAGCGCTTGCCGTGAAAATAGGCCCGCACCCAGGGATGCTCGGATTGAAGCAGTTCGCGCATCGGCCCGATGGCGACGATCTTGCCGTCGGCGAGCGCCGCGACGCGGTCGCAAACCGTGTTGAGGCTGGCGAGGTCATGGGTAACCATGAACACCGTCAGGCCCAGAGTTTTCTGCAATGTCTTGATCAGTGCGTCGAAATCGCCCGCTGCGATCGGGTCGAGGCCCGAGGTCGGCTCGTCGAGAAACACAATCGCCGGATCCAGCGCGAGCGCACGCGCCAGCGCCACCCGCTTGGTCATGCCGCCGGACAGTTCGGACGGAAACTTGTCGCCGTCCTCCGGCGTCAACCCGACCATTTCGAGCTTGGCGGTGGCGATCTCGTCCATCAGGGCGTCCGACATCGCGAGATTTTCACGCAGCGGAAACTGGATATTTTGCCGCACGGTGAGCGAAGAAAACAGCGCGCCCTGCTGGAACAGGATGCCCCATCGGCCGGCGGCGTTTCGGGTGGTCCGGTCATGGTTGCCGCCAATCGGCGCGCCCATCACCTCGATCTCGCCCGCCTGCCGCGGAATGAGGCCGATGATGGTCCGCATCAGCACCGATTTGCCGCCGCCGGAAGCGCCGACCAGGCCGAGAATCTCGCCGCGGCGCACGTCGAGGTCCAGATGATCGATCACGACATGGCGGCGGAAACCGACCACCAAATCGTGCACGCGTATCGCAAACTGTCCGGCGACTTGCTGCATCGCTACATTCCGATCGATGCGAAGAACACGGCAAACAGCCCGTCGAGCACAATCACCAGGAAGATCGACTTCACCACCGAAGTCGTAGTCTGCTTGCCAAGCGATTCCGCGCTGCCCTTCACCCGCAGGCCTTCGCTGCAGGAGACGATGCCGATCACCAGCGCCATGAACGGCGCCTTGATGATACCGACCTCGAAATGAGTGACGGAAACGGCCTCATGCAGCCGCGCGATGAAGATCGCCGGCCCCATACCGCCGTAGATCCAGGCAACGAGGCCGCCGCCGTAAAGGGCCGCCATCGAGCCGATGAAACTCAGGATCGGCAACGCACAGATCAGCGCCACGATCCGGGGGAGCATCAGGACCTCGATCGGGTCGAGCCCCATGGTCGACAACGCGTCGATTTCCTCGCGCATTTTCATCGAACCGAGCTCGGCGGTATAAGCGCTGCCGGAGCGGCCTGCGACCATGATGGCGACGATCAGGACGCCGAGTTCGCGCAGCACCAGAATGCCGACCATATCGACGACATAGGAATCCGCGCCGAATTTTCGGAAGTGGAAGATACCTTGCTGCGCGATGATGGCGCCGATCAGGAAGGTGATCAGTACCACGATCGGTATCGCCTGCCAGCCAACGCGGTAAAGCTGATAGATCAACGAGGTCAACCGCAGCGACCGCGGCCGGCGCAGCACGCCAAGGAGAGCCACGCACAGCGAACCCAACATCTCGAGAAATGCGGTCACGTCTTCGCTTGCGCCGATGGTGGAGCGGCCGATATCGCTGACTTTCGCAATTACGGGATTGCGCGACGGGACCGGCGCAGCGGTTCGTCGGTTGACCTGGCGTACTTCGTCGATCAGCCCAACATAATTGTCGGCTATACCCGTGACATCAGCCCGGTGGCCCGCCGACGTTACACGCCGTGACAATTTTTCAACAAGCCATGCCCCGAGCGTATCAAGTTCGCGCACCTCGGCCATGTCCACCCTGACGATAGCAGACTGGTCGAGTTGCGGCGCAACGGCCTCGGAAAGCCGCTCCAGCGCGGCCGCGTTGGTCGCCGTCCAGGAGCCGCCCGGACGCAACTCCAGGACATCGCCCGATGGGGTGGCAGCTAAAAGGGGGGCGGTCGTCAAGATGATCTTTCCTCGATTGCCTGGCGTTCTCTCCTAGGACGCGCGGAACACCCCCATCTTGACCTGCCTCAAGCTAGCGACCGTCGCGCCATTGTTGACGCAAATCAAATGGCGGTATCGCCGGCTGACATACCATCCGTTCGTCAAAACCATGCGAGTGAGCACGATGTTCAATTCAAGCGGACTGAGCGATGAGCTGCAGGCGCTCAAGAGCGAGGTATCGCGCCTCTTGAACAATACCGGCGACGGAATGTACGACGCCGCCAAAACCCGCGCCGACGCCCTCGCCGACCAGATCAAATCCGCCTTGAACGAACTCGGCGAGACCCTGAGCGAACAAGAGGACCAGGTCGAGGCGCTGATCGCGGAACGCCCGGTTGCAACGGTGGCTTCCGCCTTCGCGCTCGGCGTTGTCATCGGTTTCATGCTGAGGAGGCCCTGACGTGAACAGCGAGAACGTCGTCAAGAACCTGCGCGCGCTGTGGCGAACCGACCGGATCATTGCCGAAATCCGAATGAAGCACATGCTGGTCGGCCTCGGCCTGCGGGCCTTTGCTGCGCTGATTGCAGCGTTCGGCCTCCTGATGCTGGAGCTGGCGGCTTATTTCGCGCTGGTGCAGAGCTGGAGCGCGATTTCCGCGGCCGCCATCCTGGGCGTAGTCAATTTTTTGATCGCCGCCGTCCTGTTTGTGATCGCGGCGAGGCCGCCGATCGGGCGCGAACTCGAACTTGCGAACGAAATTCACGGCTCGGCCGTCGATGCGTTGCAGATCGAGGCCCGGGCACTCCAGTCGCAATTCCTTGGCATGGTTCAACATCCCCTGAACAGCGCCTTGCCGGTGCTGCTGGTGCCGCTGATCACGATCATCGTCAGGAGCTTGAAGAAATCGAGAGCGGCGGCGCCCGCGACGGCCACGAGCGAACAACACTGATCACCGCGAAGCTTTGACCTCACCCCTCACAATCCAAAGGAGCGCTACCGACATGTCCAAGCCGCAACGAAAGCCGATCCTGAATGCGTCGCTACCGGCACAGTTCCGGCAGATCCGTATCGCGCTTGCCCGTGAACCCGGCTATCCCGACGGCGACGATGAAGTTGCCTATATCTTCGTGGCACCGGTCGATGCGGAGGGACGTATTGATTCGAAACTGTGGCGGGCGCATCGCGAGGCGTGCCGTGTCGCGCGGCAACGCCCCGGCGAAGAAGACCGGCTCGGCCATCTTGTCTATCACGTGGGTGGGGCCTGGGGCTTCCATTACGATGACGACACCAACGTCCCCGACGAAGCCGGTTATCATTTTGCCGACGAGCGCTTCGTCGTCGGCGAGTATGTCTCGATCAACGAGCGCGGCAAGATGCACACCTATCGCGTGACGACGGTATCGCACCTTTAGCACACGCACGAGCAACTACCCCTGACCGTACCGGAGATCCAACGGAGAGATCGATGCAAGCCTATCTGAAGGTGTTGTCATTGTTCGCCGTCACCACCATCGCAGCCTATCTGGCGAGCCAGGCCTTCGTACCCGATGCTGTGCCGCTCGCCGACAGCGAGCAGCCGCAACCGTATCTGCAACTGGCTTTCCTGCTGAAGTCGATCGAATTGACCGGCCTCGGCGGCATGGTTCTGGTGTTGGTGGCGGGGGTTGCAACTCGGTTGCGAAGCACCTCCAGCTAGGCACCCATTATGGGCGCTGGAGCGAAAGCCTGACGTTGCAGATGCCGTGTTCCACGGGGTCGGACTTCACCTCGAAGCCGAGGCTGCGGCACATCGCCAGCATCACCGTGTTTTCGGCCAGCACGTCGCCGGATATGACCTTGAGCCCTTCGGACCGCGCGTATTCGATGATCATCTGCATCAGGGCCCAACCCAGCCCCCTGCCCTTGAGGTCGGAGCGCAGCAGGATCGCGTATTCGCCGCTCTCGTAGATCGAATCCGAGTGGATCCGGACCACGCCGACCAGATCGCCGGTCGCTTCGTCGAAGGCGACAAAGGCCATCGCGCGCGCGTAATCGAGTTGGGTCAACCGGGCAATGAATTGGTGGGTGAATTCCTTCATCGGCGCGAAGAAGCGGAGTCGCAAATCCTCCGGCGTGACGTGGCGCAGGAATGCATGAATCAGCGGTTCGTCGTCGGGACGGATCGGCCGTACAAAGACCCGCTGACTGTCCTTGACCTCAATGTGCCGCTGCCATTGCGATGGATATGGCCGCACCGCGAAGTTGGCGGGGCCTGCTCCCGCGAATTTCCGCTCCGCCGGCCCGACCACGACGCGCGCATCGACGGCCAGCGCGCCCGCCTCGTCGGCCAGCAACGGGTTGATGTCGAGTTCGCGGATCTCCGGAATATCAGCTGCCATCTGCGCCAGCTTCACCAACACCACCGCAACCGCATCCTGCTGTACCGCAGGTACGTCGCGGTAGGCGCGCAACAATCGGGAGACGCGCGTGCGCTCGATCAGGTCACGAGCGAGACGCAGGTCGAGCGGCGGCAGCGCCAGCGCCTTGTCGTTGATGATCTCGACCGCGGTGCCGCCGCGTCCGAACACGACGACAGTGCCGAAGGTTGGATCGTTGGCGAGACCGAGAATCAACTCGCGCGCCTTCTGGCGCACCACCATCGCCTGCACGATGACGCCGGAGATTCGCGCCTCGGGACGCAAGGCCTTCGCACGCGCCAGAATACCGGCGGTCGCCGTACGCACGGCATCGGCACTGGTGAGATTGAGCACAACTCCACCGACGTCGGATTTATGAATAATGTCGCGTGACATGATCTTGAGCACGACGGTCGAGCCTTGCGCGAACAATCTTGAAGCCTGCGCAACAGCCGCGTCGGCATCGGCGGCCGCAAAGGTCGGCACCATCGCAATATCGTAGGCTTCGAGCAGCCTCTTGATCTCGACCGGGTCGAGCCATTGACGGCCGTCGGCAATCGCCGCGCTAACGATCTGCCGGGCGGTGTCCGTATCCGGCGCAAATTCGCTCGGCATCGCCGGCGGAACCTGCGCCAACACTTCTACCACCTCGCGATGGCGCACCAGGTGCATGAAACCGCGCACCGCGTCATCTTCGGTTGGGTAGTTGGGAATGCCGGCGTCGTTCAGCAGATTGATGATTTTCGGATCGGCACCGACCCAAACCGCGAGCACCGGCTTGGGGATACCGCGGCGTTGCTCGCGATATTTGCGGACGATATCGATCACCGTGGCAGCAATGTCATGGGCGGAAGCGATCGCGGTCTGAACATTCATCACGAGGACCGCGTCGTTGCCGGGATCAGCCAATAACGCCTCCAGCGCAGCCGCATACCTGTCGGGACCGGCGTCGCCGACGATATCGACCGGATTCGATTCCGACCAGGTCGGGGGCATCACCGCATCGAGCTTTTCGCGTGTCGCAGGCGCGATCGCGGCGGGAATTCCTCCCAACTCGGCCAATCGGTCGATCGCGAGAACGCCGATCCCGCCGCCATTGGTCAGGATCGCCAGCCGCTTTCCGGGCGGCGATGCGACGCGACCCAGCGTCTCCGCGCAGTCGAACAATTCGCGCAGGTCAGAAACCCGCAGGATTCCGGCGCGGCGAAATGCGGCTTCGTAGACCGCGTCGGAGCCTGCCAGCGCCCCGGTATGGGTGGCAGCCGCTTTCGCGCCTTGCGCCATGCGGCCGGACTTGACGACGACGACAGGCTTGATCCGCGCGGCCGCGCGCGCAGCCGACATGAACTTGCGGGCGTCCTTGATGGACTCCACGTAGAGCAGGATTGCACGGGTCTCGATATCAAGCGCGTAATAATCGAGGAGGTCGGCAATATCGACGTCGAGCTGGTCGCCGATCGAAACGATCCCGGAAAAGCCCACCGCGCGCTGCGCCGCCCAGTCCACCATGCCGGCCGCGATCGCGCCGGATTGCGAAATCAGCGCCAGACTTCCCGCAACCGGCATGTGCGCGGCAAAACTTGCATTGAGGTGCACGCCAGGCACCATCATGCCAAGGCAATTGGGGCCCACCAGCCGCATGCCGTATTTGCGCGCGGTCGTCTCGGTGGCCTCGGCCATCGAGCCTGCCCCGTGGCCAAGCCCTGCGGTGATGATCAGCGCACCGGCGCTACCACGTCTTCCTGCCTCGTCGACGATACCGGCGACGGCTTTTGCCGGCGCCGTGATCACCACGAGTTCGGGAACGAACGGCAGTTGGTCGAGCCTCGCCACCGTAGCAAAGCCGTCGATCTCTGCATGACACGGATTCACTACGCCGAATTGTCCCTGGAAATTCGCCTTGCGGATATTCCCGAGAATGGCCCGGCCGACGGATCCCTGCCGCGAACTGGCGCCAACCAGAGCGACCGAGCGCGGCAGCAGCAAATTTTTCAGACGATAGGTCGACATCGGTCTCGGTACCCCGGCCTGTGCTGGCCCCAGTGAATCCGGGGGCGTCGCGCGCAATGGCACGACATTGTAACCCGGCGCAATCTCGGCCCGATGACAAATTCGCTCGGCTTTCCTATATCCAGCCGCCAATTCCTGGTTGAGACAGATCAAATCGCCGCCCCACACGGCGTGCAAGTATCATCGATGTTGGGTCACCGAAGCTCACCAGAGGAGAAGTACCATGCCGGTAAATATGGGAATGATTGATCAGTACGTGCGGATCGTAGCGGGACTGGCGCTCGTGGCATTTGCGTTGCAGAACGGCCTGTCGATTCAGGGATGGCATTGGGCCGGATTGATTGGTGTGGTGGTACTTGTGACGGCGTTCTTCAGGAGCTGCCCCCTCTATACCGTCTTGGGTATTTCCAGCTGCCCAGTTCGCCAGTAAGCCGGCTCCCCCAGACGTTGGATAGAAACGTCCGGATTGTCGATCCTGATTCCGTCAGCACCGGCATTCCAGGGGTTACTCGCGCTCACCGGAATCACCGGCGAACGTAGTCACCTGGCGCATCGGGCAAGTTCTGGCCGTCCGCCTCGCCCATGCGCGGCGGCTCTGATCGCTCACCGGATCCGGCGATCAGCCATTTGGACCATTCCGGCCACCACGAGCCCTCGACCTGCGGTACCAACTTCAGCCATTCGTCGGGGCCGGTATAGGTGGTATGCGCAACCTTGGTCCTGATCCGATAGAAGTGTCCCTGCTCGCCCGGCGGCGCCACGATTCCTGCATTATGGCCACCACTGGTCAAAAGGTACGTGACATCCGCATCCACCAGATAATTTATCTTGTAGGTCGATTTCCAGGGCGCGACGTGATCGCGTAGCGTTCCGACCACGAACATCGGCGTGTGGATATCCGACAGCGAGATCGGCTTGCCCTCGACGAGGTAGCGGCCTTCGGCGAGGTCGTTGTTGAGGAACAACTGGCGCAGATATTCCGAATGCATCCGGTATGGCAGGCGCGTGGCGTCAGCGTTCCAGGCCATGAGATCGCTCGGCGGCGCACGTTCGCCCATCAGATAGTCGCGCGTTATCCGCGACCAGACCAGATCGTTCGAGCGCAGCAACTGGAATGCGCCCGCCATCTGCGTAGTATCGAGCACACCACGCTCCCACATCATGTCTTCGAGAAATGCGACCTGGCTCTCATTGATGAACAGGGTCAATTCGCCGGCCTCGGTAAAATCCGTTTGCGCGGCAAGCAAGGTGACCGACTTCAACCTGTCATCGCCCTCGCGTGCCATGGTCGCGGCGGCAATCGACAACAACGTGCCGCCGAGGCAATAGCCCAACGCATGAACTTGACGGCCGGGGACGATATTTTCGATCGTGGCGAGCGCCGCTTGCACACCGTGCGTGCGATAATCGTCGAAGGCGATATCGCGGTCGCCGGCTCCCGGATTGCGCCAGGAGATCATGAATACGGTAAAACCCTGACCGGTGAGATAGTTCACCAGCGAATTTTGCGGCGACAGATCGAGAATGTAGTATTTCATGATCCAGGCCGGGACGATCAGGATCGGCTCGGGATGCACCTCGTCGGTGGCCGGATAGTACTGGATCAGCTCAATCAAGTCGTTGCGAAACACGACTTTTCCGCGCGACGTCGCAACCGTTTCGCCGACGACGAAGTCCTTGCTGTCAGCAGACCCCTTGCTGCCCGACAGCAGTCGCATCCAGTCACTGCAGAAATTCTGCCAACCGAACAGGAAATTCTCGCCGCCGCTCTGGAACGTCTTGCGCAACACCTCCGGATTCGTCGCGGCGAAATTTGACGGCGCCAGCACGTCCAGCATTTGCCGAACCGAGAACTCGACGATCGCCTCGTTCTGCCTTGCGACGCCGCGCACGCCAGTGGTGGCGTTGTGCCACCACTGCTCGCCCAGCAGAAACGCCTGCGCCAACAGGTTGAACGGCGGGTCTGCCCACTCCGGGCGATCAAAACGCCGGTCCTGCGGCTGCGGCTTGATCAGCGACCAAGGCGCATGGTCCGGCTCGAAATGATACCGCGCCGATTCGAATAACCGCTTCGCATCCTGTATCGCCTCCTGCGAAATCTCGACCTGGCGCTGCGGGGACGCCGCCAGGTGCGAGAACCAGTCGGTGTAGGCGAGCAACAGCGCCACCGGCGAAATCCCCGCAGTCAGACGCGCCAGCATCGCATGAAATGCGCGGTCGACCTGACGGACTTCACCTTCCCCCTGCTGGCTCGGTTGGGCCACCTTCGCCACCACATCTACCACCGTGGGCACAGGATGGGGTGCGGCCGGCGCTTCAGCCGTAGGCATGGTCGATGTCAGCGGCATGGCGTCCCGATCAGTTCAGCGGATGGCTCTTGAACAGGTTGGCAGTCGCTTCGATCAGCCGCTCGCCATTCCTGGCCAGCCGGTCGCAGTCGCGACGAACAAACTCAATCTGGTGCTTGCCGCATTCCTCGTACATTGCCCTCACGTCCCTGACGGAATGCGCACCTGCCATCTTCGAAATGAACTCCGATAACAGGTGCATTTCGGTTTGCGCCCGCTCGACGAGCTCGTTGCTGACAAACACGCATTCCTCGAGCATCAATTTTTGCGCGCCGAACACGAAGTTGGCGGCACGCTGATTGGCGTTGGCCATTTGGGTTTCGACGACGGTCGCCGCTTGCTCGCGGGTCGCCGCAACTGTTTCAGAAGGCTCTGGCATGGACATGATGACCTCCGGTCCTGAGTTCTTCCGAATAGTTACGCTGCCGTGCCGGTCCCGACATTGAGCTGCATCAAACAGGCGCACGGCTGGCCGGATTAGACTGCCAAATGCCCTTTTCATTTTCGAACCTGCGGGAGACCCCCAATGCGTGCGCATCAGATCATGACCCGGCCGGTCTTTACGGTTTTGCCGGAGGCGACCATCGTCGAAGCCGCCAACCTCATGCTGCGGCGGCACATCAGCGGGCTTCCGGTGGTCGATGCAGGCGGCAAACTGGTCGGCATTGTCTCGGAAGGTGATTTCATCCGCCGCGGCGAAATAGGCACCCAGCGCAAGCGCGGCCGCTTTCTGAACTTCATTCTCGGCCCAGGCCAGGCGGCAACCGATTTCGTTCACGAACACGGCCGCAGGATCGCCGAGATCATGACGCCTGATCCGGTAACGGTATCAGAAGATACTCCGCTCGAGGCGATCGTGGCCTTGATGGAGAAAAACCAACTCAAGCGGCTGCCGGTGATGCGCGGCGAAAAGCTGGTCGGCATCGTAGCACGCGCCAACCTGCTGCAGGCGGTCGCGAACCTTGCCCGCGAGATTCCCGACCCGACAGCCGATGACGATCACATTCGCGATCGCATCATCAATGCGCTCGGCAAGAACAATTGGTGTCCCAATGGCCTCAGCGTCATCGTCCGTGACGGCGTCGTTGATCTGAGCGGCATCATTACCGACGAGCGTTCGAGGCAAGCCGCCATCGTCTGCGCGGAGAATATCGCCGGAGTGAAAAAGGTCCACGATCATCTCTGCTGGGTCGACTCGATGTCGGGGATGTACTTCATCGCACCGGAGGACGAGGAACTGGCGAGGGCGAGTTAGGCCCCGAAGCTAGAGCATGATGCATTTAGGTCTGCCCGTAGCCGGAGTTTTGGAAATAGTTGGCGCATTCCTCTGGCGTGAATGCGCCGAGGATTTCGCCGATCGCGGTGCAGATGGTTTCGACGGAGCGCGCGGCAGCCTTGCGCAAGAAGTGTTTGATCTTGGCGAAGACCTGCTCGATCGGGTTCAGGTCCGGCGAGTATTTTGGCAGGAAGAAGAGCTTGGCACCGGCCGCGCGAATGAGCTGGCGCACGGCTTTAGCTTTGTGGCTGCCGAGATTGTCCATGATGACGATGTCGCCGGGATGAAGGGTGGGGACGAGGACCTTTTCGACATAGGTCCTGAAGCTCTCACCGTCGATGGGACCGTTGAATAGCCATGGAGCGTCGATCCGGTGATGGCGTAGCGCAGCCAGAAAGGTCGTAGTCTTCCAGTGGCCGTGCGGGGCCTTGGTCTGGAGCCGTAGGCCACGCGGTGCCCATCCCCGCAGTGGCGTCATGTTGGTCCTGGTCCGGTCTCGTCGATGAAGACCAGACGCTCAGGCTCGATGCGGTCTTGATACTTGTGCCACTGCGCCCGCCGATGCGCCACGTCGGGTCGATCGCGCTCGCTGGCCACCACGGTTTTTTTTGAAGCTCAGCTTCTCGGCGTGGACGAAGTTCCAGACTGCCCGATAATCGACCTTGAGGCCGCGCTCGGCGAGTTCGGCGACGAGCCCGCGCAAGGTGAAGTCCCTTGCCTTGGTGCGCTCCAGCAACCAAACACGGTGTTCGCCCGAAATTGCCTTTGGCTTGTGCCCACCCATCTGCCCCGGTGCAACGCTGCCGGTCTCACGCAGGCGCCGCACCCAGACAATCGCCGTGCTGACACCTACGCCGAATTGCGCCGCCGCCTGGTGGCACGACATGCCCCCAGTCTCAACCGCGGCCACAACCCGCTCGCGAAGATCCATGGAATAAGGTTTGCCCATCCATGCTGGCCTCCGTCCCAGCCAGCATGTTGAATCAGAACAGCTCTGATTTGGGAATCCCAAATCGAATCAACCAAAAGACATCCCGCTTTAGTCGCCGGTGTTTTCCGTCAGATACTCGTCGGGCACCTGACCGAACCGGCGCAGCACGTGCTTTTGAACCGGCGTGTCCCCGTCGAAAAAACTGGTGCGGCTCAATGCAACCGCGCCGGCGTGGCCGAATACTTTCCACAGCCCCTGCGCCGTCTGTATTGCCAGCGCTGGACTTTCACAGTCGACCCGTTGCTCCTCGACAGGATGGCCGTCGACAATGTCAAAGGCCAAAGCCTGAAAACGAACGATTCCTGTCATCCGTTTCCCCCGTGTCAGCCGGGCAGCGATGTCCTGCCACCGGTACAGCGCCGCAAGGCGCGCATCACGTCTTCGCGGGAGATGATACCCGCAAGCCGCTGGTCGCCATCGATCACCGGCATGCTGCGGATTTCGGTGGTCGACCATCAGCTGAAGCACTCTGGTCAGCCTGGTGTCGGTCCCGACATAGATGAAATCCGAGGTCATGATATCGGAGACCGTGCGCTTCATCAGGTCATCGTAGTACGGCATCATGTGGGCTGGAGTGAAGACGAAACACGAAAGGTGATCGAACTTCGAAACCATCCCCACGACCTGCCCGTTTTCCTCGACCGGATAGGTGTTGAAATCCTCTCTTTCAAAGCGGTCGCCGAGCTCCCGCAGCGGCAGGCCGCGGGTTACCGTCTTGACTTCGCGGGTCATGTGGTCTGCGACGACCTGTTCGATAAAGCTATCCAAGACGCGATCCTCGATCGAGATTAGAAATATTCAAGCAGGCTGTCGGCCACCGACGTTGACGAAGATCAATTTCAGCGTGACAGCAAGGAGCAGCGCTTCACCGGCTTGACAAGCCGCCGCGTCACGCCCCCGAGAATCCACTCGCTCAGCCTTGAATGCCCATAGGCGCCGGCAATGACCACGCCAGCCCCAACGTCCGATGCCACGCGCTCCAACTGCGTAGCCGCATCGCCACATTGCCCGGGCACCTGCTGTGATGCCATTACGCCATGCCGTGATAACCACGCCGCGACATCCTTGATCCGCACCAGCGCCGCGGCGCGATCGGCTTCGTCCTCTACAATTTCAACAATCGTGACTTCGGTGGATTTACGAAGCAGCGGCAGCGCGTCGCTGACCGCCCGCCTCGCCTCGGCGGTGTCCTTCCAGGCAACCAGGACGCTCCGCAGATCCAGCCAGTTGCAGTCCTCGGGAACCACCAGCAGCGGGCGCCCCACCTGCATCACAAGGTCGCTCGGATCGACCTGCGCAAATGGATCGGCCAGTCCGCCAAGAGCGGCTTCTCCGACCACGATGATATCGCAGGCCCGGGCCTGCTGGACGACGAATTGCGTCGGGAAATCCTCGCCGCATCGCCATTCCACCTCAAGGGCGCGGTTTTGCATTGCCGCGCGAAACTCGCCCTCCAGCTCCTTAAGCCGGCTTCTGACCGCACCCCACCCCTGATCGATCAGCCTCTGGGCCGGTTCGCCTTCCGTGAAATAGAGCGGCGGACTGAACTCGGCGGCGGCAGTTCCGATCACCCGGGCGCCGAACCGTTCGGCCAGCTGGGCGGCAACTTCCAACCGCGCATTATTTGGCTGGCCGATCGCCAGGCTGACCATCACCGTTTTATACGTCATTGCTCCCCTCCCGGATGCCGGCATGACTTTTCTTGTAAGCCGGCGGCCGGCGGACGAACTGAGGCAGATCAAGCAATCAGCAATTCTTCGGTGCCCGGTTGCAGGACATCGGCATCCAGGCCGAAGACCTTGATCTGGGTCAGAACGATCGATGCAGCGTCGGGTAGCATGCAGCCTTCAGTTGAAAAAGGGCGTGCCGTGGCGCATATTTTGGATGTCGTATTGGACTGTTCGCACGGATGTCTGAGGCTCGCGTCGGAATGTAGCGATGATCATATCGCCGCCGAACTGCAACTGCTCTCGCTGCGGCTGTTGCTCGCGGCGGTAGGCGATGCCGAAATAACAGTGAACGAATTGCCCGCTCTGCCTGTTCCGGCTTGACCCAATGCCGCGAATTCCGACCTATGACATATGAAAAGAAAGAACTTTCAAAGCGCTAGCCTCCCATCGGGCATCTTGGTATCCTTCGGCCGTTTCCGGCAATGAAGGCCATACGTGACCACCATCCTGCATTCAGCATCTGAGGATCCCATCCGAAACGAGCGCTTTCGGCTCGGTATCGAGGGATCCGGCATCGGCGTATGGGATCTGGATCTCGCGACGCACCAGCTGCTCTGGTCGAATACAACCAGAGGCCTGTTCGGCGTATCCGACGATCTACCCCTCACCTACGAACTGTTCCTTTCCCTTCTGGACGCGGACGAACGCGAACGCACCCGGCGGGCCGTTGCACGGTCCGTCGAGACCGGTTGCGGGTTCGACATGCAGTATCGGGTAAACGGGCAATCCAGGTCACGCCATTGGGTTCGCGCGCGCGGCAGCATCGTCAAGGGCGAACAAGGAGGTCTTGGACATCTCAGCGGCATCATGATCGAAATCGACGATCAGAAAGAGATCGAGGAAGCGCTTCGAACCAGGGAAAGCCACCTTCACTCGATCCTGGAGACCATTCCCGATGCGATGATCGTCATCGATAGTCAGGGCATCATGCAGTTTTTCAGCAGCGCCGCCGAAAGGCAATTCGGCTACCTGGAGCACGAGGCGATCGGCCAAAACGTCAGCATGCTGATGCCCAATCCGGACCGTTCACGCCATGACGGCTACCTTGCCCGCTATCGATCGACCGGCGAACGGAATATTATCGGCATCGGCCGAATCGTCACCGGACAGCGCAAGGACGGGACCACTTTCCCGATGCACCTAGCGATCGGTGAAATGCAGTCCGGCGGCGCGACCTATTTCACCGGCTTCGTCCGCGACCTGACCGAACAGCAGCAGACCCAGGCCCGGCTTCTGGAGCTGCAGTCCGAACTCGTTCACGTCTCGCGCCTGAGCGCGATGGGAGAAATGGCCTCGGCGCTTGCGCACGAACTCAATCAACCGCTTGCCGCGATCAGCAACTACATGAAGGGTTCGCGCCGTCTGCTGAGCGCCAGCGACGATCCCAACATTGCGAAAATCGAAAGCGCGCTGGACCGCGCTGCCGAACAGGCGATCCGAGCCGGACAGATCATCCGGCGGCTCCGCGATTTCGTCGCGCGGGGTGAAACCGAGAAACGCGTCGAACGCCTTTCCAAGCTGATCGAGGAAGCCGGCGCGCTCGGTCTCACCGGCGCCCGCGAGCAAGGTGTGCAGATCCGGTTCAATCTCGACCCCGAGCACGATAAGGTGCTGGTGGACCGGGTCCAGATTCAGCAGGTGCTGGTCAACCTGTTTCGCAACGCCCTCGAAGCCATGGCGCAGTCATCGCGCCGCGAGCTGATCGCATCCAATGCGCTGGTGGCTGACGAGATGATCGAAATTGCGGTTTCCGATACCGGATCCGGGTTTGGAGATGGCGTCGAGCAAAGCCTGTTCCAGACCTTCTTTACGACCAAGGAGACCGGCATGGGCGTGGGCCTGTCGATCAGCCGCTCGATCATCGAAGCGCATGGGGGCCGGATGTGGGCCGAAACCAACCCGGCGGGCGGCGCGACGTTTCGCTTCACCTTGCCCGCCGCATCAAGCGAGAGTTTGACCAATGGCGCATAGGGGTAAGGTCTATATCATCGACGACGACGAGGCGATGCGGGATTCGCTCAATTTCCTGCTCGACGCAGCGGACTTCCATGTCACGCTGTACGAATCGGCCCAGCATTTCCTTGATGCGCTACCCGGCGTCGACTTTGGCTGCGTGGTCTCGGACGTCCGCATGCCCGGTATTGACGGCATCGAACTTCTACAACGCCTGAAGGCCGGGCGCAGCACGTTCCCGGTGCTGATCATGACCGGACACGGCGATGTCCCGCTGGCTGTCGAAGCCATGAAACTGGGCGCGGTCGACTTCCTCGAAAAGCCGTTCGAGGACGATCGCCTGATCGGCATGATCGAGATCGCGCTGAAGCTGGCCGAGGCCGGCGCGCGAAGCGAAGCCGCGACGCTGGACATCGTCGCCAGGGTCGAAAGCCTCAGCCCCAGGGAACGCCAGGTGATGGATGGGCTCGTCGCCGGGCTCTCGAACAAGCAGATTGCCCGGGAATACAACATAAGCCCGCGCACCATCGAGGTTTACCGTGCCAATGTCATGACCAAGATGGAGGCCAGCAGCCTCTCGGAGCTCGTCCGCATGGCGATGCGGGCCGGCGCGATCAAAGATTGAGGCAAATCAAGTCGTCCGCGCGCAAATGTGCTCTTATGTCCGGTGCGAGAACGATACCTGTATAATTCGGACGATAATCCCAGATGGCTTCGGCGCCCCCAGCACCAATGATCTATGTTGTCGACGACGACACCGATGTCCTCGGATCGCTGCGATTTCTGCTCGAAACCCATGGATTCGAAGTTCGGACGTTTCGCAACGCCGCGACCCTGTTGAGCCGGGATGTCGCTGGCGAAGCCGATTGCTTTGTAATCGACTACAAGATGCCGGCCATGAGCGGCATCGACCTGGCGAACCGCCTGCGGAACGGTCATGCTAATGCCCCGATCATTCTGATTACCGGCTATCCGGATGAAAACATCGAGGAAAAGGCCGCCTCGGCCGGCATCCGCCACGTATTGCTCAAGCCGCATATCGAGGAAAGCCTCGTTAGCCGCATCCGCTGCGCCATCGAGGAAGGCCAGTCCACAGCGCGATAAGCGCCCGAGACGACCTCCGGTAAAGTACTTAGGGGGCTCCCCTTAAGATATCGAGCGAAATTTTCAGGTTGCGTCTCCCCGCGTAGGGTTCGTCATCCGCCGCAAAGGAGATGGCTCATGCTCAACCAATCGCTCAACACCGCAATTAGCTCGACCAAGGCCGCTCCGGTCCCGTTTGCCAAGCCCAACCAGTTCTGCGGGCTAACTGGGCACGCCAGCCTGGTGGCGTCGGAATATACGTACCGGAAGGACGAGGAGATCTACGGGGAGGACGAGCCGGCTGAATACGTCTATCAGGTGATCCGCGGCGCGGTTCGGACCTACAAGCTGCTTTCCGACGGACGCCGCCAAATCGGTGCGTTTCTGCTCGCGGGCGACGTCTTCGGGCTTGAATTGGGCACCAGCCATCGCCTCGCCGCGGAAGCCGTTACCGACACGACAGTGCGCCTGGTAAAGCGCAGCAGCCTTGAGCAGGCCGCCGGCGTCGATGTCCAGGTCGCGCGCAAGCTCTGGGGCATCACAGCCGGTGAGCTGCGTCACGCGGAAAATCACATGCTGCTGCTCGGACGCAAGAACGCGATGGAACGCGTCGCGAATTTCCTGCTCGAGATGGATCGCCGCCTTGCCGTCGCCGGAATGGTGGCGCTGCCGATGTGCCGCCGCGATATCGGCGACTATCTCGGATTGACGCTGGAAACGGTGTCACGAGCGTTTTCGCAGCTCCACGGCGAGGGCGTGCTGGGATTGTCCGGCGCCCGCCAGATCGTGCTGCGCAATCGTCAGCGACTCCACACCATGGACGCGTGAAGTCTTGCTTCAGGTCAGTCGTGCAAGAACGGAAGCGACGTTATGAAGATCGGCCGTTCTATTGCCACCCGTTTTCGTCGGATCAGGGCCCGTCTGAGGGCCCTGATCGACCAGATCGATCTTTCGAATTTCCCGGGATCGTGCTGCGGATGATCTGGTCCGCAATAGAGTTAGCCGAACCGGACGCCGATCTGCGCCCGCTTGCGCCAGACGACTGTGCATAGCCGCTCGGTGGTCTCCATTTCGAGAATCAGCGTGAAGGTCTTCGGGATTTCAGTTGCCGTTGCAATCTCGATCAATGCACCGGTCGCCGAAATATTGCGAACCGTGCACGTAGCGCTCTCATTGGCAAAATTGATCCTTCCGGCTCTCAGAATATTGCGGCGCGAGGCTCTCGCGCGCTTATTCAGATTTGGTGAGGTTTCCAACGCTGTCGAACTTGCCTGGGTAAATCCGGACTGGATCTTGCGTGAATAAATGAGATCAGCATGCAGCTCAAAATTCCTGAGTATCTTCTTTCGTCGCGCGTCACCCTCCATATTTCGCAACTGCAGGAACGCAAGAATCTGCTCGACTTTTGAGCCGTCACGTCCGAATGGGAGCAGAAGTCTCTCGCAATCGACCCGACGATCATTTGAATCGATGGTGGAAACAATCGTGTAGACGAGACATCTGCCCGTCACGCATTCCTTCGCGGCGTCAAGCGTAACCCTCCTGAGCGACACCGGAACAACATCATCCATCGTCTTGCCAGCCCAGGCCGAGTTGAACACCTCTGCGACATTGTCTCCCTGGTACAACGCTCTGAATTTTTGCAGACGACCGCTACCCTCCACATTCCATACGACAAGCTGTCTCGGATCGTACTTGTCCGGTTCGGGCCTAAACTCTGCAAACGCCGGGAAACGTCGGCCGGCCGCCAGCCAGTCCCACTGCGAAGCCAGGGCACGCTGACTGACTGATCTGATCGGCTGGAGCGAAGCAAATGCGGATGGCATCGACGATTCCAAGCGCGCGTTTCCTAATCCTGTGGCTCAGCCGCAATACGGATTGCAAATACCCAAAGCCGATATCGGAACTGCTATGGTAACGGCCATTCTCAATACGAAACAGTAGATCGGCGCGGAAACCTGCCAGCTGCTAGAATCGCGCGGACTCCGCGTCCAAGGCAGGAATACGGTGCCGGAACACTATCTACAACGACTTGATCCAGATCAATTTTCCGTAGTTCTACCGAAGCGCAGACAATCGAGCGCGAGCCGGCGCCAAGGTCGCAGCGGATTCGCCGGGACTAAGAGGGAAACTCCGCATCAGCAACGCGAATGCAGTCTGCGTGGAGGGCCCAATCCTTCAGATTTTCGGCTTCACAAAACTCTCTCTTCGCCAATTCGACGGCGTGCCCTCTGCTTGAAGCCTCGATCTCGATCGAGCGTTGGCAGATTTCGGCCTCATGCCCGTTTTCACCGAGCACATTCTTCATGAATCGAGCGACGTAGCGTGCCATGTTTGGCTCCCACCTGAACCGAATGACCTCGACGTTAATATATAGCACGCGAGTCCATTCGTTTTGACGCAGGTCAAAGCGGCGCGGCGAGCGCCAGCTCGGCAATAACCCCGTCAGATCCGGCGTGTCGACCAGGCGAGCCACGCCGCGACCACGCAAGCATGGCCCGATACACCATATTCGGTCCCGCACTGTAGGAATGAGTTCCAGAACGTTGCACCGCAGCCAGATAAGTGCTGACGCGCTCACGCTATTTGATCCATCGCAACGACGCGCCACGTCGGTGCGGCCATGCTCGCTCAGTTTCAGCCACGTGAGGGAGCGCGCCATGGAAACCCGGACCCGGACCAAGACCTACCCGATCGTCGAAGACGCCATCAATCTGTTCGGCGACTGGCTCAAACACCGCCAGGAGATGCGCGAGATTCGCGATATGAACAGCGGCGATTTCGCACGTATCGCACAGGACCTTTGTGTGAGCCCTGCCGAACTCGATGCCATTGTCCGCCAGGGACCGCACGCGAGCGACGAATTGCCGAGACTGTTGAAAGTCCTCGGCATCGACGAGGCTACCCTGTCGCGGACACAGCCTGTCCTGCAGCGTGACATGATACGCGTTTGCGCGGCATGCCGGCAAAAGGCCCAATGCAACCACGATCTCGAGGCCGGCACCCTCGCCCAACGCTACGAGGGATACTGCCCCAACGCGTCGGCCATCGACGAACTGGGCGAGAGGCGGTGATGTACTCGTCAATTTCGGCTGGTGAGTAACCGGCCGAAGCTGATTGAGAAGCCGAGAAACGCCGCAGCCCATGCGAAGGCGGCAAGGTGCAGCAGCGGCCCGTCATGCGATAGTTCCACTGCCGCACAAATCCTCGCCAGTGCCGCGACAATGATCGCGGCGTAGATCAATTGCGTGGTGACGGATGCGGTCAATCGCTGGCCGGTATGGCCCAACGTTGCCCGACTCATCACGGCCAGCGTCATGATTCCGGCGGCTCCCGCCATCCAGGCATGAACGCCGGCACCGGCCGCAACCAATCCAGACGCAGAAGCTGCATTGAGCAGGAAACCCAGCGGCACGAAGGCATAGCCGACATGCAGGATCAGCAACAACCGCTCCCGCGTGGTCCGGTCGCCGGCCCACCGAGCGAGACGCACGACATGCAACAGTCCCGTGAACGCCAGCGCGGCTCCGGCAAGTCGGCTATTGGCATCGACCACCCAGGACAACAGCGCCAGCGCGCTGATCACCACGACGATCGCGTCGAACCGGCCGAACGGCACCGGCAGGCGGCCGGGATTTTCACGCACCAGCCAGTTGCGGGTGAAGCTTGGAATGATGCGGCCCCCGATCAATGAGATCAGCAGCACCACGACCGCGATGCCGATCCGGATCCCGATCTCGGCGGCGCCATGGAAATGCGCCTCGAGATGGAACGCAACGTTTCCCGTAAGCAGCAACAGAACCAGCATCACCACATTGAGGTTTTTCCAATTGCGCCCGGCCAGGATCTCGCGCGCCGCGGCCGCGGCGACGAGCGCCAGGAAACTCGCATCGATCAGCATCGCGGAAAGCCAGCCCGTTTCCTCAGAAAACGTCACACCGACGCGCCCCGCGATCCAGACGAGCACAAGCGCGAGCAAGGGCGTGCCCCGTACCGGCAGCCGCCCGGTCCAGTTCGGGATCGCAGTGAACAGGAATCCAGTGATTACCGCCGGCAGGTATCCGTAGAGCATTTCATGAACATGCCAGTCGCGCGGTGCGAATGCGGAAGTAAGCCGCAATTCGCCGTAGAACGCCGGCAACCAGACCAGGACCGCGAGCCCGGCATAGATCGAGCCGAGCAGGAAGAACGGGCGGAAGCCGCTCGCAAGCAACGGCCAGCCCTGATAGGCGGGGGGACGACCTGCCATGATTGCTGCGTTTGCCATCTACTTCGCCGCGGCGGCCTGGCTCGGAAGCTTTTCGATCAACGCGGCGAATATCTGCTTCGCCTTGCCCACCTGCGGAACCGCCTTGGCTTCCGCGAGATTGCCCGGAGTTCCCACCACGATCAGCGCCACCATGCCCATACCGTAATGCGGCATGCACTTTACGCCGTATGCACCCGGCTTGTCGAAGGTGACCGCGACGTCCTCACCGCTCTTGCCGACGAACGGCGGGGCGTCAGCCGGAAACATGCCCTTGATCGATTCGGCATTGTGCCCCTTGTCGACCGCCACGAACTTGACGGTATCGCCCGGCTCGATCTTCACCAGCGCCGGCTCGAACACCATCAACCCCTCGGCTCCCTTGTTGAGCATCTTGACCTCGACTTCAGCGGCCATCGCCGGGCCGGCCAGCCCCATCAGAACCGCGATCACCGCCGCTGTCATTACCTTGCGCATGGTCACTCTCCGTTGATCATCCGCAGCCCTTGCGGGTCAACCTGATTTTCACTTAGGAGCAATGCCGCATTGCAATGTTGCGCCAGCGCAAACTACGGCTGGAAAGCCGGATATAATCGCAAGCTTAGATTTGATCGAAACCGCGAATACGGTTGGGAAAGCATGACCACAGTCGATCCTTCGCTGGTTACCCATCTGCCACTGTTCGCGGGATTTAGCGCCGACGAACTCGGCGAAATCCTGCGCGAGGCGCGTTCGGTACGATTTGCCAGGAACAGCGCGGTGTTCCAGCAGGGCGAAGAGGCGCATTCATTTTACGTGCTGCTGCACGGCCATGTGCGCGCCAGCAAGACCACGCCGACCGGAGAGCAGGTCGTGGTGCGCTATGTCGCGTCCGGCGAAACCTTCGGCGTCGCAATGGCGATCGGACTGCAGCGCTATCCCGCGACCGCCACGGCCGTCGACGACAGCGTGGTACTGGCATGGCCATCGGCGGCGTGGCCGCGCCTGGTGGCGAAGTTCCCGGCGCTCGCCACCAACACGCTACAGACCGTCGGTAACCGGTTGCAGGAAACCCATACCCGCGTGGTCGAGATGTCGACACAGCAGGTCGAGCAACGCGTGGCGCATGCGCTGCTGCGGCTGGCCAAGCAATCCGGGCGCAAGGTGGAACACGGCGTCGAGATCGACTTTCCAATCAGCCGCCAGGACATCGCGCAAATGACCGGCACCACGCTGCACACGGTAAGCCGCATCCTCTCCGGCTGGGAGCAGCGCGGGCTGGTCGAGAGCGGCCGGCAGCGCGTCGTGCTGCGCGAGCCTCACAAATTGTTCGTGCTCGCCGAGACTGTTCCGGGCGACAGCGAACCGCCGGTCAGGCCATAGCCTTGGCAGCGACCGATCGCAGCGCCTCCAGGAACGCATCACGATCGACGCTGTGCTCGCGGCAGGCGTCGTCCACGGTATGAAAACACGCGATCGGACAGCCGACGCATCCCATCCTGAATGTGAGGAACACGCCGATCGTATCCGGCGCCGAGCGCATCACATCGTCAACCAGATCGTTGAATCCGACTTGCATCAGCGTCTCCGTTTCCCCCAGGAGACGGTAGCCTGACCCGGCTCCGGGACTCTTTGTCCCGGCGCAACCTTCGGCGCGTTTGCTTAGACCGCGCGGCTGTGAAGTTGCTTCGAACCATCGAGGTGCGCGTCGAACGCCGCAGCTACGCTGCGCAGCAGAAAGCGCGATTCGTCCGGCACGACCAATGACGGTCCGTCGAGCTCCACGATGCCGTCGGAAATCAGGTCCCGCAAACGAGGCGACGATTTCAACATGGCCTCAGCCGCCGAGCCGTGCCGTGCGCAGATCTGGCCGAGATCGGCGCCGAAGTCGCACATGATGCGCTCGATGATTTCGGCGCGCAGCCGGTCGTCGGCGGTCAACGCGTAACCTTTGACCGTGGCCAGTCGGCCGCTCGCGATGCGACTCTGAATAGGCTCGGGTGCCGACCTCGTTCTGCACGTAACCTTGCGGCAGACGTCCGATGGCGCTGGCGCCGAAGCCCAGCAGAACATTGCGGTATCCGTCGTATAGCCCTGGAAATTCCTGCGCAGCGTACCTTGCGTAGTGCAGCCATCATCCCGTCGCCGGGAGCGCGAAGTGATCGAGGCCGATCGGCACATAACCGGCCCGCGCAGCGCCCCGGAGATCGCCTCGAACTGGCGATACCGCTCCAGGCTTCCGGCAAGACGCCTCTTCGATCTTGCGCTGATGTTTCTTGAATGACGGAACGTGAGCGTAACCAAACACCGAAAAGCGATCTGGCCGCAGCTCGACGCATTGGAGGACCGTCTCGAGGCAGGACGCAACGGTCTGGTGCGGCAGCCCATAGATCAGGTCGAAATTGATGCCGGCGACGCCGGCCCGTCGCAGACCTTGTGGTCGCCTCGCGGTCTCCTCGAAGCTCTGCACCCGGTTGATGGCGCGCTGCACGACCGGATCGAAGCTCTGCACGCCGAGGCTTGCGCGATTGACGCCGCCATAGGCAAGCGCCTCGATCATTGCGGGTGTGAGCCTGCGCGGGTCGATTTCGACCGCGATCTCGGCCGCGGGGCCGACAAAGAAGGAATGCCGGATCGATCCGATCAGATCGGCAAACGCTTCGGGCGCCATGATGGTCGGGGTGCCGCCGCCGAAATGGACGTGGTCGACCTGGGCGACGACCGATCGCCGCGAGACCATGTCAATTTCGCAACGAAGCGCCGCCGGCGTAAACCGAAATCGGCTCGTCACGTCGAGTAACCGACGTGTGACAGCCGCAATACCAGCACATCGCCCGGCAGAACGGGACATGCAGATATAATGACGCGCTGGCGTTTTGCAGAATCGCCTCGAGCCATTTGGCGTAGGTATCGGGTCCGATGGCGGCGGAAAAATGCGGGCGCGGTCAGATAGCTGGTGTATCGCGGCAAGCGCTCCTGTCCGTAGCAGGCCGCAAGATCTGGCCTCATGTCGTGCTCGTCTCCCGCATCGATTGATCGTTGTTGGGGCTCCGCCGCCTCCATACCCGCTCAATAGCCGAAAGCGTCGAGCGCGACTTTGCGCTCGCTCAAAGACGGGCGCCCCGAAAATCGCCTCCTCGGTCCTGATCGCGCAGCGCTTACGTACAATTGCGTAGGTCATCGCAAAATGACGGGAAGCTTGCTGCAGCGCAAACTCTGTTGCCGCAAACGGCGCAAATATGTCGGCGCTAGATAGACATCCAAATGAAGGAACGATCCGATGCTGACCCGCAGAGCCGCCATCTATAGCGCAGCCGCCGCAGTCCTCATGCTGGCGACTCCCGCCCTTGCCGAGGAACTGAAGCTGCCACGGCAGCACGTTGATCTCGTCGCGCCGCCCTTCGTGCACGCCCACGAACAGGCCACCAAACAAGGTCCCAAGATCATGGAGTTCACGCTCAAGATCGAGGAAAAGAAGGTCGTCATCGACGAACAGGGTACCACCTTCCAGGCCATGACGTTCAACGGCTCGATGCCGGGGCCGCTGATGGTGGTGCATGAGGGCGACTATGTCGAAGTGACGCTGATCAATCCCGACACCAATTCGATGCCGCACAATATCGACTTCCATTCAGCGACCGGCGCGCTCGGTGGCGCGGCCCTGACACTGGTCAATCCCGGCGAGCAGGTGATGCTGCGCTGGAAGGCAACCCGGACCGGCACCTTCGTCTATCACTGCGCGCCGGGCGGCCCGATGATCCCGTGGCACGTCGTCTCCGGCATGAACGGCGCCGTGATGGTGCTGCCGCGCGACGGCCTCAACGACGGCAAGGGCCACCCGCTGCACTACGACAAGATCTATTACGTCGGCGAGCAGGACATGTATGTGCCGCGCGATGAAAACGGCAAATTCAAATCCTACGATTCTCCCGGCGAGGCCTACACCGACACGGTCGAGGTGATGCGCAAGCTGATGCCGACTCACGTCGTGTTCAACGGCAAGGTCGGTGCACTGACCGGCAAGAATGCGCTGACCGCCAATGTCGGAGACAACGTGCTGATCGTGCATTCGCAGGCCAATCGCGACAGCCGCCCGCATCTGATCGGCGGCCACGGCGACTACGTCTGGGAGACCGGCAAATTCTCCAACGCACCGGAAACCGGACTGGAGACCTGGTTCATCCGCGGCGGCTCGGCGGGGGCTGCGATGTACAAGTTCCTGCAGCCCGGCATCTACGCCTATGTCACGCACAACCTGATCGAGGCCGTCGAACTCGGCGCCACCGCGCACTTCAAGGTCGAGGGCAAGTGGAACGACGATTTGATGACCCAGGTGAAGGCGCCGGCGGAAATCCCGGCTCCCAACACCAACTGACAAACCAACTGACGGGGCAAGGTGCCGGCGCAGAGCCGGCACCTCCGCTCGAACGGAATGGAGACGGCTATGCTGATCGCATTCAAGCTCAAACTGGTTCTGGCATGCGCGGCCGGCTTGGCCGGTCCGCTGGCGGTGGCGCCGTTGCTCACCGACGCCGGCTCCGCCGATCCAGGCCTGCGCGATCGGCAGGCCTTGGTCGAACTGCAGCCTGGTACGGTCTCGTATCGCGTCGCGGGCGACTTTACGCGTGCCGGCAGGCAGGCGACATCTCCCTTGGTCGCGGTGCCGTTCGAAGTGCCGCTGGCGATCATGAGGCATCAGGTGAGTTCGGCGGACTACCAGCGCTGCGTTGACGACGGTGCGTGCCCGGCGCTCGGCCGCGGCGTGGTCACGGCGGTTGACCGGCCTGCGGTGCAGGTCAGTTGGCAGGACGCCAATGCCTATGGCATCTGGCTGTCGAAAAAGACCGGCGAACATTACCGGCTGCCGACGGACGAGGAATGGGCCTTCGCCGCCGGCAGCAAATTCAGGGATGACGGCATTGCAGTCGATGACAGCGATCCCTCGAAGCGTTGGCTCGCACGCTATGAGCGCGAATCCGATCGCGGGCCAGACGATCCGCAAACCCATACCTTCGGCAGCTTCGGCGCCAACGAGAACGGGCTGCTCGACCTCGGTGGCAACGTTTGGGAATGGACCAGCACGTGCTTCGTCCGCACCGCGCTGGACAATGCCGGCGGCGTGCTGTCGAGAAATCCGAACTGCGGCGTACGGGTCGCGGAGGGACAACACCGCGCCTATGTCACCGACTTCATCCGCGACGCCCGCGCCGGTGGCTGCGCCGCCGGCCTGCCCCCGAGCAATCTCGGATTCCGGCTGGTCCGCGAGCCTCGTGCCTAGCGGTGCGAAGGGACGGCTAACCGTCAGCGCCCGGGGGGAAGGAACAATTCGCCGAAAGGCTTCGATGAAGGCCCATGGAGCGAAGCCCTTCACCTATTGCGACACTAGTCGCTTCCCAGAGAGAAAATTGGGAAACCTATTTTTAGAAACTTCTATCTAACTATTTGATTTATTGGTCGGAGCGAGAGGATTTGAACCTCCGACCCCTAGTCTCCCAGACTAGTGCGCTAACCGGGCTGCGCCACGCTCCGATGCCGTTCCATTAGCTGCGATCGTGGCCCGGCGCAAGGCGCGCGAGGCGGCTGGCGGAGGTTCGGCCCAAGCCCGGTCCCGCCCGGCCCTGGGGCGTCCTTGGGCGCGGAATCCGGCGGTGGCTGGAACCCCTCTGCCCGGAGCATTGCCGGTCCGCCGCTGGCCCCGGGGCTGTGTGGCGTTGACCCAGATCAACGCCGGCGCGGCTGAATCCCTTTAACAATCATCAGGCTGGCCTTTCCCATGCTTGGCCCCTCTGTCGTATGGCGATTGTACGTCCTGTGCGGGCATTCGAAACGACCGCGTCAGCGCGCAAAAGCAAGAAGGCCAACCACGTGCATACATTCTACTTCGACAAGAAAGACGGCGTTCCCGTCCGCGACCGCGTCGGCAAGAGGTTTCGATTGAATTCCGAAGCGATCGAATACAGCAAGACGCTGGCAGCCGAGGTTCGGAGCGCGGGCCACGCGCATCAGGACCTGACAATCGTGGTAATCGACGAATCAGGCCGCGAGGTCCACCGCGAGCCGGTGCTTCCAGCCACCTCTCCTTAAGACGCCCGCAGAACGATCGCGCCGCCCGGTGGATTTCGGCGACCTGCCAGCGCAGCCCTGCCGACTAGCCGTCCTTCAGCGCCGCATCGATCAATTGCCGGCAGGCGATCAGGTCCTGCAGCACGTCCTCGAGGCGTTCACGGTCCGAGGTGCTACTCCCCGGGCTGGAGCCGCGGCGGCCGGCTGGGCCGGGGCAGCCTTGGTCTTGGCGAACGGCGCCAAGATGCCGTCCTCGTCGATGTCGGCGAAGCGAAAATCGATGCCTTCGCCTTCGGCCACTTCGAAATCATCGTCATCGGCATCGACGCCGGGGGCTCGCCCTCGTCAGCTCGTTCAGGCTGTGCCCGATCGCCTCCTCGACCGCGCCGAACGAGACGGCGGAGGTCTGGTCGGCCAGACCCTGCACCGACTTGATGCCGTGCTCCTTCAGGATGCGCTGCACCCCGCGGATGGTGTAGCCCTCGCCGTACAGCAGACGGCGGATGCCCTTGAGCAGATCGACATCGTCGGGGCGATAATAGCGCCGGCCGCCGCTGCGCTTCATCGGCTTGATCTGGGCGAACCGCGTCTCCCAGAACCGCAGCACGTGCTGGGGGATGTCGAGATCGTCGGCGACCTCGCTGATGGTTCGGAACGCATCCGGCGCCTTGTCCAAATGCCTCGCTCCTCTACTGCCTGCTTGAGAAAGATCTTAGTCGGCCTTGCCGTCGCCGTTGCCGACGGCATGGCCGTTGATCCGCTGCTTCAGAATGGCCGACGGCTTGAACACCATCACGCGACGCGGAGAAATCGGCACCTCGGTGCCGGTCTTCGGATTACGTCCGATACGCTGGCCCTTCTTGCGCACCATGAACGAACCGAACGACGACAGCTTCACCGTCTCGCCCTTCTCGAGGCAATCGGTGATCTCCTTCAAGACCAGTTCGACAAAGGCAGACGATTCCGTGCGCGACAGGCCCACCTTCTGGTAGACCGCTTCGCACAGATCGACGCGTGTGACTGTTTTTCCGGTCCCGGTCATCGCCTGCCCCGCACTCTCGGCGAACAATTTATTCTCTGAAATTATGAGCTTAACAGCCGATGGTCAACAGCGCTCATCAATGCAAAAGCATGAAACAAGCGACAAACTATGATCGATATTTTAAGCGTGCGCTTACCAGCGCAGCAGCGCCGAGCCCCAGGTGAAGCCGCCGCCCATGGCTTCCAGCAGCACCAGATCGCCCTTCTTGACGCGTCCGTCCGTTGACCGCGACCGACAGCGCCAGCGGAATCGAGGCCGCCGAGGTGTTGCCGTGCAGGTCGACCGTCAGCACCACCTTCTGCGGCGCAATATGCAGCTTGTGCGCTGAAGCATCGATGATTCGCTTGTTGGCCTGGTGCGGCACGAACCAGTCGATGTCGTCGGCGGTGGCGCCGGTGGCCTTGAACGCGTCCACGATCACGTCGGTGATCATGCCGACCGCGTGCTTGAACACCTCGCGGCCTTCCATCCGCAGATGACCGACCGTCTGGGTCGAGGACGGCCCGCCATCGACATACAGTTTCGACTTGTGACGGCCGTCGGAGCGCAGATGCGTCGTCAGCATGCCGCGATCGGAGGCGTTGCCCGGCTGCGCCTGCGCCTCCAGCACGACGGCGCCGGCGCCGTCGCCGAACAGCACGCAGGTGCCGCGGTCGTTCCAGTCGAGAATGCGCGAAAACGTCTCGGCGCCGATCACCAGCGCGCGCTTGAAGGCGCCGGTGCGCAGGAAATTGTCGGCGGTGGCGAGCGCGAAGACGAAGCCGGAGCACACCGCCTGCAGATCGAAGGCGGCGCCATGGTTGATGCCGAGCCCGTTCTGCACCGCGACCGCGGTCGCCGGAAAGGTGTTGTCCGGCGTCGAGGTCGCCAGCACGATCAGGTCGATCGACTGCGCGTCGATCCCGGCATGCGCCAAGCGCCGCGCGCGCCGCATTGATCGCCAGATGCGAGGTGAACTCGCCCTCGGCGGCGATGTGGCGCTGCCGGATGCCGGTGCGCTGCACGATCCACTCGTCGGAGGTGTCGACCTGGGCCGCCAGTTCGGCATTGGTCAGAATCTGCTGCGGCAGATAGGAGCCGCAGCCGAGCACGACCGAACGTATTGCAGTCACGAGACAGCCTCCTGCGCGGTCGGCGCTGAGACCAGCGCGCTGCCGTCGCGATTGAGCATCTGATTGATCTTGGTCAGGAGATCGTAGCGGACCATCTCATAGCCAACATCGACCGCATAGGCAAAGCCTTCGGCGTCGGTTCCGCCGTGGCTCTTGACCACGATGCCGTTCAGCCCGAGCAGCACGCTGCCATTGGACTTGTTGGGGTCCAGCTTGTCGCGCAGCGCCTTGAAGGCATCTCGGGCGAACAGATAGCCGATCCGTGAGCGCCAGGTGCGCGACATCGCCGCGCGCAGGAATTCGGTGATCTGCCGCGCGGTGCCCTCGGCGGCCTTCAGCGCGATATTGCCGCTGAAGCCCTCGGTGACGATGACGTCGGCGGCGCCCCTTGCCGATGCCGTCGCCCTCGACGAAGCCGATATATTCGAGCTGCGGCAGGTTCATCGCGCGCAGCAACTCGGCGGCCTCGCGGATTTCCTCGCGGCCCTTGATTTCCTCGACGCCGATATTGAGCAGGCCGACGGTCGGCCGTTCGAGATCGAACAGCACGCTCGCCATGGCGCTGCCCATCACCGCCAGCGCCACCAGATGATGCGCGTCGCCGCCGATGGTGGCGCCGAGATCGAGCACCACCGAATCGCCGCGCGCGGTCGGCCAGATCGCCGCGAGCGCCGGACGGTCGATGCCGGGCAGCATGCGCAGGCAGAACCGCGCCATCGCCATCAGCGCGCCGGTATTGCCGGCGGAGATCGCAACGTCGGCCTCGCCCTTCTTGACGGCGTCGATCGCCAGCCACATCGACGAGGTCTTGCGGCCGCGGCGCAGCGCCTGGCTCGGCTTGTCGTGCATGCTGACGGCGACGTCGGTATGGATGACGCGCGAGGCCGCCTTCAGCGCCGGATGTTTGGCGAGCTGCGCTTCGATCAGCGCGCTGTCGCCGAACAGCAGAAATTCGGTGTCGGGATGCCGGGTCAGCGAAATCGCGGCGCCGGGAATGACGACCGATGCGCCGACATCGCCACCCATGGCGTCAAGCGCGATTCGAACCTTTTGAGGCATGAACGTCCCGGAAACCTGATCTCTTGCGGCCCTGAAGAGCCCGGCCGCGCACTGGAAATCGCCGCGGAAGGCGGCGATCGGCAAAGCGCAACGCTGCGCCCCGGCCGGGCCGCGACAATAGCGTGTCCCCGTCCCGACACAACCTCTTGACCGCGCTCTTTTGGGATCGGCCGCCTGCGCTACGCCGGAAATCGGCAACATCAGAATAAATCCAGATAGTTCAATAGCTTATGCCGAATTCCTCGACAAGTTCCGCATCCCCTTCGACCGGAATACCGGCGCACAGTCCACATTAGCCGGGCATCAGCTTGGCTTTGGGCTTGTTCGCGCCGGCCGGTTTTTCGGCTCGAGCTTCAGCGCCTTCAGCGCGGCAAACGGATGATCCTCGGGATCGGCGGCGTCGACCAGCGGCTCGAAAACCGCGTCCGGCTTGCGCGGATAGGGATCGATCGCCAGAAACAGCGCATCGGTCGCGACCCGGCCGAGATCGATCATGCCATTGTCGATCGGCTCCGGCGGATCCGGAATTTCGTCGTCGCTCTCGGCGGCCTCATCGACCAGATCGGCCAATTGCGGGAATCTGCTCGGGCGGCGCGAAGATCAGATCGATCGGCTCGTCGATGTCGTTCTCGATCGGATCGAGCGTCACCACGCAGGTCTGCCCGATCCGCGCCCGGACGCGGCCGGTGACGTGGAAGCGGCCGCCGCTCTTGCGGCGTCACGTCGAACGAGGCCTGCGCCGACAGCACTTCGCGCAAGCCGGCGACCTCGGCCATCGCGCGCGCGTGGCCGGCATCGGCCTCGATGTCGCGATGCAGTCCGGTGTCCGGGATTTGCGCCACGACGACGGGAACGCGCCAGGGATCTGGCTTGGTCGGTCATGCTGTCCTTGTCTCTTGCTCATGGCTGCGCGCTCCGCTCGGCCGGCGAGGGAAACTTCCACGATGCCGCTCAGCAGCGCCGCCTCGTCGAGCCCGGCCAAGGCCGCGATGGCCGCCTCGGCATAGCCGGCGAGCCGCCGCGCGTTTTCGATGTCCTCGCCATTCAAGATATTCTTGCACAGCGCCTGCGCCAGTGGCTCCGCGCCGCCTCGGTCAGAGCCAGATCGTAGGCCGCGGTGCGGCCGTAAAAGGCCTCCCCGAAGGCCTGCATGCGCTTCGGCACGGTGAGGTCGCCGACCCCCATTTCGCGCAAATTGGCGTCCATATCGTCGCAGAAGTGATCGAACAGCGCCTGCGACAGGTCGGCGCCGCCGGCCGACCGGCCTTCAGCCGCCGCAGCACCATCCACAAATGCAGCACCAGCAGGTCAAAACGGCCGTTAACCGTATCCGGCACGCCCAAGTCCCGATAAAACAACGGTTCTCGCGCTTGCGTCACGATCATGCCATAGATGGCCTCAATGGTGCCGCGCGGGGCGATCCGGGGTTTCCTGAAGTGATTGAACGGCCAAAGCATTGTGGGTTCCGCAAGCGAGCCCCAAGGTTTACTTCTGGGCGCCGCGCATGTTGCAATCCGGCGTGCTGCCCGGTACGTCAACGCCTCGCGCGATGCAAGGGGACGGGACCAGTTCCGGAATGACCGAGACGAGCCCGACATGCTCACGCGCGCCC
Source organism: uncultured Alphaproteobacteria bacterium (assembly GCA_963738765.1). GTDB lineage: Bacteria > Pseudomonadota > Alphaproteobacteria > Rhizobiales > Xanthobacteraceae > Bradyrhizobium. The sequence goes on along the minus strand of CAVTYA010000025.1, from coordinate 522,077 downwards.
TCGCCGCGCGGCCTGGCCGCGCGCTGGCGCGGCATGCGCGCCGCCGCGGCCATCGCCCTGGTCTGCGCGGCGCTCGGCGGCTGCACCGGCGAGCAATTCCAGAAGGGCTACATCCTGCCGCCCGGCGCGCTCGAGCAAATTCCGATCGGCGCGAGCCAGGACCAGGTGCTGATCGTGATGGGCACGCCGTCCACGGTCGCGACCCTGAACGGCGAGGTCTTCTACTACATCTCGCAGCGCTCCGAACGCCCGGTCGCCTTCATGAACCAGAAGGTCGTCGACCAGCGCGTGATCGCGATCTATTTCGACAAGAACCGCCAGGTGCAGCGGCTCGCCAATTACGGGCTGCAGGACGGCAAGATCTTCGACTTCATCAGCCGCACCACGCCGACCTCGGGCCAGGAGCTCAGCTACCTGACGCCGCTGTTCAAGCTGCTCAGCTTCAACTAGCAGCCGGCGTGTCCCGGACGCGATGCGGTACGCAGTACCGCTTCGCAGAGCCGGGACCCAAACTGCCAACCCATCGATGGACCCCGGATCCGCAGCGCACTACGCCGCAAGTCATAGCGCGTCGAAGACGCGCGTAAACGCGCTGATGGCGCTGCGCAGCATCCGGGGAACGGCGGACGCAAACGATCCCTGCTCGCACCACGGGGGTCCTTCGCCATCATTATCGCGAAGGAAGCGCTGACGCCGGCGGTGAACTGATCTGGCTCACCTGCGGCGCCGGGGATTTCATCCAGTTGAAGACGAAGAGCACCGCCACGGCCAGCGCGACCGCCAACAGCGTCCGCGGCTGATACAGCGCTGATTGGCCGCCCCTGCTTTGGTCCTTGCCGCAGCTGCGGGCAGACGGTCACGCCCATCAGCATTTCGCTGCCGCACTGATTGCATCGGCTCATCTCGAACTTCATGGCGACCACACCTTTCAACGAGAACAGCTGGCTCCGACGGCCGCAAAAACCCCGCGGCTCGCACCGCGGGTTTGTCGCAGGTCGGGTGTTTGCGGTTCAGTGCGCCAGGATCGCCAGCAGCAGCAGCGCCACGATGTTGGTGATCTTGATCATCGGGTTGACGGCGGGGCCCGCCGTATCCTTGTAGGGATCGCCGACGGTGTCGCCGGTCACCGCCGCCTTGTGGGCGTCGGAGCCCTTGCCGCCGTAGTGGCCGTCCTCGATGTACTTCTTGGCGTTGTCCCAGGCGCCGCCGCCCGAGGTCATCGAGATCGCGACGAACAGGCCGGTGACGATCACGCCGAGCAGCATCGCGCCGACCGCCGAGAACGCCGCCGACTTGCCGGCCGCGCCGCCGCCCGCGATCGCGTAGATCACGAAGTAGACGACGATCGGCGACAGCACCGGCAGCAGCGACGGAATGATCATTTCCTTGATCGCCGCCTTGGTCAGAAGGTCGACCGCCTTGCCGTAGTCCGGCTTGTCGGTGCCCTGCATGATGCCGGGCTTCTCGCGGAACTGGCGCCGCACTTCCTCGACGATCGCGCTGGCCGCGCGGCCGACCGCGGTCATGCCCATCGCGCCGAACAGATACGGCAGCAGGCCGCCGAACAGCAGGCCGACCACGACGTAGGGGTTGTTCAGCGAGAAGTCGGGCAGCACGCCCTGGAAGTACGGGAACTTGGCGGCGTTGGCGATGAAGAATTTGAGGTCCTCGTTGTAGGCCGCAAACAGCACCAGCGCGCCGAGACCGGCCGAGCCGATCGCGTAGCCCTTGGTGACCGCCTTGGTGGTGTTGCCGACCGCGTCGAGCGCGTCGGTGGCCTTGCGCACTTCCTTCGGCAGGCCGGCCATTTCGGCGATGCCGCCGGCATTGTCGGTGACCGGACCGAAGGCGTCGAGCGCCACGATCATGCCGGCCAGCGCCAGCATCGTGGTGGTCGCGATCGCGATGCCGAACAGGCCGGCAAGGCTGTAGGTGACGAGGATGCCGGCGATGATCACGAGCGCGGGACCGGCGGTCGATTCCATCGAGATCGCCAGACCCTGGATCACGTTGGTGCCGTGGCCGGTGACCGAGGACGCCGCGATCGACTTCACCGGGCGATAGTCGGTGCCGGTGTAGTATTCGGTGATCCAGATGATCAGCCCGGTGACGACGAGGCCGACGATGCCGCATTCGAACAGCGCCATGCCGGTGAACTTCGACGCCCGCCAGCGGGCCGAAGCCGATCAGCCAGTAGATCACGCCGGCGACGCCGACCAGCGACAGGACGCCGGTGGCGATCAGGCCCTTGTACAGCGCGCCCATGATCGACTGGCTGGCGCCGAGCTTGACGAAGAAGGTGCCGATGATCGAGGTGATGATGCAGACGCCGCCGATGGCGAGCGGCAGCGTCATCATGTTGACCAGCAGCGGCGAGGTCGCGAAGAAGATCGCGGCCAGCACCATGGTGGCGACCGCGGTCACCGCATAGGTCTCGAACAGGTCGGCGGCCATGCCGGCGCAGTCGCCGACATTGTCGCCGACGTTGTCGGCGATGGTGGCGGGGTTGCGCGGATCGTCTTCGGGAATGCCGGCCTCGACCTTGCCGACGAGATCGCCGCCGACGTCGGCGCCCTTGGTGAAGATGCCGCCGCCGAGACGGGCGAAGATCGAGATCAGCGAGGCGCCGAAGCCGAGCGCGACCAGCGCGTCGACCACGGTGCGGCTGTTGGCGGCGAGGCCCAGGAACTGGGTGAGGAAGGCGAAATAGATGGTGACGCCGAGCAGCGCGAGACCCGCCACCAGCATGCCGGTGATCGCGCCGGCCTTGAAGGCGAGTTCAAGGCCGCCGGCCAGCGAGGTCGTCGCGGCCTGCGCGGTGCGCACGTTGGCGCGGACCGAGACGTTCATGCCGATGAAGCCGGCCGCGCCCGACAGCACCGCGCCGATCAGGAAGCCGATCGCGACCAGCATGCCGAGGAAGTAGGCCAGCAGCGCGAAGATCACGACGCCGACGATGCCGATCGTGGTGTACTGGCGCTTCAGATAGGCCTGCGCGCCTTCGCGCACGGCGGCGGCGATTTCCTGCATCCGCGGATTGCCGGCATCCGCCTTCATGACCGAAGCGGTCGCCCAGATGGCGTAAACGATCGAAAGCGCTCCGCAGAGCACAATCACCCATAATGCTGTCATTGAATTTGCCTCAGATCTTGTTCTTACCCCACGCCATCGCCGCGAGACGCGGCGGGCGCATAAAAAGGAGGCCTGCCCTGCCCAAAAGGGCGGCCTCAAATCGGCGGGACCATGCCAAAATCGCCTCCCCGGCGCAACGCCGCGGAGGGCGAAAAACCGTCGATTCTCGAAAGGAATTCCCGGGAAAATCGGCCTTCCGCTGGCCGGAAATACCCGTCTTGTTCCACACCGCCGTCGGCGGCCCCGCCGTCCCGCGGCGGCATATGGCCTGCGAAACGCAAAAACCCGCCCAACCCCTTGAGGGTCGAGCGGGCGCGCTAGTCATCTCAGCACATCCGTGAAACGACGGTTCGAAGCCTTACGCGCAGCGACAGATTTTCCGCGCTTACCTTGCCCCGCATCTTGTCTTCCTTCAGTTCGAACTGAACCTTCTGGCCTTCAGCCAGCCCACCCAGACCGGCGCGCTCGACGGCGCTGATGTGAACGAACACATCCTTGCTGCCGTCGCTCGGCTGAATGAAGCCAAAACCTTTTTGACCGTTGAACCACTTCACTGTTCCAGTAGCCATTTTCTCTTCTCCAAAGCACGTAAGGCTCGCATTCCGCACGGCGATCGCGCGGATTCAATCCATTATCGACGATGTCTCTGGAAGAGGCCCCAAGGGCGTGTTCGAAAAGGCACGGCGGTAATCGGGCCGGTATTCATAGAGGTTTTCGCAGAAATTGCAATGCTGACGGGAGAACAAAGCTCCAACCAACCAAGGGCTGGCTTCAAAAATGACTGTAGGACAGCCGTTCCAGCGCGAGTTCCGTGCCCTGCCCGTCGATGAACTTTGGCGCCGAGGCGCCCGCAACCACCGTGCCGATCGAGGTCACGGCACGCCGGCAAGCTGTGCTGCCTCCGCGAACGCCTCAACGCGATCCTCCGGGATTGTGCACAACATCTCGTAATCGTCGCCGCCGGCGATCAATGTTTCGATGCCGACAATCCGGCGCGACGCCAGACCCCTGCGGCCGCGGACAGCGGGATCGCTTCCAGATCGATCACTGCGGACACGCCGGATGCGGCGCACAGCTTGGCGAGATCGCCGGCCAGACCGTCGGACACGTCCATCGCCGCACTGGCGTGATCGCGAACCGCATGCGCCAGCGCGTTGCGCGGCTGCGGAACGCGATAGCGCCCGACCAACAGTTTCGTGCGGCAGCATCGTTGGCGACGGCATCGGCGACGTTCCGCCCTTGAGAATAGCGAGACCGAGCGCGGCGTCGCCGATCGTGCCCGTCACCACCACGCGGTCGCCCGGCTTCGCGCCGCTGCGATGGACCATCCTGCCGGCGGGCACGCGGCCGAACGCCGTGATCGAGATCATCAGCGGCCCCGGCGTCGAAACCGTATCGCCGCCGAGCAGCGGGCAGCCGAACTGCGCTGCATCCTCGCCAAGCGCCTGCGCGAACGGTTTGAGCCAGGCCTCGTCCGCCTTGCGCAGCGCCAGCGTCAGCACGAAGCCGGCAGGCATCGCCCCCTTGGCGGCGAGATCGGACAGATTCACCCGCAGCGCCTTGCGCGCGATGGTATCGGGCGGATCGCTGGTCAGAAAATGCACGCCTTCGACGATGGCGTCGGTCGTCACCACGATGTCGTCGCCATCAGCCTTCAGGACCGCCGCATCGTCGCCGAGGCCGAACGCGCCGGGGTCGGTCGCGAGCGGCCTGAAATAGCGCGCGATCGGCGAGTCCTCGCCGGACACGGATTTGTTGCTGCTCGTCATAGCGGTAGACCCGTCATCCTGAGGTGCGAGCTCTTGCGAGCCTCGAAGGATGTACGGCCGAGCTGCGTCGGCAACGCCACGCCGCCATCCTTCGAGGCCTCCGCTTCGCTACGGCACCTCAGGATGACGGCTACGGCCACAGTCATCGTCCTATTACCCACGCGCGAACTCATCGGCGCGAAACTGGCGCGCGATCTGGTCGAGCACCGCGTTGACCATGCCGGTCTCGTCCCGTTCGACAAAGGCGTGCGCGACGTCGACATATTCCGACACCACGACGCGGCCCGGCACGTCCTTGCGATGCTCCAGTTCGTAGGAGCCGGCCCGCAGCACCGCGCGCAAGATCGCGTCGATCCGCTTCAGCGGCCAGCCCTTCGACAGCGCATCGTCGATCAAGCGGATCGAGCTTGGCCTGGTCGCGCACCACGCCGGAGACCACGTCGCGGAAGAACGCGGCTTCCGCCGGCAGATACTTGTCGCCCTCGACCTCGTTGCCGAGCCAGTGGCTTTCGAACTCGGCAAAGATGTCGTTGATGCCGGCGCCGCCGATGTCCATCTGATACAGCGCCTGCACCGCGGCGAGCCGTGCGGCGCCGCGCCGGTTGGCCTTCTTGTCCGATTCTTCTTGTCCGGCGTTTTCGCCGGCTTCTTGCTGTCTGCCATCATCAGGCCTTCGTCAGCCGGCGTTTGATCCGCAGCATCGCGAGCGCCGCGCGCGCGGCGTCGCCGCCCTTGTTGAGTTCGCTGGCGCGCGCCCGCGCCCAGGCCTGCGCCTCGGTATTGACGGTGATGATGCCGTTGCCGAGCGGGAATTTCCTGTTGACCGCAAGGTCCATCAGCGCGCGCGAGGATTCCATCGAGACGATCTCGAAATGGATGGTGTCGCCGCGCACCACGCAGCCGAGCGCGATCGCCGCGTCATAGGGCTTGCCGCCCTTCTCGGCCGCATCGATCGCGATCGCGATCGCCGCCGGAATTTCCAGCGCGCCGGGCACCGTGATGACGTCATGGGTGACGCCGGCCGCCTTCAGCTCGGCGACCGCGCCTTCCAGCAGCGCATCCTGGATGTCGTCATAGAACCGCGCCTCGACGATCAGCGCGCGCGCGCCTGAGATGTCGGTCTGGTCCTTCAGCGGTGCGCGCCGCGCGTCTGCCATTCATTCCAATCGGAACAAGGGGTCAGTTGGGCTGCGTTTTAGGCGCAGCGGCGTCCAATGCCAAGGGCAATACGCGTCCGGGATCGCCGCTTGCCGCGCGCCCTTCAGGTGCCTTGCGCCTTCAACGCATGGGCCATCCGGCCGGAATCGCCCCATGTCGACAGCCAGATCAGGCCGTCCGTTGTCGACGCGATGATCCGCCGCAGCATCTGGACCTCGTGCCGGGTCGATGGAAGCTGCGTTTCCGCATGTCGCAGATGCGCCAGTTCCTCTTCTCGGATTGACAGAATGATCTTGTACAACTCGGGATCACGCTCCCGGACGAAATAGAGCTGATCGTCGAGGTGCCGGTGCACCGCAGCTTCAACGGCGGCGGTGCACGCCCATATTCCTTTCGGCCGAGACAGGCGGTAACAAATCCGAGCAGCCAGCCGCCATAGCTCCAGAAATGCATCACGCGGCATGGCCGCGATTGCCGGGACGGCATCGCCGCATGAAAGATCGCACAATGATTGCGCTCGTGCCGCAGCATTTCCGAAAGCGTGGGGCTGCAATCCAGCCAAAACCACCCGGACACCAAGATCTGCGCGGAATAGATCCTGATCGCGCCGAATTCACCGGCGTGATTGACCTTGACGATCCGGGCGATGGTGAGCGCGTCGCGCGGACCAACCGGGACATCTTGATGCGCCGATCCGGTAGCTGGCCCGCTCATGTTGCCGCCTCGGTTACTTCATTTCCGACAGCCGCGCCGCGTAGCGGGCCATCAGGTCGACCTCGATATTGACCTCGCTGCCGGCGCGCCAGGCGCTCGAGCGTGGTGACGCTGAGCGTGTGCGGGATGATCAGCACCGAAAACGTGACGTCCTCGACGGTATTGACCGTCAGCGACACGCCATCCAGCGTCACCGAGCCCTTGGTCGCGATGAAGCGCGCCAGCTCCCGCGTGGTGCGCAGCTCGAACCGCGCCATGTCGGGCAGATCGTCGCGCTTGACGATGGTGGCGATGCCGTCGGCATGGCCGGCGACGATATGGCCGCCGAGTTCGTCGCCGATCTTCAGCGCCCGCTCGAGATTGAGTTTTGTGCCGATGGTCCAGTGCTTCGCCGTGGTCATGCCGAGCGTCTCGGCGGCGGCATCGACCTCGAACCAGGTCTTGCCGCCGCTCGACGCCGGAGGCGACCACCGTCAGGCAGACGCCGTTGCAGGCGATCGAGGCGCCGTCGGCGATGGTGGTCCGATCGTAGCGGCAGGCGATGCGCAGCCGGTGCAACTGGCCCTGCGCCGTCGGCGTCAGGCTCGCGATCTCGCCGATGTCGGTGACAATGCCGGTGAACATTTATGCGCGCTCGTAAACGGTCAGAGTATCCTTGTTCAGGCTTTCGCTAGCACGAACCTTGAAGCGCCGGCGACTGCGTGATGGCCGACAGCGGCAATGCGTCCAGCGCGGGGACGCCGTCGGCGCCGATCGCTGCCCGGCCCGCGCAGCAGCCAGACTTCGTCGACCAGGTCGGCGGCGACGAAGGACGACGCCACCCGCGCGCCGCCCTCGACCATCAGCCGCGTGATGCCCTTGTCGGACAGCGCGTGCAGCACGGCCGGCAGATCGAGCCCCGGCGGGTTGGCCGTGGCGGCGACGCGGATCACCTGCGCGCCGGCCGCGCCGAGTTTCGCGGCGGCCGGCGCTTCGGCGAGGTCTGACGTCATCACCCAGAGCGGCGTCTGCGCGCGCGGAATGAACCAGCTGGCTGGTGCCGGGAATCCGCAACGCGCGGTCCAGCACCACCCGCACCGGCGAGCGCGCTTCCATGCCCGGCAGGCGGCAGGTCAGCAGCGGGATCGTCCGCCAGCACGGTGCCGATGCCGACCAGGATGGCGTCGCACTGCGCGCGCAGCAGATGCACGCGCGTCCTGCGCCGCCTCGCCCGTGATCGCCACCGGCTTGTGGCCGGCGGCGCCGATCTTGTCGTCGGCGGAGACCGCGAGCTTCAGGATCACATGCGGACGCTTGTCGCGGATGCGCCTGAAATGTCCGGCGTGATCGCGCGCGGCCTCCGCCGCGCCGAGCCCGACATCGACCACGATGCCGGCGGCGCGCAGTTGGGCATGGCCCTGCCCGGCCACTTCCGGATTGGGATCCTCGATCGCCGACACCACGCGCGCGATGCCGGCGGCGATCACGGCATCGGCGCAGGGCGGCGACTTGCCGAAATGCGAGCAGGGCTCCAGCGTCACATAGAGCGTGGCGCCGCGCGCGGCCTCGCCGGCGCGCCTCAGCGCCTCCGGCTCGGCATGCGGCCGGCCGCCGGGTTGGGTCCAGCCGCGGCCGACGATGACGCCGTCCTTGACCACGACGGCGCCGACGGCCGGATTCGGCCAGGTACGGCCCTGCCCGCGCCGGCCGAGCGCCAGCGCCAGCTGCATGAAGCGCTGGTCGGCGGCTTTCGCCTCTTTGGATTTCTGCGCGTACTGGTCTTCCAGAATGCGGAAGATCATTTGCGCAACGTGGCGACCCGCGCGTCGTCGTCGCCGGAGAGTTCGCCGAGCACGGCCTCGAAATCCTTGGCCTCGCGGAAATTGCGATAGACCGAGGCGAAGCGGACATAGGCGACGTCGTCGAGCTGGCGCAGATGCTCCATCACGATCTCGCCGATCGCCTCGGACGAAACCTCCGCCTCGCCGCCGCTTTCGAGTTCGCGCACGATCGCCGAGACCATCTTCTCGACCCGCTCCGGATCGACCGGGCGCTTGCGCAAGGAGATCTGCAGCGAGCGCACCAGCTTGTCGCGGTCGAACGGCACCCGGCGGCCGTTGCGCTTGATCACGGTGAGTTCGCGCAACTGCACCCGCTCGAAGGTGGTGAAGCGGAAATTGCAGGCGACGCAGACCCGCCGCCGCCGGATCACGGCCGAGTCCTCGGTCGGACGCGAAGTCCTTCACCTGCGTATCGAGACTGTTGCAGCTCGGACAGCGCATTCCGAGACCTTTACCGCGAGACCTTACTGATAGATCGGGAAGCGAGTCGGTGAGCGCCTTGACCCGTTCCTTGATCGCGGCCTCGACCAGCGGCGCCTTGCCGTCCGGCGACTGCGCCATCGCGTTGAGCACCTCGGCGATCATGCCGCCGACCTGCTTGAATTCGGCGACGCCGAAGCCGCGCGTGGTCGCCGCCGGCGTGCCGAGGCGCAGGCCCGAGGTGACGAACGGCTTCTCGGGATCGAACGGAATGCCGTTCTTGTTGCAGGTGATGGCCGCGCGCACCAGCGCCTTCTCCGAGACGTTGCCCTTCAGGCCCTTCGGCCGCAGATCGACCAGCATCAGATGGTTGTCGGTGCCGCCGGAGACGATATCGAAGCCCTGCGCGCGCAGGCTTTCCGCCAGCGCCTTGGCGTTCTCGACCACGTTCTTGGCGTAGATCTTGAAGTCCGGCCGCAGCGCCTCGGCGAACGCGACCGCCTTGGCCGCGATCACATGCATCAGCGGGCCGCCCTGCAGGCCCGGGAAGATCGCCGAATTGAGCTTCTTGGTCAGCGCCTCGTCGTTCCACAGGATCAGGCCGCCGCGCGGGCCGCGCAGCGACTTGTGCGTGGTCGTGGTGGTGACGTGGGCGTGCGGCACCGGCGAGGCATGCACGCCGCCGGCGACGAGGCCGGCGAAATGCGCCATGTCGACCATCAGATAGGCGCCGACGCTGTCGGCGATCTCGCGGAAGCGCTTGAAGTCCCAGGCGCGCGAATAGGCCGAGCCGCCGGCGATGATCAGCTTCGGCTTCACCTGCTCGGCCTGCTTCGCCACCGCGTCCATGTCGATGATCTGGTCCTCGCGGCGCACCGTGTAGTGCGCGGCCTTGAACCACTTGCCGGACATGTTGACCGGCGAGCCGTGGGTGAGATGGCCGCCGGCGGCGAGATCGAGGCCCATGAAGGTGTCGCCGGGCTGCAGCAGCGCCAGAAACACCGCCTGGTTCATCTGGCTGCCGGAGTTCGGCTGCACGTTGGCGAAGCCGGCGCCGAACAGCTTCTTGGCGCGCTCGATCGCCAGCGTCTCGGCGACGTCGACCCACTCGCAGCCGCCGTAGTAGCGCTTGCCCGGATAGCCCTCGGCGTACTTGTTGGTCATCACCGAGCCCTGCGCTTCCAGCACCGCGCGGCTGACGATGTTCTCCGAGGCGATCAGCTCGATCTCATGGCGCTGGCGGCCGAGTTCGCCCTTGATCGCGGCGGCGATCTCCGGATCGGCCTCGGCGAGCGTGGCGGTGAAAGAACGAGTCGGGCGCGGAAGCGGTCTTTGGCGCTGGAAGACGAGAGGAGGTCATGGGCGAAATATCTCCACCGCCGCAAGCCCTTAGGCGGCGATGCGGTCGGTCACGTGTGGCGGTCGAAAGAAGCGTCTGCGAGATACCACATCGCCCGGCATTGGCCAAGCGCTTGCGGTATGAGCCTGATATTTATGCAAGATATGGTGGGGATAGGGCGGGGTTCTGCGAGGTCTGCCTCGTGTCCCCGCGACGCGGTGCGGCGCGCAGTGCCGCTCCGCAGCGCCGGGACCCGTAAGAGGCGGCCGCAAGGCTGGGTCCCGGGTCGCAGCGCACCATTCGCTGCGCTCATGGCTGCGCTGCGCCGCGGGACACGATATCGGGTCCCTCACCTCGCAAACCGGTACGCCCCGCCCTTCTCCACGCTGCGCTGGAACGCCGGCCGCGCATGCATCCGCGACAGCCACGCCGCGAGATTCGGATACGGTGCGAGCTTGTCGAACACCTTTGCCATCTCGCCGACAAAGCTCATCTGGATGTCCGCGCCGGTCAGCGACGGGCCGACGAAGAACTCGCGGCCCTTCAGCGCGCCATCGACATAGCCGAGATGGTTGGCCATCTCGCTGTCGATGCGCGGATGCAAGGGCGCGCCGGCCTCCTTCAGCCTCGACGACATAGAGGTTCAGCATCAGCGGCAGCATCGCCGAGCCTTCGGAATAATGCAGCCACTCATTATAGGCCTCATAGTCGGCGCTGCCGGGTGTGGGCATCATCGCGCCCTTCTTGGCCATAACGGCGGATGATGTAATCGACGATCGCGCCAGACTTCCGCGATCCTGACATCGCCGTCGGTGATCACAGGCGACTTGCCGAGCGGATGCACCGCGGTCAGTTCCGGCGGCGCCAGCCGCGTCGTGGCGTCGCGCTGATAGCGCTTCATCTCATAGGGCGTGCCGAGCTCCTCCAGCAGCCACAAAATCCGCTGCGAGCGGGAGTCGTTGAGATGATGAAGCGTGAGCATGCGCGTTTCCTTGCGGTTCTTGTTGATCGGCGAAGGTTTATAGCACCGTCGCATGACTATTTGCGCCCCGGGCTACGCCTGCTTTCTGCGAAAACTAGCAGCGACGCGTACGTCGTCCAACGGTCGCGGACGCCGCGAAACGATCAACGGCCATATTTGAAACAAGCAGTGACATAATTTGGGCGGGGTCGGTGCTGAGAGTGTGTCAGTAAAGGAGCGTAGTCTTACGGGGACGGGTTTTCACGATTTCGACCCATTCGGCGGACCATCCTTACAGCGTTTCACCGACCTCGTCAGGTCCCGACAAGAAGCCGCAATGAACGAAGTTGCCGATCAATCCCGTGAGTCACCGAGCTGCAAATGCGATGTTTGCGGAGAGGAAATGAAGCATTTGGGTGACCTGCCGAACACCACGAGTTTCACCGCCGTCAGAATTTTCCGTTGCTATGGATGCAACGCAGTTGCATCGGAGCAATGGTAAGGCCGCCATTGTCGATGAGCGGCGGAGCTGCTTGCCGCTACAGCCCCGTATACCCCGCCTTCACCGGATCGGTTGAGCCGTCGAGTTGGCGCAGATAGGTCAGCCCGCACACGGTCAAGCGGTGGGTGTCCTTTTCGCCGGCCTCGAACAGCGTCTTCACATAATCCGTCACCTTCTCGCGCGCCTCGTCGCTGGCCACGGTGCTGCGGTTCAGCAGCAGGGCATAGGTCTGCATGATGCGGTCGATGGCGGCTTCCATGATGTTCTCCGGGAGGGGTCAATCAATGAGCGTGTCGGCGTTGAATTTGGCGATCGCCTTGTTGGCGAGCCTGATCCTGTTGTATTCGCCGCGCTGAAACATCTGCACGATGATCTCGATCAGCCGTGCGTCGGTCGCGTCGGTGTCGGGAATGGCGCCGGTCTTGCGCAGGTAGTTCGAGGCGATGGCGTAGGCATCGCCCACCACCTCGACGTTCATCACCTGCAATCCGCGCTCGACCAGCATGATCCGGGTCTCCGTGTACCCACCGATAATGCCTCACCCGGCCAGAAGTTCCATTTTTTGGGAAACCGGTTTCGCAACGCCAAATACAAAACGCACCGAGCCGGCAGACCGGACCCGATGCGTTTCGTGAAGGCTTACGGCCTCACCATTGTTTTTTGCAGCCGTTGGGCTGCCGGTCTTCTCAAATGGCCGGCTTGGCCGTCAAGGCTTCGAAACTTGTTCTCAGAGCCGATACAGGATCTGGTCGGTCCAGAACCGCTCGAGCCGGTGCAGCGACTTGTTCAGCGTCGCGAACTCTTCGTTCGAGATACCGCCGACCTGCTCCACGGTCTTGACGTGCTTCTGATAGAGCGCGTCGACGATCTTGCGGATTTCCTGGCCCTGCGCGGTCAGGCGGATGCGGACCGAGCGGCGATCGACGCGGCTGCGCTGATGATCGAGGAAGCCGAGCTCGACGAGCTTCTTGAGGTTGTAGGAGACGTTGGAGCCGAGGTAATAGCCGCGCGTGCGCAGTTCGCCCGCGGTCAATTCCTTGTCGCCGATATTGTAGAGCAACAGCGCCTGCACCGAATTGATGTCGGCGCGACCGCGACGATCGAACTCGTCCTTGATGACGTCGAGCAGGCGGCGATGCAGCCGCTCCACCAAAGTCAACGCTTCAAGGTAGAGCGGCTGCACCGGAGCTTGGCCGGCAGAGCGATCAGCGGTTTCCACCGCCGTTGCAACGGCTTTGATCATGACACTTCCCCTGTTGTCGTTTTTATCGACTTATTCGACGAAACTTGTGTCCCGCCTGATAGCTTCAACTTAAGGGGGCCGTTTGAAGATCAGCTTAAATAAGACAATAAAGAGATCATGAATTTAAGACAGTGAATCGCGGATTAAGCCCATGGAAGAAGGACTTTTCGCAACACTTCGTTGACGGTGGCGGACCCCTGTTCACGCTTCGTCTGCCGCCCTGTCGCATTCGGAAACAGGTTCGTTCGAATTCGAAACGCCTGGGTAACAGGTCTGAGGGAACCCTTTACGGTGAGCGAAGGGTTACCGGCAAATTTTCAAAAAATCTTACGCGACCGCGGGGCGTTTCCTGCACCCCAGTGGGTTAGGCAGCGCGTATGGCGCAAAACAATACCCCCGGATCTGATCCGAGGGCGGGCGGCGGCTTTGCGATCGAAATACGCGCAAACCTGACATGCCTATGGCGGCCGTTCGCGCGCGGCCATCCAGGCGAGTGCGAGATAGGCGGCCAGCATCACGGCTTCGAATCCCACCACCGTCAGGCTGCCACCATAGATTCCCGGAAACATCAGTTCGATCACCGCCATCGACACCACGGTGGTAAGCCACACCACCGCGCCCCATGGCGTTGCGAGCCACAGGCCGACGGCGGCCACGAGTTCGATCACCGCGAAATAGATGGTCGCGGTCTGCCAGGCCATCGACTGGTTTTCGAACGCCTCTTCCTCGCCGCCGACGAAGCCCGTCACCTGCGCCCAGTGGTAAAGGCCCTTGGCGATCGAGACCACCGCCATGATGCGCAGGAACAGCACCAGCCGCCGGGTCCACGCATTGTCGTCGGGCTCGATCCGTTCGGACGAGATCGCCGCCACCGACATGGCGTTGTCCCGCGACTGCTCGCGCGTCGAGGTGTCAGACATCGGATCCCACTTGGGAATTGGCGCTCATGGCCCGAAAAGGAATGCTCATCAGCGGAGTCTTGGCCCGCTTGGGCGGTAAAATCAATCGCCGCCACCGGTAAATCAACGGTGCGGTGACGGGGCCCCGGCAAGGTGCTAGAATTGGACCAAATCGAAACTATCCCGCCGTCGAGGAGCAAGCATCATATGGCGATCAAATTCGGGCGTCCGATCGAAATGCGCGACGCGCCCCGGCAGCCGGCCGCCCTCGCCTCGCCCGCGCTCGACCTGATTACCCGCCCCCGGCGCAACCGCAAGGCGGAATGGGCGCGGCGGCTGGTACGGGAAAACGTCCTGACCACCGACGACCTGATCTGGCCGCTGTTCGTCGTCGACGGCCACAATACCAGCGCACCGCCGTCGCCTCGATGCCCGGGGTCGACCGCGTCACCGTCGATCAGGCGGTCCGCGACGCCGAGCGCGCGGCCAGGCTCAACATCCCCTGCATCGCGCTGTTTCCCTATACCGAGGCTTCCCTGCGCGACGAGGACGGGTTCGGAAGCGCTGAACGCCGACAACCTGGTCTGCAAATCGGTGCGCGCGATCAAGAAGGAGTTTCCCGATCTCGGCGTGCTCTGCGACGTGGCGCTCGATCCCTTCACCAGCCACGGCCATGACGGGCTGATCGAGGACGGCAAGATCCTCAACGACGAAACCGTGGCGGTACTGGTGCGGCAGGCGCTGGTGCAGGCCGAAGCCGGCTGCGACATCATCGCGCCCTCGGACATGATGGACGGCCGCGTCGGCGCGATCCGCGAGGCGCTGGATGCAGGCCGGCTTCCTCGACGTGCAGATCATGGCCTATGCGGCCAAATACGCCTCCGCCTTCTACGGCCCGTTCCGCGACGCCATCGGCTCGGCGAAAACGCTGACCGGCGACAAGCGCACCTATCAGATGGACAGCGCCAATTCCGACGAGGCGCTGCGCGAGGTCGAACTCGACATCGCCGAGGGCGCCGACATGGTGATGGTCAAGCCCGGCATGCCCTATCTCGACATCGTGCGGCGGGTGAAAGACACGTTTGCGATGCCGACCTTCGTCTACCAGGTGTCCGGCGAATACGCGATGATCGCGGCCGCCGCCGGCAATGGCTGGATCGACGGCGAGCGCGCGATGATGGAAAGCCTGGTCGGCTTCAAGCGCGCCGGCGCCGACGGGATTTTGACCTACTTCGCGCCGAAGGCGGCGGAGAAGCTGAAGGCGGGTTGAGGCGAATAGCGAGTAGCGAATGGAGGTTTCGCTATTCGCCACTCGCTATTCGCCACGCCCAGCCGCCGAATTGCCCGAATATTGCGGCTTGTTAATGCTGGCGGGACCTTGGCATGCAAGCTGCCGGTTCCCATCTGCAGCACCGGACGTCATGTCGGAGGACGGGTCATGTCTTATAGCGGTTCGGGTAACACGGGTGGCGGCGCCTGGCGGAACGGCGGCGGAGTGCAGCCGCATGCCTTCGATCCTTATTTGCAGCCGGAATTGTTTCGCGGCGTGCTGACGCGGCGGCTGTTTGCGTTCCTGATCGACCTCGTCGTGCTGTCGATCCCGGTGATCCTCGGTTACATCTTCATCGCCGTGTTCGGCCTGATTACGCTTGGGCTCGGCTGGGTGCTGTTCTGGCTGGCGTGGCCGGCGTCGGTGGTCTGGGCCGTGGTCTATTACGGCGCCTCGCTGGGCGGCCCGCATTCGGCCACCGTGGGCATGCGCGTGATGGATCTGGAACTGCGCACCTGGTACGGCGCGCCCGGTTATTTCGTGCTCGGTGCCACGCATGCGGTGCTGTTCTGGGTCTCGATCTCGTTCCTGACGCCGCTGGTGCTGCTGGTCGGCCTGTTCAACGGCCGGCGCCGGCTGCTGCACGACATCATCCTGGGAACCGTGGTTATCAACAGTTCGGTGCGTACCCAGGTGGCACCGGCCGCGCGCTCCTATTAAGGCGGGGTAAACCAATTGACCGTCAGCCTCCGTGGCGCGATGCTATGTGCCGCTGCTTCGGAGGCCTGACGAACTGACGTGACCCAGCATTCGCGTGACACCCCGCAATTTTACCTGACGGCGCCATCGCCCTGCCCGTACCTGCCGGGCCGGCACGAGCGCAAGGTGTTCACCCATCTGGTCGGCGACAAGGCGGGCGATCTCAACGACCTGCTGACCCATGGCGGCTTCCGGCGCAGCCAGTCGATTGCGTACCGGCCGGCCTGCGACCAGTGCCGCGCCTGCGTCTCGGTGCGCGTGATCGCCAACGAATTCCGGCCCTCGCGCAATTTCCGCAAAATCCTGGGGCGCAATGCCGACATCATCGGCGAGCAGCGCAGCGCGGTGCCGACTTCGGAACAATATTCGGTGTTTCGCGCCTATCTCGACAAGCGTCATCGCCATGGTGGCATGGCCGACATGACCGTGCTCGATTACGCGATGATGGTGGAAGACAGCCACGTCGAAACCCGCATCATCGAATACCGCAAGCGCAGCATCGACTCCGGCATCACCGGCCGCGGCGAGGAGTTGATCGCGGTCGCGCTGACCGATGTGCTGAGCGACGGGCTGTCGATGGTGTATTCGTTCTTCGAACCGTCGGAAGTCAGCCGCTCGCTCGGCACCTTCATGATCCTCGACCACATTACGCGCGCGCGACGGCTCGGATTGCCTTACGTCTATCTCGGTTACTGGATCGAAGGCTCCAAGAAGATGGACTACAAAGGCCGCTTCCTGCCGCAGCAGCGGCTGGCGCCATCCGGATGGCTGCGGGTGGATGCGACCGGCGAAGTGCCATCGGAGCCGCAGGACTGAAGGGCGAATGGGGAGTGGCGAATAGCGAATAGGGTAACTTCTATTCGCTACTCGCCATTCGCTATTCGCATCTTCCTCAGCCCCACACCGTATCGAACAACAGCTTGACGTTCAAAGCCACGATCACCCCCGCCACGATCCACGCCGCGGCGGCGACGGAACGCGATATCGCTAAAGCGCCCATCTTTCGCTTGTCCGAAACGAACCGCACCAGCGGGATCACCGCGAACGGAAGCTGCATCGACAGCACCACCTGGCTGAACACCAGCAGATCGGCGGTGCCGCGCTCGCCATAGAGCGCGGTGACGATCACGACCGGGACGATGGCGATGCCGCGGGTGAGCAGCCGCCGCGCCCAGCTGGGCAGCCGCAGGTCGAGAAAACCCTCCATCACGATCTGGCCGGCCAGCGTCGCGGTCACCGTCGAGTTGAGGCCGGAG
Source organism: uncultured Alphaproteobacteria bacterium (assembly GCA_963738765.1). GTDB lineage: Bacteria > Pseudomonadota > Alphaproteobacteria > Rhizobiales > Xanthobacteraceae > Bradyrhizobium. Next base: position 504,835 of record CAVTYA010000025.1, on the reverse strand, counting down.
GCCAGCAGCGCCACCGCGAACAGCGTCGACGCGATGCCGAGGCCGAGCAGCGGCGACAGCAGCTCGAAGGCCTGGCCGATCTCGGCGACGTCGGCATGGCCGCTCTTGTGGAAGGTCGCGGCGGCGACGACGAGGATCGCGGCGTTGATGAACAGCGCCAGCATCAGCGCGATGGTCGAATCCGTCGTCGCCCATTTGATCGCATCGCGGCGGCCGGCGTCGGAACGTTGATAGGCGCGGGTCTGCACGATCGAGGAATGCAGATAGAGATTATGCGGCATCACCGTGGCGCCGATGATGCCGATGGCGATGTAGAGCATTTCGGGATTGGTGACGATCTCGCTCGACGGCACGAATCCGCGCAGCATCGCGGCGACCGGCGGGGCGGCGGCCGCGATCTGGATCGCGAAGCAGACCGCGATGACGAGCAGCAGCGCGATGACGAAGGCTTCGAGAAAACGAAAGCCCTTGTTCATCAGAAGCAGCAGCAGGAAGGCGTCGAGCGCCGTGAGCAGCGCGCCGCCGATCAGGGGAATGCCGAACAGCAATTTCAGCGCGATCGCGGTGCCGATCACTTCGGCCAGGTCGCAGGCGATGATCGCCGCTTCGCAGGCGAGCCACAGCAGCAGATTGACCGGCCGCGAATAGGTGGCGCGGCAGGCCTGCGCGAGATCGCGGTCGGTGGCGATGCCGAGCCGGGCGGCCAGCGCCTGCAGCAGGATCGCCATCAGGTTCGAGAGCAGGATGACTGACAGCAGCGTGTAGCCGAACCTCGAACCGCCGGCGAGATCGGTCGCCCAGTTGCCCGGGTCCATGTAGCCGACCGAGACCAGGTAGCCGGGACCCGCGAAGGCCAGCAACCGGCGCAGCCAGTGACCGCCGGTGGGGACCGCAATGGTCCCGTTCACCTCGGGCAGGCTCAGCCGGGCGTCTGCCGCCGCCTTCATCCGCCTACCGCCAATCCCCAAGACCCGCCTTGGCAGGGAATCCGGTGGCAAACTCGGTGATCTCGCATCCATTTGGAGAGGATGGCCGATCTTGAACCTTAATGCAACTCATTTGCAACTGCATCTAGCGGACGGTCAGGCGCCGATCTCGTCCTCCTTGTCGGGAACCGGGTGGGTTTTGGGGGCCCCGATCCCCAACAATGTCAGTCAATCGACGTTTCAGGGAATCACGCCATGTCCACCTCGCCTCCTCCGCTGCCCTCGACTTTCAATCGCCTCGCCTGGTCCAACCTCGCTGCCCAATCGGCCGAGCAGATCGCGCTGGCGGCGGCACCGATCGTCGCCGTGCTGCTGCTCGGCGTCGGCGAAGGCCAGACCGGCCTGCTGCAGACCGCGCTGACGCTGCCGTTCATCCTGTTTGCTATACCGGCGGGCCTGCTCGCCGACCGCATCTCGCGACGCTGGCTGATGGCGGGCGCGGAAGCTTTTCGCGCCGCGGCGCTGGCCGGAATTCTGCTGCTGATCTGGCTCGGGCTGATGACGCTGCCGCTGCTGGCGCTGCTCGGCTTCATCGCCGTCTGCGGCACTGTCGTCTACAGCGTCGCCGCACCTGCCCTGGTGCCCTCACTGGTGACGTCGCAGCAATTGCCCGCGGCCAATGCGCGGATCGAGCTCGCCCGCACCGTAGCGTTCGCCAGCGGACCGGCGCTCGGCGGCGTGCTGGTCGGATGGGTTGGTGCGGCACCCGCCTTCGGATTTGCCGCGGCGCTCTCCGTGATCGCGGTCGTGCTGCTGTCCGGCATTTACGAGCCCGCGCGGCAGCCGGTGCCGCGCCGTCATCCTTTGCAGGACATCAGGGAAGGTGCCGCCTTCGTGCTGCACCACGCGCTGCTGCGGCCGGTGTTTATCACGCAATTCATCTTCAACACCGCCTCCTTCCTGCTGCTCGCGGTGTTCGTACCCTATGCGGTGCGCCATCTCGGCCTCAGCGCCACCGGCGTCGGCACGACATTGGCCATGTACGGCGTCGGCATGGTGGTCGGCGCGCTCCTGGCGACGCGGGTGATGCGGCGGCTCGCGTTCGGCACCGTGATCGGACTTGGGCCGGTGACCGGTTTTGTCGCCGCCGCCGTGATGGCGCTGACCACGATCGTTCCGACGCCGCTGCTGGCGGGCCTGAGCTTCTTCCTGCTCGGCGTCGGGCCGATTCTGTGGGTGATCTCGACCACCACATTGCGTCAATCGGTGACGCCGCCGTCGCTGCTCGGACGCGTCTCGGCCATCAACATCATGAGCTACGGCGCGCGTCCGCTCGGCTCGGCATTGGGCGCGATCGTCGGTGGCTTCTATGGCGCGGAAGCGTGCCTCTACCTGGCCACCGCGATCTTCGGCGTCCAGGCGCTGGTGATCCTGGCGTCCCCGGCGGTCTCGCTGGCGCGGCAGCCGGAAATGGTCGGCGAACCGGCGCGGTGCTGACGGCTGGTGCATGCGCGAACCTAGTTCGTCATTGCGAGAAGCCAACGGGTCGCGCGAATGCGCGCCCGATGACAGGCTCCGCGACGACTTGTCCGCCGTAGCTCAACGAGCGAAGGCGGAAGCAATCCATTCTTTCTCTACGTGGTGAGATGGATTGCTTCGCTATGCTCGCAATGACGGGTTTTTGCGGGCACTTTCTCCTAAATCTCCCTCCATCGCCCTCTTTCGGCTTCCCCATCCCGCTTTATATGATATACGTCATGTCATATCAGACCGGGAGTTCCCATGGCCGACCAGACCGTAGCGATCGACGCAGCTCCCCGTCCGGAGGCCTCTTCGACCGTGCTGCAGATCGCGGTGCTCGCGGGCCTGGCGGCGACCGGGACGCTCGCTACCAACATCCTGCTGCCCTCGCTGCCGCAGATGGCGGCCTCGCTGAACGTAACCAGCGCGGCGGTCACCTCCGCGATCACCATCTTCCTCGCGGTGTTCGCGCTCGGCCAGCTCGTGGTCGGGCCGATCTCGGATCGCTTTGGCCGGCGCTGGCCGGTGCTGATCGGATTCGCCGTGTTCTTCGCCGGCAGCGTCTGGTGCGGCTTCGCGAACGATCTGCCGAGCTTGTTGACCGGCCGCGTGATCCAGGCCGCCGGCGCCTGCGCCACCTCGGTGCTGTCGCGCGCGATTGCCCGCGACATGTATTCCGGCGCCGCACTGGCGCGCGCGATGGCGCTGATCATGATTGCGATGGCCGCGGCGCCCGGCTTCTCGCCGCTGCTCGGCGGCGCGCTCGACCATTATTTCGGCTGGCGCTCCGAATTCGCGCTGGTCGCGGCCTTTGCCGGCCTCGGCGCCGTCGCCTACGGCACCGTGCTGGGCGAGACCCATCACGCGACGCGCACCCCGCTCGATCCGCTGGCGATTGCCGAGAACTACATCAGCCTGATCGCCGACCGCCGTTTTCTGGTTCCGGCCGCGACCGTCAGCCTGATCATGGGCGGATTGTTTTCGATATTTTCGGCCGCCCCCCGCGTCCTGATCGAGGCGCTGCATTTCTCGCCGATCCAGCTAGGCCTGTTTTTCGCGGGCACGGTCATGATCGTATTCGCCGCCGGCATGCTGGCAACCAAACTGGCGCCGCGTTATGGGCTCGACCGCTCGATCCGGGGCGGACTGCTGGCGGCGGCGACCGGCAGCATCGCGATCCTGCTGGTGTCGCTGTTCACGCCCACCTTCCTGCCGTTCCTCGCCGCCATGAGCGTATTCCTGCTCGGCATGGGTATCGTGAACCCCTTGGGCACGGCGCAGGCGCTGTCTCCGTTCGGCGAGAAAGCGGGAGCGGCCTCCGCGCTGGTCGGCTTCTGGCAGATGATGACGGCGGCGATCGGGGTGTGGCTGACCGCAATGGTATCGCATGAAGCGATGTTTTCGCTCGGCATCGTGCTGACGGTGTTTTCTTTGATCGCGGCCGGGCTGTACACGCTGCGGGCGAAAAGGACCGCCTAGCCCGCCAGATACCGCTCGTATTTGCCCGCCACCACCTCGTCCGCCGCAATATCCGGATCGAGGGTGTAGAGGTCCTGCGCGCCGCCAATGCCACGGAGCACAAAACGGCCTGTGGACACCAGATACTTTCGCCCCGTCGCATCAAGGCCCGTACCGAATGCGGACGACATCAACAATTCCCGATCGACCGAACTGCACATCGAGGCGATGCGGCTGACCTCGTTGACGGCAGGTCCGACCACCGTGAAGTCGAGCCGGTCCTCGCTGCCGATATTGCCGTAGAAGACCTGACCGATATGCAGGCCGACATAGGCCGTCGTCGTCGGCCGCCCCCGGCGGCGCGGCGCGCATTGAGCACATTCAAGTTACGGCGGAACTGGAACTCGGCGCGCAATGCTGCGCGTCTGGCTACCGCCACGTTCTCATGCGTGAACATCGCCAGCACGCCGTCGCCGATCAGTTTCAGCACCTCGCCCCCGGCCTCATGAATGGCATCGATGGAGGCCTGCGCATAGTCGTTGAGGAACGGGATGATCTCATCGGGGCTAAGGCTTTCGCTGATCGCGGTCGAGCCGCGCACGTCGGAAAACCACAGCACCGCCTTGATCTTCTCGGTGACGCCGCGCGCGATTTTTCCGCGCAGCACCTGCTCGGAGGCGTCGCGGCCGAGATAGACCCGGCCGAGCGTGCGCGTGATGTCGGCGTGCGCCGCGGATTTGATCGCAAGCCCCAGCACTGGCACCAGATCGCGCAACGCCGCGAGGCCCTGCTGACCAAAACCCTCGTCGCGCCGCGTCGTCCAATACGAGTAGATGCAGTCCATCTGGCCCATGCTGCCGGCCTCACCGAACTGGTGCACATAGGCCACCAGATGCTTGTGACCACTCTCGGCGAGTTCGCCGGTGAATTTGAAATTGTACGCGCCGCTGGCGAGATCGAACGACAGTTCGTCATGGCCGTTTTCGAGCATGTGATAGAAGATCGAATTCCGCCAGGCGTCAGCGGCTTCGCCCTCGTTGGTCGAACGATATTCGAACGCGGAACTCTCGTTGGTCTCGGCGTCGTTCCAGCGAAAGCCGCGGCCCTCGAAAATCGGGTGCAGCGTATCGATGAAGACCATCCCGCGCGACACGTGGAGGCCTTCGGCGCAGCAGCGTTCGCAGAAGCCGCGGATCAGGTCGTTTTCGGGCAGGCCGGTGAGACCCTGGCTGACCAGCCAGTTCATCAGGCGCAGGCGGGGCGTAAGTTCCATACGCTATTATGCCGCGCAATCGCTGTCCGGCGAAAGATGCCGCTGCCTTCAGGATTTCGCCCGCGCGACGACTTCGCCGTCCTCTTTCACAAAACTGTCAGCGGGATGGTCGAGCAGATCGAGCACCAGTTCCGACGGCCGGCACAGCCGCACACCCTTATGCCGTCACGACGATCGGCCGATTGATGAGAATCGGATGCGCGAGCATGAAATCGATCAGCTGGTCATCGCTCCATTTGGGATCGGCGAGTCCAAGCTCTGCATAGGGCGTGCCTTTTTCGCGCAGCAGCGCGCGCGCCGAAATTCCCATGCGCCCTGATCAGTTCGATCAACCTGATGCGATCGGGCGGAGTTCTTCAGATATTCGATCACCTCCGGGGCCTCGCCGCTTTGCCGGATCATCGCCAGCGTGTTGCGCGAGGTGCCGCAGGCCGGATTATGATAGATCGTCACGCTCATGACCGAGCCTCCTTCGCAAGTGGGGCGCCCTCGCCGCCGGCGCGCAGCAGCCAGCTCATCAGCACCAGCGCGATCAGCGCGCCGCCGAACTCGGCGGCGATGAAGCCGGGAAGATCCACGGGACGGATCCCGGAAAAGCTGTTGGTCAGCGAGCGCGCGATGGCGACCGCCGGATTGGCAAACGACGTCGACGACGTGAACCAATAGGCGGCGGTGATGTAGAGGCCGACCAGCCAGGGGACGGCGGGACGGTTGAATCGCACGCCGGCCAAAATCGTCGCGACCAATCCGAACGCCGCCACGGCTTCAGCCAGCCATTGCGCGCCGCCGGTGCGCATCTTCAGCGACGCGTCGAGTAACGGCAGCGCGAACATCGCATGCGCCATCACGGTTCCCACGATGCCGCCGGCGATTTGCGCCGCCACATAGCCAATGCGCTCGCGCAGCGTAAGTTCGCGCTTCAGCGCGAAGACCAGCGTCACCGCTGGATTGAAATGTGCCCCCGAAATCGGACCGAGAATGGTGATCAGCACCACCAGGATCGCGCCGGTCGGAATCGTGTTGCCGAGCAGTGCCAGCGCGACATCCTTGGTCAGGCTCTCGGCCATGATGCCGGAGCCGACCACGGTCGCCACCAGCAATGCGGTGCCCAGCGCTTCCGCGGCGAGGCGGTGCGGCAAGTCATAGCCGGGCATCAGCTGGCTTTCTCGTGGCCGGATGTCCCGCCCTCGGTTCGGCCGATATCACGCAGCCTTGTCCCCAGCGAAAGCTTGTCGATGCTGTCCAGCGGCAAACTCGTGAAGGCCGCAATTCGATTTCTGAGATAACGAAACGCCGCAACAAACGCCGCCTCCTTTTCAATAGCCGTACCCTCGACCTCGGCGGGATCTTCGATGCCCCAATGCGCCGTCATCGGCTGGCCCGGCCATACCGGACAGCTCTCGCCCGCGGCGTTGTCGCAAACCGTGAAAACGAAATCCATCACCGGCGCGTCGGGGCCTGCGAATTCTTCCCAGCTCTTGGAGCGTAAATCACCCGTGGGGTAATCGAGGCTCTCGAGAACCTTGATCGCTAAAGGATTCACCACCCCCTTCGGCTGGCTGCCAGCGGAGAAGGCGCGGAAGTGGTGGCGACCGTCCTTGCGCAGGATCGACTCCGCCAGAACGGAACGGGCGCTGTTTCCGGTGCACAGGAACAGAACGTTGTAGATGCGCTCGGACATGCGCGCCTCCTAAGACGTGCAACACTTCGAAGTTTCGGCCGCCGGCACAGCTTGCGGCGCGCAGCAGGCGCCTTGCTTTTCGTGCGCCACGCGGGCCACGCGCTCGCCGGTGCCGTCGCCATAGGTCGTGCTCTCGCCTGACGTGAGAAAGGTTTCCCAGGAAATGCCCGCAGGATCGTCAATCCAGGCCTTTTCCGATTTCGCGTAACAGCATGCGGTTTGGCCTTGTTCGACGACGTCGCCGCCGGCCTGACGCAGCCGTGCATAAACCTCCTGCAATTCATCGGCGTTCTCGACCTGGATGCCGAGATGATCGAGGCCCGCCGCGCGGCCCCGCGTCGAAATGGCAAAGTTCACCCGGGGATCGTCGAGCATCCACTTGGCGTAATCGGTCTTGACCACGGCCGGTTGCGCGGCGAACAGTGCCGAATAGAATCCGATCGACTGCGGAAGATTCTCCACCGCGACGTGAACGTGAAGGCGTTTCATGATGTGTCTCCCTCAGGCCGTAATCTTGGCGCGTCTGCCACGCGCGGGCTTGCACGCAGCGATCGGCGCGCACAGTTCCCCATGTCCGCCGCAGCAATCTTCAACCATGAATGAAGTCAGGTTTTGAAAAACAGCCAAATCCGCCCGGTAGATGATCGAGCGACTCTTCCGCTCGCTCATCACCAATCCCGCGCGCGCGAGGATGGCCAGATGCGCCGACATGGTGTTTTGCGGGACCGCAATCGCCCGCGCGATCTCCCCCGCCGGCAGTCCGTTCGGCTCATGCTTCACCAACAGGCGGAACACACCCAGCCGCGTGGATTGGGCGAGCGCCGCGAGTGCAAGAATGGCTTGCTCTGATTCCATATATCTAGAAATATCGAAATGATGTGTCGCAGTCAAGCCCGCCGATGCCTGAAAGACCTGAAAGAGATGTTTCCATCATGAGCCAGCGCCAGCTTCCCATCATCCTGGCGCTCGGCACGACACAGACGCTGGCCTGGGCGTCGAGCTATTATCTGCCGGCCATCCTGGCCGATCCGATCGGGCACGATCTCGGCGTCTCCTCGAACTGGATCTTTGCCGCCTTCTCCGCCTCGCTGGTGATATCGGCCGTGCTTGGCCCGCGCATCGGGCGGCAGATCGACCTGGTCGGCGGCAGGTCGGTGCTGTCGATCTCCAATTTGACGCTGGCCGCGGGGCTGGCTTTGCTCGGCTTCAGCTACTCGATACCGATGCTGATCGTGGCCTGGCTGCTGCTCGGTGTCGGCATGGGGGCCGGCCTCTACGACGCAGCTTTTGGCGCGCTCGGCCGCATCTATGGGGATGCGGCGCGCCGCTCCATTACCGGCATCACGCTGATCGCGGGCTTTGCCTCCACCGTCGGATGGCCGCTGACCGCCTGGGGTCTGGAAAGCATCGGCTGGCGCAACACCTGCTTTGCATGGGCGGCGGCGCACATCCTGATCGGGCTGCCGATCAACTGGCTGATGCTGCCGCCGGTCGCAGGCGCCAAGGCTGCGGTGGCGAACGCTGTCAAGCCGCACATCCCGATCGATCGCACCATGGCGCTGTTGGCGTTCGCCTTTGCCGCGGCCTGGAGCGTCACCGGCGCCATGGCGGCACATTTCCCCCGCATCCTGGAAGCGGCCGGCGCCACGCCGGTGCAGGCGATCGCGGCCGGCGCGCTGATCGGCCCGGCGCAGGTCGCGGCGCGGATTGTCGAGGCCGGCCTGCTCAGCCGTTACCACCCGCTGGTCTCGACCCGGCTTGCCTGCCTCACCCATCCGATCGGCGCCATCATCGTGGCGCTGGTGGGCGGCGGCGCGGCCAGCGTGTTCGCGATCTTCCACGGCGCCGGCAACGGCATCCTGACCATCGCCCGCGGGACGCTGCCGCTCGCCATCTTCGGCCCCAACAACTACGCCTACCGCCTCGGCATCATCGGCGCGCCGGCGCGGATGGCGCAGGCGGCAGCCCCCCTGGCGTTCGGCCTTTTGATCGACGTCATGGGTAGCCGCATCCTGATCGTCTCCTCGGCGCTCAGCCTGACCGCGCTCGCGGCACTGTTCCTGCTGCGCGCGGGTCCGCCGGCGTCGGAACCGCCGGGCTGAATTTGCGCTTCCCTTGGCGAGGCGTTTGAAGCACAAGACGGCATGGAAAAAGAACCGGCAGCAGCCCCCAAGGGCTTTGTGCAATGGGCGATCACGCCACCGCAATCCTATGCGGTTTATCTGGTCTGCCTGTTTTTGGTGGCCGGGTTGTCGTTCTATGTCGGGACGCTGAAGCCGAAGAAGGCCATCAACATCGGACCGCCGCCGATGTCCGCGCCGCGCAACTGACCCGTTCCATCGTCATGGCACACAGACCACCCGACCCGCCAGATAAGCACTCTCGAAACGCCGCCGTCGATCCGGCGCATCAACCCGCCGGAACTCGGCACCCCGCCCGGCTATTCGCAGATCGTCGATGTCAGCGGCGGCCGCATCATCTTCATTGCCGGCCAGACGGCTCTCGACCGCGACGGCAGTGTGGTCGGCAAGGCTGACTTTGCAGCGCAAGCCAATCAGGTGTTTCAGAACCTCACCACTGCCTTGCAGGCCAGCGGATGCACGCCCGCCAATCTGGTCAAGCTCACGGTGTTCCTCACCGACATGAACAATCTCGGGCTCTACCGCGAGGCGCGAAACCGCTTCTTTGCCTCGGTCACGCCACCGGCGGCGCCCGCGGTGACGCTGGTCGAGGTTTCGAAGCTGTACGGGCCCGATTTCTTGATCGAGATCGAGGCCATCGCGGCGGCCTAATCGTAAAACTCCGGCGACATCTTCAATCCGTCGCGCTGGGCGTGGCCGGGATTGGTGGTCAGCACGCCTGACAGCAGCAGCGCGGCAGCAGCGATTGCTCGTTTCAATTTATTCCTCCCATCGACGGAGCCGAAAGGTCGACGCGGGAAGCCACTCCATCGCATCGATCGGCGCCGCTTACGTTTTTTTGATCTCCGACGTTGCGATCCAGATTCCGGCAAATACCGCGACCAGCCCCAGCACGAGATTGGGTGTGATCGGCTCGCCGACGAGCTGGGTTGCGAGCAGCCCGGCCGCGACCGGATTGATGGTCATGGTGTTGGCCACCCGTGTCGGCGTCGCCCGCTGCAGCGCCATCACCCACAGGATGAACGCCAGCGCGCCGCCGGCGATGCCGAGATAGAGGCCCGCGATCCATTGCGGCGGCGTGAAATGGCGCAAGGCCGCGACGCTGCCGGTCATGGAGCCGACCAGGATCAATGCCGCAGCGCCCGTCCCCATACCGACGGTGAGGAAGCCGAGCGCGCTGGATCGCTGCATGAACGGCCGCGACCAGACATTGTAGAAGGCCATGCACAGCACGGCGCCGGTCATGATCAGCTCGCCGCGCCACGCGCCCGGCGGCGCAGTGGAAAGTCCCGATGCCAGGGCTGCGACGACGCCGAGCACAGCGATGCCGACGCCAAGCGATTTCCGCATCGTCAACGGCTCGATCCCGAGCAACGCTGCGACCACCATGGTGTGGAGCGGCAGCGTCGCCAGCGCCAGGCTGGCGCGAGCCGCGGTCGTGTAGGAGATCGCGATGTTATAGAGGACGAAGAACACGCCGAAGAAGCAAATGCCCAATGCTGCGACCGCCGGCCAATCCCGGCGCTGCGGCCATTTTGCCTTCAGCAGGACAGCCGCGGGCAGCACGCACAGGAAGCCAATTCCCCAGCGCAGGATCGCCAGCGTGATCGGATCGGTATTCCCGGCGAGATAGCGCGTGATCGCAGCCGCAGTGCCGCCGAGGCTGCTCGAGACCAGCGCGATCGCAACGCCAACCCATTCGTTCACGAGTGTCTCCCGTTCGCGCCATCCTATCGCGCGATCAGCTGCAGGATCAGCACCACGCTCATCCGGGCAAAGCTGAACATATGATCGCGGCAGATCGCGCGCGCGAGCCGCGACTGCTCTTCCGCCGAGTCTTGCGCGCTTCCCAACCGGCGCGCATTCGGAACGGTGCGCATCATGGTAGGTACGAAACCGCCACCCGCCAAGAGCAGCGAACCCCAGCCGATCCACCATCGGTATTCGCCCTGCACAACCTCTGTAAAAATGGCGGCAAGTGTCAGCAGCATGACCAGCGCGATCAGGCGGTTCATTGGATAGGCCTCGGTGGTGACGCGGCGGTAATAGGCCGAAATCGACGTCAGCACCTCCGGCGGCAGCACTTCGCCCGACGCTTTGCGCGTCTGCACGTCGAACATCAGATCGAACCACAACACCGCCAGCAGAAAGCCGGCGCCTGTGGCGGCGAATGTATGCATGGCGATCCCCCTGTTGACCCCACCCTAGTACGCAGGATGGGTGGAGCGAAGCGATACCCATCAATTGCGATTTGCAGAAGCGATGGGTTTCGCTGCGTTCAGCCCATCCTGCGGTGCAAACGCTCGCAAATATCTCGCACTAGCGGCCCTCGCGACGGCCGGGCAGGTTCCAACGGGGATGGTCGCGCGGAGAGTTCCATGCCGGTGCGACGCCAGCGCGGCGGGCGCGTTGACAGTGGAAACCGGTGTGATTGTAATAGGGCCTTGGGGGTCTGCGATCCCCCCATGAGGCGACATGCCCAAGTATCGCGTCCCGCTTGAGCGAGGGGCGCACACGCATGTCCTGATCGATCTCATCCAGCATTCAGTCAAGATTCGGCCGCGCAGCATCATGCATCGCCGGACTCCCGTCATGTGCGGCCGAACACCCTGGGGCGCAAAACCAAAACAACGAGAAGGAGAAAGTCATGAAATATCCCCTCACCCCGCTCGCGCTCGGCGTTGCATTGCTGCTGTCCTTGCCCGCTCGGGCCGCCGACATCGACTGGAAAAAGGTCGACGCCGCGCTCGGCAAGACCGCGGCCGTCAGCGGCGAAGTCCACCGCTACGGCCTGCCGCGGTCCGACCTGCACGTCACGCTGGACGGCGTCGCGATCAAGCCCGCGCTGGCGCTCGGCGGATGGGTGGCGTTCGCGCCGATGCACGGCGAGGCCATGCTGATGGGCGACCTCGTGCTGCTCGAAACGGAAATTACGCCGGTCATGACCAAGCTATTGGAAAGCGGGCTGGATATCACCGCGATCCACAATCACATTCTTCGCGCCGCTCCCGCGACGTTCTACATGCATGTCGGTGGCCACGGTGATCCCGAGAAAATGGCGGCGTCGATCCGTTCGGCGCTGTCATCGGCAAGCAATACGCCGTTCGATCCGCCGGCGACGACCGCGGGCCCCGCTCCGGCGATCGATCTCGACACCGCAAAGATCGACGAGGTCATGGGCGCCAAGGGCACCGCCAACGGCGGCGTCTACCAGTTCGGCATCCCCCGGCGCGAGCCGGCTATAGAGAGCGCCATGCCGGTCAGCGCCGCGCTTGGCGGCGCCAATGCGATCAACTTTCAGCCGACCGGTAACGGCAAGGCCGCGATCACCGGCGACTTCCTGGTGACGGGCAATGAGGTCAATCCCCTGATCCGGGCGCTGCGCGCCGGCAATATCGAGGTAACGGCAATCCACAGCCACATGCTCGACGAAAACCCGCGGATGTTCTTTATCCATTTTTGGGCCAATGACGACGCCCTGAAACTGGCGCGCGGCGTTCGCGCGGCGCTGGATAAAACCGCCGTCGCGCAGCGTTGATGTTCGCCCGCACCGTCAGGCCTCCTCTTCCGGAGGCTTGATGTGCCGGAACGAAAACAGCAATGCGAGGTCGTAGGCGATCTTGAGCGCGCCGCAGACCACCAGCGGCAGGCCGGAAAACGCCGTCATCAGCAGCGCGCCCGAGATCGCCGGGCTGATCGCCGACGCCAGGCTGCGCGGCACCGCGGTGACGCTGGCGGCGGCCGGCCGTTCCGCCGGTGTCACTACGGCCATGACGTAAGAGGTGCGGGTCGGCACGTCCATCTGCGACAGCGCCGAGCGCAGCAACAGCAATCCGAGCGCCAAATACAGATTCGGTGAAAACGCAGCGAGGATCAGGAACAGGCTGGAGGGAATATGCGTGAACACCATGGTGTTGACGAGGCCGACGCGCCTCGCGAGCCAGGCCGCGACCGGATAGGAAAACGCGCTCAGCGTGCTCGACCAGAAGAAAAATAATCCCGCTGCCGACAACGAGAGATCGAAACGCTCGAACAGCCACAGCACCAGCAGGGATTGCGCGACAAAACCGCCGGCGAAGGCGTCGATGGAAAACAGTGCGGCGAGCTTGTAGACCGTGGCGCGCGACGGTCCGAGCGGTGCCTGCGGCGCTTTCTCTTCGGCCGGCGTGTGCGGAACCCGGCGATAAAGCACCGCACTGAAAACGCCGAGCGCGGCATAAGCGTAGAACATCAGGCGAAACGCGCCGAGTCTCGTGCTGCCCGCCGAAACCAGGAAATCGGGCAAAGACGCAGCCAGCGAGCCCGCCGCGGTGCAGAGCGCGCCGATCAGGCTGTAGCGCGCAAAGATGTGCGTACGCCGCTCGTCGGTCGCGCTGTGCGCCAGCACCGCATGCTCCAGCGGAACCAAAACGCCGAGGTCGCCACCGGACGGATTGATGGTGCCGATAAACGCGACCAGCGCGATCAGGACGAACTGCTCGACATTGGGAAAGGCTGCGCCGGTGGCCGCCATCAAGCCCGCGCCAAACATCATCAGCGCACGCAAGTCGCGGTGCGGCGCGATCCAGCCGACGATCAAGGTCAGCAGCGCCGTTCCCAGCAGCGAGGCGGTCGCCACCAGGCCGACGGCGACCGCGTCATACCCCAGCGCCGTCATGTAGGCGGGCAGGATGATGATGGCAAAGCCATCGCCGAACCCACGCAGGCCCCGCGCCAGATAGAGCAGCGAGATCAGTGAGCTTGCGGTCGAAACCTTCGAATTCTGTCGGGATGCTGGTCATCCATCCATGCTTTCATGCGCAACTCGACACGTCGAGCGGTGCGCAGAGCTTGGACGGTGGACCGTCTGACGGGGAGCCTGCTTCTTCCCCGATACAAAACAGGCTAGGTCGGAATTTGTGCATGCGCAAGGTTGACAGCGAAACCGACAAGCAGTTTATTCAGGCCATGGGGACCCTGCGATCTCCCCACGAGGCGACAAGCCCAAGTATCGCGCCCGTTCTGTTTTACGAGGGCGCAACCATGTCATCCCACACCTCTATTTCCCAGGATAAGCTTTCCCGATTGATCGGGACGGCAAAAACCCCCGCGTTGATCGACGTCCGCACGGAAGAGGATTTTGGCGCCGACCCGCGGCTGATTCCCGGTGCGGTCCGGCGTCGCCATCAGGACGCCGCCAACTGGGGCGGCGAATTCGCCGGCCATCCGGCCATTGTCGTCTGCATGCGCGGCGAAAAACTCGCCCAGGGCACCGCGGCCTGGCTGCGGCACGCCGATGTCGACGCGGAGACGCTGGAAGGCGGTTTCGAAGGCTGGAAGGAAGCGAAACTGCCGCTGGTGAACACAGCAAAATTGCCGCCACGCGACGCGCACGGGCGCACCGTCTGGGTGACCCGGGCGCGCCCGAAGATCGACCGCATCGCCTGTCCCTGGTTGATCCGCCGCTTCGTCGATCCGAACGCGGTATTCCTGTTCGTCACACCTTCCGAAGTCGTTGCGGTCGGCGAACGCTTCAACGCCGTTGCCTTCGACATCGAGAATGTATTCTGGAGCCACCGCGGCGAACGCTGCACCTTCGACGTGATGATCGAGGAGTTTGGGCTGGCGACCCCTCCCCTGCTGCGCCTCGCCACCATGGTGCGCGCGGCCGACACCGGGCGTCTCGATTTATCGCCGGAAGCGCCGGGATTGCTCGCGGCCTCGCTCGGGCTGTCGCGGATGTACGACGACGATCTCGAACAGCTCGAAGCGGGCATCTTGCTGTACGACGCATTCTACCGCTGGTGCCGCGACGCGACCGGAGAAACGCATAATTGGCCGACCAACAAGGCCAAGCCGTAATGGATGCGACCACCAACAAGACCCCGGAAGCTGATGCCGGTCACGGCATCAGTTTTCGGGAAGCCTTCCAGGTCTGGCTCCGCGTCGCGCTGCTCAGTTTCGGCGGGCCCGCGGGCCAGATCGCGGTGATGCATCGCATCCTGGTCGAGGAGAAGAACTGGATTTCCGAAAGCCGGTTTTTGCATGCGCTGAACTATTGCATGCTGCTGCCGGGGCCGGAGGCGCAGCAGCTGGCAACCTATATCGGCTGGCTGCTGCACCGGACCGCCGGCGGCATCATGGCCGGCGGGCTGTTCATCCTGCCCGGCATCATCGCCATCATGGGGCTGAGCTATATCTACGCGGCCTACGG
Source organism: uncultured Alphaproteobacteria bacterium (assembly GCA_963738765.1). Lineage (GTDB taxonomy): Bacteria > Pseudomonadota > Alphaproteobacteria > Rhizobiales > Xanthobacteraceae > Bradyrhizobium. Next base: position 489,642 of record CAVTYA010000025.1, on the reverse strand, counting down.
CAATGTCGGCTTCATCGAGGCGCTGTTCTTCGGGCTGAAGGCCGCGGTGCTGGCGATCGTGATCCAGGCCGTGGTCCGCGTCGGCAAACGCGCGCTGCGCAACCGGATCATGATCGCACTCGCCGCGATCGCGTTCATCGGGATATTCTTTTTCAACGTCCCCTTCCCGATCATCATCATCTCGGCCGGCGTGATCGGCTATCTCGGCGCCAAAAGCGGCCGGAGCGAATTCGCGGCCGTCGCGCACAGCAGCAATGGCAAGAAAGCCGCAGCGATCGACAGCGTACTCGGAGAAGAATTGCCGGATCATGTCCGTCCCAGCGTGCCGCGCGCATTACGCGTCAGCGCGGTGTGGCTGCTGCTATGGCTGGTGCCGGTCGCAGCACTGCTGATCGGGCTCGGCCAGGCCAACACCTTCAGCCAGATCGCGCTATTCTTCTCCAAGATGGCGATGGTCACCTTCGGCGGCGCCTATGCGGTGCTGGCCTATGTCGCGCAGCAGGCGGTCGAGCATTATCACTGGGTGCAGCCGCGCGAGATGCTGGACGGTCTTGGCATGGCGGAGACCACGCCCGGCCCGCTGATCATGGTATTGCAGTTCGTGGGCTTCATGGCCGCGTTTCGCGATCCCGGCACGATGTCGCCGATGCTGGCCGGCACGCTCGGCGGGCTGCTCGCAACCTGGGTGACGTTTACGCCCTGTTTCCTCTGGATCTTTCTGGGCGCCCCCTTCATCGAGACGTTGCGCGGCAACAAGGGTCTTGCCGGCGCACTGACCGCGATTACCGCCGCCGTGGTCGGTGTGATCCTCAACCTGTCGATCTGGTTCGCCCTGCACACGGTGTTCCGGGAGACCACGCCAATCCGCTCCGCCGGCCTGTCGTTTGACATGCCCGTGGTGTCGAGCATCGACATTCCCGCGCTGGTGCTGGCGGTGGCGGCGGCGACCGCCATATTCCGCTTCAACCTCGGCATGCTGACGGTGCTGGGTGGATCGTGCGCGGCGGGCATCGTGATGCGGGCGGCTGGGATTATTTGAGCCCTACACCATCTCGGCCGGTGCCAGCTTGCAGGTCTCGCCGCTGACTTCGATCTGCAACGTGGCGTGGTGGATGTTGAAACGGTGCGACAGCCCTTCGCAGACGTGATGAAGAAACGCATCGTCGTGGCCACCGGGACGCACCAGATGCGCGGTCAGCGCGGTCTCGTTGGTACTCATGGCCCAGATGTGCAGGTCGTGGACTTCCAAGACGCCGTCGAGTCCGCCGAGATAGTCCCTCACCTTGGCGAGCTCAATGCCCTTCGGTACCGCGTCGAGTGCGAGATTGACGCTGTCGCGCATCAGGCCCCAACCGCTTGCCAGCACCACGGCCGCGATGACGAGGCTGATCGCGGGGTCGACCCACAGCCATCCCGTCGCCATGATCACGAGCGCCGCGACCACGACGCCGAACGAGACGGCGGTATCCGCGGCCATGTGCAGATAGGCGCCGCGGATATTGAGATCGCCGTGGCGGCCGCGCATGAACAATAGCGCGGTGCCGCCATTGATCGCGATGCCGAGGGCGGCGACCCACACGACGGTCCAGCCCGCCACCACCGCGGGTTCGCGCAGGCGATTGATCGCTTCGACCGCGATCCCGCCGACCGCGACCAGCAACAGGCCGGCATTGAACAGAGCGGCGAGGATCGACGCCCGCCGGTAGCCGTAGGTATGGCTGTCGGTCGGCTGCTTCTGCGCCAGCCATGCGGCGCCCCAGGCCAGCAACAGCGCGATCACGTCGGAGAAATTATGAACGGCGTCGGAAATCAGCGCGAGCGAGTTGGCCGCGTAACCGAACACCAGTTCGGCGACCACGAACGCCGCATTGAGCGACGCGCCGATGGCAAAGGCCGCGCCAAAACTGTCCGGCGCATGGCTGTGCCCGGCGTGGCCGTGCGCCTGGTCGTGCCCATGATCGTGTGCATGGGAATGATCGTGATGAGGGTGGTCGTGCGCCATTCAGAAATAACCGTTGCCTGATCGATCGGTTTCGACGGCAGCGGTTATAGCGTGCGGAAATTCGAATACTATTACAGCAGCGACGTTATAGTGTTCAGAGCGCGACGGCGATCAGTTCTTCCACCAGCGGCCCGCCGCCAACCGGAAGCACGATGAATTGCTTGCCGCCGGCCATATAGGTCATCGGCGCGCCGGTCGCGTTCGCCGGCAGTTCGAGTTCCGCCAGCATTTCACCGCTGGTCTTGTCATAGACCCACAGATGCGGATCGAGATTGTGGAGGTCCCTGATCGGCAGGTTAAGTCCGGGCACAAAACGCTGCGGACCGTAGTACCCCATCTGCACCACGATCATGACGGTCTTGGTCAACAACGCCCAGCTGCGGAAAGGCAGCCCGAGCTGCTCGTTGATGCCGAGTTTCCGGATCGCCCCCATCGCCGTGCTGCGGCCGACCGGAATCCGCCAGCGGTGATCGCCGCTGTTCATGTCGATCGCGACGATACTGCCGAACGGCGGCTTGAGCAGCGGCAATCCCCGCGGTCCCGGCACATAGCTGGGCAAGCCGATGAAATCGTAGCTCCCCTCCCACGGCTCCGGCTTGCGAATGGTGATCAGGGTCGCCAGCCGCTGCGTCCCGACATAGAGCGTGCCGGTTTCCGGATCGATCGCAGCGCCCGACCAGCTGGCGCCGCCGGCATTGCCGGGCACCTGCAGCATGCCGCGCTGCGTCGGCGGCGTGAACAACCCGCCGCGGTCGTAGGCGGCGGCGATGTCGATCGCCTCCTTGTGGATCTCTGGCGTGAGGTCAATCAGATCATCGTCGCGCGCGCCCTGCAGGTCGATTGCGGCCGGCCTGGTCGGAACCGGCTGTGTCTTCGACGCGCGCTCGCCGGGCACGCTGGAGGCCGGCACCGGCTGCTCCTCGATCGGCCATACCGGCTGGCCGGTGACGCGATCGAACACATAGACAAACGCCTGCTTTGTCACTTGCGCGACCGCCTTGATGCGCTTGCCGTCGACATTGATGTCGATCAGGTTCGGCGCGGCGGGCGGGTCGTAATCCCAGAGGCCGTGATGGACGAGTTGGTAATGCCAGACTTTTTTGCCGGTCGTCACATCCAGGCAAACCAGGCTCTCGCCAAACAGCCCGTCGCCGGGGCGATGGCCGCCATAATAATCGTTGGTCGGCGTGCTGACCGGCAGATAGACGTAGCCGAGTTCCTCGTCCGCGCTCATCGGCGCCCAGACATTGGCGTTGCCAACTTCCTTCCAGGAATCCTTCTCCCAGGTATCGGCGCCGGGCTCCTCGCCTTGCGCAACGGTATGGAAAGTCCAGAGCACGCGGCCGGTGGCGGTATCGAAACCCCTGACGTCACCCGGAGGCGACGGCCGATGCGCCCACCAGTCCATGATGGAAGACCCGACCACGATGACGCCGCGGACGATCACCGGCGGCGACGTCACGGTGTAGTAATCACGGTCGACCGGGCGGCGAAGCCCTTCCGTGAGATCGACACGGCCGTCCTTGCCGAAGCCCGGCACCGGCTGTCCGGTCTTGGCATCCAGCGCAATCATCTGCGCAAAGGCCGTGAGGATCACGATGCGTTCGTCGTCGCCATTGCGCCAATAGGCAACGCCGCGATGCAGCCAACCCAGATTGGCGGGAAGACCGAGACCGTTTTGGTAGATCTTGGGATCGAACACCCATTTGGTCTGGCCGGTCGCGGCATCGATCGCGGCGACCTGCGACAGCGAGGTCGAGGTGTAGAGCACGCCGCCGACCATCAATGGGGTCGACTCATTGGCCATACTGGGACCAACTTCCGGCTTGGCTTCCTTGATCGCCATGTCCGGCGACTTCCAGCGCCAGGCGATGTGCAGATTCTTCGCGTTGGTCTGGTCGATCTGCGTCAGCGGCGAATAGCGCGAGGCCGCATAGGTGCCGGCATAGGCCGGCCATTCGCCCTGCGCGAGCGCTTTTGCGGATTCAGGAAGCGCGCCCGGAATGGCTTGCGCGTTCGCGCCAGACCATGCGCCACAGAGAGCCAGAACAATGCTGATACGCGCGGCGTTTGCCAGCCTTGCTGCCTTGCCCATCCGTACCTCCATCCCTGCGCTGCCGCCGGCGTTGTCGCCCCGCGGATCAGCCCGTTGAACAAAAGTATTGACCAAATCGCATGCGATGTCTAGTGTACTAGTTAATGCATACAGACTTGCTTACCACCTTGCGGCTCGAAAGCTCGGGCGTTCCGATCTATGTCCAGCTACGGGAACAGATCTTGCGCCAGCTCGGCGCCGGCGTGCTGGCGGCCGGCGATCAGATGCCGACCATGCGCGAAGTCGCGGTCGCCCTGAAGGTCGACCTCAATACGGTGCGGCACGCTTATGACGAACTCGAGCGGATCGGCGCCATCACGCTGGTTCGCGGGCGCGGCAGCTTCGTGGCCAAGCCCCCTCCCGTCATGGGCGCGCGCGCGCGTCAGGCGCAGGTCGATGGTTTGGCAAAACAGGTCCTCGCCACAGCGGCCACGATGGGCATCGATCCCGTCGCCGTAGCTGACCGAATAACAGCCCTCGCCAAGCAGAAGGAATAGTCGTCATGAACAACTATTTTAAAGCAAATGGTGCGAACCAACCCGCGATCGTACTGGCTGTCGTGGTCCTGGCGGGCGCGGCTCTGTGCGCATGGCTCGCCTATGATACGGGCTCCCGCAGCCTCTATTGGCTGGCCGGGGGCCTCGCAATCCTCGCGTTCCTCGTTCCTCAGACCATCATGGTGGCGGATCAGTGGGAACGCGCCGTCGTGCTGCGGCTTGGCAAGCTCACGGCCATTCGCGGCCCGGGAATGTTCGCCATCGTTCCGTTCATCGATAATGTGGCCTCCTGGCTCGATCAACGCATCCAGACCACCGAAATCAACGCCGAAAAGGCATTGAGCAAGGACACGGTGCCGGTGAATATCGACGCGATCGTGTTCTGGCAGATCCACGATCCCGAGCGCGCCGCGCTCGAAATTACCAATTACCGCCAGGCCATCATGCAGGTCGCACAAACCTCGCTTCGCGAGATCGTTGGCTCGTCCTTGCTGTCGACGCTGCTGTCCGAACGCAAACAGGGCGATCAGCTATTGCGCGAAGAAATCGGACGCAAGACTTCGGAATGGGGCGTGTCGGTGCTCTCGGTCGAGATCCGCGATATCGGCGTGCCGCCTGGCTTGCAGGACGCGATGAGCCGGCAGGCACAGGCCGAGCGCGAGAAACTGGCGCGCGTCCTGCTCGGGCAGGCCGAGCAGGAAATCGCGCAAAAATTCGTCGAGGCGGCGGATATCTATGCCCGCAGCCCGGCGGCACTGCAGCTCCGCGCCATGAACATAATCTATGAAACCACCAAAGAGCGCGGCGCGACGATCCTGATACCGACGGCCATGGTCGACAGCATGAATCCTGCCGGCGCGGTCGGCCTCGTTGCCGCCGCTGGCGCGCTGCGAAACGGAACCTGACAGGCGCACCGGCCTTTGCCGGGGCGGCTATCCTTACTCCACGCCGCGCAAAAACTTGTTCGACTTCGGCAGGCCATGCGCAAGACGGCCGGCGTCGGCGCGGTTGCCGCGCCAGTCGGCCAGTTCCTTCCAGCTCATGCTCTGGTCGCGTCCGGCGGAATCCTTCCAGGCAAGGCCTGCCTTGGATTCGAAGGTGGCGACATCCGACAGTTTTGCGCTGGTGTATTTCTGCAACCGCACGCCGCGGCCGCGCGCCATTTCCGGCACCTGGTCGAGCGGGAACAGCACCATCTTGTGGTTGGTGCCGATCACGGCGACGGTGTCGCCCGACACGGTGGTAATCGCGCAGGCCTCGTTCGGCATCTCGACGTTGAGCACCTGCTTGCCCTTGCGGGTGTTGCCGACGCAATCCTCTTCCTTGACGATGAACCCCTGCCCCTCGCTGCTCGCGATCAGGAACTTGCGCTCGCCCTTGTTGACGAACAGCGACACGATCGCGGTTTCCGGCTCCATGTCGATGAACATGCGAATCGCCTCGCCATGACCACGGCCGCCCGGCAGCTTTGCGACGTCGAGCGAATAGAACTTGCCGTTGGTCGCGAACACCAGAAGTTTTGAGGTGGTCTCGGCGAAGAAGGCGTGGTCGAGCTTGTCGTCGGTCTTGAAGGCAAGCCCGGAAATATCCTCGACATGCCCCTTGAGTGTGCGCACCCAGCCCTTTTCGGAAATCACCACGGTGCACGGCTCGCGCTCGACGAAGGCTTCCTCGATCGCGGCGAGATCGTGCTCGGGCGCATCGGCAAACGTGGTGCGGCGCTTGCCGAGCGGCGTCTTCGGCCCAAAAATGTCGCGGACTTTCCGGACCTGTTCGCCGACCCTGGTCCATTGCTCAGCCTCGGAGGCGAGAATGCCCTTGATGCCCTTCAATTCGGCGCGAAGGTTCTTGTCCTCGGTCCGGATCTCGAATTCCTCGAGCTTGCGCAAACTGCGCAGCCGCATGTTGAGGATCGCGTCGACCTGGACCTCGGTGAGCTTGAACGCCTTCATCAGCGCCGGCTTCGGCTCATCCTCGGTGCGGATGATCTTGATCACCTTGTCGATGTTCAGATAGGCGATCAGATAACCGCCGAGCACTTCGAGCCGATGCTCGATCTGCTCCTTGCGATAATTGGAGCGGCGCAGCAGCACGTCGCGCAGATGGTCGAGCCATTCGCGCAGGCATTCGGCGAGGCCCAGCACCTTCGGGATGCGGCCCTTGACCAGCACGTTGAGGTTCAACGGAATCTTGCTTTCCAGCTCGGTCAGCCGGAACAGCGATTCCATCATCAATTCGGGATCGACGGCGCGCGATTTCGGCTCGATGACGAGGCGGATGTCCTCCGCCGACTCGTCGCGGACATCGCCAACCAGCGGCAGCTTCTTCTCGTTGAGCAGCTCGGCGATTTTCTCGACCAGCCGCGACTTCTGCACCAGCCACGGGATTTCGGTGATGACCACGATCCAGGTCCCGCGGGCGCCCTCTTCCTGGCTCCAGCGGGCGCGGGTGCGGAACGAGCCGCGCCCCGTCATATAGGCCTCGGTGATGGCCTCCTTGGAATCGACGATGATGCCGCCGGTCGGAAAATCCGGACCCTTGACCCATTTCAGGAGCGCCTTCGACTTCGCGTCGGGCTTCTCGATCAGATGCAGCGCGGCTTCGCACAGTTCGGCGGCGTTGTGCGGCGGGATCGAGGTCGCCATGCCGACGGCGATGCCCTGCGCGCCGTTGGCGAGCAGGTTCGGAAAGCCGCCGGGCAGCACGCTCGGCTCTTTGTCCGAACCGTCGTAATTGGCGCGGAACGCGACGCCGTCCTCGTCGATGCCTTCGAGCAGCAGCCGCGCGACATCGGTCATGCGTGCTTCGGTGTAGCGGTAGGCGGCGGCGTTATCGCCGTCGATATTGCCAAAATTGCCCTGGCCGTCGACCAGCGGATAGCGCGAGGAGAAATCCTGCGCCAGGCGCACCATCGCGTCGTAAATCGCCTGGTCGCCATGCGGATGGAACGAGCCCATCACGTCGCCGACGATCTTTGCCGATTTCTTGAACGGCGTGCCGGGGTCGAGCCGCAGCAGCCGCATGCCATAGAGGATGCGCCGGTGCACCGGCTTCAGGCCGTCGCGGGCGTCCGGCAGCGCGCGGTGCATGATGGTCGAGAGCGCATAGGCGAGATAGCGCTCTTCCAGCGCATCGCGCAGCATGACCTCGTGGATTTCAGCCGGCTCTTCCGGCGGTAGCTGTCGTTTTCCCATGGGGAGGCGTTAAACTTTTCGGGTGAATCGGGCAAGACGCGAATCGGGCATCGCCGCCTCTCATCGTCGTCCCTGCGAAAGCAGGGACCCATAACCACAGGTGTTTGTGAAAGAAAATTGCTAACGCCACAATTCCCTTTGATGGGCCGCGGCGTATGGGTCCCTGCTTTCGCAGGGACGACGGATCGAAATAGTACCGTCAACCCACCGAGCTGATTCGCGCCCGATATCTGGTCACCGCGTTGATAAATCCATCCCGAGCGTCGGAATGGCCCTGCCCGCGCGGCTCCAGCACGTGGCGGAGCAGGAATAGCCCGGTCAGACGAAAACCGTCCTGCAGGTCCTGGTCCGACCAGCCGTTCGGGCCGCCTTCGCCTTCGCGCAGGAACGGCGGCAGCCGCAGCAGCCGGTCGCGGAACGGCTCGCCGGCCCGCCGCGACACCGCGCCGCCGGATTTTGGCGAGACATAGATCAAATCAACGGTTTCGCCGGTTGCGGCGCAGTTTTCCAGGTCGAGCCCAAAGCCAAGTTCGGCCAGCATCGCCAGCTCGAACTTGATGAGATGGATGGCCGCTTCGCCGACATCGTCGAAATCGTCCAGCGTGCGCTCGAGCATCTCGTAAATGTCCTCGTGCGGATCGCGCTCCGGCAACAGCCGGGCCAACGAGGCCAGATGGGTCACGCCATAGGTCGCATGGGACGACGAAAGCACGGTGGCCGCACGCAGCCGCGTGCCTTCGAGGACGTAATAGCCGAGATGCTCGTCGAGCCGCGCCCGCCACACCGCCGTCACGCTGTTGCCGGGCTGCAGCATCGGCCGCAGCCGTTTGCTCGCGCCGCCGCGCACCAGCCCGAGGTGACGGCCGTGGGCACGCGTCAGCAGCTCGACGATGGCGGAGGATTCGCCATGCCGCCGCACCCCGAGCACGATGCCTTCGTCGGTCCATTCCATGGGGTGGAAGTTATCACGTAGGGTGGGCAAAGCGTAGCGTGCCCACCGACGATCAACAAACAGTGTCGTATCGCGGTGGTGGGCACGGCGCGAAGAGCGCCTTTGCCCGCCCTACGCAGCTTCGACGCGCCCGGAATGACGCCGGTCAACTGTTCACGCGTTGAACCAGCCCTGCGCGTCGCCGGTGAAGGAGAAATAGAGCCCTGCCGCGGTCAGCGCGCAGGACACGACCTCGATGGCGCTGTCGAGCTGCACGCCGTTGTCGCCGATCGCCTGCACCAGCGAAATCACCGACAGCACCAGGGCTGCGGCCAGCGCCCAGCGCGGCCAGTTCTTGCGCCGCTGGGCCGCGAGCCAGACGAAATAGACCAGCAGCAGGATCAGGCCGGCGGCCATCACGGTTGCCACCGTGACCATCTGTTCGGTCATGTCGGCGGTCGGCGTCCGGTCCTGGAACGCGACCGACAGCGCATCCAGCGTCAGCGACAGATACAGCAGCACTTCAAACCACAGCACGTTCTTGGGTACGTTCATCGGGCGCCGGTCATTTCCTTATTATTCCCAATTCTTATTGTTCCAAGATTATTCCTTGGGAAAATCCAGTCCCATTTCCCTGTAACGATCAGGGTCGTCGCCCCAGTTCTCGCGCACTTTCACGAACAGGAACAGATGCACGGCAACGCCTGCGATCTCGGCGATTTCTTTCCGCGAATCCGCGCCGATCGACTTGATGGTGGCGCCGCCCTTGCCGAGCACGATCTTGCGCTGGCTCTCGCGCTCGACAAAGATCGTCTGCTCGATACGGATCGACTTGTCCTTGCGCTCGGTCCAGCTGTCGGTTTCGACGGTGGATTGATACGGCAGTTCCTGATGCAGATGGCGGTAGATTTTTTCCCGGGTGATCTCGGCCGCCAGATGCCGCATCGGCGCGTCCGACATCTGGTCTTCGGGATAATGGAACGGCCCCGCCGGCACCATTTTGGCCAGCGTCTTGCGGAGATCGTCGACGCCATCGCCCGACAGCGCCGAAATCATGAAGGTGTTTTCGAACTTCATGCGGTCATTGGCGGCCTGTGCCAGCGCCAGCAGCTTTTCGCGCGGGATCAGGTCGATCTTGTTCAGCACCAGGATTTTCGGATGTTTGACGGTCGCGAGCTTTGTTAGGATCGACTCGGCCTCCTCGTCGATCCCGGCCTTGGCGTCGAGCAGCACGCAGACGAGATCGGCGTCATGCGCCCCGCTCCACGCCGTCGACACCATCGCGCGATCGAGCCTTCGCTTCGGCGAAAAAATGCCGGGCGTATCGACCAGGATGATCTGCGCATTGTCCTCGATGACGATGCCGCGGATCAGCGCCCGCGTCGTCTGCACCTTGCGCGAGACGATCGTGACCTTGGAGCCGACCAGCGCGTTGACCAGTGTGGATTTGCCGACATTGGGAGCGCCGATCAGCGCGACGAAGCCGCAGCGCGTCGCGGCCGGTGCGCCCTCGGCTGAAGATTCAATTGTCATTGTTGCCGCCGCCTCCGCCGCCGACGCCTTCGCGCGCGATCATCACGGACGCCGCGACCTTTTCGGCCGCGCGCTTGCTGCCGCCGATGCCTTCGGCGGGCTCAAGGCCCGGCAGATCGACGGCGACGCGGAATTGCGGATCATGATGCGGCCCGGTGCGCTCGACTTCGCGATAGACCGGCGTCGGCATTCCCTTGCTCTGCGCCCATTCCTGCAGCACCGTCTTGGGATCGCGCAGCGGCCGCCGCGGCTTGCGCATCCGCTCGATCCAGTTGCGCTCGACGAATTGCGCCGCCGCTGCATAGCCGCCGTCGAGAAAGATCGCCCCGATCAGCGCTTCGCAGATGTCGCCGAGCACGGATTTGCGCAACCGCGCGCTGGCGCTGGCGCCGACCTGGCCGAGCTTGATGTCATCGACAAGGCCGAGCGATTTTGCGACGTCGGCACAGCTCTCCTTGCGAACGAGATCGGCCAGCCGCTTCGACAGCTCACCTTCGTCGGCGTTCGGAAACGCGCGATAGAGCATGTCGGAAACGATCAGCCCGAGCACGTGGTCGCCGAGAAATTCCAGCCGCTGATAGCTCTCGCCGCGGCTGCGCGCCGGTTTCAGCGCCGACACGTGGGTGAACGCGGTGGCCAGCAGCACGGGATCGGCGAAGGTGTGCCCGATGCGCGCCTCCAGCGCCGCGGTCGCGGCGGCCGCCGCCTTTGCACCAGCCTTGGCGCCGGCCTTGCCGCGCTTCTTCTTGGGCGCGCCTTCGCCTCCGGCATCGGCAGCAGAGCTCGGCTCGCCGGACGTCGGGGGCTGCTGGATCGCGGGCGTTTCGTCGTTCATCGCACGATTGAGAATATGCGATTCCAGCGCACCGCGGTCGGCCAGCGCCAGAACATCCAGGCGTGCTCGCCCTCGGCAATGGAGAAGAAGATCATCTGGGCACGGCCGACGATATTCTCGAACGGCACGTAACCGACCGCCGACAGCACGCGACTATCCTGCGAGTTATCCCGGTTGTCGCCCATCATGAAGAGATGTTCGGGCGGCACGGTGTAGACAATGGTGTTGTCGTAGAAACCGTTGTCGACGCAATCCAGCGATTCATAGCTGACGCCGTTCGGCAGCGTCTCCTTCCAGCGCTTCACCCGCGCGGTGCCGTCGGAGGACCCGCAAGGATCCTCGCCGACGAAATCGCTGAGACGCTCGCGCTTGACCGGCACATCGTTGATGTAGAGCAAACCGTCCTTCATCTGGATGTGGTCGCCCGGCAGGCCGATCACGCGCTTGATGTAGTCGGTGGAAACGTCCTTCGGGTAGCGAAACACCACGATATCCCCGCGGTTCGGCACCGAGCCGAAGATGCGCCCCGAAAACAACGCCGGCAGCGGCGGCGACATCGGAATCGAAAAGTGGCTATAGCCGTAGGAATATTTCGAGACGAACAGATAGTCGCCGACCAGCAGCGTCGCCTTCATCGAGCCCGAGGGAATGTTGAAGGGCTGGAACAGGAAGGTGCGGATCACGAGCGCAATCAGGAGGGCATGGATGACGACACGGATGGTTTCACCCAAGCCGCTCTCAGATTTTGTCCCGGTTGTCACGCTCATCGCTTTCCCAATTCCGCGAGTTTCGTCGCACGGTGGCAGAACGTTTTCCTCTCGCGAAGCGCGTTGCGGTTCGCGTCGGGAAAATGGTCTTGATTCTGATGTTGAGGGCAAATTCCGGCGCAAACCCGAATTCGCCCTGGCTCGATATCGTCGTTGCGGCGTTTTAGACGGTTGTTCGCAGACGCGCAATCAATCGCCCGGTAAAAACTTGCCAATCCATTGATAAATCAACGATTTTTAGTTTTTCACCGGTCCGCTCACGGCAACCTCCGCCGAGGTCACGATTTGAAGGCTGCGACCGCCGAAATTATGACGAAGGCCTGCGCCAGCGGCCAGTCGTCGGTAATCGAAAGATCGATCCGCGCCTCATAGCCGTCTGGGGTCAGTGCCTGCAGCCGGGCCAGCGCCCCGCCGGTCAGTTGCATGGTCGGACGGCCGCCCGGCAGGTTCACCACCCCCATGTCCCGCCACCAGACGCCGCGCCGGATACCGGTGCCGAGCGCCTTGGAACAGGCCTCCTTGGCGGCAAACCGCTTGGCATAGGTCGCCACCACCATCTTCTCGTTGTTGGCGCGGCGCGCGGCCCTGGCGCGCTCGGCGTCGGTGAAGATGCGGTCGAGGAAGCGGTCGCCGTGGCGCTCGATCACCTTGGCGACGCGGGTGATGTCGATCAGGTCGGAACCGATACCAATGATCATGCTTTGACCAAATGGTGGCGGCCGCGGTCCATCGCCGCGCGCATCATGCGAACGGTTTCGCCGATGCCGACGAACAGCGCCTCCCCGATCATGAAGTAACCGATGTTGAGTTCGGCGATCTCGGGCAGGCCGGCGATGGTCTCGGCGGTCTTGTAGTCGAGGCCGTGGCCGGCATGAACCTCCAGCCCGGCGGAACGCGCCAGCCGCACGCCGTGGACGATGCGCTGCCATTCGGTTTCGGCCTTGACCGTACGGCCATCGACCACGGCGTCGCACCAGCCGCCGGTGTGGATTTCGATCACCGGCGCCCGCAGCTTGGCCGCCATCTCGATCTGTTGCGGCTCGGCCGAGATGAACAGCGACACCCGGATGCCGGCATCGTTCAGCCGGGCGATGTAGGGCGCCAGCGCATTGTGCTGCCCGACCACATCGAGCCCGCCCTCGGTGGTGAGCTCTTCGCGGCGCTCGGGAACCAGGCACACCGCATGCGGCCTGGTCGCGAGCGAGATCTTCATCATGTCCTCGGTCGCGGCCATCTCGAAATTCAGCGGCTTGGAGATCTCCGCCTTCAGCCGCGCCATGTCGTCGTCGCGGATGTGGCGGCGGTCCTCGCGCAGATGCGCGGTGATGCCGTCGGCGCCGGCCTCGATGGCGGCCAGCGCGGCGCGCACCGGATCCGGCCGCTCGCCCGCCCGCGCGTTGCGAAGGGTTGCGACGTGATCGACATTGACTCCGAGGCGGAGCGGAGGAGGTTTGGGCATGACGGGCTCGTGGAATTAGCTGAAGAAGTTACCCATTGACGCGCTCGACCTTTGCGACGACGGCTTTGGCGCGCAACTGGGCGATAATAGCGCTGAGATGCTTGAGGTCATAGACTTCGAGGTCGATCGTCAGTTCGGTGAAGTCGGGCGAGCGGCGCGACATGCTGATATTGTCGATATTGCCGTCATGCTCGGCGATCACGGTGGCGACCTGGGCAAGGCTCCCGGGCTCGTTGACGTTGTCGATCTTGATCCGCGCCGGGAAACGCTGCGGCATGGTCTCGTCGATGTCCCAGCGCACGTCGAGCCAGCGCTCCGGCTCTTCCTCAAAGTCCCGCAGCGCCGGCGCCTGGATCGGATAGATCGTGATCCCCTCGCCCGGGGTCACGATGCCGACGATGCGGTCGCCCGGCACCGCGCCGCCGTTCGGCGCGAATTTGACCGGCAGATCGGAATTGATGCCGCGCACGGGGATCACGGACGCGGCGCGCGCGGGATGATGGGGATCGGACTTCAGCTTCAGTTTGACCGCGAGGCTCTTCTTGGCGCCGTAGCGCACCAGCCGCTCTTCCTTGTAGTCCGGATACATCGCGCGGGCGACGTCGGAGGCCTTCAGCTCGCCGCGTCCGACCGAGGCCATGACGTCTTCGATCGAGGCGCGCGCCAGCCTTGGAAGCGCGCCCTTCAGCTTGTCGTCGGCATATTCGATCTTGGCGCGGGCAAACAGGCGGTCGACGATGCGCCGGCCAAGGCCGGCATATTGATCGCGCACCGCAGTGCGCGTCGCGCGGCGGATCGCCGCCCGCGCCTTGCCGGTGACCGCGAGCGATTCCCAGGCCGACGGCGGCGCCGACTGCGCCTGCGAGGTCAGCACCTCGACCTCGTCGCCGTTCTGCAATTCGGACGACAACGGCGCGAATTTGCCGTTGATCTTGCAGCCGACCGCGGAGTTGCCGACATCGGTGTGCACGGCATAGGCGAAGTCGATCACATTGGCCTGACGCGGCAGCGCGATCAGTTTTCCCTTCGGCGTGAAGCAGAACACCTGGTCGTGGAACAGCTCCAGCTTGGTATGCTCCAGGAACTCTTCCGGATTGGCGCTTTCCGACAAAATCCCGACGGTGTGCCGCAGCCAGGCAAAGGCGTTGGATTCGCGATTGACGAGTTCGGTCGGCGACCCCACGCCATCCTTGTAGAAGGCGTGCGCGGCGATGCCGAATTCGGCGATCTCGTTCATTTCCTCGGTACGGATCTGCAGCTCGACACGCTGCTTGCCCGGACCGATCACCGTGGTGTGGAGCGAACGATAGTCGTTCTGCTTCGGCGTCGAGATGTAGTCCTTGAAGCGCCCGGGGACCACCGGCCAGGTCGTATGCACGACGCCGAGCGCGCGGTAGCAGGCTTCGATGTCGGGCATCACGACGCGAAAGCCGTAGATGTCGGACAATTGTTCGAAGCCGACCGATTTGCGCTCCATCTTGGTCCAGATCGAAAACGGCTGTTTGCGGCGGCCATAGACGCGGGCGGCGATGCCGTTCTTCTGCAAATTCTTGGAGAGCTGGCTTTCGATCTCGCCAATCAGGTTGCGATTGCGCTCGGCCAGCGAATCCAGCCGCTGCATCACCACCGCATAGGCTTCCGGATCGAGCGTATTGAAGGACAGATCCTCGAGCTCTTCGCGCATCTCCTGCATGCCCATGCGGCCGGCCAGCGGGGCATAGATGTCGAGGGTCTCCTCGGCGATGCGGCGGCGCGAGGCGTGCGGCACGAATTCCAGCGTCCGCATATTGTGCAGGCGATCGGCGAGCTTGATCAGGAGGACGCGGACATCCTGGGCGATCGCGAGCAGCAACTTGCGCAGATTCTCGGCCTGCTTGGCCTCGCGCGAAACCAGTTCCAGCCGCTTCAGCTTGGTCAGCCCCTCGACCAGCGTGCCGATCTTGTGGCCGAAGATGGTGTCGATCTCGGCGCGCGTCGCCTCGGTATCCTCGATGGTGTCGTGCAGCAGTGCCGCTACGATGGTGGCGTCGTCGAGCTTGAGCCCGGTCAGGATCGCCGCCACTTCGAGCGGGTGCGAGAAATAAGGATCGCCCGAGGCGCGGGTTTGCGTGCCATGCGCCTTCATGGCGTAGACATAGGCGCGGTTCAAAAGGTCTTCGTCGGTGTCCGGATTATACGACCTGACGCGCTCGACCAGATCGTATTGCCGCATCATGCGCGAGCGCGGGGGCTTGGCAGCCTTCTCCGCCACAGGCGAGGCAGGTGCCACGGCGACCGATTCGGTCGCGGCCTGCATTTGCCGGGGGGTACGGCGCCAATACGCCATCGAATCACTGCTTTCATCCACGCGGACCGGATGGGTCCGCTTCACGACATAACGTAGTGCGTTTTCGGGCCAAGCTGCACCCCGTCAGGTGCAGAAACGCGCGAAAAGACAAATTTCGTTCCTCAAGGACGCATCGTAACCGCAAAAATGTCAACAAAAGCAAAGGCCCGGACAAATGTCCGGGCCTTTGGCAAATCAGGCGATTTCGAGACCTCTAGAACGAGGCTTTACTCGTCCTCTTCGGGCTGCTCTTCCGGAGGCGCCAGGCCCTCGAGGCCCTTCAAAAGCTCTTCCTCGGTCATGCGCTCGACCGCAACCTCGGTGTCGTCGGCGTCGACGCTGGCGCCGGCCGAGCCGATCAAAGGCACGGTATCGGGCTCCGGCTCGTCGACTTCGACGAATTTCTGCAGGGAATGAACCAGTTCCTCACGCAGATCTTCCGGCGAAATCGAGGAGTTCGGCGATCTCCCGCAGCGACACGACGGGGTTCTTGTCGTTATCGCGATCAACCGTAAGTTGCGATCCGGACGAGATCATACGGGCGCGATGCGCTGCCAGCAGGACCAGGTCGAACCGGTTGTCGACCTTATCAATGCAATCTTCCACGGTGACGCGCGCCATAGACTGTCGCTCCGTTAAATGGGGCCAATATGTCGGTTATAGGGGCTAGTTATAGCGGTGAGGCGTGTTTCGCAAGACTAAATTTGTGATTTGCCTTCCCGGAGGGCTCTGCTAACCCACCCTTGGGGCCAGAAGGCCGGAGCGTCCAGAGGCGGCGAAGTGCCGCCCGGACAAGCAAAACTCTTCATTGCATTGTCAAAAGACTAGGTTTTTCGCCCTCGCCTCACCATAATTGCAGTGGTGATTGTCGTGGGGAAAAATTCACCGAACTTTAGGCAGCACGACTGGAAAGTGCGCGCGGACGGTTTGCCGCTGCGCTAAAAACGTTAACAACAACGCGAGAAACCCTTGATGTCACCTGTTTCCAACAAGATCGCGCTTTTTATCGATGGCGCCAATCTCTACGCAACTGCCAAGACGCTCGGCTTCGACATCGACTACAAGCGCCTTCTCAAGGAATTCCAGAGCCGCGGGACTTTGCTGCGCGCGTTCTACTACACCGCGATCATCGAGGATCAGGAATACTCCTCGATCCGGCCCTTGATCGACTGGCTCGACTACAACGGCTACACCGTCGTCACAAAGGCAACCAAGGAATTCATCGACGCCTCCGGCCGCCGCAAGGTGAAGGGCAATATGGACATCGAGCTTGCGGTCGATGCAATGGAACTGGCCGAGCATGTCGACCAGATCGTGCTGTTCTCCGGCGATGGCGATTTCCGCTCGCTGGTGGAAGCGGTACAGCGCCGCGGCGTCCGCGTCACCGTGATTTCCACGATTTCGAGCCAGCCGCCGATGATCGCCGATGAATTGCGGCGCCAAGCCGACGTCTTCACCGACCTGGTCGAACTGCAGTCCAAGCTCGGCCGCGACCCCTCCGAGCGCCCCGCCCCGCGCGAGCCGCGTCATCACGCGCCGCAGTTCCTGCAGCGCGCGACCACCATGGCGCCGCGGGGAGCCGATGACGACGAATTCGAGGACTGAGAACGACCCGGCGCGCCGGGAACGACTTTCCGGCGCAGCCCCCTTCCCCCTCGTCCCCAACCGCGATTGTCCGCTCTGCCCGCGGCTTGCCGATTTTCGCAATCAGGCGCGGGCGCGCGAACCGGGCTGGTTCAACTCGCCGGTGGACTCGTTCGGCGATCCCCACGCCCGGCTGTTGATCGTCGGCCTCGCGCCGGGCATGCAGGGCGCCAATCGCACCGGACGCCCCTTTACCGGCGATTACGCCGGCGACCTGCTTTATGCGACCCTGCTCGAATACGGTTTTGCCAAGGGCGTCTACCAGGCGCGGCCCGACGACGGCTTTACGCTGGTCGATTGCCGGATCAGCAACGCGGTGCGCTGCGTGCCGCCGCAGAACAAGCCGCTGCCGGTCGAGATCAACACCTGCCGGCAATTTTTGATTGCAACCATCGCGACGATGCCAAAGGTTCGCGCGATCGTGGCGCTCGGCCGCATCGCGCATGACTCGACGCTGAAGGCGCTAGGCCTGCGCAACGCCGCGGCGCCATTCGGGCACGGCGCGATCCACGAGGCCGGCGCCATCAAGCTCTACGACAGCTATCATTGCTCGCGTTACAACACCAACACGCGGGTGCTGACGCCGGACATGTTTCGGAGCGTGTTCGCGAAAGTGCGGGCAGATCTGGATTCGTAATCCGTAGATGGGGTAACGGGCCCCGGTCTGCCCTCCAAGCAGGCCGCGCTTGCTACGGCGCTATTGATGGCGCGCTGCGCGCGGCTTGCTTGGAGGGCGGGCGGTCGTCCCTCACATTGATGGTGTGACGGAGTTGAGGGATGAGCCTCGCTCCAAGCATCGAGGAGAGACGACCATGGACCATTATGCCGGAATCGACGTGTCATTGGAATGCTCGAGTGTGTGCGTTGTGGATGCGAGCGGTAAGATTGTGCGGGAAGCGAAGGTGGCAAGTGATCCCGAGGCGCTGATCGCCTGGTTCGCTTCGCTCGGCTTCGGCCTTGAGCGGATCGGGCTGGAAGCCGGGCCGTTGTCGCAGTGGCTTTTTGCGGCGATGCGGGAAGCGGGGCTGGCGGTCGAACTGCTGGAGACGCGGCATGTACGGAAGGCGTTCGAGGCGATGCCAGTGAAGTCTGACCGCAACGATGCGCGCGGGATTGCGCAACTGATGCGGCTGGGCTGGTTCCGGCCGGTACACTGCAAATCGATCAGTGCGCAAGAGACCCGAACGCTGCTAACGGCGCGGAAGCTGGTGCAATCGAAGCTTCACGATGTCGAGAACAGCCTGCGCGGGATACTGCGTGGCTTTGGGCTGAAGGTTGGCAAGACGACGGAGCGTGAGTTCGCGGGACGGATCGAGGAACTTGTGGTGGGCCATCCGCACCTCCAGGTGATCGCCAATGCGCTGTTGGCGGTTCGTGCGGTGCTGCGGAAGGAGTTTGCAGCTTTCGAGAAGCAGGTGCGCAAGATGGCGCGCTCCGACACGCGGGCACGGCTGCTGATGTCGACGCCGGCGGTCGGCCCGATCGTGGCGCTGACCTATGCCAGCGCGATCGACGACCCGGGCCGGTTCAAATCGTCGAAGCAGGCAGGAGCCCATTACGGGCTAACCCCGAAGAAGCATCAATCCGGTGAGACCGACTACACCGGCCGGATCAGCAAGATCGGCGACAGCTCGGTACGCACCGCGCTCTACGAGGCGGCCCACGTCATGCTGACGAAGCCGCTCAAGGGCTGCTCGCAATTGAAGAGCTGGGCGATGCGGATCGCCAGGCGCGCCGGCATGAGCAAAGCCAAGGTGGCGCTGGCGCGCAGGCTTGCGGTGATCATGCACCGCATGCTTGCCGACGGAACATCGTTCAACGCTGCAGCAACAGTCTAACAGGGAGAGGCGCAACAGTTTTCGGGCGGGTCACGACACCAGGCCTTCTCGAAGCGAAGTCCCTTCGCCGGGACGATGGATCAGGTCAGGCCGTTGCCCACCAGGTAGCTTCGTGAGCACGCGAACGTAGATTGGTCGACCTATCCTCTTCCAACCCCATCAGGTGGCGGCCCTGCGCCGACCCCGTACAGAAGCGAGACCCCGGCGAGCGGATAACGCAAAAGGGATTGACCTTTGGAGGCCCGTTACAGAAGGGTGGGCAAAGGCGCGCTTGCGCCGTGCCCACCGCGTCTCATTCGGACAAGAATGGTGGGCACGCTTCGCTTTGCCCACCCTACAAGATCAAACCTTATTTTCCTTCAACCAGGCCAGCACGTCGCCGGCGTTGCGGTCCGGCGGAAACACCGGATAGAACACGTGGCTGATCCGCGCGTCATCGATGATCAGCGCCAGCCGCTTGATCAGCGTCAGCCCCGCCACTTCCATGGTCGGCAATTTGAGCGCGCGGGCGAGTTGCAGCTTCTCGTCCGACAGCACCGGAAACGGCAGATGCAGCCGGGACGCCATTTCGGTCTGGTAGGCGTTGCTTTGCGTCGACAGCCCGAACACCTGGCTCGCGCCGGCGGCCTTGAGCTCGGCATAGAGATCGCGGAACGAGCAGGTTTGCGGCGTGCAGCCACGCGCGCCGGGGATCATATCCCAATCATCGACCAGTGAGATCTTGCCCGGCTCGCCGGTGCGGGGATAGGCGAACACGACCGTGCGGCCCGGCAGCGTCGACAGCGTGACCGAAGAAGTCGTCGGTGGCCATCAGGCTAAGCTTTGGGATCGTCATGCCGACCAGATGCGCCGCGGCGCCATCGTCCGTCGGCGCCGGGATTTTGGTCCAGTCGACTTCGAGCAGGTTTTTCTGGTTCATCGTTGCCTCGGCATTCCCTAAATTCGACCTCATGGTGAGGAGGCGCGCTTGCGCCGTCTCGAACCATGAGACCCCTCGGTCTCATCCTTCGAGACGCGCGCCAAGGCGCTCCTCAGGATGAGGAATCTATCTAGCCCCGCGCCCGCATCAGCCGGCCCTTTTCCCGGCCCCAGTCGCGCTTCTTTTCGGTCTCGCGCTTGTCGTGCAGCTTCTTGCCCTTGGCCACCGCCAGCAGCAGCTTGGCGCGGCCGCGCTCGTTGAAATAGAGTTTGAGCGGGATCAGCGTCATGCCGTCGCGGTCGACCGCGCCCATCAGCTTGTTGATCTGCTTTCGATGCAGCAGCAGCTTGCGTGGCCGCTTCGGCTCGTGGTTGAAGCGGTTGGCCTGCAGATATTCCGGAATATTGGCGTTGATCAGCCAGATCTCGCCGTCCTTGGTATCGGCATAGGATTCCGCGATCGTGGTCTTGCCGTTGCGGATCGACTTGACCTCGGTGCCGGTCAGCGCGATGCCGGTCTCGATCGTGTCCTCGATCGCATAGTTGAACCGGGCCTTGCGGTTTTCGGCGACAACTTTGATCGGGCGCTCGTTCTTCTCGGCCACATCAAGCCTTCTTGAGGAGATCGCGGATTTCGGTCAGCAGCTCTTCCTCGCGGGTCGGCTTCGGCGGCGCGGCAGGTGCTGCTTCGTCCTTGCGCTTCAGCGTATTCATGGCCCTGATGACCATGAACAGCACGAACGCGATGATGATGAAATTGATCGTCAGCGTCAGGAAATTGCCCCAGGCCAGCACCGCGCCCTGCTTCTTGGCGTCCACCAGATTGGTTGCTGTGACCTTGCTCGAAAGCGCGGTGAAATAGTTGGAGAAGTCGAGGCCGCCCGTGATCGCGCCGATGATCGGCATGATGATGTCGCCGACCAGCGATGTCACGATGGCGCCGAAGGCCGCGCCGATGATGACGCCGACGGCGAGGTCGACGACATTGCCCTTCATCGCAAATTCGCGGAATTCCTTCAGCATGTTCAGCCCTATTCTTCAGCTTCGCGTATCACCGGAACGCCTTATCGCAGCTACGTCGATGGCTCAGTTGATCAAGCCCGCATGCACCATGGCGTCGCGGATCACCTTGCCGGTTGGCGGCGTCACCGTCATCAGCGGCAGACGCACCTCTTCCTCCAGCCGCCCCAACAGCTTGAGACCATGCTTGGCGCCGGCGAGGCCCGGCTCCTTGAAGATGGCATCGTGCAGCGGCATCAGCCGGTCCTGAATCTTCAGTCCGCGTCGGCGTAGTCGCCCTTCAGCACGGCGGACATCAGATCGGCGCACAGCTTCGGCGCCACATTGGCGACCACCGAGATGCAACCGTGTCCGCCCGCCGCCATATAGGCCAGCGCCGTCATGTCCTCGCCGGAAAGCTGGATGAAATCCGGTCCCATCGCGTGGCGCTGCTGCGACACGCGGGCAAGATTGGCGGTGGCGTCCTTGACGCCGGCGATGTTCTTCAATTCGAACAACCGGGTCATTGTCTCCACGGACATATCGACGACGGAGCGCGGCGGGATGTTGTAGATGATGATCGGAATGCCGATCGCATCATTCACCGCCTTGAAGTGCTGATACATCCCCTCCTGGGTGGGCTTGTTGTAATACGGCGTCACCACCAGCACGGCATCGGCGCCCGCCTTCTCGGCATGCACAGCCAGGTCAATCGCCTCGCGCGTGGAATTCGAGCCGGCGCCGGCGATGACCGGCACGCGTCCCTTGGCCTCGTCGATGCACAACTCGACCACCCTGTGATGCTCATCATGGCTGAGGGTCGGGCTTTCTCCGGTCGTGCCGACGGGAACGAGACCGTGTGACCCCTGATCGATTTGCCAGCTCACCAGGCCGCGGAAGGCGGCCTCGTCGAGCGAGCCGTTCTTGAATGGCGTGACCAAGGCGGTGAAGGACCCCTGGAAATTTGTCTTGGCTGCCATGGACTTCCTCCGAACGCGCGATGATGCGGCACTTCCGATAGTGGAACGGCAATTCATATCGGGTCTGACGAGCAGGCGAAAGGGCCGAGCCGGCCCATCCCCGGCCGCGATTTTGCCGCGGTGCTGGCGCAAACATCGGCGCCCGCGACGTTTTTAGCATTTTGTCCACATATTCAATCAAATAGACCTAAGGCCTGAGCGATTGAATAATTCGCCGCCGCAGAGGAAAGCCGTGACCCGTTCCGCCCGCGCAGCCGCATTGCGATCGACCGCATTGGCGACAAGTCTGGCGCTGGCTGGTCGGTTTGTCTGGCCTTGCGGGGGACGCCTGGGCCAAGCCAAAAGTTCCACTGCCGAAGCCGCGGCCGATCGCCCGCAAGTGCGATGCCCAAATCCGCGCCCGCCGCCAAAACCGCGGCGGTTACCAGCGCGCCTGTCCCCGCGCCGCAGCTCCGCCATTGGCGCCGGCGACGCGCCAGCATGCTGCCTTGCCGCCGCCGGCGCGCAAACCGGTGGCGACCGCGGCAGTCGCCGCGACGTCATCGACCTCGCAGTCCGACAAGGACGCGCTGGAAAACGTCATCGAACTCGTCCGCAAGCACAAGCCGGCGGATGCGACCCAGGCCGAGGCCGTGATCTCCGATCCGGTCGCCAGAAAACTGGCGGAATGGCTCATCCTGCGCAGCGACGACAATGGCGCATCGGTCGAACGCTATCGCGCCTTCATTGCGGCCAATCCGAGCTGGCCTTCGCAAACCTTCCTGCGCCGGCGCATCGAAGCCGCGCTGTGGGACGACCATCGCGACGACGCCACCGTGTGGTCGTGGTTCGAGAACGAATCGCCGGTGTCGGCCAAGGGCCGGTTCGCGCTGGCGCGGGTGATGATCGCGCGCGGCGACCGGGCCAATGCCGAGCGGCTGGTGCGCGAGGCCTGGCGCAACGATCCGATGTCGGAGGACACCGAAACCACCGCGCTCGATCTGTTCGGCGCGCTGCTGACGGCGGGCGATCACAAGGCGCGGATGGATACGCTGCTCTACGGCAGCGAGCACGAAGCCGCGGGCCTGCGCGCCGCAAAACGGCTCGGCGCCGGCCATGTCGCGTTGGCCAAGGCGCGCATCGCCTCGAACAGAAAAGCCTCCAACAGCCAGGGCCCTGCTCGAAGCCGTGCCGCGCGAACTGCATGGCGATACCGGCTACATCTTCGCGAAGATCCAGCTGCTTCGCCGCGAGGAGAAATTCGCCGAGGCCGCGCAGCTGATGCTGAGCGCGCCGAGAGATCCGTCCCGCCTCTACAATCTCGACGAATGGTGGATCGAACGGCGGCTGCTGTCGCGCAAGATGCTCGATGTCGGCGAACATCGCACCGCCTATCTGATCGCGCGCGACGCCGCCCTGCCCGCGCGCGACATCTACAAGACCGAGCAGGAATTCACCGCGGGCTGGATCGCGCTGCGCTTCCTCAACGATCCGGCGACAGCCGCACAGCATTTTGCGCGCATCGGCGTCGGCAGCGTCAACCCGACCGCGCTGGCCCGCGCCGGCTATTGGCAGGGCCGCGCGGCGGAAGCGGCCGGCCGCGGCCAGGAAGCCCGCGCCGCCTACAGCCGCGCCGCCGAACAATCGACCAGCTATTACGGCCAGCTGGCGCGGGCGAAACTCGGACTGCCGCAGATCGAATTGAACGGCGCTCCGCGCGGCCGCGGCGTCGAGCGGCTGGAGATCGTGCGCGCGGTGCAACTGCTCTATGAGCTCGACGAGCGCGAGATCGCGATTCCGATCTTCGCCGATATGGGCGAGAACGGCGACCCCGACGCCCTGGTGGGGCTTGGCGAACTGACCGCGCGCTACGGCGACGCCCGCGGCATGCTGCTGGTCGGCAAGGCCGCGCTCAATCGCGGGCTGCCGTTCGATTTCTACGCCTATCCCGTCAACGGCATCCCGCCGTTCAAGCAGTTCGGGCCGGAAATCGAGCCAAGCATCGTCTACGCGATCGCCCGCCAGGAAAGCGCCTTCAATCCGGCGGTGGTCTCCCCGGCCCAAGCCTACGGGCTGATGCAGGTGACGCCGGATGCCGGCCGCTACGTCTGCAAGCGGGCCGGAATCGGCTTCGACCTCAGCCGGATGAAGACCGACCCGGTCTACAACGCAGCGCTTGGCGCGGCCGAACTCGGCGGACTGCTCGAGGACTACCGCGGCTCCTACATCATGACCTTCGCCGCCTATAATGCCGGCCGCGGCAGCGTCAGGAAATGGATCGATCGCTATGGCGACCCGCGCGATCCCAAGGTCGACGCCGTCGACTGGGTCGAACAGATCCCGTTCTCCGAGACGCGGAACTACGTGCAGCGGATCATGGAGAACTTGCAGGTCTACCGGGCGCGCTTTGGCGGCGGCACGCGGCTCCAGATCGAAGCCGATCTGCGTCGCGGCGCCAGCGTCGAATAGGCGGGCCTGCGGGGGAGCCCATCCGGCAAATCGGTCGTCAGGCGGGCTTCTGCTGCCGTTTGCGCCGACGTGCCGCTGCGCACACGATCCGGAGGTTCTCACAGCCTCTCCGGTATCCGCGCCGAGCGCCGTCCTCACTTGAACGGCGCCTGCAACGAAAAACCCCGGCAGTTTCCTGCCGGAGTTTCCTGGATCGGTGTCTGACGAGCCATCGCGACTACTGGCTCGGACCTTTGCTTGCGGCCTCCGCCTGCTCCATCCGTTTCGCCATCTCCGCCTTGATCGCGTCGAGATTGAAGCTCGCACCCCGCTGCATCGGCGGGAAGTCGAGGAAGGTCTGGAGTTCCTTGCCCACTACTTGCTGAACGAACACGAACCGCCAGAACTGGTACTTGAACCAATCGAAGTACTGCTGCCCGCCTTCTTTGGTCCCGTTGTTTGGCCAGCCCGTGCGCTCGAACGGATCCAGCCGCAGGTTGGTGATGTAAGGGACGTCAGGCTTGGTCTTTTCGCCCAACCAGCCATTGGGCTGGTCGATGAAGCGGAACTTGTAGTCGTCAATGCGCACCGCACCGACCGTGCTTTCACCGAGGTAGAAGATTTCGTGACGCACGGATGGTCCCTTGCCGGTGATCGCGGCCAGCTGGTTATAGCCATCCAGATGGTTCTTGTACGTTCGGCCGTCGATCTCTTTGCCTTTCAGCAATTCATCGGTAACGTTCGGATTGCCAGCCGCGGCGACAAAGGTCGGCAACCAGTCAAGACCCGAAAAGATACCGTTCTGCACAGTGTCAGCCGGCACTTTGCCCGGCCAACGGATGATGCAGGGTACGCGGAAGCCGCCCTCGAGGACGGTTCCTTTGGACTGCGCAAACGGCGTCTGACCGCCATCCGGCCATGTGAAGACTTCGGTGCCGTTGTCGGTTGTGAATACGACGATGGTGTTGTCGTCGACGCCGATGTCCTTGAGCTTCTTCATCACCAGGCCGATGTCGTCATCGAGCTGGGCCATGCCGGCTTCTTCTTCCGACCAGCCATTCACCGAGTTGCGCAGCGCCTCATATTTCGGGGAGAGATGCGTGACGATGTGCATACGCGTCGGGTTGAGCCAGACGAAGAACGGCTTGTTGTCCTTTTTGGCCTTGTCGATGAAGTTCAGGGCCAAGTCGCGAATTTCGTCGTCGACCGTTTCCATGCGCTTTGGATAGAGCGTGCCGGCATCCTCAATCCTCTGTTTGCCGATCTTGCCCCAGCGCGGCATCTCGGTTGGATCGTCCTTGTCGGTGGCGTAGCTGTAAATCATGTTACGCGGGCCGACGACATTCAGAAGGTTCTGCGGGTAGTTGGGATGCGCCGGGTCTTCCATCGCATCGAGGTGATACAGGTAGCCGAAGAATTCATCGAAGCCGTGGACCGTCGGCAAAAACTCATTCTTGTCGCCAAGGTGGTTCTTGCCGAACTGGCCGGTGGCGTAGCCCATCGACTTCAATACTGTGGCAATGGTAACCGCCTCGGCTGGCAGGCCGGTCGGTGCGCCGGCCTGGCCGACGGTGGTCATGCCGGTGCGGATCGGCAGTTCGCCGGTGATGAAGTTGGCGC
This sequence comes from uncultured Alphaproteobacteria bacterium, assembly GCA_963738765.1. Lineage (GTDB taxonomy): Bacteria > Pseudomonadota > Alphaproteobacteria > Rhizobiales > Xanthobacteraceae > Bradyrhizobium. The sequence goes on along the minus strand of CAVTYA010000025.1, from coordinate 463,577 downwards.
GACCGGCGGTGCAGCTTGCCTCGGCATAGTAGTCGGTGAACAACATGCCCTCCTTGGCGATCTTGTCGAGGTTTGGCGTCGTTCCGGCCATCAATCCGCGATGATAGGCCCCGATATTCCACATGCCGATGTCGTCACCCATGATGACGATGATGTTTGGTTTCTGTTGCTGTTGCGCGACTGCCGGCAGGCTCGCCGTTGTCGCGACCGCCAGCAACGCTCCGAGAGCAAGAGCTCTATTAGCCAAGCCCATTGTGGGTCTCCTTGCGTTGGGCTGCCTGAACTGGGCCGGCAGCTGTGCCCTCGAAACAGGAACGACGATGACCGCCGATCGCGGCGTCGCGGAAATCCTCAGCGCACGGTGTATTGCATCGTGAGATCAATCGGTCATTTTGGGCGGTCGGAGCGGTGCGTCTTGCGGGTCAATGCTGACCGTGACGCCGCGCAGTCGCTAGCGTCTTAGATCAGTCGCGCTCTTATCAGCATGCTGCTTGACATCGTGCCTCACCTTTACTCGATCGAATGATAGAAGGCGGCTAGCGGTGGACGACAGTCTAGAATTCATCTGGCACCAACTCAATCATTAAAAGATGCGTCAGTGGTGCTTACACAACTACAGGTAATTATTCCCGATCTCGCGCCTCATGCGTCATCGCACCGTCAGCGGAATACGTCGGTTGATGTCCGTTCGGTCCTTGCCTCCCCGCGCCGGCCCGAACTCGCAACGAAAAAACCCCCGGCAGTTTCCTGCCGGGGGTTCTTCTAGAGAAGTATCAGACGATCGGGATCAGAAGTTACGCTGAGCGCGAACGTTGAACGACACGGTGTCCTGGTCCTTGAACTCGTACACGGTGGTCGGCTTCGGAGCCGTCGGTCCGAGGGTCGAGGTACCGTTCATCATCTGGTCGAGATGGAACCACTGGACTTCAGCCGAGAACGTCAGGTTCTTGACGGGGGTCCAACGGGTGACCAAGCCGAGCTGAAAGACGTTGAAGTCGGGGTTACAGGAGAAGTCCGCAGACTTCGTCGCATAACCACCGGAGCTGCCAACGAACGCCTGGCAGAGCATGCCCTTGGCAGTGGTCGGGTCAAACGCCCCACCGAATGCCACGGAGTTGCCGCCGTAACGGACAGCCGACGCGCTGCCGAACAGGCTGCTCGACCAGTAGGGGTCCCAGTTGTGGTTGTACGCACCACGGAAACCAAAGGCCCTCGTCAGCTTCAGGTCGCCCTGACCGCCGGTGCCGGAGAACGGACCGGAGGAGAGACCCGGAAGGAACACAGCGTCGGTGGTCGCACCGAAGCCGAGGCTCTGATAAGCACCCGCACGGCCCGTGTTGCCGAATATCGCGAAGTTCGGCGAGGCCGCGCTGGTGGAGATCACCGCTTTGGTGTCACCCACAGCATAGGTCGCATCCATATTGATGGTATCGCCGGCACCCCACGGGATGTTCTTGATCTGCAACGCAGCCGTCACCGCACCGCCCCACTTGGTGTCGGGGTGGCCGCCGATTTCCGACAGAGCCGTCGGAGCACCAGCTGCCGGTCCAATGGCACCGGCCGGAACGGCAACGCCGTTCAGGAAGTTGTAGCCTGCGACGACTTCATGCGCGACGCCCGAAATCTGGAAGATACCCCAGGCCTGGTCGATGCGGAGGTTAGCGGCGACGTCGGGAGCATGCACGCCACCGTAGTCGTTGCCGGTGTTGAGGAACGAGTTCAGCCCATAGCTGGTGTTGTAGATCGCGGTCCGGTTGAACACGACCGGATCATCGAGGCTGATGGTGCCCGACACGCCGTTGCCGAACTGCGCGGTGTACTGGATGTTGTTGACGCCGGTCACGTAGTCCGGACCGCCGAGCAGGAACGAGGTGTTGTTGCCCGGATAGCCATTCCAAGGCGTCGCGTAAGCCGAAGCCGATTTACCGAAGGTGAAGCCAGCGAACTGGATGAACACCATTTCAACCGCGACGTAGCCTTCGCCAGCGTTGTTCAGCACGCCGGTATTGGTGCCCAACGTCGGCGATCCGGTGAAGTTAGCCGGGTTGGTCGTGTTGTTGCCCTGGGTCGTGAACTGGAAGTCGCCCTGACCGAAGGTACGGACGACGCCGTATTCAGTCGCGGTACGGGTATCGACCGTGATCGCCATACGTGAGCGGGCGGCGAAGTAATCGTGATAGCGATTCTGCTGACCGAGATCGCCCGACCACGCCGGCTGATCGTAGATGCTGCCGTTGAACGTGGTGTCGACGCGCAGATAACCACCCAGCTTGATGCAGGTGTCGGTGCCCGGAATGTAGAAGAAACCAGCACCGTACAGGGAGCAGATCCTCACGTACTCGACCGCTTTGGCCTTGACGGGAAGATCGGCAGCCTGAGCTCCACTCATAGCGACCAGAGTCGCCGCTGAGCCGAGAATAAGGCTCTTAACCATCTTCATGTTAAACCTCCAAGTTGCTCTGTAGGGAAGGTTCCGGATCCGCTGGGTGAAATACCCTAAGGTTGGTTCCCTTGTCCCTTAAAACCCGCTTAGTCGCTTCGCGCCTTCGGACACTCCCGCATGAACGCGAGGGACTTAAGCGAACCACCTAAAACGGGACGACCTCGGGATGCCCCCCTCCGTCGCAAGATCACAATTACCGAGAGTGTCTGCACACGCAACAAAGGAACCGCTCCGAACCGCCCGACTCCGCGCCTTTTCCGACGGGTGTTGCACAAATAACACGCAGTTGTGATCGAGCTTTCTTTGTAAGCCATTGTTTCTATAAGATATTTTTTGAAAGCTCCATTTGGCGCGCGATTGGGTTGCAGCGACCGCTCGGCTCCCCGTTCCCGCTCCCACGCGTCATTTGACGTCGAATCGCGCGAGTAAAGCCACCGATTCCCCCCGCCTCTTGGTGTCAGACACATCAAGAAGACGAGGATCGAAAGCGTTAGATAATGTCGGTCACCGGACAGTCCGATCACGGACAGTATAAAAGGCTCACGAGATCCGCGTTGCCGTTTCGGTTCGTGACCATCAATCCAGCCGCGTGATGGAACAGCGAAAAAATTGCAAAAGCCCATATTTCCCGGGCTCCAAATGCTTTTGCATGCCGTGTGGAAATCCGCATCGGCCGCGACATGAAATCGCGCGGGCCGTATAAGGAATTGGCCAGCGCGCGCAAACGAATTCGAATCGCGCGTTTCCATTTCGAAGGCGCCGCGCTTCAAGACGGAGAATATCGCCTGGTGGCGGCGTCGAATCTTCGCCGCATCAGGCGGCACCGCGGCTTCGATCGAACGACGCCCCAATTGTGCGCAACCTTGCAGGAAAGCCCCGCAAAACAGCGCCGCGGCGCGCGGGATTCGCTGGCGCGCAGCGCCCGGGGCGGCCATGCCACCAAATGGCCGCAGCGCGACCTGAATCTGCCGCTTGCGGCTAGCCCCCGCGTCGGGCATATCCGCCCTCACGGAGCTGTGGCCGAGTGGCTGAAGGCGGCGGTTTGCTAAACCGTTATAGGGTTGTAAAGCCCTATCGAGGGTTCGAATCCCTCCGGCTCCGCCACCCGCCTTCGCTTACGCTTCGGCGCGGCATGGCGCACTGAACGTAAGCGAAGGCGGGTGCCACGCCAAAGCTGCGAAGCAGCGACGGCGGGCTGGCAGACCACCCGGAGACCACGGGGATGAAGGGTGTCTCCCAAAGCTCCGACAGGAGCGCCGCATGAAGAAAGACGAACTCGAAGCCATACTCAGCGGCGGCCAATACGACCTCGATCTGGGACCGATCGAGGCGCACCTTCACGCTCTGGCGAACGAGCGAACATTGCCGACGCACGCAATCGCGCAATGCGTCATCCGGATCGAAGAATCCGCCCCCACTCTGCTGGCTGTGCTTCACCGCGCGGCCGACGGCGAGATGCTGTCGGAAGAAGAAGCCACGCTGCTGTTCAGGGGCCTCTATATCCTGGGCGGAGCACGAAGGACTCCGGCATACCGCCCACTGCTGCGACTGTTATGCCGTCCAACGAACGAACTTGACTATCTCCTCGGCGACGGCGTGACCGAAGGACTGCCGCGCATTGCCGCTGGCGTGTTCGATGGCGACGCCGAAGCCCTGTTCGATCACATCGTAGATCTCTCCATTGATCATTTCATCCGTTATGGACTGCTGGGCGCGGCGACCTTCCTCACCTGGAAGGGCCTGATCGATCGCGAACGGACCGAGCGCTTTCTCGTCCTGCTTTACGAAGGCCGGCTCGCGGAGGACAGGGATCAGGTTTGGATCGGTTGGCTGGAAGCAATCGCGCTGCTCGGTCTGCGCCACCTGGCGCCGCTCGTCCGCAACGCGTGGGACGAAGGCCGCGTAGCACCGGATATGCTCGAACGCCGCGACTTCGAGCAAGATCTCGTCGACGCCGAACGAAGGCCGGATGACGTCGAACGATTTGGCAGGCTCAATCTTGGCTATATCGAGGATGTGGTCGAGGCACTGGAATGGACAAATCACACCGAAGAAGCGCTCGACGCGCCCTTCGATGAGGACTATCCGTTCGGCGATAATCTTTTCGCCGAAGACCACGGTCCGCTTGAGCCGGTCAGGGATCCCTTGCGGCATGTCGGCCGTAACGACCCCTGCCCCTGTGGCAGCGGCAAGAAGGCGAAGAAGTGCTGCCTGGCTCGCCAGGATTAGGATCGGCGCGATCCGTTAGTGCTGCGCCGTCATCCAGGCCCGCGCTTCGCGCTGTGCAGCGGCGATCTCGACGTCCGACATCATCTCGGCAACCTCACGGCGCAGTGAGATCGCGTCAGTGCGTCCCTTCAGGGCTGCAAGGTTGAACCATTTGTGGGCGGCGATCAGATTGACCACCCCGGAACGGCCGCTGGCCCAGTACAGGCCGCGTTCGAACAGCACGTCGGGGATCGCGGTGGCTTCCACCGGCGTCGCCGCATCCAGATCAATGTATCCCTGAAACATCCCCGTCTCCTTTTTGTTGTTGGCCGCCCTCCCCCGAGTGCGGCCCCTGTCCACTGTTGAATCGCCTTGTCATCCCAGCGCGCGATCAGCAAAAGTGGAACCCGGTTTTGCGTCCGATCGCGCGCCGTTCATTGAAGAGCGCATGATCTGATCGCCAAACCGCCTACACTTTGGCGGATCATGCGCTCGCCGTTTGCCGGCTTGTTGGGATCATCATGACCGATCAAATTTGAAGGGCAGTTTAAGTATCGCGATGAACGGGATGTAAACGCGCGCACCGCGCGGGAAACACGAAATCGCAGAAGTGCCTGTGCCGCAGGCATTGGTGTGCGGTCGTGAAGTTCGGTTTACCCTGCCGCTTGGCGGAACGATAACCATTGCCGCAACGTTGGCGTCATCACCCACACCACGTCCCGCCTTCGCCGAATCCGATGACAGGCTCCAGACGGCGATCCGGCATTCCGAGGCCGTAGTGATGGAAGCGAGAGCTGCCGCGTATCGGATGCACCGCGTTCGCGGGCCGAATGACGTGCGGAGCGGGAGATAGCGAGGCGGACCCGAACCGGTCCATGCCTGCCAGCGATCAGAAGGAGATTTGAGAAATCAAAACGGCCGGCGCCAAATGCGCGGCGATCGGAACGAAACCGTTCCGGGGAACGAGGGCGTCGGCGAACACGTCAGGACCAGATTTCACGTGGGGCTTTGCGGCCCGGTGAAATTGCGGACCGAGGAGATCCGCACCGAACGAAGAAAACCTGTTTCTTCTGCCGGACCGGTTTTGAAAGAGCGAACTCTTCCGAAATTCGATCCAGCCGTTTGACCTGATGTCTCGCCGACACCCTCTTTCGTCGACCGAGCCCTTCGATTTGGAATCTGCTTCGAGAAGCAGATCGTCCTCAGGGTTCGTGTGACGTGCCGGCATCAAGCCGCCGGCAATTCTTCAGAAGCGAAGTTACTTCTTCTTCTTGGCGACCTTGCGGGTCTTCTTCGCAGTCTTCTTCACTGCGCTCTTCGCCTTCTTTGCCTTCTTAGCTTTCTTGGCCATGTTGCCCTCCTGATGTAGTGAGATGGCTTAATCGCTGCGTGCACTCGGGAATCGAAATGCACTACATCCCGAATACACCAACACACTCAAAAAAACAGCGTCCCGCTTAAGGAAGTGTTGACGCTGCGGCGTCGTGAGCGCGCAACGCGCGGTCGAACTCGGGCACGACGACACGCTTCATGCAGCGATGCGAAAAGTGCAGCAAGGACCGGCATCGACGTTTGTCAATATTACAGGAAACGCCTGTGTCGCAGCTGTTTCTGCAATTCACATCATCGACGATCGAGACACGATCGACGTCGTCGCGACTCATCGATGCCGGGCAAAAGCCGCTCGCGCGGACTCTAAGTCGCAATTTTTGGCAATAAAAAAATTTTCGTGTTCGGCGCGCCAACGTCTCATCGGCGCTCGCCAAAACCGAATTTTTGGACAAATCGCGCGCGACCGATTCGCAAGGACGTTTTGGTCGCGACGATGAATTTTCGGATCGCGATCGACATTCAAGGCGCACTTCGCGCGCGTCGATCGCGGCGTCGACAGCGACGCCGCCGTCCCGTTACGGGACGTTTCAGATACCGAGTTTTGTCTTCAGCAGATCGTTGACGGCCTGCGGATTGGCCTTGCCGCCGGACGACTTCATCACCTGGCCGACGAACCAGCCGACGAGCTGCGGCTTGGCCTTCGCCTGCGCGACCTTGTCCGGATTGGCCGCGATGATGTCGTCGACCACCTTCTCGATCGCGCCGAGATCGGTGACCTGCTTCATGCCGCGCGCTTCGACCAGCGCGCGCGGGTCGCCGCCCTCCTGCCAGACGATCTCGAACAGATCTTTTGCAATCTTGCCGGAGATGGTCCCCTCGCCGATCAGGTCGACGATGGCGGCGAGCTGCTCCGCCGACACCGGCGAGCCCGTAATATCCCGGCCTTCCTTGTTGAGACGCCCGAACAGCTCGTTGATCACCCAATTGGCGGCGAGCTTGCCGTCGCGGGCCTGGTCGGCGAGCTTTGCCAGCACGGTTTCGTAGAACTCCGCGCTCTCGCGCTCGGCCACCAGCACGCTGGCGTCGTAGGGCGACAGGCCGAAGTCGGCGATGAAGCGCGCCTTCTTCTGGTCCGGCAATTCCGGCAGCTCCGCCTTCAGCTCCTCGACGATAGGCCTGGCTGAACTCCAGCGGCAGCAGGTCGGGATCCGGGAAATAACGGTAGTCGTGCGCCTCTTCCTTGGAGCGCATCGAGCGGGTCTCGCCCTTGTTGGGGTCGTACAGCCGCGTCTCCTGGTCGATCGACGCCGCCGTCCTCGATGATTTCGATCTGGCGCCGCGCCTCATACTCGATCGCCTGGCCGATGAAGTTGATCGAGTTCATGTTCTTGATCTCGCAGCGGGTGCCGAGCGGGCCGCCCGGCTTGCGCACGGAGACGTTGACGTCGGCGCGCAGGGAGCCCTTCTCCATGTCGCCGTCGCAGGTGCCGAGATAGCGCAGGATCGAGCGCAGCTTGGTCACGTAGGCCTTGGCCTGCTCGGCGTCGCGGATGTCGGGCTTGGAGACGATCTCCATCAGGGCGACGCCGCAGCGGTTGAGGTCGACAAAGGACATGGTCGGCGACTGGTCGTGCAGCAACTTGCCGGCGTCCTGCTCCAGATGCAGCCGCTCGATGCCGATGGTGGCGGTCCTGCCGCCGTCGAGCTCGACTGTCAACCTCGCCCTCGCCCACGATCGGCGACTTGTACTGGCTGATCTGGTAGCCCTGCGGCGAATCCGGATAGAAATAGTTCTTGCGGTCGAACACCGAGCGCAGGTTGATCTGCGCATTGAGCCCGAGACCGGTGCGCACCGCCTGGCGGACGCATTCCTCGTTGATGACCGGCAGCATGCCCGGCATCGCGGCATCGACCAGCGAGACATGGGTGTTCGGCTCGCCGCCGAATTCGGTCGAGGCGCCGGAGAACAGTTTTGACCTGCGAGGTGACCTGGGCATGGACCTCCAGCCCGATCACCATTTCCCAGTCGCCGGTCGCGCCCTTGATCAGCTTGTGTGTCGCACTCATGCCTTTCTCCTCCGAGCAGCGCGGAAACGATCCGCTCCCACTCGGCCTCCAGTGAATCCTTCGCCGCCGGCTGGCCGGCCTGGCGATACCAGTAGCCGGCATTGCCGAGATCGCCCTCGACGCGGTGCAGATAGGCGTGGACCCAGGCCGCGTCGGCCGTCTCCTCGTCCTGCACGATCTTGTGCGCTTGATCCCATTGGCCTCGGGCGGCCCACCAAAGTGCGGCCAGCGGCGGCGTCAACGCCGGGCGCAGGTGCTGCGCCCGACAGGCTGGCCCTGAAATCGGCGACACTCACCACCACCTCGGCGGTGTAAATCGCCCCGCCGCCTGCTCGATCGACCTCGCCGAGCGAGAACAGCGTCTCTTCGTCGAAGGGGCGGCCGATCAGTTGCAGCCCGAGCGGCAGGCCCTGCGCGTCCTTGCCGGCGGGCACCGCGATGCCCGGCAGCCCCGCCATGTTCACGGTCACCGTAAAGATGTCGTTGAGATACATCTCGACGGGATCGGCGCCCTTCTCACCGACGCCGAACGCCGCCGACGGCGTCGCCGGGGTCAGGATCGCGTGGACGCCTTTGGCAAAGCAGTCCTCGAAATCCCTCTTGATCAGCGTGCGCACCTTCTGCGCGCGCAGATAATAGGCGTCGTAATAACCGGCCGAGAGCACATAGGTGCCGATCATGACGCGGCGGCGCACCTCGGCGCCAAAGCCTTCGGCGCGGGTGTTTTCATACATCTCGCCGATGCTGCGGCCGGGCACGCGCAGGCCGTAGCGCACGCCGTCGTAGCGCGCCAGGTTAGACGAGGCTTCCGCCGGCGCCACGATGTAATAAGCCGGCAACGCGTATTTGGTGTGCGGCAGCGACACCTCGACCAGTTCGGCGCCGGCGGCCTTCAGCCAGGCCGCGCCCTCGCTCCAGAGCTTTTCGATCTCGGCCGGCATGCCGTCGAGGCGATACTCCTTGGGTATGCCGATCTTCATGCCCTTGACGGATTTTCCGATGGACGCCTCGTAGTCCGGCACCGCGCGATCGACCGAGGTGGTGTCCTTGGGATCGTGGCCCGCCATCGAGCGCATCAGGATCGCGGCGTCGCGCGTGGTGCGCGCGATCGGGACCGGCCTGGTCGAGCGAGGACGCGAACGCGACGATGCCCCAGCGCGAGCAGCGGCCATAGGTCGGCTTGATGCCGACGGTCGCGGTGAAGGCCGCCGGCTGGCGGATCGAGCCGCCGGTATCGGTCGCGGTCGCGCCCATGCAGAGCAATGCCGCCACGGCGGAAGCCGAGCCGCCGGACGAGCCACCCGGCACCAGCGTGGTGTTGGAGCCCTCGCGCCGCCATGGATTGACCACCGGGCCGAAGCACGAGGTCTCGTTCGACGAGCCCATCGCGAACTCGTCGTTGTTGAGCTTGCCCAGCATGACCGCGCCGTCGCGCCAGAGCTGCGAGGTGACGGTGGATTCGTAAGGAGGCACGAAATTGCCGAGAATCTTTGAGCACGCGGTGGTGCGGACATCCTTGGTCGCGAACAGATCCTTGATGCCGAGCGGAATGCCCGCCAGCGGCCCGCCCTCGCCTTTTGCGATTTTGACGTCGATCGCGCGCGCCATGGCGCGGGCGTGATCGGGCGTTTCCAGCACGAATGCATTGAGCGCGCGCGCCGCCTCAATCGCGGCCAGATGCGCGTCAGTCAGTTCGAGCGAGGTGAAAGACTTGTTCGCGAGGCCATTCCTGGCCTCGGCGATCGTCATCGATGTCAGGTCGGTCATTTATTGATCGGGCTGCAGAAGAACGGAGACAGGGTCTTGTCGTTGGCGGGATCGTCTTTGGCGCGGGTCTTGTCGGACGCCTCGAGCGCATCGAGCACGGCGTCCATCGCCTTGTCGGGGTCGGCGACCTTGCCCTGCCGCTCCATCGCGTCGAGATAGTTCATATAGGCCTGGTAGGCCTTTTCATCGTCGCAGAGCATGCACATCGCTGACTCTTTTGTTTGACGCGTTTTCTTCACGCGAACCGGTAGCCACTTCGCTCGAAACCGCTATGAACTACTCGACGACCTTGGGCACCAAGAAGAAGTGATCAACGGTATCCGGCGCATTCCGGACCACATCATCGGTGATCTCACCGTCATTGACCACGTCCGCCCGCTTCTTCATTTCCATCGGCGTCACCGAAGTCATCGGCTCGACGCCGTCGACATTCACTTCCGAAAGCTGCTCCACAAAGGCCAGCATGGCATTGAGTTCGCCCTGCAGATGGGGAACTTCGGCCTCGGTGACCGCGATCCGCGCAAGATGCGCGATGCGGCGGACGGTCGTGGCATCGACGGACATAATATAGGGCCTCTGGGCGGCAAAATCAGCCCGCCGTATAGCAGAGGCCGCTTTTGCACCGCAACCGCGGTGGAGGCTGGTCAGCCCGCCATCTGGCTCAAGCGCGCCAGCGCGCTGCCCGCCAGCGCCCGGGTCAGCTCGGCGGCGGGCATTTCGCGCCCCATCCGTACGGCCTGGCCGGCCCAAAGGTTGGTGAAATCGACCTTGCCGAGCTTTTCGGCCGCCGCTTTCAACGGTCCTAGCGCGGTGGCGGAATGCGGAAACGCCGGTGCATCCGGCGAGATCGGGCCGACTTCGCGCATCACGCGGTTGGCGACGCCGCGCGCGGGCCGTCCGGTCATGACATTGGTGATGACGGTGGAATCGTCGCGCGCCTGGGCGAGCGCGGTCCGCGCCGGCGCGATCACCTTCGATTCCGGGCAGCGCAGATAGGCGGTGCCGATCTGCACGCCCGAGGCCCCGAGCGCGAAGGCTGCCGCGATCCCGCGCCCGTCGGCGATGCCGCCGGCCGCGATCACCGGCACCTTCACCGCATCGACCACCTGCGGCACCAACGCGAAGGTACCGGGCTGCTCGGCGATATTGTCGGTCAGGAACATGCCGCGATGGCCGCCGGCCTCCGCGCCTTGCGCGATGATGACGTCACAGCCGTTCTCTTCCAGCCAGATCGCTTCTCGCACGATGGTCGCCGACGACATCACGATGCAGCCGGCCGCCTTGACGCGCTTCACCATCGCCGTATCCGGCAGGCCGAAATGGAAGCTGACGACTTCGGGCTTCAGCTCCTCGACCAGCGCGCACATCGCCGCGTCGAACGGCGCGCGATTGGCAGCGTTGACGGGGGCCGCGGGATCGAGCCCCAACTCCTTGTAGTAGGACGCAAGCCGCGCCTTCCATCCGGCTTCGCGCTTGGCGTCCGCCTCGACCGGCGTATGGCAGAAGAAGTTCATATTGACCGGTGCGGAGACGCGCTGGCGAATGATGTTGATCTGCTCGCGCGCCTTCTCCGCGGAAATCATCGCGCTGGGCAGCGAGCCGAGCGCCCCGCCCTGGGCGGCAGCGATCACGAGCTCAGCGTCCATGATCCCGGCCATCGGCGCCAGCACGATCGGAAATTCGGTTTTGAAGAGGTCGATAATCCGGCGATCTGGCCACATGGTTGTTCTCACGATCTTTCAGGCAACAGAGGCGATGGAGTTGCGCCGGCCCTGCAATGTTTGCTCGGCTTCGGCGACGATGCGGCCGACGATCTCCGCGGCCGGTGGAATATCATGGATCAGGCCCGCGGACTCACCGGCAAACACGGCGGCGACATCGAAATTTCCGGCCGCCCTCGCCGCCGCATACTCCACGCTGATCTCGTCCGCGCGCTGCATCAGCTCGATCTCGTGGCCGGTCCAGCGCCGGAGATGGTCGTTGGCAAGCGTGCGCGCGGTGAACGGCGCCGGCCACATCAGATTGCGCGACCAGTCGAACACGACGCCGCGCACGGTTTCGCCGCTATTGGCCGCCCGGATGCGTTGCTTGGCCTCCTCGGCGCCGTCGGCCTCGACGCTGGCATAGAAGCGCGTTCCCATCAGCACGCCGGATGCGCCCAGCATCATCATCGCAGCCAAGCCGCGTCCGTCCGCAATGCCGCCGGCGGCCACCACCGGCACGCGCCCGGCCGCGAGATCGACGATCGCCGGCACGATGTCGATGGTGGTGCGCGACGCGCCATGGCCGCCGGCCTCGGTGCCTTGCGCGATCAGGATGTCGGCGCCGCATCGAGCGCCTGCCGCGCCATGTCCTCGCTCTGCACCTGGCAGATCAGCAAGCTCCGCGCCGCCTTGATCTTTGGCGCGAATGGTGCGGGATCGCCGAACGACAACATGATCGCATGCGGTCGCGCATCGAGCGCGATGTCGAGCAGTTCGGGCTGCTTGGCGAGACTCCAGGTGATGAAGCCGATGCCGAACGGCGACCGGCAAACCGCTTCAGCTCAGCGGTCTCCGGTCTCGAGCCAGGTCCTGTCGCCGTAGCCGCCGCCCAAAATGCCGAAACCGCCGGCGTTACTGACCGCGGTGACGAGCTTACTGCCGGCGATCGCGGCCATCGGCGCCAACAGGATCGGATGCCTGATACCCAGCCGTGCCGTCAATTCGGCGTGCTGATCGGCATGCGATTGCTCCCTGTTCTGGACAGCCATTCTAGAGCAGCCTACCATTCTCTGAAAATGAATACTAGAGAACGCTGCCATCTCCAGAATGAAACGGAGCTTTGTCGTGGAACTGACCGACCTCCTGACTTTTTCCACGGTCGCGCGGCTTGGCGGCATCACCCGCGCCGCCGACGAACTCAACACCGTCCAGTCCAACGTCACCCAGCGGGTGAAGGCGCTGGAAGCCGAAATCGGCACCGCGCTGTTCGAGCGGCACAGCCGCGGCATGACTTTGACCGGCGCCGGCCGCCGCCTGTTGCCGTATGCGCAGCGGATGGCCGCGCTGTCGCGCGAGGCGGTGCTGGCCGCGCGTGACGATGGCGAGCCGAAGGGGCCGCTCTCGATCGGCTCGATGGAGACCACCGCCGCGGTGCGCCTGCCCGCGCTGCTCGCCGCATTTCACCGGCGTTTTCCGGCGGTGCGATTGACGCTGCGGACGGCGCCGACCGCCGATCTGGTTGCCGCCGTGCTCGACGGCGCGCTCGACGGTGCCTTCGTCGCCGGCCCGATCGAGCATGCCGAACTCACCTCCACACTCGCCTTCCGGGAGGAACTGGTGCTGGTCACCGCGCGGCGATGGAGCAGCCTTGCGGCTCTACGCGCGGGCACGCCGGAGTCGGTCCGACCGCGCTGGTGTTCCGCACCGGCTGCACCTACCGGCAGCGGCTCGAACAGGTGTTTTCGGAATTCGGCTGGCCGTCCGCCGCCCGCTTCGAACTGGGCACGCTCGACGGCATGATCGGCTGCGTCGCCGCCGACATGGGCGTGACGCTGCTGCCGCGCGCCGTGGTCGAGCGCAACGACCAGAACGGCAACATCGGCGTCCACACGCTGAACGCTGCCCAGGCGCGGGTCGAAACGCTGTTCATCCAGCGCCGTAGCGCGCATCAGTACAGCGCGCTGCAGGGCTTTGCCGCGTGCCTTAGCCAGGATGGTCAGGTGATCGCGGCCTGACGTTCAGGCCGGCGCAAGTTCGGCGGTCCGGCCCGATGGCGCCGCCTGATTGGCGAGCCGCGCCACGACACGGCGGGAGATCCAGATTGCGGCAATCGCGACCGCAATGCCGCCCAGCACATCGATGAAATAATGCGCGCCGACCACCGGCGTTGCGATCACCATCACCACGCAACCGGCGGCAACGATGATGCCAAATCCGCGAACCGGCCAGAGCGCCCACGCGTACAGCAGCGCGGACGCGGCGTGAAAGCTCGGGAACGAGACGATGCCCGCGAGCTTGAACAATTCCAGCGAACGCAGTGAGCCGTCGCGCAGCGCCGGAATGTCGTGCAATTGCAGCGCATAGATATGCGTATCGAGATTGGACATCGATTTTGCCGCAATCCCCAACCCGTAAAAGGTTCCGACGGCGGGAACGAACGCCGCGATCACCAGGGTCGCGATCAGCGCCAGCGCGAACGCCATCACGAAGGTCTGCAACCGCACCAGCCGTGCCGTCATGCCGAGAATGATTGGCGCGCCGAGCAGCGGCCATTTGATCATGCCGTATCCGGCCTCCATCCATGGCATCCAGTCAGGCCGCGCGTTGAAGAACTCCAGCAGCATTTTCGGATCGATGCCGAGCGCGCGGTCGATGGCCAGGAAAAGCTGATCCTGCAGCGGAAAGTTGAGCGCGCCGCCGACATAGGTCAGCGGGCCCATGAACGTCACGATGAAGATCATCTGGCCGATCGAGGTCAGCATCAGCAGCATTTTGGGGTCGGGATTTGCCTTGCGATGCAGGTGGTACCAGCCGCTGGCGCCGTACAGCGCCGCTACTCCGGCGACCACGGCCAGCGCCTGGGGTTCGAGGGTAAGGCCCATCGCCAGCAGCCCGAGCCCGAGCCCGATTCCCATGGCCGCGACCACGCGCCAGTTCACGGCGGCGATCCGCCATGCAAGGCGATCTTCCGGCGTCGGTAATTTGTCCGCGGTGCCAGACGTGTTCATGGCCCCGAGTTATCGGCGAGCCCTGTTAATTTGGCAGGAAAAAACATGGTTACCGAATCGTGAATTGAGCTTTTGCGCACACTCGCTCCGCCGTGTTAGGCAGCGTCATGCCCGCGCCAATTCTCCCCCTCATCGATGCCGCTGCGCACTGGCCGGAACGCGGCGCGCTGGTCGGGCTCGATCTCGGCACCAAGACCATCGGGGTCGCGGTGTCCAACGCCGATCGCAGGCTTGCGACCGGCGTCGAGACCATCCACCGCACCGCCTTCAAGGCCGACGCGGCGCGGCTGATTGCGCTGGCCGGCGAGCGCAACGCGGTCGGCTTCGTGCTCGGCCTGCCCATCAACATGGACGGCAGCGAGGGACCGCGCGCGCAATCGACCCGCGCCTTTGCACGGAATTTTTCAAAGCTCACCGATCTTGCGATCGGTTTCTGGGACGAGCGGCTGTCCACCGCCGCGGTCGAGCGCGAGCTGATCGGGATGGACGTCAGCCGTGCCCGCCGCGCCGAGGTGATCGACGAGCACGCCGCGATCTTCATCCTGCAGGGCGCGCTGGACCGGCTGGCGACGCTGCGCGGGGATCGCTGACGATGGTAGTGGTGGTCGCGGCGCTGCTGCCGGTGTTTTTGCTGATCGTGCTGGGTTTTGTCCTCAAGCGCAGCCTGATGCGGCTGGAGACGCAATGGCACGGGCTGGAACGGCTGACCTATTACGTGCTGTTCCCGATGCTCCTGATCCAGACGCTGGTGAAGGCTGACCTGACAAAAGTGCCGGTCGCCGGCGTCGGCGGCGCACTTCTGATCTCCGCGCTCGCGATGTCGCTGCTCTGCCTCGCTCTGCGGCCCCTGCTCGGGCGTTGCGCGGTCGACGGTCCCGCCTTCACCTCGATCTTTCAGGGCGCGACCCGCTGGCAGACCTATGTCGCGCTCGCCGTCTCCGGCAATCTCTATGGCGAAGTCGGGCTGGCGCTGGCGTCCGTCGCCATGGTCGCCATCATTCCGCTGGTCAATGTGCTCAGCGTCGCCGTGCTCGCGCACTACGCCTCGCCGGAAAAGCAATCGGTCCGCTCGATCGTGATGACGGTGGTGCGCAATCCGCTGATCTGGGCCTGCGCGATCGGGCTTGTACTCAACGTCACGCACATCCCGCTGCCGAAAATCTGGCATGAGGTCGCGGATGCGCTCGGCCGTTCCTCGCTCGCGATCGGCCTGCTGGTGACCGGCGCCGGCCTGCATCTGGAAGGCATGTTCCGGCCGAGTCTTGCCGCGTCGGTTGCCGTCTTCCTCAAGCTGATCCTGATGCCGGTGCTAGGCGTGTCGCTGGCGCTGTGGTTCGGGCTATCGGGCTCCAATCTTGCGATCGTGACCGCCTGCTCGGCGGTGCCGGCCTCCTCCTCGGCCTATGTGCTGGCCCGGCAGATGGGCGGCGACGCGCCGCTGCTGGCGCAGATCATCACGCTGCAGACGATTTTGGCCGCGATCACCATGCCGATCGCGATCGCGCTGGTGGCGTGACAATTGTCAGCGCTAGCCCTACCCCACCAGCCACATGCTCTGCACCGTCGCGGCAAGATTGTTGAGGCCGTGCAGGACGATCGTCAGCCAGAGCGAGCCGGAGCGATAGCGCAAATAGCCGAGCAGCAGGCCGATCGAAAAAATCTCGCCGAAGAAGAACCAGTTGTACTGCATGTGCAGCGCGGTCCATGCCAGCGACGACAGCAGGATGGCGCCGGGGACGCCCAAGAACGATTCCGACCAGCCGCGATAGAGAAAGCCGCGCGCGAGCAATTCCTCCGAGACCGGCGCCGCAACACAGAACCCGAGCAGCAGAAGCCACACTACGCCGTCGGCTTGCGCCGATTTCAGCACGTCGCCCATGAACCCGGGCTGGACCTCACGGCCCATCGCGCGCGACACCAGATCCCATCCCATCACCAGCGCGACCATTGCAGCGGCGCCGATCAAGAACATCTTCCAGGACGTCCCGCGCAGCGCGAGATAGTCGGCAAACGGCGTGCGCGTTGGCCGGATCGCAATCCACAGCGCAAGGATCGCCGCAGGCAATCCCATGACGACCGATAGCGAGATCGTCAGCCCGCGACCTGCGACCTGGCTCACGGTGGCCAGATCGATCGGCCCGCCCTGCCGCAGCAGGAAATAAGCCATCACCGCAATCTGTCCGATGAACATCCCGGCAAAGACGAACAGGCCCCATAGCGCCGTACCCCAGAACTGCCAGATCCGGGGCGGGGGTTCGGCGGGAGTGACGGCGAACGGGGAATTTTCGGGGCTGAGGGAATCCATCAGGAGACTTTCGCTGGCAGGAGCTTAACGCTCCGTTATGCCCGGAGTGTTCACAGCAGCGCCCGCTCCAGCAAACCACGGATATCGTCGTTGGCCAGATCGACCGCGCCGTACATGCTGGCGTGATTGGTGGCAAGCCGGGTCGCGGCAAACAATTCGGCATGATGCGGCGAGACCGCGTTGAGCGCAGCGGCGGCCGCCAGCAGCGCCAGCTTTTCGACCGCCAGCCGCGCCACGCGCTCATTGTCCGGACGGCGGAACGATTTGCCGACGAACGCGACCGCCTCGCCGGCGCCCGGCAGACCCAGCGTCTCACCGGTGAGTTCGTGCAAGACCGCCAGCGCCGCGTCGGCCTCGCGCGACAGCGCCCTGATAACGTCGAGGCACATCACGTTGCCCGAACCTTCCCAGATCGCGTTGACCGGCGCCTCCCGATAGTGCCGCGCCAGAATGCCCTCCTCGACATAGCCATTGCCGCCGAGGCACTCCATCGCCTCGTAGAGGAAACCCGGCGCGCTCTTGCAGACCCAGTATTTGATCGCCGGCGTCAGCAGCCGCATGTAGGCGGCTTGCCTGGGATCGATCGGCGCGCGGTCGAACGACCGGCACAGCCGCATCACCAGCGCGACCGAGGCCTCGACATGCAGCGCCATATCCGACAGCACCGCCTGCATCAGCGGCTGATCGGCGAGATGTTTCTGGAACACGCTGCGGTGTCGGGCGTGATGCAGCGCATGCGCCAAACCCGACCGCATCAAACCGGCCGAGGCGATCGCGCAATCCTGCCGCGTCAACTGCACCATCTGGATGATGGTGCGGATGCCCTTGCCCTCGTCGCCGACCCGCATCGCATGCGCATCGGCGAACTCAACTTCGGACGAGGCGTTGGAGCGGTTGCCGAGCTTGTCCTTCAGCCGCTGAAACCGGATCGCGTTGACCGATCCATCGGGCGTAAAGCGCGGCATGAAGAAGCAGCTCAGGCCCTCATCGGCCTGCGCCAGCACCAAAAACGCGTCGCACATCGGCGCCGACATGAACCATTTATGGCCGGTGATGCGATAGGCATCGCCATCGCGCTCCGCCCGCGTCATGTTGGCGCGCACATCGGTGCCGCCCTGTTTCTCGGTCATCCCCATCCCGAGCGTCATGCCGCGCTTGGTCGGCCACGGCGCAAAACTCGGATCATAGGCGCGGGTCGCGATCACCGGCATCGCCTTCGCCAGCAGATCCGGCTGCGCCGCCAGGGCCGCGACCGAAGCGCGCGTCATGGTGATCGGACAGAGATGCCCCGTCTCGACTTGGGCTGCCATGTAAAATCTTGCGGCGCGGATCACTTCGGACGCGCCGCCGGCGGGTTGGCCTTGCACATTCCAGGTCGAATTGTGCACGCCGGCATGGGCGCTGTGCGCCATCAGCTCGTGATAGGCCGGATGGAACTCGACTTCGTCGCGGCGATTGCCTTTGGCATCGAACGTCCGCAGCTTTGGCGTGTTTTCATTGGCAACGCGGCCCCGCTCCGCCATGACGGCCGATCCCCAATGCTTGCCGAACTCGGAAAGTTCAGCCGCTGCTGACACGCCGCCATTGGCCACAACGGCATCGACCAGCGGTTTGTCGAGTGCGAACAGGTCGACGTCCTCGAACGGCGGCGACTGGTTGAGCACTTCGTGGGTGGCGAAGCCGGGTTGAATCATGGCGACTCTCCGTTACTACCGCCACATTAGCAAATTACTTTTGGTTCTTGAGTTTTTCTGCGGCGTTCTTGTCGCCGGCGTCCGCCGCTTTCTGAAACCAGGTCCGGGCCTGCTCGGGATTCCTGGCGACGCCCTGCCCATTCTCGTAGAGCAGGCCAAGGCGGAACATCGCTCGCGGATTGCCGAGGGCCGCAGCTTTCTCATAGTGCTGGTGCGCTTCGGCATAGTCCGTGGCGGTGCCCCGGCCCTGCTCATAGAAGAAGGCGACATTGGTTATCGCCGTGGAATTGCCGAGCGCCGCCGCTTTTTCGTACCACTTGCGCGCCTCGGAATAGTCTTGTCCCACTCCCTGGCCCAACTCATAGGTCAACCCGATACTGGTCATGGCCGAGCTCTCGCCGAGAGCGGCCGCCTTATCGTACCAGTTGCGCGCCCGCGTATAGTCCGTCGCAACGCCACGGCCATTGTAATACAGGTTCCCGACAGCGGTCATTGCGCTCGCGTAGCCAAGCGCGACGGCCTTGTCGTACCAATTGCGCGCTTGCTCGAAATCCTGCGGGACACCGCGCGCGTTTTCGTACAACAGGCCGAGATGATACATCGCCCCGGGGCTGCCCCGTGCGGCCCCCTGTTCATACCAGTTGCGCGCGGCAGCATAGTCCTGCGTGACGCCTCGACCGAACTCATAAACCAGCCCCAAATTGCCGGTGCCTACGGCATCGCCCTGTGCTGCCGCCTTCTCGTACCAGTTCCGCGCCTGCGCATCGTCTTTGGCGACGCCCTGGCCATTGAAGAAAATGCTCCCGAGATTGGTCATCGAGGCGGCATCGCCGAGTGCAGCCGCCTTCTCGTACCAATTTCGCGCTTGCGCATCGTCTTTGGCGACGCCGTAGCCATTCGCATAGAGCCAGCCGATGCGGCGCATCGCGGCTGCGTTGCCGAGTTCGGCGGCCTGCTCATACAATTTGCGCGCGGCGGCATAATCTTGCGGAACACCTCGGCCATTTGCATAGAGAGTGCCAAGGTTAGTCATCGCGGCGACATCACCGAGCGCCACTGACTGTTCGTACCATTTACGCGCCGCGGTATAATCCTGAGAGACCCCTCGGCCATTTTCGTAAAGCAGGCCAAGATTGTTCATGGCCCCTGAGTTGCCACGCGCGGCCGCCTTCTCATCCAGGCTTCGTGCTTCCGCATAATCCTGCGCGACGCCGAAGCCGTTGGAATAGATAGCGCCGAGGCCGACGAGCGCCGAGACGCTGCCTTTTTCGATTGCCGAGCGATACAATTCCGCAGCCCTGGCGTAGTCCTTGCGCGCGAGCGCTGCGCGTCCCGCCTGCGACACAAAGCGCGCCACCTCCGGATAGCGGCGCATCGCATCATCGCAGGCCGCCGTCGCCGCGATTTCGATCCTGGTATAATCCTGCACGCCCGGCACGCTGTTTGGCCGGTCGTTGTCCGTCGGTGCGGCAGCAAGACGATCGCAATCCGTAACGGGAACCAGCCTCGCCGGCTCGGCCGCCTTCTTTGCCACCTCACCGGCGTCCGCAGCCTTCGCATCCGCTTGAGACTTTTTCCGGACTTCGTCCTCGGTTTTTTTCGACGCCGCGTCTGAATTCAGGACCGCGGCTATCCTTGAATCGTTTGTCCCAACACTCCGCTCAGGGACGCCAGATCTGGTCGCAGGTCTGATCGGAGGAATCCTATCCATCCAATAGCCGACCGCCCCTCCTGCCAGCGCCAGCGCGACCACCGCCGTCGCCACGATCGCGCGCCACGGTCTTGGACCGCGTTTGTCGCGCAGCACGGTCTTGAGCGCCCCAACCAGGTCGGCAGCGTCGCGGCCGAACGTCTCGTGCGCAATGGTGTGCTTCTGGTACATCACCAGATCGCGGATATTTTCCGGAAGGTTTTCCGTGAGCGGCAGCGGCGGTATGTTCGCCTCCCGGCCGGTCAGCACGGGGATGACGATGATGTCCCGCTGCAGCGCGGCGGCGATCTCGTCGCGAACGTAATCGCGCTTGCCGCTTTGCACGTAGTCGGACAGCAACTCCATCCACCGCGAGCCGATGACCGCGACCAGCACGTCACACTGCGCCAGCGCCTTATCCAGCTGGCGATCAAAACGCTGTCCGGCCAGCAGGCGGTCGACGTCCATGAAGACATTGGCTTCACCAAAGCTGCGCCCGAGCCGGTCGCAAACGCCGCGCGCGTCTCCCGGCGCGTCCTCGCGGCGGTAGCTGATGAATATCTTTCCGTGCGCGCCCAAGCCAGGAACACCTCGCCTTAGGATTGCAACAATAACTTATTGCTCGGCCTTCGTCATCCGGCGCGGCTCACCACGCCGCGGCCGGTCAGCGAGCCCGCGTAATCGGGAAATCATAGGCCGGCCGGCCCGCCCCCGGCAGCGAAAAATGCCACCATTCCTTCGAATAGTTCACAAAGCCTTGCTTCGCCATCGCAGCCACCAGCAGCTTGCGCCAGCGCCGCTGCGCCGGCGTGATCGAGGCTCGCCGCGGTATGCGCCTTCACGTCGGAACAATCATAGCCGGTGCCCATGTCGACGCTGCCTTCCGGCGCTCGCGCCACAGCGGCGCGGTGCAATCGGCGTAGGCCTTGTTCGGATCGAACGCTGCGGAATTGTCGGCGGTCAGATCGACCAGCGTCAGGTCGAGCGCTGCGCCGGTGGAATGCTGGGAATGGCTCGGCGATGTAGCCGAGCCGGAACAGGTCGGGCTTGCTGAAGGCCGGATTGTAACGGTGCTCGGCCGATGTCTCCCGGCCGTTCTGCGCCCACGCCACCATGTCGGCGACCGCGCGTTCCGGCCGGTAGCAATCGAACATTTTCAGCGACAGCCTTTGCCCGGCGAGTTCCTGCTGGATGGCTTTCAGCGCGCAGCCCGACCTCGCGCTTCACCACGCATTCGCCGGCGCCGTAGCCCGCCAGCGGACGGCCGATGAAATTGTTCGCAGCCGGCGTAGCGGATGTCCTGGAGGATGGTCGGGATCGATATCGCGCAGATAGACGAAGCCGCCGGGCAACGCCTGGGCGTGCGCCGCTTCGCGATCCCGAGCGCGAGGCCAAAAATACCGAGTGCGGTTAACGCGATCGCTAAAATCAGCCGCCGTTTCTGCATCGATACGC
Organism: uncultured Alphaproteobacteria bacterium; assembly: GCA_963738765.1. GTDB lineage: Bacteria > Pseudomonadota > Alphaproteobacteria > Rhizobiales > Xanthobacteraceae > Bradyrhizobium. The sequence goes on along the minus strand of CAVTYA010000025.1, from coordinate 441,905 downwards.
TCTCCGCACGCCGAACGCGGCGACAATACGGCAATCCTCTTTACCCTGCGCCGCGACAGACCGGGGGATAACTCGCAAGCGCTCTATTCGCGCTTGCCCCCCGCGCCATCTCTGCCTATAGCTCTCGCTTTAATGACCCCTGCATCGAAATCGACCTTCGTCCTCGGTCACCGGCATCTGCTGGGAATCGAGGGCCTTTCCGCTGCCGATATCACCGGCCTGCTCGACCTTTCCGAGGAATATGTCGAGCTCAACCGCCAGGTCGACAAGAAGCGCACCTCGCTGCGCGGCCGCACCCAGGTCAACCTGTTCTTCGAGGCCTCGACCCGCACCCAGTCCTCGTTCGAAATCGCCGGCAAACGGCTCGGCGCCGACGTCATGAACATGTCGGTGTCCTCGTCCTCGATCCGCAAGGGCGAGACGCTGATCGACACCGCGGTGACGCTGAACGCCATGCACCCGGATATCCTGGTGGTGCGCCATCACGCCTCCGGCGCGGTGGAACTGCTGGCGCGCAAGGTCGACGGTTCCGTGATCAATGCCGGCGACGGCGCCCACGAACATCCGACCCAGGCGCTGCTCGACGCGCTGACCATCCGCCGCAACAAGGGCCGGCTCGAGGGGCTCGTGATCGCGATCTGCGGCGACGTGATGCATTCGCGCGTGGCGCGCTCCAACATCCTGCTGCTCAACACCATGGGCGCGCGCGTCCGCGTGGTCGCGCCCTCCACGCTGTTGCCGCGCGGCATCGAGCGGATGGGCGTCGAGGTCGCGCGCGACATGCGCGAGGGCCTCAACGGCGCCGACATCGTGATGATGCTGCGGCTGCAGCGCGAGCGCATGAACGGCTCGTTCGTGCCGTCGAGCCAGGAATACTTCCACTATTTCGGCCTCGACCAGAAGAAGCTCGCCTATGCCAAGCCCGACGCGCTGGTGATGCATCCGGGTCCGATGAACCGCGGCGTCGAGATCGACTCGATCGTCGCCGACGGCGCGCAATCGCTGATCCGCGAACAGGTCGAAATGGGAGTGGCGGTGCGGATGGCGGTGCTCGAAGCGCTCGCCCGCAACCTGCCGAACGCGTGAACATGCTGACCGACCGCCGCCCGATCCTGCTCGCCAACGCCCGCGTCATCGATCCCTCGCGCGATTTCGACGGCCCCGGCGACGTCCTGATCGCCGACGGCGTGATCCGCGATTCCAGGCGCGGCATCGGCGCCGCCGGCGTGCCCGAAGGCACCGACATCGTCAATTGCGCCGGCAAGATCGTCGCGCCCGGGCTGATCGACATGCGCGCCTTTGTCGGCGAGCCCGGCGCCAGCCACCGCGAGACCTTTGCGTCCGCGAGCCAGGCCGCGGCCGCCGGCGGCATCACCACCATCATCTGCCAGCCCGACACCTCGCCGGTGATCGACAATTCGGCGACGGTCGATTTCGTGCTGCGCCGCGCCCGCGACACCGCGATCGTCAACATCCATCCGATGGCGGCGCTGACCAAGGGCATGCGCGGCGAGGAGATGACCGAGATCGGCCTGTTGAAGGCCGCCGGCGCCGTGGCCTTCACCGACGGCGACCGCAGCGTCACCAATGCGCAGGTGATGCGCCGCGCGCTGACCTACGCCCGCGATTTCGACGCGCTGATCGTGCACCACACCGAGGACCCCGATCTGGTCGGCGAAGGCGTCATGAACGAAGGCGAATTCGCCGCGCGGCTCGGCCTGATCGGCATCCCCAACGCCGCCGAGGCCGTGATGCTGGAGCGCGACATGCGCCTCGTCGCGCTGACCGGCGGGCGCTATCACGCGGCGTCGCTGAGCTGCATCGAGTCGCTGGAAATCCTCAAGCGCGCCCGCGACGCCGGGCCTTGCGGTCTGCGCCTCGGTCTCGATCAACCATGTGACGCTGAACGAAAACGACATCGGCCCCTACCGGACCTTCCTGAAACTGTCGCCGCCGCTGCGCACCGAGGACGACCGCCTGCGCGCTGGTCGCGGCCGTCGCCTCCGGCCTGATCGACGTCATCATGTCCGATCACAATCCGCAGGACGTCGAGGTCAAGCGGCTGCCGTTCGCGGAAGCCGCCTCCGGCGCGATCGGGCTGGAGACCATGCTGCCGGCGGCGCTGCGGCTGATCCACAATGGCGAGATGGATTTCAAGACCCTGATCCGCGCGATGTCGACGCGGCCGGCCGAACTGCTGGGCCTGCCCGGCGGATCGCTGCGCGCCGGCTCGCCGGCCGACGTCATCGTGATCGACGCCGACACGCCCTGGGTGCTCGATCCCGCCGATCTCAAATCGCAATGCAAGAACACGCCGTTCGACGAAGCCCGCTTCTCCGGCCGCGTGGTGCGCACCATCGTCGGCGGACGGACGGTCTATGAGCATGTCTAGCAGAGCGTTTTCAAGCGAAGCCTGCCCGGACACGATCCGTGGAACCGGTTCGCGTCAAGAAAACGCGTCAAAAAGAGACTCTATGCGCGGGAAATTTGCCGGCGCAGCAGGAGCAACCGCCATGTCGGCTGACGCCTTCCCCGTCGTCGCGTTCGTGCTCGGCTATCTGCTGGGCTCGATTCCGTTCGGGCTGATCCTGACCAAGCTCGCCGGCACGCAGGATCTGCGCTCGATCGGCTCCGGCAATATCGGCGCCACCAACGTGCTGCGCACCGGCCGCAAGGGCCTCGCCGCGGCGACGCTGATCTGCGACATGCTCAAGGGCACGGTCGCGGTGATGATCGCAGGCTATTTCGGCGGCCCCAACGCCGCGATGCTGGCGGCGCTCGGCGCCTTTCTCGGCCATCTGTTTCCGGTCTGGCTCAAATTCAAGGGCGGCAAAGGCGTCGCGGTCTATATCGGCGTGCTGATCGGACTGTTCTGGCCGGCCGCCGTGGTGTTCTGCGTGATGTGGCTCGCGACCGCCTTCACCACGCGCTACTCGTCGCTGTCGGCGCTGGTCGCAAGCTTTCGTCACGCCGCTGTTCCTGTGGTGGTTCGGCCACCCCGCGCTGGCCTCGCTGTTCGCGGTGCTGACCCTGCTGTTGTTCTACATGCACCGCGAAAACATCAAGCGGCTGCAGGCGGGCACCGAGGGCGGATCGGGCGAGAAGTAGCAGCGCTTAGCGTCGCGCCAGCGCCGCTTCCACAAACCGCGCCGCCGCCAGCGCCCGCGCATCGTCGCCAAACCGTGCGATGATTTGCACGCCAACCGGCAATCCGCCATCGGCGACGTAGGCCGGGAACGTTGACGCAGGGCACGCCCATCAGCGTCCAGAGCCGGTTGAAACGGGGATCGCCGGTCGAGACTCAGTCCCTTGCGGCGCAGCGCCCGGCGCCGACAACGTCAGCAACACGTCGACCTCGTCGAACACACTCGCCAACGCGTGCCGCGCGCGGTTCGCGACCTCGCGCGCCGCGTCGTAGGCGGCGGGCGTGATGTCCCTGCTTTCGTCGAGCCGGCCGCGCAGCAGCGGCGGCATGGCGTCGTAATTGTCGCGATATTCCCAGGCGAACGCCTGATGCGCCTCGAAATCCTGCACATCGGGATGGATCCGCCACGCCTCGGCGACGATCTCAGGCAACGCCAGCGTGCGAACCGATGCGCCGGCGCGTTCCGCCGCCGCGGCCGCGATCCGCAGCGCCTCCGCGCCCGGCGCTTCCGGCGCGCCGGCAAATTCCTGCGTCACGATGCCGATGCGCGGCGCCTGCATCGCTGCGCGCGGCAACAGTTCGGGCCGGCCGGTGATGGCCGAAAGCCCGCGCGCGAGATCCTCGACGCCGGCCGCGAACAGCCCGACGGTATCGAGCGTCCACGAAAAACATTTCACGCCGACCGTCGGCAGCAGCCGGTACGACGGCTTGATCGCGGCCACACCGCAGAACGAGGCCGGCCGGATCACCGAACCGCCGGTCTGCGTTCCCAGCGCCAGCGGAATCATGCCGGCCGCCGACCGCGGCCGCCGAGCCCGACGACGATCCGCCCGGCGTATGACCGTGATGGTGCGGATTGAGCGTCGCCGTCGGATCGTTGGCCGCGAACGCCGTCGTCGTGGTCTTGCCGATGATGGTCGCGCCCGCCTGCTTCAGCATCATCACGACAGCCGCATCCGCGCGCGGCCGCCAGCCCCTGTAGATCGGCGGACAGCCCATCTCGGTCGGAAGGTCCGCGGTATCGATGATGTCCTTGATGCCGACGGCGATGCCGCGCAGCGGCCCGGCGCTTGCCGCGCGGGCCTGTCTCGGTCACGGCAAACGAACGCGCCGATGGTCTTTCTCCTGCGCGTCGATCGCCTCGCAGCGATTGGCGCGATCGCGGCATCGGGCGAAAGATCGCCGGAATCGATACGGCGCTGGAGTTCGGCGAGCGAGATCATGGGCATGGCTTCCCTGCGGCGACTGAGACCGCTTTTACGGAGCGATGCCGGGATCGAGCAAGCCATGACGGCGTGGGGCTGGCCCGCCCTCGAACGAGTTGATCGCATCTCCGGTTGGGCGAAGCTGGGCCGGCATGGACGAGCGAACACCCGGCACAACCCATCTCACCGACGCCGCAGCGGATCGACTGGCTGCGGCTGATCCGTTCCGACAACGTCGGACCGCGCACCTTCCGCTCCCTGCTCAATCATTTCGGCAGCGCGCGGGCCGCGCTGGAGCGGCTGCCCGATCTGGCGCGGCGCGGCGGCGCCGCACGGCCGGGTCGGATCTGCAGCGAGGACGATGCGCGCGCCGAACTCGCGGCCGGCAAGAAGATCGGCGTCAGCCTGCTCGCGCCGGGCGAAGCCGGTTATCCGCCGCGGCTGGCGATGCTCGACGATGCGCCGCCGCTGCTCGGCGTGCGCGGCGCGCCTGACGTGCTGATGCGGCCGATGATCGCGATCGTCGGCTCGCGCAACGCGTCGGGCGCCGGCCTGAAATTCGCCGGCACGCTGGCGCGCGATCTCGGCGACGCCGGTTTCGTCATCGCTCTCGGGGCTGGCGCGCGGCATCGATCAGGCCGCGCATCGCGCCAGTATGGCGAGCGGCACCGTGGCGGTGCTGGCCGGCGGCCACGACAGGATCTATCCGCCCGAGCACGAGGACCTGCTGGCCGCGATCGTCGAATCGCGGCGGCTGCGATTTCCGAAATGCCGCTCGGCCATGTGCCGCGCGCCCGCGATTTTCCCCGCCGCAACCGGCTGATCTCGGGCGCGGCGCTTGGCGTGGTCGTGGTCGAGGCCGCGCATCGCTCGGGATCGCTGATCACGGCGCGGATCGCCGCCGAACAGGGCCGCGAAGTGTTCGCCGTGCCGGGCTCGCCGCTCGATCCGCGCGCCGCCGGCACCAACGATCTGATCAAGCAGGGCGCGACGCTGATCACCGAAGCCGGCGACGTCATCCAGGCGGTCGAGCCGATCATGGAACGGCCGATCGATGCTCGGCGCGCGCGACGGACGATGACGAGCCGCTGGATTTCGAACCCGAGGCCAGCGATCGCGCGCGCATCGTCGATCTGCTCGGACCAACGCCGGTTCTGCTCGACGACCTGATCCGGATGGCCGGCACCTCGCCCGCGATCGTGCGCACCGTGCTGCTCGAGCTCGAACTGGCCGGACGGCTGGAGCGTCACGGCGGCGGGCTGGTGTCGCTGATCTAGATCATCAACGCTGCTTCGTTTCGCCCGTCGAACTCGCGCGCGCGTTCGATCTCGATTTGATGATCGAGGCCCATTTGCCGAGCGCTTCCACCGGCTGCGATAGCCCGCGTCCGAGATCGGTCAGTTCGTAATCGACCCGCGGCGGAATGGTCGGGAACACCGTTCGCGTCACCAGGCCATCGCGCTCGAGCCCGCGCAGCGTCAGCGTCAGCATCCGCTGCGAGATGCCGCCGACCATGCGCTTGATCTCGTTGAAGCGACGCGGGCCGTCGCCGAGCAGCATGATGACGAACACGCTCCATTTGTCGCCGACCCGCGCCAGGATCGAGGCCACGCCGCGGCAGTCGCTGTCGAGGTGCGCGTTGGGCGGCAGGACGGGCTTCAGGGCAGGCACTTTGTTGTGCTCGGGTTTCATCGATGTGCTCGGGTTTCAAAAATGTGCGTTCTTGCGGGGTTTTCGGACAGTCACTCATATAGTGTCAGTTACAAACCTATACCACAAGGGTGACCTGCCATGAAACTCCTGCATCATCGATTCCAGCGTTCTCGGCCCCCACTCCGTCAGCCGCCAGGTCTCCGCCGCCATCGTCGACCGCCTGCGCAAGGCGACGCCCGGCCTCGAAATCACCTACCGCGACCTGACGCTGACGCCGCTGGCGCATCTGTCGCGGCTCGCATCTCGCCGCCGGCCAGGGCGCCCCGCCCGAGGCCGCGCTGCGCGAGGACCTCGCCGCCGGTCAGGCCGTGCTGGACGAGTTTCTGGCCGCCGACATCGTGGTGCTCGGCGCGCCCATGTACAATTTCACGATTCCAAGCCAGCTCAAGGCCTGGATCGACCGCATCCTGGTCGCGGGCAAGACCTTCAAATATGGCGCGCAAGGCGCCGAGGGACTGGCCGGCAACAAGCGCGTCATCATCGCGATCTCGCGCGGCGGTTTCTACGGCGCCGGCACGCCGGCGGCCGTCGGCGAACATCTGGAAACCTATTTGCGCTGGGTGTTCGGCTTCATCGGCGTCACCAATCCCGAATTCATTTCCGCCGACGGAATCCAGGTCGGACCGGAGCATCGCGAAAAAGCGCTGGCCGGCGCGCTGCAAGCCGCGACCAATCTCGACGCCGCGTAACCGGAAGTCGGCACCGCCCGTCGCTGCGTCCAGAAGCGGCGGGCGGATGTCATGCGGGAAGACGCCGCCAGCGCTAATACCAGGCGCCCTGTACGCCCATGATGACGGCAACCAGCGAGACCAAAAGGCCGATGACCGGAAAACATCGCGATCGAAACCAGCTGATCACTGTCTGAATTCTCTGACGCGGACGATACGGGAGTCGAAGTCGAGATGCGGGCGGCTTTCGGCATGTCTGCTCTCCAATGAATTACGTTCAAAAATACCCCGGCCCTGAATAGAGTCTCCGCAGCGTCCACGAAGGTTCAATGCATTGGCGCGGTTCTCAAAAAATACGTCCGCAAGACGAAGGAACCGGCCAGCGCAACCGATGAAATAATTTTCATCCGACAGCGCTGACCGCATTCTCGCAAATATTCTGCAAAAGCCGCTTATCCGCGATAGATCGGCGCGCCGGCCGGCGAAGCCGTCGAGCCGCCATCGACGAACAGTTCCTGGCCCTGAATATGCGCCGCATCGTCAGAGGCCAGGAACAGCACCGTCTTTGCGATGTGATCCGGTTCGCCGATGCGCCCGAGCGGCGTGGTCGCACCGATGCGCTTTTCGAACGCCTTTTCGGCGTCCGGCGTCGCGGTCGCAGCGCCCCAGATCGGCGTGCGGGTCGCGCCGGGCGAGACCACGTTGACGCGGATACTGCGCGGCGACAATTCCGATGCCATCACCCGCGCCATCGCGCGCACGCCGGCCTTGCTCGCCGCATAGGCGGCGTAGCCGGGATTGCCGAGCACCGAGATCACCGAACCGTTCAGGATGATCGAGGCGCCGTCATTGAGATGCGGCACGCGCCGCCTGCACGGTGAAGAACACCGCGGTGAGGTTGGTCCTGATCACCGTTTTCGAACGCCTCAAGCGTGGTTCCGCCGAGCGGCGTGCTGGCCGGGAATGCCGGCATTGGCGAAGACGATGTCGAGCTTGCCGAATTTCTCGACCGCCTTGCTTGATCGCGGCTTCGGTCGCCGCGATGTCGGTGGCGTCGGCCACGATCGCGAGCGCGTTCGGCCCGAGTTCCTTGGCGGCGGCTTCCAGCGTCGCCTTGTTGCGCCCGGTGATGGCGACCCGCGCGCCCTCGGCCACGAACAGCCTCGCGGTCGCAAGCCCAATGCCGCTGTTGCCGCCGGTAATCAACGCCGTCTTGTTCGCCAGTCTCATGGTAGCCTCCGTCCATTGTGGTTGCATTATTAAACTATAGTTGCCATCTAGGGCATCTGGTTTTATAATGCAACTACACAAAGCCGTGATCGGTCCTGCGGGCGACGGAGATTAGCCATGGTGAAACGGACAAGCTTTGAAGGCGACCGAATGCCCGGTCGCGCGATCGCTGGACGCGATCGGCGACTGGTGGTCGCTGCTGATCATCCGCGACGCCTTGCTGGGCGACCGCCGCTTCGGCGAATTCCAGAAAAGTCTCGGGCTCGCGAAGAACATCCTGACGGTGCGGCTGCGCGCGCTGGTCGATCACGGCATCCTGAACACGGCGCCCGCCTCCGACGGCAGCGCCTATCAGGAATATCTGCTGACGCCGAAGGGCCGCGGGGTGTTTCCGATCCTGGTCGCGCTGCGGCAATGGAGCGAGGAATTCGACGAGAGGCCGGAGGAGATCGCAACCATCCTGGTCGACCGCGAAAAGGGCCGGCCGGTGCGCAAGCTCGAACTGCACTCCCAGGACGGCCGGCTGCTCGGCGGCGGCGACACGGCGCTGAAGCCCGATCCGCGCGACCAAGCGCCGCCATGCGGGCTAGAGCCTCGCATGCCCGACGTGCCCGCGGCTGAGGTGCAACGCCGCTCGCCGGCCGGGACCATCCAGCAATGGACAGATTAGCATGCGTCTTGCACGAGCATCGTGCACATGACCGCTCCGATGACGTGCAGCTACTCACGACAGCTTCCGCTTGCTGCGCAGCCGCAAATGCTCCTCCGCTTCGAGTTGCGCCATCCGCAGCAGATGGCCGAGCATCTCGAGCTTGTGGCGCTTGCGCCAGCCTGACCAGATCGGCAACGGTCTCCGCGATGAAGGCCGCGGCCTCATCCGGCCCGCCCTCCCCATCGCGGTCTTCGGCGCGCGATCGACGCTCCCTGCCGCGAAGCTGTGCGCTTCCGGCCGCCCCTGCCTTGCTCAAAGAAGCCTTGCTCAAAAACAACTCATCCAATGCCGTGTAATATGTCCAAGAAATATCCTCTTTCGAGAGCGCAACTCTAGGGCGTATTTCGCAACTTTTTAGATACTAAAGTCGTATCCCATTCGGGTCCCCTTCAACATCTGTCGATTTGACAGGGGCGGCCTCAGCACCCATGTTCGCGTCCGAAACGGCCGACGCGAGTCTCGCGGAACCGGCCTTTATTTTTCCCGTAAGCCATTGGAATGACATGAATATCGTCATTGTCGAGTCGCCGGCGAAAGCCAAGACGATCAACAAATATTTGGGCGCCTCCTACGAGGTTCTGGCCTCGTTCGGCCATGTCCGCGACCTCCCGGCCAAGAACGGATCGGTCGATCCGGACGCCAATTTCCAGATGATCTGGGAGATCGACCCCAAGGCGGCCGGCCGGCTCAACGACATCGCCAAGGCGCTCAAGGGCGCCGACCAGCTGATCCTCGCAACCGACCCCGATCGCGAGGGCGAAGCGATCTCCTGGCACGTGCTGGAAGTGCTGAAGGAGAAGCGCGCGATCAAGGACCACAAGATCGAGCGCGTGGTGTTCAACGCCATCACCAAGCAGGCGGTGACCGACGCGATGAAGATCCCGCGCCAGATCGACGGCGCGCTGGTCGACGCCTATATGGCGCGCCGCGCGCTGGACTATCTGGTCGGCTTCACGCTCTCGCCGGTGCTGTGGCGCAAACTGCCGGGCGCGCGCTCGGCCGGCCGCGTGCAGTCGGTCGCGCTGCGGCTGGTCTGCGACCGCGAACTCGAAATCGAGAAATTCGTGCCGCGCGAATACTGGTCGCTGGTCGCGACCCTGACGACGCCGCGCGGCGACGCCTTCGAGGCGCGCCTGGTCGGCGCCGACGGCAAGAAGATCCAGCGGCTCGACATCGGCACCGGCGCGGAAGCCGAAGAACTTCAAGAAGGCGATCGAGGCCGCCAACTTCACGGTCTCCACCGTCGAAGCCAAGCCGGCGCGCCGCAATCCGCAGGCGCCCTTCACCACCTCGACGCTGCAGCAGGAAGCCAGCCGCAAGCTCGGCTTTGCGCCCGGCGCATACCATGCGGATCGCGCAGCGGCTCTATGAAGGCATCGACATCGGCGGCGAGACCACCGGTCTCATCACCTATATGCGAACCGACGGCGTGCAGATCGACGGCTCGGCGATCACGCAGGCGCGCAAGGTGATCGGCGAGGACTACGGCAACGCCTATGTGCCGGAGGCGCCGCGCCAGTACCAGACCAAGGCCAAGAACGCGCAGGAAGCGCACGAAGCGATCCGCCCGACCGACCTGTCGCGCCGGCCGGCCGAGATGCGCCGCCGCCTCGATACCGATCAGGCGCGGCTCTATGAACTGATCTGGATCCGCACCATCGCCAGCCAGATGGAATTCGGCCGAACTGGAACGCACCACCGTCGATATCGCGGCCAAGGCCGGCTCCCGCGTGCTGGAACTGCGCGCCACCGGCCAGGTGATCAAATTCGACGGCTTTCTCGCGCTCTATCAGGAAGGCCGCGACGACGACGGCGACGACGAGGATAGTCGCCGCCTCCCCGCCATGAGCGAGGGCGAAGCGCTGAAGCGGCAGGACCTCGCCGTCACCCAGCATTTCACCGAACCGCCGCCGCGCTTTTCGGAAGCCTCGCTGGTCAAGCGCATGGAAGAGCTCGGCATCGGCCGTCCCTCGACCTATGCCTCGATCCTGCAGGTGCTGAAGGACCGCGGCTACGTCAAGCTCGAGAAGAAGCGCCTGCACGGCGAGGACAAGGGCCGCGTCGTGGTCGCGTTCCTGGAAAACTTCTTCGCGCGCTATGTCGAATATGATTTCACCGCCGATCTCGAAGAGCAGCTCGACCGCATCTCCAACAACGAGATTTCCTGGCAGCAGGTGCTGAAGGATTTCTGGAGCGACTTCATCGGCGCCGTCAACGACATCAAGGATCTGCGCGTTGCCGCAGGTGCTCGATGCGCTCGACGACATGCTGGGCCCGCACATCTATCCGCCGCGCGCGGATGGCGGCGATCTCCGGCAGTGCCCGACCTGCGGCACCGGCAAGCTCAACCTCAAGGCCGGCAAGTTCGGCGCCTTCGTCGGCTGCTCCAACTATCCGGAATGCCGCTACACCCGTCCGCTCGCCGCCGACAGCGAAGCCAGCGCCGACCGCATCCTCGGCAAGGATCCGGCGACCGATCTCGACGTCGTGGTGAAGGCCGGACGGTTCGGCCCCTACATCCAGCTCGGCGAGCAAAAGGATTATGCCGAGGGCGAAAAGCCGCAAGCGCGCCGGCATTCCGAAGAACATGTCGCCCGGCGACATCGAACTCGAGCTGGCGCTGAAGCTGCTGTCGCTGCCGCGCGAGATCGGCAAGCATCCGGAGACCGGCGAGCCGATCACCGCCGGGCTCGGCCGCTTCGGTCCGTTCGTGCGCCACGAGAAGACCTATGCCAGCCTCGAGGCCGGCGACGAGGTGTTCGACATCGGGCTCAACCGCGCGGTGACGCTGATCGCCGAAAAGATCGCCAAGGGCCCGAGCGGCCGCCGCTTCGGCGCCGATCCCGGCAAGCCGCTGGGCGATCATCCGACCCTTGGCGGCGTCGCGGTCAAGAACGGCCGCTACGGCGCCTATGTCACGGCCGGCGGCGTCAACGCCACGATCCCCAGCGACAAGACGCCAGGAGACCATCACGCTCGCCGAAGCCATCGCGCTGATCGACGAGCGCGTGGCCAAGGGCGGCGGCAAGCCGAAGCGCGGGGCCGAAGAAGGCCGCGCCGAAGAAAAGGCCGCCGCCAAGGCAGCCGCCGATGCGCCGACGCGCCGAAGCCCGCCAAGAAGGCGGCGGTGAAGAAAGCCGCGGCAAAGCCGAAATCCGAAGCCGCCAGCAAGGCGCGCGCGCCGGTTGCGTCCGCGGCCAAGACGTCGGCTGCGAAGCCGGCACCCGCCAAAAACGCCTGCCAAGAAGAGCGCCGGCAAGGCCCGCGGATAAGTGACAGAGCAAACGCGACAGCGGTTTTCCGGCCCGGGACGCCATCGTCGCCTTCATCCGCGCGAATCCCGGCAAGGTCGGCACCCGCGAGATCGCGCGCGAGTTCGGCCTGAAGAATGCCGACCGCGTCGAGCTGAAGCGCATCCTGCGCGAACTCGCCGACGACGGCACCATCGCCAAGCGCGGCAAGAAGATCCAGCGAGCCGGCCGCCCTGCCGCCGACCGTGATGGCCGACATCACCGGCCGCGACAGCGACGGCGAACTGATCGCCACCCCCACCGAATGGGATGAGGAAGAAGACGGCGATCGCGCCGAAAATCCGCATCCATGTCCCGCGCCGCCCGCAGCCGGGCACCGCGGCCGGTGTCGGCGACCGCGCGCTGCTGCGGATCGAGAAGACCGATGAGGGCGAAGGCGCGCTCTATCGCGGCCGCGTCATCAAGGTCATCGATCACGCCAGAACCCGCGTGCTCGGAATTTTCCGCAGCGCTGCCCGACGGCGGCGGACGGCTGGTTCCGGTCGACAAGAAGCAGGCCGGCCGCGAATTGAACATCGCCAAGCGCCGACACCGGCGGCGCCGAGGACGGCGATCTCGTCAGCGTCGATCTGGTGCGCTCGCGCGGCTTACGGGCTCGCCTCCGGCAAGGTGAAGGAGCGGCTCGGCTCGCTGGCGACCGAAAAAGCGGTCAGCCTGATCGCGATCCATGCCCACGAAATCCCGCAGGCGTTCTCGCCGGCCGCGTTGCGCGAAGCCGAAGAGGCAAAGCCGGCGACGCTGGAGGGCCGCGAGGACTGGCGCGACCTGCCGCTGGTCACCATCGATCCGCCCGACGCCAAGGATCACGACGACGCGGTTCATGCCGAGCCGGATCCCGATCCGAACAACAAGGGCGGCTATCATCGTCACATGTCGCGATCGCCGACGTCGCCTTCTATGTGCGGCCGGGCTCGGCGCTCGATCGCGACGCGCTGATCGCGCGGCAATTCGGTGTACTTTCCCGGATCGCGTGGTGCCGATGCTGCCCGAGCGCATCTCCAACGATCTCTGCTCGCTGGTGCCGGGCGAGCCGCGCGGCGCGCTCGCGGTGCGGATGGTGATCGGCAGCGACGGCCGCAAGCGCTCGCACAGCTTTCATCGCGTCCTGATGCGCTCGGCCGCCAAACTGAATTACGCGCAGGCGCAGGCCGCGATCGACGGCCGGCCCGACGACACCACCGGTCCCCTGCTCGATCCGATCCTGAAGCCGCTCTACGACGGCCTACGCCCTGGTCAAGCGCGCGCGCGACGAGCGCGATCCGCTCGATCTCGACATTCCCGAACGCAAGATCCTGCTGAAGCCCGACGGCACGGTCGATCGCGTCATCGTGCCCGAGCGGCTCGACGCGCACAAACTGATCGAAGAGTTCATGATCCTCGCCAACGTCGCCGCGGCCGAAATGCTTGAAAAGAAGGCGCTGCCGCTTATCTATCGGGTGCACGATGAACCGACGCTGGAGAAGGTTCATAACCTGCAGGAATTCCTGAAGACGCTCGATCTGCCGTTCGCCAAGAGCGGCGCGTTGCGGCCCGCGCTGTTCAATCGCGTGCTGGCGCAGGTCAAGGGCCACGATTCCGAACCGCTGGTGAACGAAGTGGTGCTGCGCTCGCAGGCCCAGGCCGAATATTCCGCCGGAGAATTACGGCCACTTCGGCCTGAACCTGCGGCGCTACGCGCATTTCACTTCGCCGATCCGGCGATACGCCGATCTGATCGTGCATCGCGCGCTGATCCGCGCGCTCGGGCTTGGCGAAGGCGCGCTGCCGGAAACCGAGACGCTGGAAACGCTTGAGCGAGGTCGCCGCGCAGATTTCCGTCACCGAACGCCGCGCCATGAAGGCCGAGCGCGAGACCGCCGACCGGCTGATCGCGCATTTTCTCGCCGACCGCATCGGCGCCACGTTTCAGGGCCGCATTTCCGGCGTCACCCGCGCCGGACTGTTCGTCAAGCTCAGCGATACCGGCGCCGACGGCCTGATCCCGATCCGCACGCTCGGCACCGAATATTTCAACTACGACGAGACCCGCCACGCGCTGGTCGGCACGCGCAGCGGTGCCATGCACCGGCTGGGTGACGTCGTCGACGTTCGTCTGGTAGAAGCAGCCCCAGTGGCTGGCGCGCTGCGGTTCGAGCTGTTGTCGGAAGGCCAGGTCATTCCGCGCGGCAGACAACGCGACGGCGGGCGCGACGGTTCGAAAGTGCAGGCCACGCCACGAAGGCGCATCCGGGCCGCAGCCCGCGCAAGAAGGATCGCAAGCCGGGCAAAGCGAAGCCCGGCAAATCGAAGAAGAGGCAAGTCATGGAAACGGTGAGCGCTGCGACCGAGAGTCTGGACCCGGGATTCCGCATCCGCCGAAAAGCGCGACGTCTGGACCGCGATGAAGCGCGGCTTTCGCGGCCGCTGTCCGCGCTGCGGCGAAGGCAAACTGTTTCGCGCCTTCCTGAAGGTCGACAACCACTGTTCGGTCTGCGGCCTCGACTTCACGCCGCACCGCGCCGACGACCTGCCCGCCTATCTCGTGATCGTCATCGTCGGCCACCTCGTGGTGCCGATGGTGCTGTGGATCGAAACCAATTATTCGCCGCCGGTCGCGCTGCAGCTGTCGATCTATCTGCCGTTCACGCTTGTCGCATCGCTGGCGTTGCTGCAGCCGGTGAAGGGCGCCGTGGTCGGGATGCAATGGGCGCTGCGCATGCACGGATTTGACGAGAATGCGCCGGCCGAAATTCCGCCGGTGTAGGCGTATTTCCTTGAGCGCTTGACCAAAGAAGAAAAAGCAATGGGGATGGAATGACCGAAGTAGCGACTGCCGACAAGAGCGAGAAAGAAGCCGATCATCATCCCTACTTCCGGCCCAAGGATGCCGCGACGCTGATCCTGATCGATCGCAGCGGCGACAAGCCGAAGGTGCTGGTCGGCAAGCGCCACGACAAGGTGGTGTTCATGCCCGGCAAATTCGTCTTTCCCGGCGGCCGCGTCGACAAGTCCGACAACCGCGTTCCGGTCGCAGCGCCCATCCCCAAAGAGCTCGAAGCCAATCTGCTCAAGGGCAGCCCGAAGATCACCGCCGTCGCGCGCGCGCGCGCTGGCGGTCGCCGCGATCCGCGAGGCCTGCGAGGAAACCGGCCTCTGCCTCGGCCGCAAGGGCGAACGGCGCGCTCCGACGCTCGAAGGCCCGTGGAAGCCGTTCGCGGAGGCCGGCCTGCTGCCCGATCCGTCCGGCCTGTTCCTGATCGCGCGCGCGATCACCCCGCCCGGCCGCGTCCGGCGCTTCGATACCCGGTTCTTCACCGCGGATGCATCGAGCATCGCCCACCGCGTCGAGGGCGTGATCCATGCCGACGCCGAACTGGTGGAGCTGGTCTGGGTCGAGATCGGCTCGAAGCCGCTGGCCGATCTGCATCCCATGACCAAGAATGTGCTCGACGAACTCGAAAAGCGCCTCGCCACCGGCCCGCTGCAGCCACGACGCGCCGGTGCCGTTCTTCCATTTCTACGGCGGCAAGATGCAGAAGGATGTGCTGGGGGCGTGAGGGCCGCTCTCTCCCCGTCATTGCGAGGAGCGCTGCGACGAAGCAATCCATACTTGCCACGCGGATGATGGATTGCTTCGCTGCGCTCGCAATGACGCTGAAATCGTCCATCCGGCCCGATCCAAATCGCAAAATTCTTCTCGCGCCCGCCTGATGGCGTCGCCCGCGAGCATCCCTATCTCTTCCCCAACAACACAAAGCACGGAATGGGGCAATGGCAAAACGTCAACTCAAGCTCGGCGCGTTCATGCGGCCGGTCTCTATTCACACCGGCGCGTGGCGCTATCCCGGCGCCTGGCCGGACGCCAATTTCAATTTCCCGCATATCAAGCAGCTGATCCAGAAGCTCGAAGCCGGCAAGTTCGACGCCTTCTTCATGGCCGATCATCTGGCCGTGCTCAACATGCCGGTCAATGCGCTCAAGCGCAGCCACACCGTGACCTCGTTCGAGCCGTTCACGCTGCTGTCGGCGCTGGCCGGCGCCACCGAGCATATCGGACTGATCGCGACCGGCTCGACCACCTTCGACGAGCCCTATCACGTCGCCCGCCGCTTTGCCTCGCTCGACCATATCAGCGGCGGCCGTGCCGGCTGGAACATCGTCACCACCTCCAATCCGGACGCGGCGCTGAATTTCGGGCTCGACGACCACATGGAGCACGCCGAGCGCTACAAGCGGGCGCGCGAATTCTACGACGTGGTCACCGGGCTGTGGGATTCCTTTGCCGACGACGCCTTTGTGCGCGACGTCGAAGCCGGCCTCTATTTCGATCCCGCCAAGATGCATGTGCTCAATCACAAGGGAAAATATCTCTCGGTGCGCGGTCCGCTCAACATCGCCCGCCCGGTGCAGGGCTGGCCGGTGATCGTGCAGGCCGGCGCCTCCGACGACGGCAGGCAGCTGGCGGCCGAGACCGCGGAAGCCGTGTTCACCGGCGGCGGCAGCCTCGCCGACGGGCAAAAGCTCTACGCCGACATCAAGGGCCGCATGGACAAGGCTCGGCCGCAACCGCGAGCATCTGAAGATCCTGCCCGGCGCCTTCGTCGTGGTCGGCGACAGCGTCGAGGAAGCGAAGGAGAAGCGCGCGCTGCTCGACAGCATGGTGCATTACGACAGCGCCATCGCCTCGCTGTCGGTGCAGCTCGGCACCGACGCCTCCGGCTTCGATCCCGACGGCCAGTTGCCGCCGATCCCCGAAACCAACGCCAGCAAGAGCGGCCGCCAGCGCCTGGTCGATGTCGCCGCGCGCGACAAGCTCACGGTGCGCCAGCTCGCGCAGCGCGTCGGCGGCTATGGCGGGCTGTCCTTCGTCGGCACGCCGGAGACCATCGCCGACCAGATGGAGGAATGGCTGACCACCAACGGCTGCGACGGCTTCAACATCATGTTCCCGTTCCTGCCCGCCGGGCTCGACGATTTCGTCGACAAGGTGGTGCCGGAACTGCAGAAACGCGGGATTTTCCGCCGGGAATATGAGGGCAGGACCTTGCGGGAGAATCTGGGCCTGCCGCGGCCGAAAAACCGGTTCTTTGAGGCCTAATGCGCGGAAATCATGCCGGTTTTTGCCTCCAAAACCTTGACTTTGGGCGGATCGAGGCTAGGTTGCCCGGCAAATGCGGGCCGATTTGGCCGGCTCCTGATATCCCTAAATACCCCACATCGAGGTTCTGAACATGGCCAAAGCGGTCACCATCAAGGTCAAGCTCGTTTCCACGGCGGACACCGGCTTCTACTACGTCGCCAAGAAGAATTCGCGCACCATGACCGACAAGCTGGTCAAGAAGAAGTACGATCCGGTCGCGCGCAAGCACGTCGAGTTCAAGGAATCCAAGATCAAGTAAGCGCAGCCGTTCGGCTGACTGGATTTGAACGGGGCCCGCGGGCCCCGTTTTGTTTTTGCGGACTGTTGAGACGACCAAACCCTACGTCCCCTGACTTTCGAAGCCCGAGGGTCAATTCATCTGCATCACGTAGTTTTGTTACGGACGATACAATATCCGGGATATCGTGGCTCGGCCTGCCCCACCGCCCGCCACCACCTGGAGCTGCCCGATGGCCCGCCCGCGAGCATTCGACGACGACAAGGCTCTCGATGCCGCGGTGGAGTGCTTCTGGCGCCGCGGGCTCGAGGCCACCTCGGTGCGCGATCTGACGGCGGAAATGGGGATCAACGGGCCCAGCCTGTACAATGCCTTCGGCGACAAGCGTGCGCTTTTCACCCGGGCGCTCGGAAGATACGCGGAGCGCTGGATGCGCGAACGCATCGAGCGCGCCGAAGCTGACCCCTCGGCGAAATCGGCCATCCGCGGCTTTCTGCACGAACTGATCGAACGATCGATCCATGATCGGCAAAGACGCGGCTGCCTGATCGTCAATTCAGCACTAGAAGTGTCGCCGCACGACGTCGAGCTGCGCGGCGTGATCGCGTCGTATCTGCGCGAGATCGAGATGTTTTTCCGGCGCAGCCTGGAGCGCGGTCAGCAAGCCGGAGAGATCCCGCGGGGCATCGATGCACACGACACGGCGCGACATTTCCTCGGCATCGTGCTCGGCATTCGCGTCGCGGCCCGGTCCCGACCGGAGCGCGCGCTGCTGGAGGGCATGGTACGGCCCGCGCTCGCCCTTCTCGACCGCCCCGTTCATTGAGGGCTCACGCCGGCAACGATCTGTTTTCGAAAATCGACCCAGTCGAGCCAACGCGGCTCCCAATCAGGAGATGAAGATGCTGAAATTCTACTTCAACGCCTCACCGAACCCGAGCAAGGTTGCGCTATTTCTCGAGGACGCCGGCCTGCCGTACCAGCCCGTTCCAGTGGATACCCGTAAGGGCGAACAATTCAAGCCGGAATTCGTGGCGATCAATCCGAACAGCAAGGTTCCAGCCATCGACGACAATGGCGTTGTCGTGTTCGACAGCAACGCGATCCTGCTGTACCTCGCCGAAAAAACCGGCCAGTTCCTGCCGGCGCCCCAGCATCGTGGCGCGCTGCTGTCCTGGTTGATGTTTGTGGCAACCGGCGTCGGTCCATTTTCCGGTCAAGCCGTTCACTTCAAGCATTTCGCCCCCGAGAAGGTGCCCTACGCGCACACCCGATATCAGTACGAGGCCACGCGACATTACGCGGTGCTCAATGAGCACCTCGCCGACCACCGCTACATGGTGGGTGACACCTATACGATCGTCGATATGGACGTCTGGGGTTGGGCGCGAATGGTGCCCTTCATATTGGGCGACGATGCCTGGGAGACATTTCCGAACGTCAAGCGCCTGCATGACGAAGTCATGGCACGGCCGGCGGCCGCACGTGCCCTCGCACTGAAGGACAAGTTCACCTTCAAGGCCGAGATGGACGAGGAAGCCCGCCGCCACCATTTCAGGCATCTCACCATGAACGCGGCCTGATTGAACCAGGAACAGTGACACTTCGTCTACGGAGGATAGCAACCCATGACTACAACCTTATCTCAACAACTCGATGAGTTCCTTGCCGGTTGGAAGCAGCGCGTGCCTGCTGAGCGGCAAGCCACCATGGAGCGCCATATCGCTCATTTGAAAGCGACCGGCTTTGCGAACAGCGCCAAGCAAGTCGGAGAACGCGCGCCGGGCATCGTCTTGCCCGATGCGCTTGGCAAGACGTTCGACGTTGCGTCCCTGCTGGAAAACGGGCCGGTTATCGTCACGTTTTATCGCGGTGGCTGGTGCCCCTACTGCAATCTGGAGCTCAAGGCCTATCAGGACGTCATGCCCCGGATCGCCGCCGCCGGCGCCAGCGTGATCGCGATCAGTCCGGAAAAGCCTGACGATACGCTCAGTACGGCCGAAAAGAATGCGCTGACGTTTCCCGTCTTGAGCGACGTCGGACAAAAGGTCGGCAGAGCTTTCGGGCTGGTCTACACCTTCACAGACGAATTGCGGACAGCCTATGACGGCTTCAAGCTGGATATCCCATCCAAGAACGGCGCGCCCGGCGAGTGGTCCCTGCCGATCTCGGCGACCTATGTGATCGGCGCGGATGGGGTGATTCTGTTCGCCGACACCAGTGTCGACTACCGACGACGCACCGATCCACTGGATGTCCTGGCCGTGCTCGAGCGACGCGACGCTGCGGAATAAAGTTGATGAGCAACGCAACGTTGGAACGGGGCATTGACGCCCCGTTCGACCTACGCTGTCTTCAGCAAGGCCGGCGGCTCGCTCGGCCGGATCAGCGCGAACGCCACCTGGATGATGCCGCCGGCGAGTCCGAGCGCGACGCCGATCCGCCAGGCCATCGTGTAGGAGCCGAGCGCGTCGTAGAGCACCCCGCCGCCGTAGGCGCCGAGGAAGCTGCCGAGCTGATGGCTCATGAAGGCGAGGCCCTGGATCATCGCCTGCCATTTCAGCCCGAACATTTCGGCGACCGCGCCCGCGACCAGCGGGCCGACGCCCATCCAGAGGAAGCCCATGATCGCGCCGAACAGCAGCGTCGTCGCCGGCGTCGGCGGCAGCATGAAGTACCAGGCGAGCGCGATCGAGCGGAAGATGTAGATGCCGCCGAGCAGCGCCAGCTTGTTCCAGCGGCCGCCGGCCCAGCCGAAGAACAGGCTGCCCAGCACGTTGAAGCCGCCGATCATGCCGAGCGTCTGCGCGCTCAGCATCGGATCCATGCCGCAGATCGCGAGATAGGACGGCAGATGCGTGGTGAGGAAGACGAGCTGCATGCCGCAGACGAAATAGGCGCAGGTCATCACCACGAACGACGCGTTGCCGAACGCGACCTTGACCGCGACGCTGGCGGAGGTGTTGCCGATATCGTCGGCCGACGGCTTCGGCAGCGGGATCTTGTCGACGCCGCCGGCGAACCAGGCCGCCGGAATCAGCGCCAGCGACAGGATCGACGAAACCGGCGAGCCCGACGCGCCAGCCATAGCCTTCATTGAGGATCTGCCCGAGCGGCGCCGACAACAGCGCGCCGAGCGATCCGGCGCCGGAGACCATGCCCAGCACCGTGCTGCGCACCGCTCGCCGGCACCGCGCGCGCCGCCACCGACATCGCGATCGCCGCCGCGGTGCAGGCCAGCGACATCCCGATCAGCACGCCGCCGCCGATCATGACCGCGAGAAAGCCGTGCGCGCTCGCCATCAGCGCGAGGCCGGCGATGTAAAACAGCGCGCCGATCACCATGATGGCGCGAAAGCCGTAGCGCACCGTCAAGGCGCCGGCGAGCGGCTGCAGGAATCCCCAGGCGAGGTTTTGCACCGCAATCGCCAGCGTGAAGTCGGACACGGAGATGCCGATGTCGTGCGTCAGCGGCTGCATGAAGATGCCGAGCGACTGCCGCAGGCCCATGCTCAGCGTCAGCATCAGCGACGCGCCGATCAGGATGGGAAGCGTGGGACGCAGGATTTGCAGCAGGGGCATTGTTCTTGTTCTCCCTCTCGGCCGCGAATCGAAAGCCGCGTCCTGCCATTGGCGTCTGATTTAGGTACACAGACCTGTGTAATTAGTCTATAGGGTGATCCTGCTGTCAAGGCCAAAGGACTTATCGAGATCGCATGGCACCCCTGCCCGCCAAACCGACCATGAAAGAGCGGATCCTCGAAACCGCCGACCGCCTGTTCTATCTGCAGGGCATTCGCGCCATCGGCGTCGACACCATCGCGGCCGAAATCGGCATCAGCAAGCGCACGCTGTACAACCATTTTCCGTCCAAGGACGCGCTGATATCGGCCTATCTGGAGCGCCGCTTCGTGCAGCCACCGCCATCCGACAAGCCGCCGGCCGAACAGATTCTCGGCACCTTCGATTCGCTGGAACGCGGCTTCGCCAGCAAGGACTTTCGCGGCTGCCCGTTCGTCAACGCGGTCGCCGAACTCGGCACCGAAGATCAAGCGGTCCGCAAGATCGCAGTCGCCTTCAAGGAAAGCCGCCGCCTCTGGTTTCGCGATCTGCTGCTGCAGCTCGGTGTCACCGACGCGGAAGGCCTAGCGACGCAGCTCACATTGCTGGTCGACGGCTCGATCGCGCAGGACCTGGTGCGCAACGATCCGTCGATGGCGCGCGCAGCGAAGGAAGCCGCACGGGTGCTGCTGGGAAATGCCGGAGTTGACGTGGGTAGCGCTGATGCGCCGGACAAGCCGCAACGCGTGAAAAAGCGAACAAGTTGAAATTTTTGAGTTTAGGATACCGGGGGCGAATTGGCAGCTACCAGCATGATCGAAAGCCATTGAGGCCGGGCCCGCGGACATCGTGACCAAACCGAAACAAAACGCGGCTGTCGCACGCGGCGTGGACGACGGTGATCGCCGCTGGGCTCCCCGGCAGGCGCAGGAGGCGCGACTGCAGCAGCTCGATGAGCTGATCGCGCGCACGGCCGCCCGAGCCGACCTCATCGGGATTGAAATCGAGCGCGCGGTGCTGCTCGGCGCCCTCAACCGCCGGCAAGAAGCCCAGCAGGCCTTCATCGCGATCCTGCAGCGAGCGCCCACGGACTTCAGCGCCCTCAACGCGTTCGGAAACCTGCTGACGGACATGGGCGCGATCGACGCCGCCTGCCGCGTCTATTCCGAAGCCGTCCATCACCACCCCGATCATCCGACGGGATATGTGAACCTGGCAAATCTGCTGTATCGCGCCAACAAGCACGCGCAGGCGCGCGAGCATTACGAAGCCGCGCTGCGCTTCGATCCCGATCATGTCCAGGCCCACCAGGGACTGGGTGCGGTGCTCTCCGATCTCGGCGAGCGCGACGGCGCGCAACATCATTTCGAGAAGGGTTTTCGCGGCCACGCGGTTACAAGCCTGCCGTATCGTGGCACCAAGCCTCCGGTGGCGCTGCTGCAACTGATCTCATCCGGCGGCGGCAACATACCGACCGCCCCGTTCCTGGACGACCGCACATTTCTGACCACCGTTATCGTCACGGATCATCTCGGACCCTTCAACCCCGCTGCCGCCGCATCAATTGATCTTCAACGCGATCGGCGATGCGGACCTCTGTCAGCCCGCGCTGGAGGCCGCTACCCGCCTGATCGCGCGCACCAGCGCTCCCGTGATCAACGATCCCCGCGCGGTGATGAAAACCGGCCGCGTCAGCAATGCACTGCGGCTTCGCGCCCTGCGCGGCGTGGTAACCCCGCGCACCCTCGACACTGCCACGCGACGTTCTGGCCGGGCCGGATGGCGTCACTTCGGTCGAGGCCTGCGGACTTGCGTTTCCGCTGTTGCTGCGTTCACCCGGCTATCATACCGGGCGCAACTTCATCCTCGTCGAATCAGCAGACCAACTGGCCGCGGCGGCGGCTGGCCTGCCCGGACGCGATCTGCTGCTGATCGAGTATCTCGATGCCCGCGGCAAGGATGGCAACGCGCGGAAATACCGCGTCATGATGATAGCGGGCCGCCTCTATCCGCTGCATCTGGCAATATCGCGAAACTGGAAAGTGCACTATTTTACGGCCGACATGGCCGACAAGCCGGACCACCGGCTGGAGGAAGCCACATTTCTCGGTGATATGGCGGCGGCCCTCGGCGACAAGGCGACCACAGCCCTCCGGGACATCCGGGACGCGCTTGGCCTCGACTATGCCGGGATCGATTTCGCGTTGGGTCCCGACGGCGAGCTCCTGCTGTTCGAAGCCAATGCCACCATGGTGATCAGTTCGCCCGCCCCCGACGAACGCTGGGCCTACCGCCGCACCGCCATCGACGCCGCCCGCGATGCTGTTGTCGCCATGATCCTGCAAAAATCGGCACAGGCGGATCATCGCACGCAGGGATGACGGTGACGTTATCCATGCCCGGTGCCGGGGAACCCAGCATACCGCAATCGCCGGAACCGGGCTACGCCGCCGTCGCCACCACGCGGTTACGGCCGTCATGCTTGGCGCGGTAGAGCGCGGTGTCGGCGCGCTTGAGCACGTCGGCGATCGCCTCGCCCTTGCGTTCCAGCGTCGACAGGCCGATCGAGATCGTGACCTCGATGCGTTTTGTCGCCTTGTTGACGGCAAAGGTTTCGCCGGCGATCGAGCGGCGCAGCCGTTCGGCCACCATGCCCGCGACGTGCAGGTCGGTTTCCGGCATCACGATGACGAATTCCTCGCCGCCGTAGCGGCAGGCGAGATCGATGCCGCGGATCGACTTGCGGATCCGCACCGCGAATTCGCGCAGCACGTCGTCGCCGGCGTCGTGGCCGTAATTGTCGTTGATCGACTTGAAGAAATCGATGTCGAGCATCATCAGCGCCAGCGGCTTGCCGCGGCTCGAGGCCTGCTCGGCCAGCGTCGCCAGATGGCTTTCCATGTAGCGGCGGTTATGCAGGCCGGTCAGCGCATCGGTGATCGCCGTCTCGATCGAATTCTGCACGTTGTCGCGCAGATGGTCGGTATAGCGCCGCTTGCGGATCTGGGTGCGCGCCCGCGCCAGCAATTCGTTCTTGTCGACCGGGCGCAGCAGGTAATCGTTGACGCCGATCTCGAGTCCGCGAAGCAGCCGCGCATTGTTGTCGGCATCGGAGATCGCCAGGATCGGCACCTGGCGGGTCCGCTCCAGCGAGCGCGCCTGGCTGCACAGCCGAAGACCGTCGAAATTTTCGAGGCTGAGCGAGACGATCAGCAGATCGTAATTGCCCTCGGCGGCGTGAAACAGCGCTTCCGACGGATTGGTCTCGACATCGACGGTGTGCTCGGTAGCAGAGCAGCGGCGCCAGCCGCTCGTAGGATGACGGCCGGTCGTCGACCAGCAGGATGCGGCCGCCCTTGCCGGTGTCGGCGACGGCACTGCGCTCGGGCGCCTGCATGCCGATCTCGAGCGAGGTGATGGCGCGCATGCGCAGCTCGTCGGTCATCATCTTCAGCCGGGTCAGCGAGCGCACGCGCGCGATCAGCACGACGTCGGACACCGGCTTGGTCAGGAAATCGTCGGCGCCGGCTTCGAGCCCGCGGACGCGGTCGGCCGGGCTGTCCAGCGCCGTGACCATCACGACCGGAATGAAATGCGTGGCCGGATTGGACTTCAGCCGGCGGCAGACTTCGAAGCCGTCCATGTCGGGCATCATCACGTCGAGCAGGATGATGTCGCATTCGGCGCGCGAGCAGATCTCCAGCGCCTCGGCGCCGTTGGACGCGGTCAGCACATCGAAATATTCGGCCGACAGCCGGGCTTCCAACAGCTTGACGTTGGCGGGAACGTCATCGACGACCAGGATACGCGCGGACATCGAAACCTACTCCCTACCCGATAAAACGCCGAACGGTTTCAATAAACTTGCCGACCGAAATCGGCTTGGACAAATACGCCTCGCAGCCGCCTTCGCGGATGCGTTCTTCGTCGCCCTTCATCGCAAAGGCGGTGACCGCGACCACCGGAATGGCGCGCAGCTCCGGATCGTCCTTGATCCAGCGCGTCACTTCGAGACCGGAAACCTGCGGCAGCTGGATATCCATCAGAATCAGATCGGGACGCAGCTTGCGGACGAGATCGAGCGCCTCGAAGCCGTTGCTGGTGCCCGAGGTCTGATAGCCATGCGCTTCCAACAGATCGCGAAAGAGCTTCATATTGAGCTCGTTGTCCTCCACGATCAGGACGGTTTTTGCCATCCCGTCCCTCCCAATCCCTTAAGGACGACAGCCCGGATTGCGGTGCGTCAGCCACCGCCGCCGGGCGTGTCGAAATGTGAATTCAAACTAGCGCCAGATTCGCTCTAACCCGTTAAGCCCGAGGTGCCATCTTTATCGAGAGCTGGTTTCCACTTGCTTGAACACGTTTCAGCAAACTCGGGCATGATGGTTTCAAAATAGAGACCATAAGTTAACGGAAAGGCAAACCGGTCAGTTGAAAAAGCCTGTTCACAACCCCCGCGAAGTGGCTGAAATCGTTGCAGTTCAGGCGCTTTCCTTCATCGCCGGCGACCCCGAGCGGCTGGGCCTGTTCCTGGCCGAGAGCGGAATCGGCCCGGAGACCCTGCGGACGGCGGCGGCCGACCCGCAATTTCTGGCCAGCGTGCTCGATTTCGTCATGCGCGATGACGCAACCGTGAAGGCGTTCGCCAGCGCCTCGCAACTCCACCCGACCAACATCGCCGCCGCCCGTCAGGCGCTGGGCGACCCGCAATGGGAGCGCGACGTGCCGTGAGCGCGCCAGCGCCAGCGCTGTCGACGGTCCGACCTGCTTTTGCCGGGACTGCCTCGGCGATCTCGACTTCGCGGCCGAAGCGATGCGGCGCATGCGGCTCCCCTCGCCTGGTTCGTCACCCCGCGCTGCCCTCGCTGACGCTCGCCCATATCGATTGCGACGCGTTCTACGCCACCGTCGAGAAGCGCGACAATCCTGAGCTCGCCGACAAGCCGGTCATCATCGGCGGCGGCAAGCGCGGCGTGGTGTCGGCGGCCTGCTACATCGCCCGGACCTACGGCGTGCGCTCGGCGATGCCGATGTTCAAGGCGCTGGCGCTGTGCCCGTCCGCGGTCGTGATCCGGCCCGACATGGCGAAATATGTCCGGGTCGGCCGCGAGGTGCGCCATGCCATGCAGGCGCTGACGCCGCTGGTCGAGCCGCTGTCGATCGACGAGGCGTTTCTCGATCTCTCCGGCACCCAGCGCGTCCACGGCATGATCCCCGCAAAAGTGCTGGCGCGCTTTGCCCGCGAGGTCGAACGCGACATCGGCATCACGGTCTCGGTCGGCCTGTCCTGCAACAAGTTCCTGGCCAAGATCGCCTCCGACCTCGACAAGCCGCGCGGCTTTGCCGCGCTCGATCAGGACGAGGCGCGCGATCATGCTGGCGGACAAGCCGGTCGGATTCATCTTCGGCGTCGGGCCTGCGACCCAGGAAAAGCTGTTGCAACGCGGCTTTCGCACCATCGCCGACCTGCAGCGCGCCGACGAGGTCGAGCTGATGAAGCAGTTTGCGACCGAAGGCCGCCGGCTGTGGCGGCTGGCGCGCGGCATCGACGACCGCAGCGTGGTGGCCGATCGCGGCGCCAAGACCATTTCCAGCGAGACCACGTTCGAGACCGACATCCGCGATTTCGCAACCCTGGAAAGAACGCTGTGGCGGCTGTCGGAGAAGGTATCGTCGCGGCTCAAGAGCGGCGATCTCTCGGGCTGACCATCACGCTGAAACTGAAGACCGCCGATTTCCGGCAGCGCACCCGCTCGCAATCGAT
Organism: uncultured Alphaproteobacteria bacterium; assembly: GCA_963738765.1. Taxonomy (GTDB): domain Bacteria; phylum Pseudomonadota; class Alphaproteobacteria; order Rhizobiales; family Xanthobacteraceae; genus Bradyrhizobium. Next base: position 415,239 of record CAVTYA010000025.1, on the reverse strand, counting down.
CCAGGCGCCGACGCAACTGGCGGCCAAGATCTTCGCGGTCTCCCGCGAGATGCTGGCGAAGGAGATCGACGGCACCGCCTTCCGCCTGATGGGCACCGGCGTCAGCGCGCTGCGCCCGGGATCGCTGGCCGACGACACCGACATGCTCGACCGCCGCTCGGCGCATGCCGAACGCGCGATGGACGATCTGCGCAAGAAATTCGGCAATGCCGCCGTGATCAGGGGCATTGCGTATGACGGGCCGGAGAAAGAGGAAGAGGAGTAAGCGGTACAGCGTCATCCTGGTGCGAACGCTTGCGAGCCTCGAAGGATGCGCGGCCACGGCCCGCCGTCGCCCTTCGAGACGCCCGCCTACGGCGGGCTCCTCAGGGTGACGACATCTTCTATTTACACGGCTTGGAATCCTTGACGTCGAACTTGCCCATCGCGCCGGCGATGACGAAATCATTGTAGTCGAGCACCAGCGCGCGCGAGACGCCGTTCTCGAACAGTTCGAACGACATCGCGTAGACCGGCGTCTGCTCGCCGTCCTTGGCCTTGGCGTCGCGGTCGTAATAGCTCACCGTGACCGGCCAGCGCGTCAGCGATTTCATCTGGTCGTTGGCGGTGGACGGATCAGGCGAGGCGATGCTGCGTGTCGCCTGGAATCGGCTGCCCGATCACCGACAGCGTGTTGTAGACCTTCTCGCCATTGTCGGATCCGTCATAGACCGTCAGCTCCAGCACCGATTTTCCGGCGCGCGCGGCGGCGATGATGCGCTGGATCTGCTCGGTCGGAAATACGATGTTGCCGTCGAGCGTGAACGTCTTGGCCTCCGGCTGCTTCAGCTTGACGGTGATGTGGTCGCCGGTGCGCTCGGCAATGCCGTCGACCGGCGCGGAGTCGGCATCGTTCATCCGCGTATCGATCTTGAAGCGATAGCTCTTGCCCGCACCGTCCTCCCAGGACGTCGAGCGCAGGTCGCTCAGGGTCAGCTTGCCCTCGCCGCTGTCGAGTTCCGACACCTGCCGGAATTCGGAGGTGTAGCCCTCGCAGGCGCTGCCGGAGAAATTGTAGAGAATGCGCCCGCGCGCGGTGTTGATCGCATTGGAGCCGCGCGACTTCACGAGACTGAGTTCGTAGAGCGCCTGATGCGACAGGAACGTCCCGCTCGCCGCGGCTAGCGCCGGTGCGCTCGCAAAGCCCGATCCGGCGGCGGCAACCGCCACTGACAACACCAACGCGCGGAGCGGAATCGGGAACGAGCAAGCCATGGGTATGTCTTTTCCTCGATGAAAATTCGTCACATTAGTGTCGGCCTTATTGCGTCGCAACTAGGGCGGCTTCACGAAAACGTAGGAATTTGAGGCCGGAATGCCGCGATTTTCGGCATTTTTGTGCGAGATTTGCAGGCGGAAGCGGCGCCGGCCGCGATGCCCCCTCGCTTGCATCTCCACGCGCGATGCGCGAAACAAAGCGGACCTGAAACAGTTCGGGCGCAGGTCACATCATACGGGGACGAAACATGGCGGGTACGGTCGAGCAGAAACTGGCGGCACAGGGCATCACCTTGCACGAGCCCGCCGCTCCCGTTGCCAACTATGTCGGCTTCGTCCGCACCGGAAACCTGCTGTTCGTCTCCGGCCAGGTTTGCTTCAACGCGGAAGGCAAGCTGATCGCCAAGGGCAAGCTCGGCGCCGGCGTCACCGTCGAGCAAGGCAACGCCGCTGCGCGTGGTTGCGCGATCAACCTGCTGGCGCAGATCAAGGCCGCGCTCGGCGATCTCGACAAGGTGGTGCGCGTGGTGCGGCTCGGCGGCTTCGTCAACTCGGCGCCGGACTTCCTCGACGGGCCGAAGGTGCTCAACGGCGCGTCCGACCTGATGGTCGCAGCCTTCGGCGACAAGGGCCGCCATGCCCGCACCACCGTCGGCGTCGCCTCGTTGCCGGCGGATGCCGCGGTCGAAGTCGAAGGCGTATTCGAAGTCTCCTGAAGGCAAACGCCATGCGCGCCCCCGACTGGCTGACGGCGCGGCCGGTCGCTCATCGCGGCCTGCACGATGCCGCGCGCGGCATCATCGAGAACATGCCGGGCGCGGCGCAAGCCGCGGTATCAGGCAATTTCAGCATCGAATGCGATATCCAGCTCACCAGCGATGGCGAGGCGATGGTGCATCACGACGATGTGCTCGGCCGCCTCACCGAGGGTAGCGGCGCCCTGCTGGAGAAGACCGCCGCCGAACTCAAGGCCGTCACGTTCAAGGATACGCCGGAGCGGATGATGACGCTCGCCGATCTCTGCGCGCTGGTCGCCGGGCGCGTGCCGCTGGTGATCGAGGTCAAGAGCCATTTTGACGGCGACCGCAAACTGGTGACGCGGATGGCGGAAGTGCTGGCGTCATACCAGGGCCCCGTCGTCGGGATGTCGTTCGACCCGGACCAGGTGCTGGCGTTGCGCGAAAAGATGCCGGCGTTGCCGCGCGGCATCGTGGCCGAGCGCGAGTACACCGCAGCCGACTGGCCGGAGGCGACACCCGCCCAGCGCCGGGGCATGGAACATCTGCGTCACGCCTTCCGCACCCGGCCGCATTTCGTCGCCTTCTGGGTCAACGAGTTGCCGGCGGCGGCGCCGTGGATCGCGCGCAACATCTTCGGCCTGCCGCTACTGACCTGGACCGTGCGCACGCCGGAGCAGCGCGAGCGCGCCGCGCGCTACGCCGATCAGATGATTTTTGAGGGTTTCCTGCCGGGAACCTGATGCGCTCAACGCGGCCTTGAAGTCTCCGCTGCAATGCACGATCTTTATAGCGGGTTGGTCACCGTGGGCGATGGCTGATCGCAGCATGGGACCGGTTCGAATACTCGATGGCGTCATCCGAAATCACCCTCGAAGCCGTCCCCTCCGTCAGCGATATCAAGGCTGCGGAATGGGACGCCTGTGCCAATCCGAAAGCTGATCCGAACAGCCTCGATAATCTCGATACGCTGGCTTCGTCCGCCGCTACAGGCGATTCCTGCGCCGATTCAAGGTCCGGCTATAACCCCTTTGTTTCGCATGCATTTTTTGCCGCCGCCGAAGCTTCCGGATCGGCCTGCGGGCGCACCGGCTGGGGTCCGCGGCATTTGCTCGCGAGACGAAACGGCGTGGTCGCGGGCATCGTGCCCTGCTATCTGAAATCGCATTCGCAAGGCGAATACGTCTTCGACCGCGGCTGGGCCGATGCCTATGAGCGCGCCGGCGGACGCTATTATCCGAAACTCCAGGCCTCGGTGCCGTTCACGCCGGCGACCGGCCCGCGCCTGTTGATCCGCGACGGCGTCGACCGCGACCGGATCGGCGAAGCGCTCGCCAGCGGCCTGATGGCGCTCTGCAACGCCACCAACGCCTCGTCGGTCCATGTGACCTTTGCGCGCGAAGCGGAAGGGAAATTTTTAGGCGAACACGGTTTCCTGCAGCGTAACGACCAGCAATTTCACTGGCACAACGACGGCTACAGGACGTTTGACGATTTCCTCGCCACCCTCAATTCGCGCCACCGCAAGGCGATCAAGCGCGAGCGGCGCGAGGCGCTGGCCGCCGGCATCACCATCCATGCGTTGACCGGCACCGACATCACCGAGGATGCTTGGGACGCGTTCTTCGAGTTCTACATGGAGACCGGCTCGCGCAAATGGGGCCGGCCGTACCTGACGCGAAAGTTTTTCTCGCTGATCGGCGAGAGCATGCCCGAGGACGTGCTGCTGGTCATGGCCAAGCGCAACGGCCGCTGGATCGCCGGCGCCATCAATTTCATCGGCTCGGATACGCTGTTCGGCCGCAACTGGGGCGCGATCGAGCATCATCCGTTCCTGCATTTCGAGGTCTGCTACTATCAGGCGATCGACTTTGCGATCCAGCGCGGGTTGAAAACGGTGGAAGCCGGCGCGCAGGGCGAGCACAAGATGGCGCGCGGCTATCTGCCGCAAACCACCTATTCGGCGCATTACATCGCCGATCCCGATCTGCGCCGGGCAATCGCCGATTACCTCAAGCGCGAACGCGCCTACGTCGCCGAGGTCGGCCGCGAACTCGCCGAGGCCGGGCCGTTCCGCAAGAGCGGCGACGAGGCCTGAGGTTTCTGCTACCAGCTTTGTTTTGACGCGTTTTCTACCGCAGATAAGTGTACGCAATCTGCGTAAACTTGATTGCTATGCGAACCGGTGCCACTTCGCTCGAAAACGCTAATGTGACGTGATCTGAGGAGCCGCCGCCATGCCCGCCTATGACCCCAACAACCCCTTTGCAAAGATCCTGCGCGGCGAGTTTCCCTGCCACAAGGTCTATGAGGACGATCACGTCCTTGCCTTTTTCGACATCATGCCGCGCTCGCCCGGCCATACGCTGGTGATCCCGAAGGCCCCTGCCCGCAACATCCTCGACATCTCGGCCGACGATTACGCCCATGTCGCCCGCGCCACCCACAAGATCGCGGCCGCCGCGATGAAAGCCTTCGACGCCGACGGCATCACCGTGCAGCAGTTCAACGAGCCCGCCGGCGGGCAAGTCGTGTTCCACCTGCACATGCACGTGATGCCGCGTCAAAACGGCATCGCACTGTTGCCACCAGCCAGCCGGAAGGAAGATATCAAGGTGCTGGAGGACAATGCGACCAAGCTGATTGCGGCGTTGGGATAACGGAGCCTAAGCCCCACCGACTTTCTTCGTCATTCCGGGATGCGCCTCTTGGCGCAGGCCCGGAATCCATACTCCCGATCGTGGTTATGGATTCCGGGCTCGCGACTTCGTCGCGCCCCGGAATGACAGCTGGAGGGCTATTCCGTCTCGAAATCCCCGGCTTGCGGCGCCGCCAGCGGGGTGAATTCGCAGCGGTCGGGCTTCAGATCCAGTAGCGGCGTCTCGTCGAGGCAATCGAGGCCGCGCACCAGGACGACGTTGCCTTCGATGCCGACCAGCTTGACGATCGAGGTGCCGATCGGATTCGGCCGCACCGGCGAGCGCAGCGAAAAGGTGCCGCGGGTCTTGCCGTTGTTTTTCGGGCTTTGCAGCACGAGGTCGCGGCGCGACTGGTGCAGCCAGTAGATCACTTCGAGATTTGAATAAAAATCGACGCCCTTGATCGCGGGCACCCAGGGCTCGAAGATTTCCAGCCGGCACACCGGACCGTCGTGACGGCCCTGCCGCGGCGTCATCAGCCGCGAAGTCCAGGGCGTGCGGATGCGGCCGATGAAGACGAGGCCGGCATCGCGCGGCGGGGGCATATCGACGGCGACTTCGCCCTCGCGGATTTCAGCTTCTCGAACCATGTCTTCAATCCAGTGTTATGTTTTGCGATTTTATCACGCCCGACCACCTGACACGCTCGGCCTCCATGAATTCCGCGATCGCCGCCGGGCTGCGCGGGCGAAGCGCCGAAAACCCGACCTTCTCGATCGAGGCCCGAAAACCTTCGTCGTTCATCACCCGATCGAGACTAGCCGTCAGAATCCGCGTGACGTCATCCGGCAGCCCCGCGGGCACGGCAAGTCCGTTCCAGACGCTGACGAAATATCCGGGATACCCGCTTTCCGCAATGGTCGGAACATCCGGCAGGGCTGGGTGCCGTTGTGGCGAACCTATGCCAAGCGCCCGCAGCGATCCGGATCGTATCAACGGCAGCGACGTGCTGACCGATTCAAACATCAGCTGGATGTTGCCGGACACGACGTCGGTCAGCGCCGGCGCTGCGCCCTTGTAGGGGACGTGGGTCATCTCGATGCCAGCCATCTGCTTGAACATCTCGGCCGCGAGATGCGTGAAGCTCCCGGTTCCCGAGGAGCCGTAGTTCAGCTTGCCGGGGTTCTGCTTGGCGTAGGCGACGAATTCGGCGACCGTCTTCACCGGCATCGACGGATTGACACACAGCACGACAGGCACTTCGGTCACCAGCGCCAGCATCCGCAAATCCCTGGCCGGATCGTAGGACAGTTTCTTGTACAGCAACGGATTGAGGATGATGACCGAACCGGAGGTGCCGAACAGCGTATAACCATCGGGATCGGAGCGCGCGACCATTTCGGCGCCGATGGCGCCCTGTGCGCCGGGCTTGTCCTCAACGAACACCGTTTGCTTGAGGTCCTTGCCGAGATATTCGGCCAATAGCCGGCCGAAAACATCCGTCGGCCCACCCGCGGCATAGGGAATGACCAGCTTGATCGGACGGGTCGGAAACTCGCGCCGCGCGTGTCGCCGGCGCGGCCGCCATCGTAGCGATCATGCCGAGGCAGCCGATCAAGGCCGATCTTGCGCCCGAATTCATGCCGAACTCCCTGTGTTTTCTTGATTGGCCTTGAGAGTATCAGCCCATCCACCATTTGCCAGCCAGCATCAGCAATTCGCCTGCGACCACGCCGGCAAAGATCGACTTCCGCGACAGCATGAAAACCGCGAAGCCCGCGACCACCGCACTGTAGCGCAGCCAGCCGGGCACGCCGGCGAGCGCGCCCGGCGGCTGCACCAAAATTTGCGCGATGACGCCGGCGAGGATTGCGGTCGCCACCGCCCTCACCCAGACCAGCACCTCCGAGCCTTCGTCGACGCTACCGCCGAGCCAGAGCCCGACCATCCGCCAGACCTCGTTCGGCAGAAAGCCGGCGATGACCAGCACCAGCAGTGCGTGAGGATCGCCGAGAAGCTCGTTCATGCCCGCTCCCGCCACCAATGGACGCCGTAAGCGACCGTGCCGGCTGATATGCCGCTGATCAGGATATCGACACCTGTGTGCAGCATCGATGCCAGTGGAAACAGCGCGAGCCCGAGCACCAGCGCCAGCGCGTCCGAAATCTGCCGGCAGTTGCGCGCGGTGGAAAGCAGGAATGCCAGCGGCGTCAGCATCAGGATCGCGGCCGCAAACAGTTGCGGCAGATTGGCGGCCAGACCATAGCCCAGCGTCGTCGCAGCCAGACAGACGGAAAGCAGACCGCAGCCAAGCCCATGCGTGAACGCGATGCGCCGCTCGCGCGGCACAAGCGGCAGCAGGCGATAGCATTCGACCCACAAGGTGACCGCGATGAAATGCGTGGCCAGCACGAGATGCCGACGTTTTGTCTGCGGCGTGCGCATCAGGGGCAGCACCGAGACCACCATCGGAAACAGCCGGATCGCGCTGACGGTGACCGCGATCGCCGCCTGCGCGACGGTCGCACCGGAGCCCAATGTTGCGATCAGGATGATCTGCGCCGGTCCGGCCCAGACCAGCACCGTGCTCGTGAGCACCCATCCGAGGCTGAAATGGTTGTCATGCGCCAACGCGCCGATACCGAGATAGGTCGCAAAAAGCACCAGCGCCAGAACGGTCGACGTGACCGCCAGCATGCCCCATGCGAAGGCGCGGAGCGGGCTGTGCCATTGCGGAGAGTCGAGCGGAGGAAGCGCCACGGGGTACCGAATGAGGATTGAGTCGTCGGCGCATAGGGCTGGCGAAAGCAGGTCGCGTCAAGCGAACCAGGCTTCAATGCAGTCATGCACCGAGCGGTGCGAACGACACTGTCATTCCGGGGCGATGCGAAAGCATCGAACTTTGGTGCGCCTTTGCGCACCTGAGAATTTCGAGATTCCCCGATACGCAATTGCGCATCTGAGGTCTGGTCCTTCGGACCATCCCGGAATAGCATTCGGCCTCACCCCCTCACCCCCATATTCCGGAGCACAAAACACGCACCGCCGGCGTGGCGGATGCGGTTGCAGAGATCGTCCGCGGCGGGGCGCGTGTCGGCGCCGATGCGGACCTGGTAGAACGCGCGGGTGCCGCGGCTGCGCATCACCGAGCTTAAGAGGCTCGGATCCTGATCGCCGATCACGGCACTCAGGCGTTTCATCGCGCGCGCATACATCGCGAGCGCCTTGTCACGGCTAAAACCCGCAGCGAGTTGCACGCCCCACAGCTTGGCGGCGGCGAGCGTGATGTGCTGTTCGAGCTCTGTCACGAACGAATTGGGTGCGCGCTTCAGCAACGCCATCAGCTCGCGACAGCTGGACGTCGGCGCCCGATCGGGTATCTTGCCGCCCTTCCCAGCGGTCGCCCATTCGTCGACCGTAGAGCCGGTGATGGCGACGACATAATTGCGCGTCTGCTGCGGCATATAGCCGGAACCTGCGAGCCAGTCCTGCACCCGCTTCGGTCCGGCATTGTAGGCCGCAGCCGCCAGGCCGAGATTGCCGAACTGGTTGCGCAGCTCGTTCAAGAACTCCGCCGATTTCGGCAGCGCCTGCACGGGATCGAAGGGATCGAGCAGCCGCCGCTCGCTGGCGGTGCCCGGCATGAATTGCGCGATGCCCTGCGCGCGCTGGCCGCTGCGGGTCACCGGCCCCACCGCATCGGACTGAAACCGGCTTTCCTGCCAGATCACGCGCGCGAAGAACTCCAGCGGCAGATTTTCGGCCCGCGCCGCGGATTCGATCATCAGGCACATCGCCTCGCGGGTATCGCTCTCGCGCGCCACGTCGGAAGGCTTTGGCGGCGGGGCGGCGGGGTCTTCGACGTTCGGCCGTCCAACGCCGGCGTCGTCGGCAGGCGCCGTCTCCTGGGCAACCACCGACGACGGAAATAGCAGCGTCGCGGCAACGCACAATCCAAAAACGAGGCGATGAAGTGTTGACATTGCAGTTAATAAATACCGCAAGACGCCCCGGCGCGGGAACTGTCGAAACAGGCGCGCGTTGTCAGGCTTATCGGGTTCACCGCATGGTGCGATCATGACGTGGTTTTATTGGGATACTTTCTGCTCGCTTCTTGGAAGTATTGTCTGGTTCATGACCATCGTATCCCATCCCGATGCCGAGGTCAGGGCCATCCAGGATTGGCGGGAGCCCCGACCGGTCGGCCGCAAAGAATGGCTCTGACGGCCCCCGCCAGCCAAAATCCGCGGCATCTCAGCCGATGTTAATTTACGTTAACGGCGCATTTTGCCGGACCCGGCCTTTCGCGCGCGTCAAAGCAGCGTAAAACATTCCCTCTTTATTGGGAGATATTGATGTTGGATCGACGCCAGGGCGCGCGCGACAAGGTGATTTACGGCGGCGTCGCAGAGATCGATGAGCGCGGCACGACGCGGGATTGCGTGGTCCGCAATATCTCGGACAAGGGAGCCAGCCTCGAATTCAGCAACGTCGTCGCGTTGCCGAGGGAGCGGATGTCGCTGCGGATCGCGCGCAAAGGCCGTTCGTTCCTGGCCAGGGTCGTGTGGTGGCGCGACAATTTCGTCGGTGTCGCCTTCAGCCCGGAAACCCCGTCCGAACTGCCCGTCTCCGACATCGCCGAGCGGCTGCGCAAAAGCGAAATCAAGAAGCGGCAGCTGCAGCGCCGCATCGACGAGCTCTTGGGCGAACGCTGAGCCTCAATCGTTGAGCGCGACCGGACGCCGGGCCGGTCTCCACTTTTGCCGGTGCGTTCCCGTCCATCATTGCCAAAGAAAAAGGCCGGCTGTCGAGCCGGCCTTTTCGTATCTTGATCGATGCGATCTCACACCTTGACCAGCGGCCCTCGCGAGGCCGGGCCTTTGGAGCCGCCGCCACCGGGGCCACCCGGTTTCGGCTTGCGCGGTGCCGCGTTGCGCTTGCGGGTGCCGGGCAGCTTTTCCGGCTTCGGCGTCACCGGGCCTTCGACGAACTCGAAGCCGATCTTGCCCTTGTCTTCCGCGTCCGCCTCGTCCTTGAGCAGCACGACGCGTACGTGACCACCGCCCTTGAGCTGGCCGAACAGCACTTCGTCCGCCAGCGGCTTCTTGATGTGCTCCTGGATCACGCGGGCCATCGGGCGCGCGCCCATCTGTTCGTCGTAGCCATGCTCGATCAGCCAGGCCTTGGCGGGCTCCGACAATTCGATGGTGACGTCGCGGTCGGCAAGCTGCGCCTCGAGTTGCAGCACGAATTTTTCGACCACCATGCCGATCACGTCGGCATTGAGATGCGCAAACGAGATGATCGCATCCAGCCGGTTGCGGAATTCCGGCGCGAACTGCCGATTGATCGCCTCGTGGTCGTCGCCTTCCCGCTTGTTGCGCGTGAAGCCGAAGGCCTGGCGCGCCAGATCGGCCGCGCCGGCATTCGTCGTCATGATCAGGATCACGTTGCGGAAATTGACCTGCTTGCCGTTGTGATCGGTCAGCCTGCCATGATCCATGATCTGCAGCAGCACGTTGTAGAGATCCGGATGCGCCTTCTCGATTTCGTCGAGCAGCACCACGCAATGCGGATGCTGGTCCACGCCATCGGTCAACAGGCCGCCCTGATCGAAGCCGACATAGCCCGGAGGCGCGCCGATCAGGCGCGATACGGTATGCCGCTCCATATATTCGGACATGTCGAAGCGGATCAGTTCGACACCGAGCGAGGCCGCAAGCTGCTTTGCGACTTCGGTCTTGCCGACGCCGGTCGGGCCGGAGAACAGATAAGAGCCGATCGGCTTTTCCGGCTCGCGCAAGCCGGCGCGCGCCAGCTTGATCGATGCCGACAGCGCCTCGATCGCCTTGTCCTGGCCGAACACCACGCGCTTGAGCGTCTGCTCGAGATGCTTCAGCACTTCGGCATCGTCCTTGGACACGCTCTTGGGCGGAATCCGCGCCATGGTCGCGATCGTGGTCTCGATCTCCTTGATGCCGATGGTCTTCTTGCGCTTGTTCTCGGCCACCAGCATTTGCGCCGCGCCCGATTCGTCGATCACGTCGATCGCCTTGTCCGGCAGCTTGCGGTCATGGATGTAGCGTGACGACAATTGCACCGCGGCCTCGATCGCCTCGTTGGTATATTTCAGCCGATGGTAATCCTCGAAGTAGGGTTTCAGGCCCTTGAGGATCGCAATCGCATCCTCGACGGTCGGCTCGTTGACGTCGATCTTCTGGAACCGGCGCACCAGCGCGCGGTCCTTTTCGAAATGCTGGCGATATTCCTTGTAGGTGGTCGAGCCCATGCAGCGGATGGTGCCCGAGGCCAGCGCGGGTTTAAGCAGATTGGACGCGTCCATCGCGCCGCCGGAAGTGGCGCCGGCGCCGATCACGGTGTGGATCTCGTCGATGAACAGGATGGCGTTCGGATGCGCCTCGAGTTCCTTGAGCACCTGCTTCAGCCGTTCCTCGAAATCGCCGCGGTAACGCGTGCCCGCCAGCAGCGTGCCCATGTCGAGCGAGAACACGGTGGCCGCCGCAAGAACTTCCGGCACCTCGGAGTCGACGATGCGCTTTGCAAGGCCTTCGGCGATCGCGGTCTTGCCGACACCGGCTTCGCCGACGAACAGCGGATTGTTCTTCTGCCGGCGGCACAGCACCTGGATGGCGCGGTTGATCTCGGAATTTCTCCCGATCACGGGATCGATCTTGCCGTCGCGCGCCTTCTTGTTGAGGTTGACGCAATAGGTCTCGAGCGCCTCACCCTTTTTCTTGGAATCGTCGTTGCCCTTGGTCTCGGTCTCTTCGTCGACGCCGCGGACCGGCCGCGCTTCGGAGACGCCGGGCCGCTTGGCGATCCCGTGGCTGATATAATTGACCGCGTCGTAGCGGGTCATGTCCTGCTCCTGCAGGAAGTAGGCGGCATGGCTTTCGCGCTCGGCAAAGATCGCGATCAGCACATTGGCGCCGGTCACTTCTTCGCGACCGGACGACTGGACGTGGATCACCGCGCGCTGGATCACGCGCTGGAAACCGGCCGTCGGCTTGGCGTCGTCGCCGCCGTCCGTCACCAGATTTTCGAATTCGGTCTCGAGATAGTTGACGAGACTGGTGCGCAGCTTGTCGAGATCGACGCTGCAGGCCCGCATCACCGCCGCCGCATCCGAGTCATCGATCAGCGACAGCAGAAGGTGTTCAAGCGTCGCATATTGATGATGACGCTCGTTTGCAATCGCCAGCGCACGATGCAGGGATTGTTCAAGGCTTTGGGAAAAAGTTGGCATTCGCGTCCTCTATGGCCCCCGCTCATCATGATCGCCATTACCCGGTCAGGCAACAACAACCTTCGTCATCCCCTGTCATATAGTTACACACGATGGTGGCGAAAGGCCGGTTCCGCAAGCGTGGTTTCGCTCTAAATTCGCTGACCACTGCGCTACGCACCACCCCGCAAAACTACCGGGGATGCCGTCCGTTTCCATCAGAAAAAGCAATGCAAGACCCGTTCCTTTTTTGACGGGGCCTTTTTCTGAAGGGCCGGCGCCTACGCGACTATTTCTTTTCCATCACGCATTGCAGGGGATGCTGATGCTTGCGGGCAAAATCCATCACCTGCGTCACCTTGGTCTCGGCAATCTCATAGGTGAACACGCCGCACTCCCCGATTCCATGATGATGGACGTGGAGCATGATCTTGGTCGCCGCCTCCGCATCCTTCTGGAAAAACTTCTCAAGCACGTGAACGACGAACTCCATCGGCGTGTAATCGTCGTTCAGGATCAGGACGCGATAAAGATTCGGACGCTTGGTCTTCGGCTTGACCTTGGTGATGACCGACGTCGCCGGCCCACTGGGCCCCGCATTGCGGTTCTCGTCATTGCTCATTCGGGGAGCAGAAGCGGCTGTGGTCGCCGGCACGGTCGAATAAGCTTTGTCAGTTAACTGCAACATGGCTCAGGCGTTCGAAATCCCAGGGAAACCGGACAGCGTCTGATGGTTCTCCAGCGCGGCGCCAGAGGCAACCATCGCAGAGTTCCCAGCAACGCTTTCCAGATCGCCGCTCCCGGTCCGACCCTTTGGCTGGATCGGCACTGTGAATATGGGTCCGGCATCGTGACCCTGCAAGCGCATAAACGCAGCCCAGGCACGACCCGCGACCGGCCCGATTCCCGGTTCGGCGATGCCGGCAAGGTTAATCGTTTCTGCCCGATTTGACAAAGGAAGCCCGTCGCCAGTTCTGCCGCGCCCGATTCGGCATTGGCTGGCTGATGAAACAATCGCCGCAAAGAAAAAGCCCGGCCGAAACGGCCGGGCTCTTGTATTAGGATGGCTGCGCTGCCAGAGCGTTTTCGAGCGAAGCGATTACCGGTTCGCGTGAAGAAAACGCCTCAAAACAAAGCCCAAAGCTTCGGTTCTGATGCAATCAGAACCGACAATGCTTAGTGCGTCGCGGCCGGGACGAACTTCGAAACCAGGCCTTCATAGGGCTTGAAGGTCTGCTTGGCGAGATCGGTGTAGAGACCCGCGATCTTCTGCGTTTCCGCAACGAAGGTCTCATAGGCCGAGCGCGCGAATTCGGTCTGCGCTTCAATCGCCTTGTCCAGCGACTTCACGCCGGAGAGCTTTTCCACAAACGACTTGGTGTCTTCGAACGACTTCTTGGCGTAGTCGCCATAGGCGGTCGCGATGGCCTGAACGCCGCTCTGCATGTTGTTCGCGGAGGCTGCGACCGATTCGAGATGCTCTTTACCGTAGGTCTGAATGTCTTCGACTTTGATCATGGTAGTTGAATCCTTTTCCCAGACTGAATGTGCTGAAGCGATGTGCCGGGAGGTCCCGGCCCCCTGACACCGCCTATATATAGTGCAGCGCACAATTGGTCAAGAAAAATTGTGCGACGCACAAATATATCGAATTTGCCGACAACCCCGGGAAGTTACGCAACGGTTGCTTAATCTTTTGGAAACTCGCTCCGCCTAACCTCATTTCCTGGACTTGTTCGCCTTCCGACAGACAGCCCGAAAGCCGTTTGTGAACAGCACCTTAGCCAGAATAGCGACCTGATCGACCGCCCAGGCCGGAGAATCCGTCCGGAATCGGCATGTCCGAGCAGGAAACATCCGTGGGCCGTTGGGCACAATTTCGCCTCACGAACCGGTGATCAAGATAGAAATTGGGACGGGGAAGTAAATGCTTCGTACAAACTTGGCTTCCTCGCGCACGTTGCGAGTTTGCGTTCTCGGGCTGGTCACCCTCACCACTGCGATCATCACACCAGCGACAGCGCCGAGGCGCGCCGCTACCGGCATCGCCACTACGCCAGCCATCACGCCAGCCACGAGGCGCGCGAGAGCTACAGCCCGCAATTCTCCTCCATCATCGTCGACGGCAATTCCGGTGCGGTGCTTGCCTCGAACAATCCCGACGGCAGCCGCCATCCCGCCTCGCTGACCAAGATCATGACGCTTTATCTGCTGTTCGAACGTCTCGGAGTCCGGCAAGATGAAGCTCGACACCGAAATGGACGTGTCCGAGCACGCCTCCGAGCAGGCACCGACCAAGCTTGGCCTGCGCCCCGGCCAGACCATCAAGGTCGAGGACGCCATCAAGGGACTGGTGACGCGTTCGGCCAACGACGCAGCGGTCGTGATCGCGGAAGCCATCGGCGGCGACGAAGAGCGATTTCGCCAAGATGATGACGCGCAAGGCGCGCGCGCTCGGCATGACCAGGACCGTTTATCGCAACGCCTCGGGCCTGCCCGACGACGATCAGGTGACCACCGCGCGCGACCAGTCGACGCTAGGCCGCGCGATCCAGGACCGCTTTCCGCGCTACTATCATTACTTCTCGACCAGCGTGTTCAACTATCACGGCCAGTCGATCCGCAACCACAATCACCTGCTCGGCAGCGTCGAAGGCGTCGACGGCATCAAGACCGGCTACACCCGCGCGTCCGGTTTCAACCTCGTGACCTCGATGCGCCGCGGCAACCGCCATCTGGTCGGCGTGGTGCTGGGCGGCCGCAGCGGCGGTTCGCGCGACGCCATCATGCGAAATCTGCTGGCTGAAAATCTCGAGAAGGCTGCGACCACGCGCACCGTGGCCGCCATCACCGAGCGCAATACCGCCGATGCCAACACCGAAATGGCCGAAGCCGACGCCGCTTCCAGGCCGACCGAGATGGTTCAGGTCAACGGCGCCGTCGCGGCCGCTTCCGCGGAGCCTGCGATGGCGGCACTTCCGGCACCGCGGCCGGCCGCACCTGCAAGACCCTCGCTGATGGCGGCTGCGGCCGCCGCCCTGCCCGCTCCGCCCGCCAAATCTGAACAAGCAAGGTTCGGGCAGCAGGCCAGGCCAGAACCCGCACCGTTCACCAACGGGGTCATCCAGACCCAGCCGATCGCGGCGATCCCGGGCTCAGCCGAGCCGATGAAGCCGGTCAGGGTGAAGACCGTCCAGGTCAAGGCCGGCCCGATGAGGCTGGCCGCGGCCGGCCCGTCTCAACCGGCGACCCCGATCACCAATGCGATTCCTCAGGCCCGCGCTGACGTGGCGGAGACGTCGAACGCCGTGGTGGCGAGGGCCGAAACCACCAAGACCGAAATGACCAAGCCTGAGATGCCGCCGCAGCCGGCCAATCACGGCACCGGAAATGGTCTGCTCGGCGTGTTGCCCGCCGCCAGCGTGCCCTCCAGCCCCTCGCAGGCGGCCACTTCCCAGGCGTTGGCCTATGCCGACCCGGCGCCCCGCGCCCAGCCGCAGACGGTACAGCAGAACGGCGCCATCAAGCCCGTCGCCGCTGTGGCCCACACCGGCTGGATCATCCAGGTCGGCGCGCTGGAAAGCGAGAACGAGGCCAGGCAACGCATCGACCTCGCGCGCAATCAGGCCCGCGGCCTGCTCGGCAAGGCCGACCCGTTCACCGAACCGGTGGTCGCCAAGGACAACCGAAAACTCTACCGCGCCCGTTTCGCCGGCCTTGAGCGCGATCAGGCCGAAGCGGTCTGCAAGACGCTGAAGCGCGCCGACATTTCCTGCATCACCGTTCGCAACTGATCCACCGGTTATCTTGAAAGTCGCAAGGCCGGCGCCGCAAGCGCCGGCCTTGTTGCTTTTGGAGAACAGTCCCGAAAAACAGTTGGGATCGCTGATCCGATCGTACGGCAATTCGGGTCGGCAACAACTTCTCGTCAAGAATTTACGGTTAAGTTTTCCGGAATGATCGATCGACCACGCCGGACAACGGCGGGCGACACGGGGCGTTGGGCAGAGATAGAGACGGAAGCAACTCTCGGTTTGTAGCGTTTGGTAGCGTAGCCGGAGTTAGCTGAGATGCGTGCGAAGCAGAGTATCCTTGGCCTCGTTTACACGGGCAGCGAGGTACGTCGACCCCCCCTGGTCGGGATGCAGTTTCTTCATCAGGGACCGGTGCGCCCGGCTGATGTCGTCACGCCCCGCCCCCGGCTGCAGGCCAAGGATCTGATAGGCCTCCTCGTCCGTCATTTTGCCGCTCGTCGCCGCGCGGCGCTGCCCCCCTGCCGGGTTTCCCTGCGCGTCCTGACGCCAGGCGGGAAACCGGCGGTCCAGATAGCTTTCAAGTAACGAGACGCTTTCGGCGTCGAAGCCCGGTATCATCGCCGTCAGCCCGGCCAGATCGAACTCGTCGAGCGAACGGCCGGCATTCGGCCCGTCGACGATCTGGCCTCTGAGTTCGCCGCTGTCGTGATCGAGGCTCATGTCGAGAAATTGCGAGCGCACGCGCGAGGTCTGTCCCGCCGAGCGCTGCGTTCCGCCGCCGAACATCCCGCCGATATTGCCGAAGGCCGAGGCCCCGAACGGCGACCAGCCGAGCAGCCCCGCGCCGAAGATGCCGAGCGGGATCGCCACCGCCAGTTCACCCTTCAGGCCGGTAAATGCCGCAACCGCCAGCGCGACAACGCCGCCGCCGATCTTGATGACGCGCGCGAGCACGACCGGATTGGCCGCACGAAACATCTGCAGCAGCGAATAAAGCAGGACAACGGCGACGACGCCGGCAATCAGGGTTGGCATCCGCCCTATATAGTCGCCTCCGCGGCAAAAAGCATGACGGTCCTGGATTTACCCCAAGCCCATCAACAGCGCCTCTTGTGCCTTGCAACCAGGCCTGACGAACCCAAATCGTCTTCGTGATCGTCTTGGCGTCGACCCCAGAGATTTATAATCTGCCTCGACAGCGGCCGCAGACCGGTAGGAGCAGCGCGAATGGCGGCAGACGGACTGACAACCCTTCGCAGCAGCTACGGCCCGCACGACACCATGAACCGGCTCGAGGCCGAGGTGAAGGCGCGCGGCATGACGGTATTTGCCCGCATCGACCATGCCGCCGGCGCGGCCGGCGCCGGGCTTTCGCTGCGGCCGACCGAGGTCTTGATCTTTGGCAATGCCAAGGCCGGTACGCCGCTGATGCAATCGGTCCAGGCCATCGGCATCGACCTGCCGCTGAAGGCGCTGGTCTGGCAGGATGCGTCCGGCGTCACATGGCTTTCCTACAATGATCCTGCCTGGCTTGCAGAGCGCCATGGGCTCGGGAGCGAGACAAGCACGGCGACCGACAACATGTCGGCGGCGCTGGCTGCGGTGGCGAAGGCAGCGATTTCGCCTGCCTAGCGCCTCGGACAGCTTTGCTGTCGACTAACGGATCATTTCATCTGGCCGAGCAGCCTGGCCGCGCCGCTTCCGGTTTTCGACAGCCGCAGCAGCGCCTCGCGCCCGCCGGCGGCATAGGCGGCGACGGCGCGCAGCAGTTCGCGCAATTGGGCCGCAGCACCGGGATCGAACCGGCACTACGCGCCGCCGGTGAGCCGCGCGATCTCGCGGAACGCCTGCTCGGCGGCGGGATCGTGGCCTTCCTGAAACATGAACACCGGCACCTTGAGCAGGCCGAGTTCGCCAGCCTTGCTGCAGAGGTCGTCGACCGCCTCTTCCATCGCGTCGCCGACGAACACCACCGCGCGCACGGCGGAAGCGACCGCCTCGCGGCGCGCTTCCGACAGCACCTTGCCGATCTGGGTATCGCCGCCCCGGCAATCGATCTTGCTCATCAATTTCGCCAGCTGCGCACTGTCGGAAATCCATCCCGTGGCGCGGCATTCATTGAAGCCGCGGTAGTAGACGAGGCGGATGTCGAGACTGCCGAGCGAAGCTGCCTCGCGAAACATGTCGGCCTGCAGTGCGCAGGCCATGTCCCAGGTCGGCTGCCGGCTCATGGTGGCGTCGAGCGCGAACACCAGCCTGCCTCTGGCGCCGGCGCGGTGTGGCGACATGGCCTGCGCCTTGGCGACGAAGGCTGCGATGTCGTCCGCCGCCGATGGCCGCGCTTCCGGCAGCGGGCCGGCATTGCGCTGACCGGCCGCCGGCGCGGAAGAGACCTCACCCGTAGGTCTGGGCTTGATTGGTTCGCTGGCCATGGTCGCTCGCCCGTTGCAGCGACCTCAATGTGGGACGTCAACCGAACCCGGTCAATGCGCCGGCTTCGCGCAAATCCCCGTTACGGTCGAATGAAAGCGTCGGGAGCGGGCCGGATCGTCAGTTCTGCAGCGGCGCATAGGGCGCCACCGGCCCGGCGTCGGTCATCACGGGCGGCTTCTTGGTCACGACCGGCCGCAGCGGGCTGTCGTCGGCAATGAATTTGTCGAGCATTTCCTCGATCGACGACTTGGCCGCATCGGGACCGGTATCGCGCATGTCATTATGCTGGAAGGCGGTATTGACCACCGTGATCCCCGCCTTGTCGCATTCTGCGGTATCGGGGATGACGCCGGGATCGGTCTTGAACACCGGATCCTTCGAGCGGAACGACAGGATCTTGAACTTGCCCTCGGTCAGGAACGGAACGCGCAGATTGTCCAGCGTCACGACCTTCTTGATCTCGTCGGGATATTGCTTGGCGAAATACATCGTGATGTCGCCACCCATCGAATGACCGACCATGGTCAGCTTGTCGTAGTCGGCGTTGGGCTGGACCTTCTTCATTTCGCGGACAGCGAAATGAATGTTGGCGACGCCGCGCAGGATTTGCGGCAGCCGGCCGACATAGAGTTCGCCGGGCTTGGTCACCATCGGCGGATCGGTCGGCAGATCATGCTGCGGGCTGATGACGAGATAGCCGCGCGCAGCGAAAACGTTGGCGAGGAACGAGTACTCGGTATTCTTGACCGTGTTGCCATGGTTGAGCACTGCGACCGGCAACGTGATCATGCCGGCGTCGGCCTGCATTTCCTTGTCGCGGCGGACCGCGACGTCGACCGCGACAAGACGGTTGTCGCGCGACGGATCGTGAAATGCCAGCGTCTCGTGACGGATCGCCCACTTGCTCGCGCTGAAATACGCGACAGTGACCAGCACGGAGAGTGAAAGCAGAACGGTAATTCCACGTTTCATGTTCGTCCTCGGCGCCCATCCCTGGGCGATTTTGGCTGGAGACTCTTTGGTCTCCTTCTTCAGCATATATGTCACGGCGACGTGACAGGAAGTCCAAATGTTGTGAATTGCCCGCCTGATCGTTGTGCGATGCACCCATCAATTGTGCAGTTGCTCAGTCCACGGCGGTTCACGGCCTTCCCTAGCCTTACGACGCTACCCAAGCTTCGGTTCGACGTTTCGATAAAAGTCTAATGATAACCGCGCGCTCGGCGATTGGTTCCCTGACTACAACCTTTGGGCGTCGACCGGTATCCCGTAAAAACACGGGAATTCAGGCCGCCGTATAGATCACGAGTTTCAGCGCCGGATCGTCGTTGGCCTGGAGGCCGGCATATTCCAGCTTCAGCCGCCCCCTTCATGCGATGGCTCAAGGATTTCCAGCCAGCTGCGACACCGCAAACATGATGTGCCTCGCACCGGCCGGCGAAGCCGGAACACACCTGTCGGAGGCCCGCCGACAGGTCGCCTCGCGCCTCAGGCGACGATGATGTCGTGGACTTCGAGCGGCTTGTCGACCTGGGTGAACCATTCGGCGCGATTGGCGGCGCGGCGGCGGCCGCGCTCGTCCAGCGGCAGTTTCAGCTGGCGCAGCAGGCTCGTCACTTCCTCGCGCGCCGTGACATGGCCGAGACTCGGCCGCGTCCCGAGCGTCGCCTCGTCGATGTCGTCGAGCGCGGTCAGGCCGCGCGGAAAAAACTCGCGGTAGACCACGCGCTCGGCAAAGCCGTCGATGGCGCGAAACCCGAGCCGCAGCGACAGATCCTTCAGGCTGTCGGCGACCAGCTGCTTGTTGCGCGAGCCGATCATCGACAACCGGTTGCGGACCACGATCCAGTCGGTCGATGCGCCGTCGAGCTGGCGGCGCTTGCGCCTGACGTCGCGCACCATCTCCGCATAATGGCTCTCGCCGGTCACCGAATAGGTAGCGGGGTCGACGGTGCCGAGCACGTCGAAATCGAGAAAACTGTCGTTGATCGGCGTCACCAGCGTATCGGCCATCGAATGCGCCAGCCGCATCAGATAGGAGTCCGAGCCCGGCGTATCGATGACGATGAAATCGAAGCTGCGCTCGACCGTGCTGACCGCTTCCATGAACTGGAGGAATTCGGAATTTTCATTGTCGGCGATCTGCATCGTCTGGCCGAGCTTGATGCAGAAATGGACCGGGAGTTCGAGATCGAGACCGGTACGGCGTGCCCAGGCCTTCCGATTCGCGACGTAGCGGGTGAAGCTTTGCTGGCGGCAATCGAGGTCGATGGTGGCGACGCGCTGCCCGGCCTTCATCAGGGCGACAGCGATATGCAGGGCGGTGGTGGATTTTCCCGAACCGCCCTTCTCGTTGCCGAGCACGACGACATGCGCCGAGCCGGACTGACTCTGACTTGCCTGGACCAACATCGCTCAACCCCTGTCGATATCTTCAAATCACGCGCGGCTGCGGTCAAGTGAAATGCATCACACCGCCCGTAAATCGTTGTGTGTCTGCCTTAATCATGAATTCGACGGGTCCATGCGGCTGCGTCGACCGGCAGCTGGCAGCCCTGCGCGCTATCACCGTCAGGTAAGCGCACTTGCAGCCAGCCGCCTTGGCGGCGACGCCATCGCCTTGGTAAGGTCGACGCGCCCACCGCAGGGGCGAGGGCCGCCTCACCCACCCGCCACTCCAAGAGATCGAGCCCAGATGCCGCGAAGTCCCATGGTCGTCCGTACCGTTCCCGCATTGCGCCGCGCCCTCGATGGCTTGCGGGTCCGAAAAGCCACGACCGCGCTGGTGCCAACCATGGGAGCGCTCCATGACGGCCATGTGTCGCTGGTGCGGCTCGCCAAACGCCGTGCCCAAAGAGTCATCGTCTCGATCTTCGTCAATCCAACCCAGTTCGCGCCGACCGAAGACTTCGGCTCCTACCCGCGGACCTGGAAGGCCGACGTCGCGAAACTCGCCGCCGAGAAGGTCGACCTGATCTGGAATCCGGACGTCAAGGCGATGTACCCGGAAGGCTTTGCCACGCGTATCGTGCCCGAAGGCCCGGCCACCGCCGGCCTCGAGGACCGCTTTCGGCCGCATTTCTTCGGCGGCGTCGCCACCGTGGTCGGCAAGCTGTTCACGCAAGTCCGGCCGGATTTTGCGATTTTCGGCGAGAAGGATTTTCAGCAATTGCGGGTCGTGACGCGGATGGCGGCCGATCTCGACCTTGGCGTCAAGGTGATCGGCTCGCGCACCGTGCGGGAACGTGACGGCCTCGCGATGTCGTCGCGCAACGTCTACCTGTCGCCGGACGAGCGGCAGACCGCGCCGGTGCTGTACCGCGCCATGAAGGAAATCCGCCAAGCGGCTGAAGGCCGGCGACGATTTCGAGGCCGCCATCGCCGGCGGCCGTGAACTGATCGCCGCTGCCGGTTTTATCGTCGACTATTTCGAGGCGCGGCACGCCGAGACGCTGGCGCCGATCGCCTCGATCAAGGACGGCCCGGTGCGGATCCTGGTCGCGGCCACGACTCGGCAAGACGCGGCTGATCGACAATATCGGGGTTTAGGCCGCTCCGGCGTCCCTGCTTGCGCAACGCTATTGCCGGCATGGAATATCGCCGCAACGGATTTGCTCGAAGGTTTTGCTTGGGATTGCCGGCATGGGCGCGTTGTCCATACGTACCGCCATCTTTGGCGGGCTGATGAGCCTTGTCGCGGCCGGTTTGGCGCAGGCGCAGACGTCGCAGCGGCCGCCGGTCGGCGGCATTGGCTCGCCGCCCGACGCCATGATCTTCTATGTCGCGCACGGCTCAGCCGGGGCCTGCGGGCCGGGCTGCTCGGATTGGATTGCCGCCGAGGGCACCGTGCAATGGGATACCCACAAGCGGCTGATCAACATTCTCGACCGGCAAACGGGCGCAAGCTCCGGTCGTCATCCATGCCTGGGGAGTCAATCTCAATGTCGCGACCAGCCTTGGCCGGATCCTGCGCGACCGCGGCATCGACGCCATGGCGGGCCCGACCGACGTCGACGCCTGCCACGGCAAGCCGGAGGCGGAATGTTTTGCGCTCAAGCGTCCGGGCGGACCCCTCGACGCCAGGACGAACGCGCCGGATGCCGCGCCTTGCGATGTCGCCTGCGTGTTGATCCTGGCCGGTGGCGTTCACCGCAGCCTGCCGGCCGGCACCAGGGTGATCCTGACCGGGATGTCGATCCACAACCGTTTGGCGCCCAACGTCTCCAGGGACGAGCGCGAAGGCGCGTCGATGCGATTTGGCGAACTGTTCCGCATCTACCTGCACGACATGGGCGTGGCGACCGAGTTGCTCGACATCGTCGACCGGAATTCGGAAGCCAGACGCCAGACCGACCTGCCGCCGTCCGAGTGGAGCCGGCTGCGGATCGTCACGGAGACGTCGTTGTAATTCGCGCTTAGAGTAGCCCCAGATCGCGCAATTCCTTGCGCATCGGCTCCGGCATCGATGCCACGCTGGCGGCGGCGGATTTGGTCAGGTCCGGCGGGGCTGAATCTTCGGTGAAATAGCGCCAGCCCTGGAACGCCCGCATCGGCCGCGGCGAGCACCGCGATCACCTTGGGCTGCATCACGAGGCGACAGCGTCCGATGCCGTCCTTGTCGCGGAACGGCTCGATCGCGATGATTTTTTCGCGGGCGGCGATTTCGCCCTTGATCACCCAATAGAGCGAACCGCCGGCGAGCACTTCGGCGTCGCGCTTCGGCGTCATCCGCGTGATGTGAATATGGCGAAGCGGCAGGCCTTTTTTCTTCGCGGTGGCCATACGTTCGGCGACCCAGCCCTTGAGTTCCTTGACGGACTCGCAGCCGACGGCAAGCTTGATGATGTGAAGCGGCATGATGGCGGGATTTAGCGGCCTGCGAGCGCTTTGAAAAGCATCATTCGTTCGCAGCCGCCGGAGCCTGCGCCGCGGGTGCAGCCGCAGGCGCAATCTGAACCGGCGCCGCAGAGGTGCGCTTCGCCGGTTTCCTGGCCGCAGCCAGCGCCGATGCCGGGCGCGGCGACGGCACCGGTGCCGCCGTGGCCGTAGCCGGCGGCTTGGGTGCCGCCAGCGGAGGCTCCGGCGTCATGATGTTCACGGGCGGGGTTGAAGCTGCGCTCGGGAAGTCGGCATTGGTCGGCCTGCCCGTGGGTCCCGACGGCGGCAGCCCGGCAACCAGCCCCGCCCCTGCGGGCGCAGGGGCCGGCGCGTTCCACGACGGCGCGTATCGCGTGATCAGGTTCTCGTAGAGCCGCTCGTCCATGTTGGCCACGATCTGGTGGTTATCGCCCAGCGAGCGGAACGCCGCGCAGGAGGCCGGCGAGCAATGGTCGCGCGCCGTCAGCGCATAAGCCATCAGTCCATAGCGGTCGCGCTCGACCGCACGGCGCAGCCCCTGCAATTCGGAACTGGGGTTCTTTCCTGCGGTGGCGATATCGCCGAAGGCCATCAGCCGCGTGATCTGGGATGCCGCATAGCTCACCGCGGCGGCGGCAGTGTCCGGCGCGCCGAACAGCGTCTTCTCGCAGGCGTTCAGGACCGCATCTCCAGCCAGGTCGTCGATGCAGGACAGCGCCGGCAGCGCCGCGCTCATCACCGGCTGAACCGAGCGGTTTTCACCCGACGCCAGCTGGCCGTCCGGACCGAAGCCGCGGATCGTCGCGGCCACCGCGACCCCGATCGCCAGCAGCGTGATCACCGTCAGCGCGCCGTTGGCCACGGATTTTTCCGCGCGCAATAGCGTGATCAGAACGATGATCCCGAAAAATCCGGCCGCGGCCAGCGTCAGCCACATTGGAAATGTCGGCGAGCGCCAGATGTGATCCAGCGAAGAAACCCAGGCCCAGTTCATGCGCGGTGTCCCTCACGCAGCGTCAAACGCGATCGGCGAAAGCGAATGCGCTTTCGCGGCATCCAGCTTTCGGCAGAATGGTTCTGCGAACGGGGCCTTTTGACGGCGGCAGAGACGGAACCGCGTCAAGCAGCTGCTTCCTTCAGGAAATCGCCAGCTGGCTTTCCTTGGCGACCCGTTCGAAAGCCTCAGTCGAGCTCTTGATGCGATACTGGCAGTCGTCGCCGTCGGTCGGCAGCAGCCGGATCACCTCGTAGGTGCCGCTGGCGGCCGGTCGGGCTACATTGCTCGCAGTAAAATAGACAGTCTCTCCAACGGAGTACTTGTGCTTCAACGCCCTCTCCATCACCCAAGAAAGTCGGCCAGCTCACGGTCCCGCTAGCGTCGGCCGACTTGAGAACCCTGCGTCAACCTAGCACACCACGGGCCCGAAAAGCCAGCAGCATCCGGGCATGGCAAATACTCAAATTTTGCAGGTTTTTCAGTGCGATAAGCGGGAATCCGGGGGTTCCGAGGGCGAATCCCGCGGCCGCAACCGCAAACCGCGGTTGGGCCGGTCAGGCCGTGTGCGGCAGCTTGCCGTCCGGACTGGCGTGGTCCACCGCGGCCGGGAGCTGTTGCGCCAGCACTTTGGAGAGCTGGTCGACCGGGATGTTGAACTTGGCCGCCAATTGCTTGACCGTGTCGCTGCCCAACACCTCCTGCAATTGCTCGGCCGTGATCGGCAGGTTCTGGCCATTGCCGATCCAGGATTTGACCTGATCGCCGAGGCCGGCCTGCTGCAGCTTGGCGACGATCGCCGACAATCCGCCCTGGCTGCCATCGCCGAGCACCTGGCTCAGCACCACCGGCACCACGGCGGCCTCGAGCTGACCAAGCATGCCCTTGAGCGCGGGCGAATTTTCCAATGAATTGAGAATTCCCATGGTCGTGCCCTTTTCATTCGATCGGCAAACGCCGCCGCGTGGATTCAGACTGCTTTACGATCGGTCCGTCAAGCGGCGATGATTGCCGGCACCGTCACAATTCCGCATTACTCGTCTTGGGATTCAGACCCTGCTCAAATTCAGACGTGCTCGAACCGTTCGATGACCATGGTTTCGGCAAGGCCCTCGCGGGTCCATTGCTGAAACGCCGGCAGCGACAGCATCGCCTCGACATAGGGCTGCGCCTCCGGCGCGACCGCAATCTCATAGGTGAGGAAGCGATGCACGACCGGCGCAAACATCGCGTCCGCACCGGAGAAGGCGCCGAACAAAAATGGTCCCTGCCTGCCATAGCGCGCATGGCACTCGGCCCAGATTTGCTGGATCCGCGCCACATTGGCGCGCGCGTCGTCGGAGAGCGCAATCGCGCGAACCGGGCGATGCAGGTTCATGCCGCATTCGTTGCGCAGTGGCATGAACCCCGAATGCATCTCCGCCGAAATCGAGCGCGCATGGGCGCGGCCGGCGCGGTCCTGCGGCCATAGTCCCGCTTCCGGAAATTTTTCGGCGAGGTATTCGATGATGGCAAGCGAGTCCCAGATCGTGACGTCGCCATCGATCAAGGCCGGCACCTTGCCCGCATGGCTGAAACTCAGAATGCGATCCTTGTCGGCCTTGTCGCTGGTATAAAGCGGGATCAACACCTCGTCGAAGGCGATGTCGTTGGCGCGCAGCGCCAGCCACGGCCGCATCGACCATGACGAATAGTTCTTGTTGCCGATCACCAGTTTCAACATTTTACGGAAATCCTGTTGGGATTGTCATCTTGCCATAGTGCGTTGCGCCCGTTCAACCTGTACATGACCTTGATGCCGCTTGCCGCGACCTGCCCTGCCCGACGGCGGTTCGCGGCCACGAGGGATGCAACATGCGTTCATATTGGGTTGATATCGCAGCCGTGGCTTTCTTCGCACTCGAATGGACGGTGTATGCCATTACGCTCGAGCACACCGCCTACGGACGCGACAGCCTGTCCGCCCGCATGCACATTTACCGCGAGGTCTGGGTCCGGAATTTGCTCAGCCGCGAGGCGCGCATGGTCGACATGCAGATCATGGCCTCCTTACAAAACGGCACGGCGTTTTTTGCTTCCACCAGCCTGATTGCGATCGGCGGTGCGCTGGCGCTGTTGCGATCGACCAACGATGCGCTGGCGGTGCTCGGTGCACTGCCGGTCGATCTCACCCCCTCGCCGGCGTTGTGGGAAATCAAATGCGTCGGGCTGATCCTGATCTTCATCTACACGTTCTTCAAATTCGCCTGGGCGTACCGGCTGTTCAACTATGTTGCGATCCTGTTCGGCGCGATGCCGCCGGCCGGCCAGCGCGATACGCCGGAAGCCGAAGCCCACGTCTTGCGCACCACGCGATTGTTCGAAGCCGCCGGCCGGCACTTCAACCGCGGCCAGCGCGCGTTCTTCTTTGCGCTCGGCTATCTCGGCTGGTTCGTCAGTCCGTGGGTGTTGTTCGCAACGACGGCCGCGGTCGTCATCGTGACCTGGCGCCGGCAATTCGCATCGAATGCCTGGCAGGCGATGGGAAGCTGAAATACGCAAATGCGCCTCCGCGTTCCCCGGGACGCGCCTCAGCGTTCCCCGGGACGCACCTCCGCGTTCCCGCGGCACGTTATGCCCGGGTCTTGTCAACATCTTCCGCCCTCGAAAAACAAAGGGCGCAGGGAAAGCCGGGTGCGCGCTGCACCCGCGGTCTCGTGTGCAATTTGCACATAGAGTTGCGCACACGAGCATACCGGTTCAGCGGAGAGCATCCGGCCTTCCCTGCGCAAGGAAGAATGTGGGGGCAAAAATGATAGATAAATCAATGCGATGTTACTGATGTATCCTCATTTGTGTCCCGATCCGCTACGTACCCTGTCACCTAATAATTTTATAATTTTCTAGCCTTCACACCTCGGTCCCAACCCTCGTATTGCTACCCTGCATTGTGCCATCGTGAAGGCTCCCGATTCTGCAGGCACTATGGAAATTGTAGTGGCAAATTTCGAACTTCGTCATTTAACGCAAGCCGATCTCAATCTTCACGTTTGGCGATACCTCACGTTTCCTAAGTACGTTTCGATGATGATCTACAGCGCTCTCTGGTTTGCGAAACTAAAGACGTTGCTTTCAATGGATGCCGACGAGGGGGCGATGCCAGCCATCGCTGCGCGGGAGATGACCGAGCAACTTCTTCAATGGGAAGCCATCAAAAACAACCCGGGCCTTACTGAGCTAATTAGGAATTCTAGCGACAAAAATGTGGAAGATGGCCGCGAACTAACGCTAGCCAACTGTTGGTTTTGCAGCGAAGAAGAGTCACCCGCGATGTGGCGAGACTATGCAGGCCGTGAAGGTGTCGCCGTTGTCTCGACAATCGATCTCCTCAGTCAGCATGTTTATTGTGACCCGCGTGTCTCTTTGATTGGACGCGTCCAATACGTCGATCTGAATTCGCATGTCATTTCCCACTATGAAGCCAATCAGGCCGGTGA
Organism: uncultured Alphaproteobacteria bacterium; assembly: GCA_963738765.1. GTDB lineage: Bacteria > Pseudomonadota > Alphaproteobacteria > Rhizobiales > Xanthobacteraceae > Bradyrhizobium. Next base: position 387,845 of record CAVTYA010000025.1, on the reverse strand, counting down.
AAGAGCCTTCCTGAAAGGAAATAATTTCGCGGCTGAGCGTGAGATCAGGATGACAACAATGAGCATCCGGGGGCCGATGTGCGTTAACTTAGACGGAACAGACATGCGCCCTGATCAGTACGGTGGTCTCGGAATGAACAATTTCGACAATCCCGGACTCTACATAAAGGCTGACCTGAGAAAGCTAATAACCCGCACCGTCCTTTCCCCGAATGCTCCAGTGTTTCTCGAACATCTTGTTCGAAGAATCGGGCACCTTGCTGGCGTGGCCTCGCCAGTTGAACGATCAATCCTGCCCATGGATTGATTGCCGCGCGCCGCGTGACCGCCTATGCGCCGGCGCTGCTTGCCCGGTTAGTCCTGTAGCCCTGCGCTGGCGGCGCGCTGTACGACGCTCCTATTCGGTCGGACTTATCTAGATTATTGGCGGAATTGGTCTGGCTCTTTTGGACGCAACTCCGATGCCTTACGCTCAGCAGGCTCAATCACATGCTCGCCGAGTGCAGCGACGAGTTGATCCCGTGTCTCATACCGATAGAGCGGCAATACCCAAGGATAACACGCAACGTCCTCAAACATCGCGTACACACTGTGTTCTCTCTGCAGGAGAGGTTGCACGGCAAGGGAAGGCAAAGCTGGCACGATGACACTGAGTTCGACCGGGACGGCCTTAGCGTCGGTGATGTCTGCCACAACGAAGCGCGCCATGCGTGCCAGCAGGGTAATAGTTTCCGTGAGTTTCCGATTGGCTGGCTTGTCCTTGTCGAAATCAAAAAGGATTGGAAGATAGCCGCGCCGACGCAGCTCCTCGCGGATAGCGTCGAGGATTGCCTTACGCTCTTTCGTGAAGCGACCGAGGATCAGCACCGCCTTGGAGGTAACGGTGTCGATCACGTCGCGAACCTTTTCGTTGTTGAGCAGGAGGTAGATGACCTGAGCGACCTCGATGTTATCGACGGTGATCTCGGGCTCGTTGTGACGTGTGATTACGTTGTGACGGGTGATCACCAAGTCCTGCTGCTTGGTCCTCTCCAGTTTAACGCTCCATGCGGAGATGCCGTAGATGAGACAGCCGGTGAGATCAGCGTCCGTAAGGTTGGTTCCCACGAGGGAAGTACACCGGAGATCAGAACCGGGGAGCACTGCATGGGTAAGGTTCGCCCCGCTGAGGTTCGCCTCGTTGAGGTGCGCCCTTTGGAGGTCCGCTCGGATGAGGTTCGCCCCGCGGAGGTTCACCCCATTGTGGTGAGGCGCAACATCGACGCGGTGGTTATGCAGATCAGGAGCGAGATTGCGGAAGCATGCAGCAAGGCAGCCGACACGGCCAACGAGCCGCCGCTTGATGAGCAGGACTGACCACCAGAGGGAACCTGATTACACCCGCTTGATGAGGCCGGCTAACCGTGTCAGCGTGATGGTGTATCGGTGCTTTGTGTCACCTAAATTCCAGTGGCGTTCCGATTGAGGCTGCATGTTGAGGGCGGGCACATTATCGATTTGTGCGGCGCTGCTTCTGCGGGCGACATGTCACGCGGCAGAGTTGACCGAGAACACAGCGTTCGTCCCCACGCCAGCCGCGCCAACGCCGGATTTCGATGGCCTTCGGATCAAGGGGTACATCATAGCGCTGCCCGGCCCGCAGGGGACCATCGATCCTGATGTCGCGGGCCTTCGATCAAGCCTTGCAGCGCTCGGGATCGGATACATCGGCTATAGCAGCAACAACTTTTTCGACGACATGCTGCCCGCAGAACGGACCACGTTGGGCCAGCAGGTCTACAGCGGTCAGAAGCCGACCTTCTTCACGAATAACGTGATGCAGATGACTTACGACCTTAGCAGATACGGTATTTCCGATGGGCAGATTGTGGTTGGCGGCATCTACAACTTTGACACATGGGAGCCCGGTGGTCCGAATGCCTCAAGCCTTGCGACACTCAGCTACTATCAGACTTTCCTTAACCGGCACCTGGAATTGAAAGTCGGATATTTGGCCAATGCCGTTGAATATTGGGGACCGCTGCTGGCGGGCAATTTGTCGTCCGGCATCTTTGGACCGAGCGGATCAATTCCGGTCGAGGCTGGCCTTAGCGCCTGGGCCTGGACGAAGCCGGGGATCAACATCAAGGTCAATGGCCCTGACGGCCTTTACAACAAGTTCGGCGTGCAGGTCGCGAGCAGTCCCGATGGTCCCCTCGCTGAGAAGATTGCTAACTCAACCGGCCTCGACTGGTCCACACCGAACAGCGGGACCCTCGCAATCGACGAGGTTGGCTATCGCAAGGAGGCCGCCCCCGGCCAGCTTGCGACTTGGGTGCGCACCGCAGGGATCGTCAACACCAGCAGATACGTCGATTTCGAATTTGGCGGGCGGAGTACCGGAAATTACGCAGCCTATGTTCTTGCGGACCGACAATTTGTCCAACTGGCTCCGGTAGCAGGTCAGGTTGCAAGGGGTTGGTATGCGGGCGTCAGCGCAATGTACGCGCCGCCCGAGTTCAATCGTTTCAGCCAGTATTACGAGTTTCGCCTTTACGGGATAGGCCTTCTGCCCTCTCGGCCGAGCGATATGGTGTCAGTGGTTGTCTCCCGAAATGTCTTTAGCAATTATGTGGTCGATGCCGTTTTGCGGAGCGGTCAACTCGCGCATACCGGCAATTTTTCGCTAACCGCAGCATATTATGCGCCAATTGCGCCGGGTATCCGCGTGGGTATCGGGCTCGGGTACACTGATCATCCCACGCCGGTGATCTATACACCGCAGACCGGGAGCGCGCTCAATTTATTGGCCAATTTGGTCACCTACTGGTAATGCGCTCTTGGGGGTGGATGAGGCAGCTACCTTGGATGCTCTAATCGGACGGCAGGAAATCTTGTGGGCACCGATGACGACCCATCGAGGCCGCACGGCCGTGCCGCGCATGTGGCTGAAGCGGCTCGTTTATATATGGATCGCCGTCGTCGTTCTTGTCGTCTCAGTTGGCGAGACCGCCGCTCAGGTCAAATCCGGCGAGGCTGCAGGTCAGCCGAAGAAACTTCTGCTCCTTCATACGTTCGGTCCGAACTTCGAACAGGGTGCCGCGTGGAGCAGAGAACTCCAGAAAGAACTGAACCTACTGTCGCCTTGGCCGCTGAACATTCAAGAACAATCCCTCGTGACAGCTCTGGATGGCGACCCCGCTGCTGAGGCCAAATTTGTTGATTATCTCAAGGTGCTCTATGCGCGACGGCCGCCCAATTTAATCGTCACTCTTGGCGCCGCCGCCGCTCGCTTTATCCAGCAGCACAGGGCAGACCTGTTCCCGCCAACGCCGATGCTGCTCGCGGCAGTCGAAGTGCGCCGGATCGAGCCATCCATGTTGACCGAGCAAGACGCCGTGGCTGGGGTGCGTTACGATCAAGTCGCTGCGTTCGAAAACGTTCTGCGGCTCTTGCCGGAGACGAAGGCCATTGCGATCATCATCGGTAAGTCGCCGCCTGAGCGATTTTGGGCTGCCGAGATGCACCGGGTGCTTGGTCCGCTGCTAAAGAACAAAGTTGAATTAATTTTCTACGGCGAGCAGCCATTCGAGGAAATCCTGGAGGCGGTTGCGAGTTTGCCACCCCACAGCGCAATCTTTTATCAGCAGCTAGCGGTGGACGGCGCAGGTGCCGTCTATGGAGACAAGGACCCACTGAAGCGCATCTATGAGGTCGCCAACGCTCCTATTTTTTCGTACGACGAGACTTACTTTAACGGTCAGATTGTTGGCGGCCCGATGTTGTCACCGGCCGAGGGCGCCCGACCGGCGGCTGCTGTTGCCATCCGAATGCTGGGAGGAGAGAAGGGTGATGGCATCAAGGTGCCTCCAAGCGGCTTCTCAGTACCTAAATACGATTGGCGAGAACTTCAGCGCTGGAACATCAACGAGAGCCGCCTGCCACCGGGAAGCGAAATCCTATTTCGGGAGCCAACGGTGTGGGAGCGGTATTTGTGGCAGATCGCGCTGATCACCGCCGTTATTCTCTTGGAGGGCGGGCTCATCTTGGCGCTGCTACGCGAGCATCGTCACCGTCAACTTGCCGAAGTGCAGTCCCGTCAACGCATGGCAGAACTGGCCCGTGTCATGCGCTTCTCGACCGCTGGCGAACTGACCGCCTCGATTGCTCACGAAATCAACCAGCCGCTGGGTTCTATTTTGACCAACGCCGAAACCGCAAAGGCAATCCTGACATCTCCGAGCCCTGACATCGCGGAACTGAACGAGATTGTGGACGATATTTTGAAGGATGACCAGCGCGCCAACGAGGTCATCCGGAGGATGAAGAGCCTGCTAAAAAAAGCTCCCTTTGAACTGAAAAACTTCGACTTAAATGACGTTGTTCACGAAACGATTGAGATTATTTTTTCTCCTGCCGGCGGACGAACGGTCGGACTGACTAGTTTGATAACACCGGATGCGCTTCCCATCCTTGGCGACCGCATTCAACTTCAACAAGTCATTCTGAACCTTGTCGTGAACGGGATCGACGCGATGAAGGACGCGCCTGACGAAAAGCGGATCATCAGCATCCGGACTTCACGCGCCGGAAATTTCGCCGAGCTATCGGTGTCGGATCGCGGACCCGGCATTCCTGAAGGCAAACTGAAAGAGGTCTTCGAGCCGTTCTACACCAGCAAGACCGAAGGCATGGGAATGGGACTGTCTATCGCGCGCACCATTATCGAGGCGCACAGTGGCTCGATATGGGCCAAAAATCGGGATCACGGCGGCGCGTCGTTCCGGTTCAGGCTTCCTCTTGTCCCGTAGCCGAAGCGAAGTGTCTCCGGATACGTCAGAGCGCTATAAACCCGCCGCGGCGATCGGCGGCATGGTACTAAAGGTCGTTGTCCCACAGAACAATTACGTAGGTTAATCATCCGCAGTACCAAATGGCCGTGGGCGTAACCTAAAGGAGCGTGACGTGCCTATCAGCCAAGAACGCGAACTCGAAATTGAGCGGGAACTTGCGGTCATTATGCGCGAGCTTGATCGCCATCTGCCGGTGGAAGAACCGCGACCCAACAAGTCTGAACAAGCGGTTCAGCCCCCGTGGGCGCCGCCGCTCCTGCTTGACGAGTAGACCGGACCGGCTTCGCGCGGTCCCTCCTTCTGATGTGGAGTGTACCATGAGCAACTACCCCAATGCAGTGTTAGGCTTCGCTGTCGCGTTCTTGCTTGTCGCCACGGTAGTGTTTCTTTCGGGAGCGCATCCGCCGCTCTACCCCGGCGAGCCGCTGCAGAATTAGTTTTCGGGCTTAAGCGGCTGCGTTGAGAGGCTAGGTCGCAGGCCAGGAAATGCGGGGCCACGGCGCAGGCGGGCAACCGACATAGTTGACTGACGGAACAAGGGTTCAGCCACCGGCTGATGGTGCACCGGGTTGGCGCGCGCGTTCGCTGCTTCACCCGCAACGGGCATGACTGGGGCGACCGTTTCCCTGCCATCGCTGATGCCGCACACCGTATCCAGGCATCATCCGGGCATCGTCATTCCTGATCGATGGCGAGGCGGTGATCGCCCGCGACGACGGGACGCCGGGCTTCCATGCAGTACGAAGCAAGCGCCGGGGCCATGAGGCGTTGCTGTTACCTAACCCGCGCCGACAAGAACCAGAGGATCGCGGCGACAGCGGCAAAGGTTTCCGAAAGAACTTCGAGTGCCAGTTTCATGCGCGTTTCCCGTAGCGAGGTTGCCCTAGAAAAAAAGCCCCGGACGTTGCCGGGGCTTTGAGTTTGCTGGAGATACCTAGCAGGAAGAGATCAGTATTTCGCGACGACCGGGCTGCCGTAGCCGCCGAAGCGGTAGTTGATGCGCAGAGTGACCATGTCCACGTCCTGGGTGATCCGGTCGTTGAGAAAACCGACAAGACGCGGATCGGTGGCCGTGAACGAGTTATTTGCGTGGCCCATGAACAGATGGTCGTATTCAATACCCGCGGACCAATTCGGCGCGAAGCCATACTCCCATCCAACACCCAAGGCACCACCCCAGCGGGTTGCGCTTTGCGCGGCCAGTTCGACGCCGGAGGGCGTGTCAAGGATGCTGAAGCGGTTGTCTGTCACCGCCGCGCCGCCCTTCACGTAGAAGAGTGACGCATTCCAGGCGTAGCCGATCTGGCCTGTGAAGAGGCCGATGCCGCTGGTCTTGGTGCGAGTGGAGAGCGTAGGATCAAGGAGGCTGACGCGCTGGTTGCTGAGATCCGCCCAATCGCCCTGAGCTTCCAGGCCGAACACCCACTGGCTGGATTGCCAGCGATAACCGAGCTGGCCGCCGACGAGGCCTCCGGACCGATCGCGACAGCCCTGAGCGAAGGCCACACCAGCCCCGTTAAAGAAATCCACGCAGTTGTGGCTGTCGCCCCAACCGCCATTGGCGCCGATGTAGAAGCCGGTCCAATCGTAGATCGGAGCCACGACCGGCGGTGGGGCCTTGGTGTACGGACGAGCAGCCAGATCCGCGGCCGACGCCGGAGCGGCCATCCCGAGAGCAGCAAACCCGAGAGCAGCCAACCCGACCGTCCCCAACAAAAACTTCTTCATCGTGATGTCTCCATCTCGCGCTTGATTTGCGACCACCGAGCTAAACTAATTTGAAGCTCTAATTTACGGATCCACTAGCCAAAGCGGCGTGCCTTAGTGGCAACAGTCCATTTTTGAATTGTGACGGACCTGTGACAAACTGGGATCGGCGGCACGAACACCGAACGATGTGATCGGCGCGACGATTGCCTGTTGCTGGTGCTGCGGGCTTCATGTGCGGGCTCGGATGCCGCCAGCGCGCTGGCCTCGCTGGATCGCGCGGACGGGTCGGTCGAAACGCTAACGAGGACGACGCAGTTGGGTCCACTATTGGACAGACCCGCGACCCTACCATCCTCTAACATCGCGCGTTGAGGAGGTCTGGGTTCAGTAAGCAGAACTCGATGTCGAGAAGACTTGTCGATACCGTCGGCATAGCGGCGATGATTGTGGTCTTGGTGTATGTCCTGTTTCGGGTCGCCAATGTAGGGCCAGTGTTTCGAGCACAGACAGTCCGCTCAGTTGGCGGCGTCCTCGTCGGCGGCTTACTTGGCGCGGCAGTGAATTCGCACGCCTGTCGGCCGCGGCGGAAACCAGCCAGCCTAACCTAGAGCAGCATATCAGCCAGACCAGCAGCAAAAACCCCGGCGTCGGATCGCCGATTGCATGTCCCGAATGGACCAGGGAAACGCCGATGGTCAGCAATAGCCTACATTCCTGACGCCAGACCTGCAAGCGGTCACAAAGCGGCTACGAGTCGCCGCCGGGTGCAGATGGTAATAGATGCCAAAAAGGAAGAGAGATACCCAACCCAGCCGATTAAGGTGGGCATGGGCAGGCAGCGTTGAGTGATCTTGGGTGATCCCCATCGCGATGCCCCAGATCATGCCCGCGATGACCATCACTACAGCCGCGCGGAGGCTCAGTTTCGAAGCCGTCATTTCAATTCCCCCGATGTGCCCGAGTTGTCAGAGTAGTCAGGGAGACCCGCGCGGTGCAAGACGCTGCAACGGAAAACCCGCCGGGTTGAGCCGGCTGGCTTGATCTCTGCCCCAGCGGTGTGAGCGCGGGACCAAAGCCCCGCCCGCCAGTCCAGCTCCAACACTCTGCCGTGAACGAAACAATTTCCCTGAGCGCGCGAAGCCTTCCTGAAACAATGGCGTCTTACCTTTCGGCTGAGTTTAACACCCATAAGGGAGTGCGGAATGCGTACTCTGATTTTCGGCGCCATTTTACTCGCAGTCGCCGCTGCAGGGTTTCACACCCTGATCTCGTCCTCACTTGCTGCAGTTCGGGACGCCAGGGCAGCGACATTTTCCGAACGATTTGCTCCAGTGCTCAAGCCGCAATGAGAAAGCGCGCCGGCGCTCTCGGGTCGGTGGAGTAACGGTTACGTCCTTGGTCGCGGGACCGCCCCCGGCTCCGCCCCCGACTACTCTGGGAAGCCCGCCGGTGAACCGAGCGCTCCAGGACGTCATGGGGTGTCAGTCGATCGGCGCCTGCGATGGGCTCTGCCGCGCGGCCCGCTGCTATTTTGCGCAGTCCGCGAAATCGTCCCGCAACGCTCGCGATGACCATCCGAATTAATTCCCCAGCCGGGGTTCGATCAGGTTGGCCCTCATCCTTAACGCGATTCTTTTGCACAATGCCGACAGACGCCCTTCCCGGCATGAGACGTCATCGGTGAACCATTTGATTTAATGCCGACAAGGGCACTCACCTAAAAATTGTTGCCGTAGCCCTGGTGGCGGGAATGCAGGCCGGTTTGGGCTTGCGTCTCACACCGGATAGGTTCGTCGGCCCGCAGGCCTCAGGCCTGCTATCAAAGCTGGCCAACCGGTGGCAGTTTCCAGCCCGAATACATCTCTCACTCGCTGATTGCAGCGCACGCGAAAAAGCCGCCGCTGACGCAATTCAGCGACGGCTTCCACTCGTGTCAGGACCGTCAGAAGGTCAAAATGACCCTGACCTTTCGATGGTTAATATCAGGTTACGCCCGCCTCAGCCTTCTGGCATCCGAAACGATCTGCCGGCTGGTCGGAGCTGGGGCTGAAGGCGAAAGGTAAGTAGGTGTGACCATGGCGGAAGATGGCAGCGATCCGATCGAGCCGCTATATTCCACTGAAGACGAGGAGCCTCTTTCTAAAACGTTTGATAACTACAGAAGTGTTGCCTACCCGAACCTTATGGTCTTCGTCGAAAAGGATGCCGTTCCACCGTTTCGTTTTAAGGCCGGCGGTTGGGACTTGCTGCAATCTTCGATCGACCTCGGGCCGGCGATGAAGACCCGTATTGCTGAAAATGGCTTCTTTTTGTGCCGCCTGAACGGTGATGAATCCAGTTGGACAGAACTAACTCATCCCCCGGACTGAGGGTGGAGCGGCCGCTGCATTTTGAGGGGATCGGCCGGAGGCGGGTCGGCGATGAAATCCAACAGGGATAGCGAAATAAAAGCGCGCTATGCCCTGGCCGTTCTCAGGGTGGCACAAATGGCCGACCGAGAAACAGCCTCGCGATTGGTTCGGGGTCTGGCAAAGGATTTGCCCACCCAGACGAACGCGCGAAGTTGCCTCGCTTCACTTCGAAGCCATAGAGGCATTCGAAAAATTGGCCGATGGCCTTAGTGTCGCTGCGGTGGCGCCCTCTTCTTGGAAGGCAGCTACAGCAGCAGCGTCCAAATGGCTCGGCGTAGTGGAAAGAAACTAATACGGGCAACGCTCCTGCTTTCCGCTAGTCACCGAACCAAATGCGATGCGCGGCCTGCAACTGAGACATTGCTCTCGCCTCACAGTTGCGGAATGATGATCCCCTTGGAAGCCAGTAAAGCAGGATAATCATGTCCGCGCCGCGGGAAGACAGGTTTAAAATTACGTCCGTTTGGGCCGACCAACCCATGTTGCAGGTCGAATTGAACAGCGGCCTACATGACGATTGGCGAATTGTGACAGTCTTTTTCCAACCTGATTTCAAAGACGCGCTAGGAAACGACCATCGCGCCTCATATGTCACGGTGTGGGAGCGCAAGGACGCCTAGAGCCTTCAATGAACGGCATCGGCCGGCGCACGATTATTGCGATGCTACTGATCGCCACCCTTTTTGCGATCTGATCCCTGTTAGGCCGCTAGGATGGCTTCCTGGTCGCTTGAGTTCGAAGACCCGATCCCGCCGCTCAACGGCCGAACGCTCGTCACCCTGCGTGACGAGACGACCTACGTCACCGGGCTGCCGAAAAAAAAAGGAAGCCGCATTACCCGAATGGCAAGCCGCGATCGAGGCGCTGATGCTGGTGGTCGAGCACGGCGGCCCGACGATGCTTGCCCGGATCGGCGTCATGCGGGCGCTGAACCGGAAAGACCCGCATTAGTGACAGCGGAAGCTATCAAGGAATCGATAGAGCTAAGGTCAGGGCGATATCCGCTTTTGTGCGCATAACGGGCTTAAGTCGGACATCGCGCCATGTTCGAAAAGTGCCCAAATGCGGACATCTGGGTCGCGGCACGATGGGCCGATAGATTGATTTATCTCAAGACTGTATCGCGGCCCCAGCTTACATTCGGAAGGCAGCGATACGTCTAGACAATCGGCAGGTGAAGCATGTACCGGCATATTCTCATTCCGATAGATGGGTCGGATCTAGCGGAGCATGGGGTGGCGCATGGGTTCGCGCTAGCGAAATCCCTTGGAGCCAAGGTATCTGTAATCTTCGTTGTGGAACCGTTTTCAGAAATGACAGGGCGGTTCCTTGAAGCAGTCGCAAGATATGCTGAGCTGCGCAAGGAACAGGCCACGAGCGTGTTGGATCGCGCGGCAACTGCGGCCAAGGAGGCTGGTGTTTCCTGCGAGACGATTCAAGTGGAGAACGAGCAACCCTATCAAGCCATCATCGCAGCAGCCGAGGACAAAGGCTGCGATCTCATTGTTATGTCATCGCATGGGCGCAGCGGACTTTCCATGCTTCTAATCGGCAGTGTGACAAACAAGGTGCTGACCAACGCGAAAACCCCCGTACTGGTTTGTCAGTGAATGTGCAGACCGCTCGATGAGTCACGGTTCGGGTCCAGACTGTGTGAAAACTCCGATCCGCAACCTGCGCGTAGAATTTCCATCTCGATTTCGTCGATACCGGAATCGATTGCACTGGCAGCCTCTTTCGGAAGGAAGGCAATTGAGAAAACAATTCTGCGGATCCGTCGCGGAGGCGCGTTTTCACACAGCCTGGGTCAAAACCGGAAGTCGCGAACTTTGGGGCAAGATGTCTGCTTTGCCCCGGTGAGCGGATCTGGTCAGACCGGTAGATCAGGTCACTCCGCCATAAATGTGGCCCATCGCCAAGTTTTACCCAGCGAACGCGCGCACCCATGTCGTCGCGGTTGATCAGACCGCCGCTGGTTCGCGAGCCGGTGGACTGGGTTTCCGACGCGGGACGGATGCAAGGCGAACACGCGAAAGTGGCTGCGCGGCGGCTTATCACGACCGACGAGCGATCAGCGATCACGGCTTCGACCTCGCGGACCATGGCTCGCAGATCAGTCGCCAGTCGCTTGAACAGTTTGCGCTTGTGGGGATCGCTCGCCAGTTTGGCTATGAGGTCGCAATCCTCGGCCTCGGTGAGCAGCCTTTCCAATGTTGCATTCAACTCTCGCATCACGCGCCCCTACCCTCCGAAAATTCAAATCCATTTTCTGGGTCCCGTCTGTCTGGTAGCGGACAAATCGCTTGGAATAGTTGCGGCGATGGTCGCCACCTGGACCAGTTTTGTCGTGCACCGGACCGACAGGGAACCAGCCCACTCGTATCCTCGTTCTGTTTCTTTCCTGTCGCCACCGAGCGTTCGAGCCGTGCCGCTTACTCCGAAACACCGCCACAAATTGCGGATGGCAGATAGAACCCTTGATGCTGCCTGGATCACCGTGGTGATCGAGGACTTGCTCAAGGCGAACCCGGAAACGACCCTGCTCGAAATCGACCAGGAACTCCGCGATGCTCGCTCGCAAAGTTATCTGATTGCCAGCCCTGGCAAATTTCGGGTGGTCATAGGCGGCAGGCTGACGATGCTGCACGCGGTTGCGGCGGTTGGCATGACGGTTGAGCAGAACCGCGCGGCGGTGGCGGGAAAAACCCTTTCCACGACTTAACCGCGGCTCGCGCGCGGTTGGCGCCGGTGGTGGTACTTGCAGCGCAGTCCGCCTTGCTCTCGAAAGCCGAGATCGGCCATGTCGGCTTTGTGCCCAATTTCGGAAGTCGTCACGCGGTCGTTGTCCGTTAGGACAGTAGTGCCCAGCACTGCCGGAGGCCAGCGAGCGCCGCCGCACCTCGTATGGACGACGGCTTGCGGTCATTCGCTGCTTACCGATTGTAGGTTGCTGGTGGCATCGTTGCCCCGATACTCGTCAGCGATTTGGGGGCATCGTTCTCCTGGCGGGCATGGCTTGGATTGCTACATTGTGCCGCGGCCTTCCGACCTTGTTCGGGGCCGAAACACATGTGATCCGGATCGGAAAAGACGTTCCGATGAGCGAGGGAGAGTGATCCACACTCGTTTCAGGTTCTTGGGTCCATCCGCCGTGCACCAGCCACCCCCATCACGTAGCAGTCACAATTCAAAACGGGCTGTTGCCATTTAGGCACAGGAGTTCGGGGGCAAACAGCCTAGTCGTTGTCCACTTTGCTTGGCGAATCGCAAGATGCGACGGGATGGGGAGGATCTACAATGAAGAAGTTCTTGCTCGGAACGGTTGGTGTCGTTGCTCTCGGGATGGCCGACGGGACCAGTCGCCGTTAGCGGGGCACGGGCCGCCGATCTTCCCGTCAAGGCCAAGGCGGTCGAATACGTCAGGATCTGCTCGCTTTACGGCGCTGGCTTCTTCTATATCCCGGGCACCGATACCTGCATCAAGCTTGGCGGTTATCTGCGTGTCGACACCACCTTCAATGGCGGCATTCACGGACAGCCGGCATGGTCGGGCGACATCGGGCAGGACAATCGCTATCGCGACTACTTTGCGTCGCGCTCGCGCATCGCATTGACGGTCGATACCCGCACCGCCACCGAATATGGCGTTGTCCGCACCTTCGGTCAGGCCGACATGCAGTTCAGCACGCAGGGCAGCACCACCGTCAATCCGGCCAACTTTACCGCTTCGCCATCCGCAGGCACCCAGACGTCGCTCCTGAACCAGCCGGGCGAAGGCTATGTCGCGGTGGAATATGTCTTCATCCAGTTCGCCGGCTTCACCTTCGGCAAGTCCGCCTCGGCCTACTGCGACGCCGTGGCAGGGTTTCCCGGGCAACATCAGTTCGAACCTGCTCGGCGGCCAACAATACCGATACCGGCGTCAACAACATCCAGTACACCGCGCAGTTCGGCAACGGCGTGTCCGGCAGCATCGGCCTCGACGATCCCGTCGTCTGGGACCGCACCGCGGTCTACAATCTGGCGCTCGCGCTGAATGCCACGCTGGGCGGCAGCAACGCCTATGCGGGCGTCCACGCCCCCGACGTCGTCGGCAACATCCGCGTTGACCAGGCCTGGGGCTTGTTCCAGGTCTCGGCGTGCGGCGCATGAGGTCAGCGGCTCCTACAACATCCTGAACGCCGCGGCGTTCCGGCCGGTGCGTCGGACCTGCCGGTGCGGCGCCGACCGCGCTGTCGGAAATCTCCGGCCATCCCGACACCAAATGGGGCGGCTCGGTCATGGCCGCCCTGCAGATCAAGAACATCCCGACCGGCGCCGGCGACGATATCAAGATGGACGTGAGCTACGCCAAGGGCGAAACCAAGAACGTGATCGCCACCAGCGGCTCTTCGCCAAGCTTTGCGATGTTCGGCGGCACGAGCCGTGCGGGCGCCTATCAGAGCGTCGGCTTCGGTGCGACGACGGATGCGGTGTATCTCCCGGTCGCGAACGGCGGCGACGGTTCGCTGCATCTGACGGAAGCTTACGGCATCCGCGGTGCGTTCAACCACAGCTGGGATCCGTACTGGTCGTCGAGCCTCTATGGCAGCTACTCGGCAGTCCGCTATGACGGCACGGCAAAGGCATTTATCTGCGCCAACTACACGACGCCCGCCAAGGCCGTCAGCGCGGATTACAGCTGCAATCCCGACTACAATGTCTCGCAACTCGGTTTCATAACCCGCTGGACGCCGGTCAAGAATTTGACGTTCTCGGCCGAAGTCCAGTGGTTCCACCTCGACCAGAAATTCACGGGTGCAGCGACACTCGGACCGTCCGCACCCAAGCCTGCGGCCGTCTACGAGTTCAAGGACCAGGACACAGTGCATCTGGAGCTTCGCGTCCAGCGTAATTTCTGAGGGCCCCACGTCGAAGACCAGAACATGCTTCCCCGGCGGGGCTTTCAACTTTTGGAACTGCTGTCATTAAAGGCTCGGGGACGGTCCCCCGTGGCCAGGAAACTCGTAACGGGTCCAAGCACCCGCGACTGAATCAAATGTCTCGGTCGTGACGAGACAACATTCATAGCAACGGAATACCCGGATTTCGGCAGCTTTCGCAGTGCGCGGTACGTTGCCGATATGCTTCATTTGTTCGGCGCACAGGTCGCAGTTCCGCGCCGGCATCTGACGCCGTGGATCGACAGGTTCGGGCATCGCAACATCCCCATGGATCGAATTCAGCGATCCAATGATGACGGTTTGCTGCGTTAACGCTATTGTCCCAACGGGCAGTAGCATGAAGGCCGACGTTTCAACCGGGCGAATTTGCGGAGAAGTTACGCTGCGAATGAACACGGCGCCGAATCCATAAGCTGGATTGAAAGAAAACTCGCAATACGACGCGCAGTAGGCAGGGCGTGTGTCTTGCCCTCAAGCAGCCCGAATCGCGGTCGCAATTCATTTCAACGATGCGCAGTCGTCGGCGGTAACCTCAGACTCTTGCCTCATCCGAGATTCGAGCCCCCAGCCCCCAAAGGATGGGGCTTTTTCTCGTTTTGGTTCGTTACCGCTCGCGGCAAATAGCCTAATGACTCGACCATCTGATCGGCGCGAGCAGCAGCGCAGGTGACACGTCGAGGCCGAGTTCCCCGGTGCGACCAACGTTCGCGGCCCAGCAATGAACGCCCCTACGTAGATCGAAAACCAAACCACAAACATCAAAGCGACCAAGGGACTGGCGTCCTGATCGGCCACGCTGTTGATCTGGGTCAACGTATCCAACCGAGAAGGTATGACTATCGTTTGTAGCCAAAAATAGGAGAACACTAATGATCAGGTTCTTTGCTGTTGCTGCCTCCGCCCTAATCATCGCGACATCGTCGCAGGCCATGTCGCCCGCGCCGCTTCATCAGCCGGACGGCCTGATCACGCAAATCGCTTTCTTCTGCGGGCCGGGCAGAACGTTGGTTGGCGGTGTCTGCATGTCTCGTGTCGCCAAACGCCAATTGCGAAGGTGTGCGGTATGGGGTGCAGGACACGTTTGCCGTAGGTGGTATTGAGCCGGTGTCGAACAGCCTATCGTTGATCTCGTCCGACGTCCGCCTTGGGTCACGTGAAGATATCCATGGCCCGAGAAGGGATACAATGAGTGTGTGACGCGAATCGTGTGACGCTGATTACCGGTGCAGCGGCTGGAATAGGCACCGAACTGGCGCGCGTTTTTGCATCAAGGCGACATCGACTGGCGCTTGTGGATCGACGCGCGGATCGCCTGGCGGGGTTGGCGAGGGAGATCGTCGCCGCTGGCGGCACGGCGCCGATTTTGATTCCTTGCGACCTTGAACACTCCGACGCTTGCGACAAAATCGCCGCTACCTTGGCCGCGGAGGGGGTGGAGGTTGAGTTCGTTGTCAACAATGCGGGATTCGGCCTCTTTGGCAATGCGATCGAACTGGATAGGGCAGAGCAGCTCGGCATCATCGCCGTCAATATCCGCGCACTGACCGATTTGTCGTTGCGGTTTTCCGACAGCCTGATCCGGTATCGCGGCGGTATCCTCAATGTCGGTTCGCTTGCCGGCTTTCTGCCGGGCCCCGGGATGGCGGTGTATTATGCGTCCAAGGCATATGTCCTGTCGTTCAGCGAAGCGCTCCGCCAGGAACTCGCTCCGTGCGGAGTACGTGTGACGACGCTCTGTCCCGGGTCGGTTTCGACGGAGTTTCAGGTGCGGGCGGGAATTAAACCTGGACTTGAGCACGAAATGCTCAACATCTCGGCATCTGACGTTGCGCAGGCAGGATACCGCGGGCTCATGGCCAATAAGCGCGCCGTGCTGCCAAGCCTCGGCACGAGGACTTTTCCGTCTTTGCTGCGGTTTTTTCCGCGCGGGTTCGTCCTGGCAGCGATCGACCGCGTTCAATCGCGACAGGGCAGATAAAGATTTGCCGTCACCATCGCGGTGAGGGCCTGGGAGCTCTGGACCGGGATATCTGGCGATTTGCTGACGACCCCACAGCAGAGCCACGGCGCCACGTTTGTCGATATCTGCAGAAGGTCGCGACCCTGGTTCGCTTGCTGTTGCGTTGGGTAAGCGGATACTGACTGCCATATCGAGCATGATCGGGGTCGTGGTGCCCGTCATTAGGGTCGGGCCGACCATCGCGAACCCTGCATTCCGTCGCGCTTGGTGGCCCAACTTCGTTGCTTTAGCGCTTCTGAAGCCGGCCCCCTCGCCCGCCCCCTTCGCAACCCATTAGTTTGATTTTTGTCTGACGTACCGGCCGGGCGCGGGCTCGATCACAGGGAAAGTAGCGTTGCCCAGTTCCGTCGGAGCCTGGACGATGCCGCTGGAATGGGCCTTCATCCAGCCATCCCAGTCCGGCCACCAGCTTCCCGGCTTCTCCTCGGCGCTTTCAAGCCAATTCTTCGCGTCGCAATTCAGATGGTCATTGACCCAATGACTTCGCCTGTTGCGGGCCGGCGGATTGATCACGCCGGCAACGTGACCACTGGCGGCGAGCACAAAGCGCTGTTCTCTTCCCATGAGGTCCTTTGAGCGATATGCGCTCTGCCAAGGCACGATATGGTCCTCGCGAGATGCCAGTAGAAACATCGGTACGTTCACCTTCGAGAGGTCAATCCGTTCGCTACATTGCGTGGTGGCGCCGGGCTCCTTGATCTTGTTCTCAACATAGGCGTTGCGCGCGTACCAGCAGTACATTGGCCCCGGCAAGCTGACGCTGTCCGAATCCCAGTAAAGGAGATTGAAAGCCTCGGGTGTCGCACCCTTAAGATAGCTATCGACGACATAGCGCCAGATCAAATCGGTGGCGCGCAGGGTTCCGAAGATAAAGGCCAGTTCCTTGCCAGGCAGAATACCGCCCCTTCCGATCGTCGCTTCGCGCAGCGCGACGGAATTCTGGTCAATCAGTAGACCGATTTCCCCGGTATCTGCGAAATCGATCATCGTGGTGAGGAGCGTTATGGTCGCGATCCTGTTTTCTCCGCGCGCGGCGAGAACCCCCGCCGCGCAGCTCAAAATGGTACCCCCGACGCAAAAGCCGAGCGTGTGAACCCGATCGGCATTGGCAATATCGCGAACAACCTCAATGCTCTTGAGCACCCCGAGGTTCAGGTAATCGTCCCAGGTTAGATGCTGGGTCTCGGGGACGGCGCTTCGCCAGGAAATCAGGAAGACCTGATGCCCCTGAGCGACCGCATATTCAACGAACGAATTTCCAGCGCCAAGATCGAGCAAATAGTACTTGTTGATGCAGGGTGGCACCATCAGGAGCGGCGTCTTCTCGACCTCCGCTGTTTGTGGCGTATATTGGATGAGCTGAATCAGTTCGTTCTCGAATACGACCGATCCCGGCGTTACTGCC
The DNA here is from genome assembly GCA_963738765.1 of uncultured Alphaproteobacteria bacterium. Lineage (GTDB taxonomy): Bacteria > Pseudomonadota > Alphaproteobacteria > Rhizobiales > Xanthobacteraceae > Bradyrhizobium. The sequence continues at coordinate 370,524 of CAVTYA010000025.1, read as the reverse complement.
AGATTGCGACCCACCTCAAAAGCGGATTCGTCGACACGGGTGATGCGCCCTTTTTGGAGATCTTCGATCAGGTTCTGCATCCCGGCCGTCAGGCTCGCTGAACGCGTCTGGATCGCGGTTCGAATGACTTCCGGGTTAGTCGCGGGGAAATTCGACGGACTTATCGCATCAATGAATTGGCGCGCGTAGAAGCGAAGCTGCAGCCTTGATTTTTCGTCGACCTGGGCTTGATCGACGAGTTCGGCCAATTGCTTTGAGGTCATCAAGTAGGACTTCTTGATAAGTTGGTAGTAAGGCGATCGATTCCAGGCCTCGTCCTGGAACCGCCTGTCGCGGCCCGATCGCCCGGCGCTCGTTGCGGACGCGTTGCCGAGGGCGCCTTTCCAGAAATCCACAATTGGAGACCAAAGCTGCCGTTGCAGATTTGCTGCGACAGCAAACGGCGATGAGACGTTACGCGTGGCAGGCTTACCCTCAACGCCCATCGCACTGGTGAGCGCATCGTCAAACTGCTTCATCGATTGCTGGCCGGCGCGCATTAGACTCTCAAGATATGCAGATGAGCCATTTGAAGATGAGGGACTATCCATGTGAACCTCCCACGAACGGCTCTCCGCGCTGTCCGGCTGGAGCTAGCCGCGATCGAATCCAATCCCGTTTCGCACCCTGATCTACTGCGTCACCTAAATCGATCGTCTTGTTGCAATGCGCCCCCCCTGCAGCTTGACATAGATCAATAAAGGTCCGCCCCGACCTCTACCAAAATGCTCCCCACGGTCGATGCAGCGGCTTCTCCGGAAGGCGCGAGGAAGGCTCCATGCCTGATGTTGCAGTGCGTGCTGTATCACCCAGGACAGGATTGTCGGCTCACTCCAGGCCATTTCGCACCCGGGAAGCGAGGCATCATGGATCATCCGCTCAGACGTCCGGAAGAAATTCTAGCTTATCGTCCGTTAAAACAGATCCTCACTGCAAAGCCGAAATCCCTGTGGGCCGTCGGCCCCAGGGATTACGCGCTGACGGCAATGCGTCTCATGGCCGAAAAGAACATTGGACTTGTCCTGGTTATGGAGCATGGAGCGATCGCAGGTGTTCTTTCCGAACGTGACTGCGTGCGGCGGCTTGTGCTTGTCGGCAAGTCTCCAGAACTTACTCCGGTAGCGGACATTATGGTCCGAGACGTTGTCAAGGTTGATCTTGGGAAGACGTTCGCAGACTGTCTGAAGCTGATGCACCTGCACGGTATTCGCCACCTGCCGGTGGTCGAGAACGATACTCCCATAACCGTTATTTCGATCCGTGATCTGTTGGCTGAGGCCGTCGCACATCACGCCAAAATCATCACCGAACTTGAGCGCGAACGCATGACCATGTTCACGTCGACGGCTTGAGCAAATCTGGATCCATTGGCTTGCCCGTGGAAAGGGAGTGTCGCCATGAGTCTGCTGATCGTGCTGGCCGCGCTGATCTTTCTGATGTTTGTGGCCTACCGCGGTTACAGTGTCATCCTGTTCGCACCCGTCGCGGCGCTTGGCGCGGTCTTGCTGACCGATCCTGCGCTCGTCCCACCACTATTTTCCAGCGTCTTCATGGAAAAGATGGTCGGCTTTGTGAAAAATTACTTTCCCGTTTTCATGCTCGGCGCTGTCTTCGGAAAAGTTATCGAGCTTTCGGGCTTTTCAAAGTCGATCGTCGCCGCCGTCATCGGCGTGCTCGGCCGGGAGCGCGCCGTACTATCTATTGTCGTCGTTTGCGCAATCCTGACCTATGGCGGAGTGTCACTGTTCGTCGTTGTGTTCGCGGTCTATCCGTTCGCGGCCGAAATGTTTCGGCAGGGCGATATTCCAAAGCGGCTCATCCCCTGCACGATAGCGCTCGGTGCCTTCAGCTTTACGATGGATGCCTTGCCGGGAACGCCGCAAATCCAGAACATCATCCCGACCACGTTCTTTAATACGACGACGTGGGCTGCCCCCGTGCTGGGGCTCATCGGCAGTGTTTTCGTTTTAGGCGTTGGTCTCGCCTATATCGAGAACCGCCGACGCGCGGCACAGAAGCACCGCGAGGGTTACGGCACGGAGCTTCTCAACGAGCCGGAGTCATTCGAAGAGCAGGAATTGCCCAACCCGTGGATCGCTATCGCGCCGCTAGTCGTGGTGGGCGTCGCGAACTTGCTGTTCACGTATCTGGTGCCACGGGCTTACGGCGCGAAGCACGAAGTCACACTCGGCGGCCATGCGATCGTTACGCAGATTGGTCCAGTGGCCGCCATATGGGCAGTCGAGGGCGCCCTGCTCCTTGGCATATTAGCGGTGTTTATCTTTGCCTGGCGCCCCGTGCTTGCCAAATTCGCTGATGGCAGCAAGGCGGCGGTCGCCGGCGCTCTGCTCGCCTCGCTCAATACTGCGTCCGAGTATGGGTTCGGTGGGGTGATTGCCCTGCTGCCGGGCTTTGCGGCGGTTTCCGCCGCGCTCAAGGCGATCCCCAATCCGCTTGTCAATGAAGCCGTCACCGTGACGGTGCTCGCCGGCATCACCGGCTCGGCTTCCGGCGGCATGAGCATTGCCCTTGCCGCGATGTCCGATGAATTCATTGCAGCCGCGAAGGCAGCAAACATCCCGCTCGAAGTCTTTCATCGTGTCGCGGCGATGGCGAGCGGTGGCATGGATACATTGCCTCACAATGGAGCCGTGATCACGCTGCTTGCCGTTACAGGCCTCACCCACAGGCAGGCCTACAAGGACGTGTTCGTGATCACGTTGACGAAAACTGCGGCGGTGTTCGTCGTCATCGCGTTTTACTATTTGACCGGGATCTACTGACATCCCTAGCCTACAGTGCTGTCGCACGCCAATAGATGTCAGCAATCAAAGAGGTAACAGCCTGTGGAGGACGCATGTCAGCCGATGCGATTCGTCTAACGCTAGCGCCCGTCAAGGCACTCGATAGCGGGAAGATCGTCAGCGCCGAGGAAGCAGCCAGCCTGATACGAGACGGGGACACGATTGCCACGGGCGGTTTTGTCGGCATCGGCTTCGCCGAAGAAGTCGCTTTGGCAATAGAGGCACTCTATCTCGCGAAGGAGGGGCAGACGGTTCCTGCCACCGACAAGCCACGCAATCTCACTCTGGTCTATGCTGGAGGACAAGGTGACGGCGGCGAGCGGGGGCTCAATCACCTAGGGCACGAAGGTCTGGTGCGCCGCGTGATCGGGGGGCATTGGGGGCTGGTGCCGAAACTGCAGCAACTCGCAATCGCCAATCAGATCGAGGCGTACAATCTTCCTCAGGGTGTGATTTCGCACCTTTTTCGCGACATTGCAGCAAAGCGCCCGGGACATCTCACACGAGTGGGGCTCGAAACCTTTGTCGATCCGCGTCATGGCGGTGGCAAGATCAATGAATGCACCAAGGATGATCTCGTGCGCCTGATCGAGATCGAAGGCGAGGAGTTTCTTTTTTACCGCACGTTCCCGATCGATGTCGGAATTATCCGCGGCACGACAGCAGATCCTGACGGAAACATCACCATGGAAAAGGAGGCACTCACGCTGGAGGCGCTGGCCATCGCCATGGCGGTACGCAATTCCGACGGGATCGTCATTGCACAGGTGGAGCGCATAGCCGAGCGCGGTTCGCTCAGCCCGAGGCAAGTCAAAATTCCGGGGATTTTCGTCGATTGCGTAGTGGTGGCCAAACCAGAGCATCACTGGCAGACCTTTTCAGTTCAGTATGACCCGGCGTTCAGTGGCGAAATTCGCGCTCCTACGGGGTCGGTGACTTCAATGGAAATGAGCGAACGAAAGATCATCGCACGGCGTGCGGCACTCGAACTCGATGCAAACAGCATTGTCAATCTCGGCATTGGCATGCCGGAAGGTATCGCAACCGTCGCCAGCGAAGAAAAAATCGCTGACTTGCTTACGCTGACGGCCGAACCTGGCGTCATCGGCGGCGTGCCGGCAGGAGGCCTCAATTTTGGCGCGGCGATCAACGCACAAGCTGTTATCGATCAGCCCTATCAATTCGACTTTTATGACGGCGGCGGGCTTGACGCTTCATTTCTTGGGCTCGCCCAGGCCGACCGCGAAGGCAATCTGAATGTGAGCAAATTTGGACCTCGCCTGGCGGGCGCCGGCGGGTTCATCAATATCAGTCAGAATGCCAAAAAGCTGATATTCGTTGGTACATTCACGGCGGGTCGCCTCCGCATGGCGGTCGAGAACGGGCGCCTGCGCGTGCTCAAGGACGGCGATGTCGCGAAATTTGTCGGAAAAATTGAACATCGCACGTTCTCCGGGCGCTATTCAGTGCATCGTGGGCAACCCGTGCTTTATGTAACCGAGCGCTGTGTGTTCAAATTGACACCGGATGGGCTTGAGCTGATTGAAGTCGCCCCCGGCATCGAGATCGAGCGTGATATCCTCGCCCGGATGGAATTTCGACCAATCGTCCGCAATCCGGCACTCATGGACGAGCGCATTTTCATGGACCGCCCAATGGGCTTGCGTGACCAACTGTTGCGCATGCCGATTGAGCGACGCTTCACGTATCACCCCGATGAGAACCGGTTCTTCGTCAATCTCGAAGGCCATCGCATTCACAGCCACGAAGACGTCGAAAAGATTCGACGGATCGTCGAAAGCGAGCTGGTCCCTCTGGGTCGAAAGGTCTACGCCGTCGTCAACTACGACAACTTCGAGATATTCCCCGACATCATCGATGAATACTCGGCCATGGTTCACGATCTGGTTGATCGTTTCTACTCCGGTGTCACTCGTTACACGACCAGCAGTTTTCTTCGCGCCAAACTGGGCGACGCGCTGAAGCAACGCGCGGTGGCCCCGCATATCTACGAAAATGCAGAGGATGCAACTACCCATCTGCGCGATCTGGAAAAGAAGAAAACAGGTTGAATTGTGAGCAGCTCAATCGACGACGTGATATCCGCCGTCGATGTAAATAGTATCGCCGGTAATCAACCGGGCCGCATCATGAGCTAGGAATGCCGTAGCAGCGCCGACGTCCTCGATGCTTACAAGGCTGCGGGCGGGCGCTTTCGCCTTTGCTTTTTCGAGCAACTTGTCGAACTCGGGGATGCCGGAAGCGGCCCGTGTCGCAAGCGGCCCCGGGGAGATCGCGTGCACGCGAATGCCCTTTGGACCGAGCTCGGCGGACGCATATCTCACCGCGCTCTCCAGGGCTGCCTTCGCAACTCCCATGATGTTGTAATTCTTCACCACCGTCTGGCTGCCATAATACGTCATCGTGAAAAGAGTACCGCCCTTTTTCATGAGGGGCTCCGCAAGCTGGGCCATTCGAAGGAATGTCCAGCAGGAGACCTGCATGGTGGTGAGAAATCCCTCGAGAGGCACGTCGACAACTCTTCCGTGCAGCGCATCCTGGGGCGCAAAAGCTATCGAGTGCACAACGAAGTCGAGCTTGCCCCACTCTTTTCCGATGCGCTCGAATACCGCCTCCATCTGACCCGGAACGCGGACGTCAAGCGGCATGACGATCGGCGCCTCAATCGCACGCGCCAGCGGATCGACGTGCTTCTTGGCTTTCTCGTTCAGATAGGTCACAGCCAGATCGGCGCCGAACGCACGGAAGGCGGCGGCGCAACCCCAGGCGATGGATCGATCGTTCGCGATCCCGACTACCAGTCCCTTCTTCCCCTCCAGCAGCTTGGCCTTCACGGCAGGTATCAGCCGGGCTTTGCCGTTCAGCGGCAGGTCGATCGGTTCGCCCCTCACGTGCCTTTCGGCCGCCTGTTTGAGGTGGGCGAAGGCCTGCCGTCGGTCCTTCGCCTCGGCGGTCCTCGCCACCTCGACGCCGTTGATCTTCAGCTGGCCTTCGCCCCAGGGCGCGACGTTGATCTCGAACTTGTCCTTCCCGATAGTTGCAAGGAACTGCTGGACCGTGGCGCCCTTTCCCACCGGCAGGTCCTTGTTTGCTTCCCAATTCGCCGCACCTAGTGGCATGACATTCATCCTTTGGGAGTTAAGTTCGACGGCGCGGTGCGTTTCCACGCCGCTTAATTCTCACAACGACAGATCCTGATTTCGCAACGAGCGTTGGATTTTGATCTAGATCAAGGGCGCGTGCCCGTTGCGAGCGTGACCAACTGAATAGCTGCGTGCGCTTGCGCAGTCTTGTTCGTTTGATCCGAATCCAGCATTGTAATCGGTCGGAATACGGCGCTTGAAACTAGTTCTCGCCAGGAGGGAGCGCGCCAAATGCGGCCCGATAGATCGCCCAGTACAGAGCACCAACCAGGCCAGCGCCACCCACAATGTTGCCGAGAGTGACGGGAATGAGATTGTGGACGATGCCAGCTACCGAAATGAGTGAGGCGTCGAAATTTGCCGGAACGTTACCCGTCTGGACCATTAGCCAGGCCAACGGCAGAAAATACATGTTGGCAACGCAGTGCTCGAAGCCAGCCGCTATGAAGGCGGAGACCGGCAATATAAGGGCGAGAATTTTATCGGTGACCGTACGGCCAGCATAGGCCAGCCAGACCGCCAGGCAGACGAGCAAATTGCATAGAATTCCCTTGAAGAACAGTGTGACAAGATCCGGCTGGATCTTTGCAACAGCCGTATTCAATATCGACAATCCGATTCTACCGCCATTCATGTCGAGGTGATGTGAAAAGAAGACCAGGACCACAGAGTCCGAGAGAACCGACCAAATTGCCGAAATAGACGATGACCCAATTGCGCAGCATCTCTGCTGTCGAAACTTTTCGGCTCGCCCACGCCATTACAATCAAGTTGTTGCCTGTAAAGAGCTCGGCTCCACCCACGATGACAAGTGCCAGTCCGAGCGAGAACGTCAGCCCCCCGAGAAGACGGACCGCGGCAAAGCTCATTCCCTGGTCGCTGGCAACAATAGTATAATAGAGTGCTCCGAGGCCGACGCTGCCTCCAGCAACGATCGCCAGCATGAAAGAGGCCAGAAGCGGTAATCTTGCCTTTTTGACTCCGACTTTTTCGACTGCCTCTTTGATCTCGGCCGGGCTATAGGCGTTCAAATTGAAGATGGGCGGCTGCGGCACGCGTGGTCGGTCGTCCATCCTCCATCTCCCCTAGAACAGGCTCCGGCTATGATGGACGGTTGCCCGAGAACTTCTTGAAGGGTTCGAACTCCCCGGAAGCTGAAGCGCTAACCGCCGTTGCCCATCATCAGAAGACCGACGATCTGCGCGGCAATAACCTTTCACCAGCGTCATCGAAGGAAAGATCATGGCATACCCGATATCGGGCCGCTCGGTCGGGGCCATCTTCGTCGAGTAGACGAGAATGGCTGGATTTCCTGTTGCACCGGACGCGACACCAACGAGGTCGTCGTACGGAATTTTCATCAGATAATGACCGACGAGCAAGACGATCGACACGGTCGTCAACAAAACTGCGACACCGATGAACAGCATCGTTGGTCCGGACTCTGACACGGTCCGGACGAAACGGCTGTCCGGCGTTGACGCCGACAGTGGCAAGAAACATTGCGAGACCGAAATTTCGCAGCACGATGTTGGCCGGCAATGGCATGGTCCACAGCATCGGACCGGTACGGCGCAGCTTGCCGAGGATGAGAGCGACGATCAGTGGTCCGCCGCCGATGCCAAGCGTCACGGTGCCGACGCCGGGAATGGGGATCGGAATGAGGCCAAGAAGAACGCCCAGAACCATGCCAATCCCAAGCGAGACGTAGCTGAATTCCGCCGCGGCCTTGACCGTATCGCCGAAGTGACGGCGGATTTCCTCTTTCCGCTCCGGAGGCGTCAGCACTCCGACCCGGTCGCCAAATTCCAGCATCAGGTCGGGGGCCGGGATCAGGTCGGCGTCATATCGCCGAACGTGCAGCAGATGAGTCGGATAGCCGGCGGGCATCGGAAGGCGAGCAAGCGGGATACCCACCGCGCTGGCCTTACCGACGAAAACCCGGATGTAGTCGAGGTCCGCGCGGTCGCTGGCCAACCGGCCCGGTTCGAGTTTTCCGAGCTGAGCCGCGGCGGTTGCAATGGCCTCATTGTCTTCGGCCACCACCAGAACGGCGTCTCCTGCCGCCAGGATCGTATCGTCGGTCGGAACGAAATTGCGCCCGCCCTTCCGAACCATGGTTACCTGCAGGCCGCTCAGCGCGTTCGGCATCAGTTCGCCGAGAGGTCGACCGGCGAATGCTTCGCCAATCGAAATCTCTCCCATGTGGAAGCGCTGCGTCTTTGCAGGGAATTTTGGCTTCACGATCTGTGTCATGAAATAGATGCAGAGGATGGGGCCGATGACGCCGAAAGGATAGGCGATGGAATAGCCGATCGAGGGATCCTTGTTCTTGACGACGTCGAGCGCGGCCTGGAGGGTTGCGGTGCTCGTCATCGACCCGGCGTAGAGGCCAAGCGTATGTCCGATCTTGATGCCGAAGATGTGCCCCAAGCCGAGTGCGACCAGCAAACCTGCCAGACACGCAACCAAGGCCAACAGATTGTACTTCTGACCGGCGCCGACCATGCCCTCGAAGAATTGGCGGCCATAGAGGATGCCGATCCCGTAGAGAAACATGATCAGACCCGTCAGGCCGATCGGCCCGATGATCTGAGCCTTCGGCGCGAACGCGCCGATGGCGAGACCGACAAAGAGAACCGCGCCGACGCCAAGCGAGAAACCGAAGATGCTGATCTGGCCCACAAGGTAGCCCAATCCGATGGCCAGGAAGGCGGTCAGAATTGGCTGGCTTTCGATGATCCCGCGAGCAAGGTCCAACATGTCAGATCTCCCCGGATCGAATGCCCGTCGCTAGCGGGCGTGACAGCCCGCGGCCTGGAATTGTCCAATCACTCGATTGACCAGTTCCCGGCTCGGTGCCTGAGTGTCGATATGCTTGTAGTCGAGGCCCATCGCCGTCCACTTGAAGGCGCCCATCTGATGGAACGGCTGCACCTCCACCCACTCCACGTTCTTCATCGGCGCGACGAAACGGGCGATGCCGTCGACGTTGGCGGGATCGTCGGTAGCGCCGGGAACGAGCGTGAACCGGACCCATACCGGCTTGGATATCGAAGCAAGGCGTTCCGCGAAGCGCAGGGTGGGCGCCAAGTCCCGGCCCGTCACACGCCGATAAGTGGCAGGATCCGAGCTCTTGATGTCCAACAGGACGTGGTCGATCACCGACAAGTAGGAATTGTCGGCACGATCGCCCAGAAATCCCGATGTCTGGATGGCTGTGTGCAGCCCCATTTCCTTTGCGCCGGCGAATATTTTCCGGGTGAAGGCGAGCTGCACCATGGGCTCGCCGCCCGATATCGTCAGGCCCCCACCCAGGCTGCGGATCGTGGGTGCGAAGTCGCCGAGGCGACGGAGCACATGATCGACCGACACGTAGGTGCCGTCCTTGAGATGCCAGGTGTCCGGATTGTGGCAGTACGTACAGCGCAGCAGGCAGCCGGAGACGAAGAGGACGATTTGCAGGCCCGGTCCGTCGTAGCGCGACGAGGTTTCGTAGGAATGGCAATAGCCGAACGAACCCTCTTCGTCCTTGATGTTGTCTTCATCCGGGGCGTCGGGTGAAATCCCGACCCGGAGGTCGTAACGACTTCCGGGTTCGAGCGGCTGAACGCGTCGACATCTCGGCACCAGCTAGATTTGGCCGTGGAAAGTGCGGCTGATCACATCTCTCTGCTGTTCGGGCGTCAGCCGAACGAAGTTCACGGCGTAGCCCGACACGCGGATCGTGAGTTGCGGGTACTTGTCCGGATTCCCCATCGCATCCTCGAGCGTCTCCTTGTCGATCACGTTCAGGTTCATGTGGAAGCCGCCGCGCTCGAAATAGACGTCGAACGCCTTGACCGCCTCGTCCACCAGCTGTCCTTCGGACAAATGGGCCTTCTGCGGAGCGACGGAAACCGTGTAGCTGATGCCGTCTTGCGCGTCCTTGTAAGGAAGCTTTGCGACCGACAGGCAGGACGCGAGCCAGCCATGGCTATCCCGGCCGTGCATCGGGTTTGCGCCAGGCCCGAACGGTTCGCCCTTGCGACGGCCGTCGGGGGTATTTCCCGTGGCCTTGCCGTACACGACGTTGGAGGTGATGGTAAGGACGCTTTGCGTGTGTGTCGCGTTGCGATAGGTCGGGTGCTTGCGTATCTTCTCCATGAAGCTGGTGACGATGTCGGACGCGATCTGGTCGACGCGATCGTCGTTGTTGCCGAATTGCGGTGTGGATTTGTTACCTTCGTTTTGAAAGTCGACGATCAATCCCGTCGGGTCGCGCGTGACACGCATTTTTCCGTACTTGATCGCGCTCAGACTATCGGCGACCACCGAAAGGCCGGCGATCCCGAACGCCATCGTTCTCAGAATGTCGCGATCGTGAAGCGCCATTTCCAGACGTTCGTAGAAGTACTTGTCGTGCATGTAGTGAATGCAATTCATCGCATGAACGTAGGTGCGGGCCAGCCATTCCATCGTGGAGTCGAACTTGGCCATGACGTCGTCGTAGTCGAGGAAATCGCCGGACACCGGCAATGTCGGGGGAGCAATCTGATCGCCCGACACCTCGTCACGACCGCCGTTGATCGCATAGAGCAGCGCCTTTGCGAGATTGACCCGGGCGCCGAAAAACTGCATCTGCTTGCCGAGACGCATGGCCGAGACGCAGCAGGCGATGCCGTAGTCGTCACCCCAGAACGGCCGCATCAGATCGTCGTTTTCGTATTGCAGCGAGGAGGTGTCGCGGCTGACCTTGACACAGTAGCGCTTGAAGGCGGCCGGCATATGGTTCGACCAGAGAACCGTGATATTCGGTTCGGGCGCGGGACCGAGATTGTAAAGCGTGTGCAGCATCCGATAGCTGCTCTTGGTCACCAGAGAGCGTCCATCCAGATCCATTCCACCGACGCATTCGGTTGCCCAATAGGGATCGCCGCTGAACAGCGCATCATAGTCGGGCGTGCGGAGGAATTGGACGATGCGGAGCTTCTGCACCAATTGGTCCCAAAGCTCTTGCGCCCGCGCCTCGTCGAGAATGCCGGCCTTGAGGTCGCGCTCGATGTAGATGTCCAGGAAGGTAGAGATGCGCCCGATCGACATCGCCGCGCCGTTGGCTTCCTTGATTGCGCCCAGATAGGCGAAATAAGTCCACTGGAACGCTTCCTGCGCATTCGAAGCTGGCTTCGATATGTCGTGATCGTAGAGCTTTGCCATCGAGGCCAGGTCCTTGAGAGCACGCATTTGCTCGGACAATTCCTCGCGTAGCCGAATGATTTCGTCGGTCGGCCACATGTCGTCGATCTGCGCCCGTTCCTCGCGCTTGGCTTCGAGCAGCCGATCGACCCCGTAGAGAGCCACTCGCCGGTAGTCGCCGATGATACGACCGCGCCCGTAGGCATCCGGAAGGCCGGTGATGATCCCGGACCTTCGGCAATTCATGATCTCGGGCGTATAGGCATCGAACACGCCGTCATTGTGCGATTTGCGGTATTTCGTGAAGGCCTCATGCACGAGCGGATCGGGTTCGAAGCCCGCGGCCTTGAGTGCCGCCTCGACCATCCGCAGTCCGCCGAAGGGGAAGATCGCCCGCTTGAACGGCTGGTCCGTCTGAAGACCTACGATGATTTCATTTTCACGATCGATATACCCGGCCTTGTGGGCGAGCAACGTCGACGGGGTTTGCACGTCGACCGCGAGCACTCCCTTCTTTCGCTCGTCGGCGAAGTACGGCTGCAGTTTTGCCCAAACTGCTTTGGTGCGCTGCGATGGCCCTGCGAGAAAGTCCTCGTTCCCTGGGTAAGGCGTGACGTTCCGGACGATGAAATCCCGAACGTTGATGGAAGTTTTCCAATCGCCCGGCCGAAAGCCGTTCCAGCAGTCGCCACTATCGACGTCCTTCCGTAGAGCTGCGCTTGCTTTCATGGTTTGTCTCCCAGCGGTGCGCGATTGGTCGCGGTGGCGCGCCGTCGGTCGATCAGGATCGGCGCGCCTCGAAGCATGTCGACCATGATAACGTTGGGTCTACCGCGCTTGATGTAGGTCAAGCCTCAGCGAAGCAGGTTCGATGGTCAGGCAGCAGCGCTGACACAAGCCGTCCACATGGCACTGGAGGGGGATCCGGCAGTGCTGCGGCTCTGCGCGCAAAGATCAACCGGAGGCATGCAACGCTCCGTTGCCTGCCACGGAGCCGCTCCGATCAAATAAGATCCATCCCTGTTTCACACGTACCAATACCAAATGGCGAGCAGCGCCGCTGCCAGCAGACTGTAAATCCCAATCACCCATCGCCGCGCAATCGGTGAACCACCGATGGCCGTCACCAAGACGACCAAAGCGACAATTGCCCCCACGATCATCACCGACATGTTCGGGCACTCCTCCAGCAGGGCTTTGCAAGTTGTTTTTCCCCGACAAACGCCTTTGCATGCCCTAAACCGAAGCAGGGGGCTAATCGGCTCCATTGACTTGGATCAATGTTCCACCGGGCGCTGCTAGCGCGGATGTGTCCCAGCACTGTTCATGGTTGTGCGGCAGTCAGCCACAAAACGCACAGCGATCGAATGGTGTTCTGATCGGGTACTTCCCGCCGTGGAAGGCCTTGATCCAAGTCAATGGCTGGATGTTCGCGCAGCGAACAATGAGCAGAAACCGGAGGAGCCTCGCTATGGAAAGCAAGAACCCATTCGATGCCGTTCGATCCATGATGACGGACAATCTTGAGAAAGTCGGGAGTGCGACCAAGACTTATCTCGACCTGATGCAAAAGAGCATGCTCACCGTGCCGAACGCCAATGAGGATCAAATAAATGCGTTCAGGACGTATATTGACCGACAGGTGGCTGCTAACCAGGCCTTTGTAACCAAGCTGTTGGGCGCGAAGGATATTCAAGGGGCTGTGCAAATTCAACTCGAGTACTTCCAGTCCCAAATGAGAGCTGCCGTCGCCGATGCGACGAAGCTTACGGACAATATAACGACATCGTCCAAAGGCTCCGCTGGTTAAAAGCCAGAGGCGCACAACCGGCATTGCATCAGGCTAACGGTCGCACCGCACGATCCGAGTAGCTACCAACGAGCGTGTGTGGCAAATGCGCCGGTCCAGGCAACGCTCTGATTAACCAAACGAGGAAATGCAGCCCTGCGACCGGTTTCGATGGGAATGTATGATGCGTAAAGCCCTGATTATTGTGGCAATGACGATTTTTGTGTTTGGCTGCTTTTGGCAATTCGGACGTTGGTTGTTGAGGTGGTCCGGGTACGGTCTCGGTCTGCGTACTCTGCCTGGTGGCTACTACGACTTCGTCGAGAGTTTTGCAGAAATGATCGCAAGCGGACCCAGCGTGGGGTGGATCGCCGGGCCATGGCTATTGATGAGCATAGGCTTGACGAGCCTTATAATACTCCATTCGTGGACGACTGAAAAGAACGCCCGCGGCAAATAGGATTTTCACCTCAGCCCTCAATGCCATCGTCCGAGCTTCGAGATGAAGCCGAAGCTAATACAGCATCGGATGGACTGCGTCGTTCCCGTTGACTTAAACCAACGGATGTCCGTTCCTGGTCCAAAAGCAGAAGTGGCTCAACCGGTACGGCATGTCCATTGCACCTCAAGAGCGGACATCGCCAGGCCGTCCTGAAGAGGTCCGTTTCGTGCCCTAGCTTACTGAGCCGGCTGCTATTGCGGGTTCAAAAATCAAGTCGTCGGTGTCCGACTTGACGAGCCGCAATTTGCCTGTGCGCGCGGCGGGCAGGAGCCATGGCCATTGTGGATCCGAACATTGCCAGCGGACGCATGACGTCCTCCGTCGGCTGGAAGATCTGCGGCATGACTGCCGGGACGACGGGGCGTTGACGGTCTCAACTCGCGACGACGGTCCCGCCGGACCCCATTTGCACGACCGTCGCGGTCACGTTGCGATGGGTGCAGCGGCAGCCGAGCGCGCTCGCGGCTGCCGGCGATATGTCGAGGAGCCTTTGCCATCATTGATGCAATGCGCGAGGGACCTTTGAACGCGAACGCCCCGCCGATGCTTTCTTGAGCGGTTCAATGAGCGACTGTGTGGAGAAGGGTTTTGTTAAAAATGCGATGCAACCACAGGCCAGCGCAGCCTTGCGAACGGCAGGGTTATCGCTTGCCGTTATGAAGATAACCGGCACATAATGCCCATCAGCCTTGAGACGATCCCCCAGATCGATCCCTGATCCGTCGCCCAGGTTGATGTCGAGGATGACGCAAACGGCCGTTTCGAGATCGCTGTGGTTTTCAAACGCCTTCGCAGATGAAAACAGGATGGGTTCGTACGCGTGCTGCCGGAGCAGACGCCGTATTCCCTTTCGCATTCCCGGGTCATCGTCGACCACTAAGACAAGGTTTTGATTTGACATGAGTGATGTCCTTGGCCCATCGGCAACGCGGCTCTGGCAATGGACTAAAGACAGGGTCGAAAACACTCGAGTTCACGCCAAGCGGACTGCTTCGACAGCCTGCGTTGATAGGCTCCGCGTAACGCAATTCCCATTGTCCCATAGGACAACGGGAACTCGGGAACTGCTGGAGATTGTCTAGGCCGGCTCTCGGCTATCGGACGTATTGTCCAAAACGCCAGCTCGCTCAGCAAGGAGAACCAGCTCCGCCAAGGTTTGGACTTGCATTTTCTCCATCACCTTGTGGCGATGGGCCTTGACCGTGCGTTCGGTCCCGCCCAAAGCTCGGGCAATCATTTTGTTGGTGTTGCCTTGAACGATTAGTTCGAAAACTTGTCGCTCGCGCGGCGTCAACGTTGCGACATGCGAGCGGACGACATCCAGCGTGCTCTTCAGGCGATACGTCGTGTTGTGACGCGCAATCGCCCGCTCAACTGCCTGAAAAAGCTGATCCGATGATACAGGCTTGGTCAGAAAGTCTTCCGCGCCGGCCTTGATGGTCCGAACCGTAGTCGGAACATCAGGATAACCAGTGAGGAATATGATCGGCAGCGTCGAACCGAGTTCGTTCAGGCGCGCTTGCAGTTCCGGACCGCTCAGTTCTGGTATCCGCACGTCGAGGAGAATGCAGCCAGACACACCATCGCTCGGCAGGCGATCCAGCAAAAGTTGAGCCGAAGCGTAGGTCGCGACCTCGTAGCCGGCGTGTTTCAAGCGACGTTCCATTGCCGTCCGAAAGGACGCATCGTCGTCGACAATGTGCACGAGCCCCAACACGTGTATCCCCCAGAGAAGGGTCCTAGGTTATCAAGCAACGTCACACTCAACGTCACACTCATCTCTCGGATTGCCGCAATTGTGGCGATTGCGAGTGCAGATTGTTATTCTGGTGACTGATGCTCTCGGGCCACGCAGGGCTGGCGATGCATTACCAATAAGCTGTACGCGCGATGCCGACGCAGTTATTCCTCAATCGCGCGGTGATCGCTTCAGGAGCCTTGAGGTGCGTCGCAGACTTCTCTGGTCAGGCACGGTGCTTCAAAGTTAACGCGCGGGCGACTTGCGGTGAGTCAGGGCAGACGGTTGCTGATCGAGTCGGCGACCGCACCACCTGAATGATCGAGCGCGGGAATCTGGGACAATAACCGGTACCGGTACCTGACGCATTTCAAGAGAGCATCGGCAGGGCCGTAATCCGTTTATCGCAGCACAGCATGGGCTTTGCTGGGTCCTTTCCTTGATCTAGGTCAACGTCAGCGGTCCCTTGGCCCTCACGCTCTGTTCGAACAGCACGAAAGGAAGTCCGCCATGCATCCGCGTCTTTCGATCAGGTCAGTGACAGTTGCCGGGATCGCCGCTAGCGCCCTGTTGGGGCTTGCAGGGGTCACTCTCAACCCAGTGCCAGCCAACGCAGTCGTGTACTGCACGTACGAGGGTTATCCCGGGGGCTGCGTTGCCCGGGCAGGCGTCGTCTTGAGGCCTCGCCCGGTGGCGCGCGCTGCGGTTCGTCATAACGCCGGTGGCAACATGAATGGTGGCGTCAATCGCGTCGGAGTGCGGCGGTAGAGGATTAGTTCGGCGGGTCACGAGCCAGACAAGCCGTTACCGCTTCATCTCGGTGGCGGCTTTCTTATTGTTTTGGCGCGCGCAGGCGATCCGATAAGCCGATAACAACACTCATCGGGTCATCTGCACGCAACGGCGCCGGGAAATCATAACCGATCATAACCGATCATAACCGGTACCAGTACTTAACCGATTTCAATCCCGACATACCGCCCCCGGAGACCCCCACCCCCCGCAACACACCTGCCCCCCACAGGGCCTGTGGCGAGTTGCCAACATTCCGCTGTCCAACGCGGGCCAGCAAAAATAACGCACAGGCGGCTCGCGCTGAGTCAACCAGACGACGATCAAAGCGGCACCGAGACTGGCGCGAGGTCTCCGAACTTTCAGGTGCTTCGATCAGCGACTTTCAAAAAGTGTACATTGTGAAAGATTTCGATTGCCCTTGTACCAACGCAGATTTTAAATTCCGAATATCAGACTTTCAAAAAAGGGATCTATGCGATGCGATATGGCTATGCCCGAGTAAGTTCGAAGGGTCAGGACTATGCGGGCCAGGTTGAGGCGTTGAAGGCCGCAGGGTGCGAGCGGATATTCAGCGACAAACTATCGGGCAAGAGCCGTGCCCGTCCTGAACTGGAGAAGGTGCTGCGTCGGCTGGAAGCCGGCGATACCATTGTCATCACCAAGGTGGACCGCATCGCGCGCTCGGTACGTGATCTCTGGAATATCCTTCACGAGGTGATTGACGAGAAGGGCGCTCAATTCGTGTCACTCCGGGAAAGCTGGTGCGACACCACAACGCCCGCCGGCAAATTGATGATTACCGTTCTGGGCGGTGTTGCCGAGTTCGAGCGCGAACTGATCCGCGAGCGCTGCGAGGAAGGCATCATACGCGCGAAACGCAAAGGCACTCAGTTTGGCCGCCCAACTGTTCTGGATCCCAGTCAGCGCCGGCGTATCGCAGAACGTTACACTGCCGGCGAGACAATGGCCGAACTGGCGCGCGATTATGAATGCGGTGAAGCGACGATCTGGCGGGTGTTGCAATAGGCACGTCCTACTCGCCGCCCTCGTCGGCGGGTGTCTTGAAGAACCGCCGGATTATCACATCCGCGTCACGATCCTCGGGATGGGTCTTGTAGTGGCGCGCTTTCGACACTTCCATATCTTCACCAGGAGGACAGTACATCTCCACTACCTTGAATGATCGTGGCTGCATCTGGCTCTCGATCCGGTCCACTGCTTGGGACAGTCGGTTGATGAAGGATGTGGTGACCATTGGATTTGTCCATGTTACGCGACAGCACGATCAGTCGCTGTTGAACATCGGTCAGGGCCTCGGCTTCGAGGCAGGCTCGGATCTCCTTCAGCGCGTAGATGTACCGCGTCATTTCGTCGGATGGAATCCGTCCATTCAACGCAAGCCGGTACAGCCTTGCCATCTCTCCGCGCACCCCCACAAGCGTATCCAGCGCCATCTTATTGCGGGGTGATAGCACTTCGGCTTTCGGTTTGTGGTTCAATGACATCCACCCGGTCCATTGGGGCGTCGATGCGCAGTGTCGGCACGAAAGCGGCGCATCATGATCTGCCTTAGTCGCCAAGCCTCAGCTTCCATCGCAGACAACGTGTGCAATTGACGCTCGGGTTGAACTACCTCGACGCCATCACCGCAATCCGCTGCCGTCGACAGCAGATCAAAAGCTGCCTTCTTCACCGCTGTAAGCGTAACCATCCTTGGGACGGCCATCCAGTAGCTCCGACCGACAACCACGAAAAACCCGAGTTCCACCAGCAAGCCAAATTCAAGGCTGAACAGACCATCTTCGTCTTGGTAGAGATCGAGCGCCACGGCGTGACAGCGGTGTTCCAATTCTCCAAAGATCTCGAGGGCCGCGGCTGCTAAGTCGGGTATTGCGTCAGCCAGAAGAAGCTGGATATGGGTAGCAAACCGACGATCGCTCAGCGCCTCTGACCACAAGGTTTGGGCTTCCGCCACCTTGCTGAGCCAAGCCGCAACAAAACGGCAGTCGGGTTCATCTGACATTTCAAGCAAAACATGCGCGTTTGCAACTGCCATCCTGTTGTCTCGCTCTTCGATCGATCCACAGCGGAAATTGCGGAAACTGCGGAAATGCCGGTCGGATTGAATTTGCGCACATTCCGCAATTTCCGCTTTAGAGAGAGACTTCGAAAAGACGTGGGTTAACCTCCCACCTTCGGGCCGGTCGTCCCGGTCCAGTCACCTTCACGGGGAACTCACGCAGCCACCCCGAGCGCACCAGCATGTCGAGCAGCGCCTGCGTCTCACCGGCGTCAAGCCGTTGTGCCAGCGCCTCGCGGCGAACCTCCTCGCGTGACACTTCTGCCTTGTTGCCAGCATGCAGCCAGCGCAGCACCGTACGGGCATAGCCATGCTTGTCGGAAAGCCCCACAAGGCGCAGCGCAGCACGGCCGTGCGGCCACAGATACCCCCTCCAAAACAACACCGCGCTCTCGACATGACGCGCCTCGATCGCCTGTGGTTCAGCACCGCCGCTCCATGCCCATTCGAGAAAACACAGGGTGCCTGACAGGCGCAGCACATGCCCCGTCCCCTTGCACCAATATTCGCGATCGCGCCCGTCTAGCAATTGTCTTTCCCTGTGCGCGAATTGCGCGAATTGCGTAAATGCCTGCCGGGCATCCGGCGTCAGCGGAATGCTGCGTGGAGCGAACGCTTCATCCTCGCCAGCCTGAAGGTTGGCCAGCCGGGCGAAGGCGTTGATGATCTCGGGATCCACCTCGTCGGCTTCGTCGGTCGGTTCGCGGTAGGGAGCCTCGGGCGGCCACGCATACAGGAAGCGGCTATAGATGCCGTCACTGTCCCCGGCAAAACTGCGAGCCAGCAGGTCCGGCTGGAAACCACCCACAACACCCACTAGCAGGTGAGCCAAAATCACTGGCGGGCGACCGAGACGTTCCACGGTAAAGCTGTTGCCATCCCAAGCCTCAAGCCAGAACGCGCGGTCCGAACCGCCACTGTAGCGTTCCAAGTTCATGAACAACCGGGCGAGTTCATCGGCCACATAGGTCACACCGCGCGGTCGCGCCTCCAGTAACGGCGCAAGCCTCTCGATCGTGCAATCGGATACGTAGAGGCGTGGCATCACGAACGGGCGCACGTCCTGCGCCTCGGCCGGTTTGACCGGCGGCGATTGCCCGGCAGTCACCGCGGCGGCAACGTCGTCCTTCCACTTCTTGAGCGCCGCCTTGGCGCGCTCGATGCGCGTCTCATGAGCCAGCTGGCGCGCCGCATTGCCCTCCTTCCGGCTGCGTTCCACCACGGACAGCGCGCGTTTGATCACGTCGAGCGAGGGTGTTTTACCCGAGCCGGAGACGCCCACCAGGCACGTCCAGCACGTCATCGGCTGTTGCCACGAACGGGTGGCCTGCACTCGCCGTGCGACGCCGATCAGGCCTGACGCTATGCCAATCAGGGGTATTGCGATGTGACCAACGGTGACGCCGGCACCGCGCGATGCATCCACCATCCAGCGATGCATGCTCTGCGGAAACACTTGGATCGGCAGGTCCGGCAGTCTGCCCCGGCGATTATCCAAAATCGACATATCGGGGTCGTCCCATTCGCCGATGACCCGTGAGCGTTGCGGGCGCTCCTTTTGTTTTTCCTGTTGCTGGGTCGCAGCATCGACTCCACCCGCATCTGCGTCGGTGACGACGCGATCATCGAGGTCTTCGTGCGGGACGTTGAGGCCGTCGCGCAACCCACCCTCGATCGTCTTCATCGTCGCGCGAAGACCATGCTCGCGGAGGTACTGGTTGCCTTCGCAGGCCCTCACCAGCGTTTCGATGATTTCGCTTTGCATCAACCAGCCGCGCGCCGCCATGGTCGCGAGCCGGAACGCGGTTCTGTAGATGCGCTCGTTGCGCTCGCCAGTCGGTGCCGCGGCGAGTTCGGCGCCAACCCCATCCAGTGCCGCCATCGCATAGGCGCGTCCCCGATCGTCGCTGGTTTCGCTATTCTTCGGCTCGTGGACTTTCACGAGCTGCGTCGGGCGCAGCATGGCGACGAGCCATTGCGGCATCGGCGGCGCTTCATGGATGGGCGAGCGTCCTGCCATCGCCGTCCATCCGCGACCATCAGGCAGGCGAGCGCCGGGACCGACGACAAAACCGCCGACGCCGCGCACGTCAATTCCGGGAGGTAGCGAACCGCGAGCATTGCCCAGCGCCTCGCCGTCGGGCTGCCTGAAGTAAATATGCAGCCCGCCGTTCGGAGTTTTCACCAACGGCACTTCAGACGGCAGCCCTCCATGTCCGACGGCCAGGGACTTGAAAGCGGCGACGCCATCTGCGCCGCCGTCGTGGCGATCACAGTCGATTACCACGAGGCTGTTCTGACCGCAGGGGATCGCGGGCAGCGCGGCTGCGCCCTCCCACCACGTGTGGATCTGTTCTGCATTGGAGGTTGCCGCTTCCTGCCATCCCTTGACCAGCGGACGCTTGTCTGCGCCGGCAGGAAAAACCTTGACGCCGGCAGATGCGAGCGTCAGAGCGGCGCTGAGGTTTTCCTGGTGCATCGCCACGGCTGGGCCCTAACGCGCTGGAACATGAAAAAGGGAGATGAGGGGCGGGAGAAGAGCCTCCCGCCCAATCGCCGTTGGTTAGAGCGGAATGTCGTCGTCCGGGGTCTTCGTCGGCGCCGACTCGTTGCTCTCCGGGAAGTCGTAGCCGGCGCGCGCCGCCATCTCGTTGAACTTCGAGGCGGGGACCCAACCCGTCACCACAAACAAGGGCGTCTTGATGTAACCCAGTTCGCGACGGGAATGCTGATAGCCGCTGTTGCTGAGCGTGACGACCGGCAACTGCCCGGGCGCCCTGCGCCGCTGCGCGGCATAGATGCGGGAGAGCTTGCCGACCGCTTCCATTCCACCCTTCGATGAAGCGGCGAACGTGAAAACCTCGCCGTCATTGTTGGATGCCATCGGCAGGTAGCTCATGGGCTGCCAGGGATCGCGCCTGTCGCCACGATCGTCGGTCTCCCAGGTCGACGGGTCGTTGTCGCCGAGATCCTCACGGCGGGGCGGCAGCAAGCCGCTGCCGACGCTGACCATCGCGTGTTCGACCGGCTTGAGCTCGCGCCAGCGAACCGACCCCATCATCAGGGAATGCATGCCAACGATAAACGACACCGTTTTGGCGACAGGTTCGCTGTTATCACCAGCGAACCAATCGCCCTTGGTGAACTTCAACAGCTTGCCGAGGATGTGCTGGGGCGCCACGGCGTCGGCAAACGCCTGAAACGGATCGGTGTTGTCAGTAATCGAGACAGCGGTGCCGGGTTTCTTCACAAGTTCATGGGTCATGTTTGCTCTCCGTTTTTCAGCTGTGTTTGCCACCGTGTATGCGCAGAAATCCGCGAACGCCCGGCGGCATACCAGCGGGCGCGGATGAAGATCAGCGTTTGGCGATAGTTTGGGGGCTACGCCGCGCTCGGCAGCGCCTGCAAGAACTTGCGCAAGTCGTCGCGGAGGATGAGCGTGCGCTTGCCCAACTTGCGCGCCTTCAGGCGGCCATCCGAAATAGCTTCGTACAATTTGGTCCGGCCGACGCCGGCGACGTGGCTGGCCTCAGCAACGGTGAGGCCCTGTTTTTCAATTGTGGCTTCGGCCATTGTTTTCTCCATCATCATACGCGAACACCGTCGCGGACGATGGAGGCTGAGCGCAGGCCTCCTACGTTTCAAGAATTCGTAGGGTCCCGGCGCTATTTTTTTGTTCGCTTCGGTCGGGTTAACGGGGGTGGAGCTGGCGGGGATTGATCAAGTATGATGTGTGCTATCCGGTCCCGCTGGTCTTCTCGCACAGCTTTTTTCGCCTCGTAATACCGAGCTACTTGGCTTTTTAAGTTGCCGGGAAAGCGGCTTTTTAGAGCTTTGAGTGCGCCTTCGACGGTGGCGTCACCGTCAGCTATCTTTTTCCTAACGCTTTCAACCAATTCTTTGTTCTCGTCGGCAGTCCAGCGTTTGGGCTTTGTTTTTTTGCCTTTGGCTGCGGGCCCCTCGGTCAAAAGCAGCTTTTCGAAGGCAAACGTATAGCTCATCAACCGCCAGAAATCTTCGCTGTTTGGGTCGAGCTTGAAGACATCACATCGTTCTGCGAAGAGGTTCAGCAATATTTCAGTCACGGCCTGGATAGCCGGATCCGATGGGTCACTAGGCGGATCCCGAGCAACGCGGCGTTTCGGCATTGGATTGCATCCCGGCGCACAAGTTCACACAGCGTACCTAGGCTAAGGGATGCGCAGGACCGTGGCAACACACGCGGACGATAGATGCCGGGGGCGAATAGAGGTGAACACAAATGCAAGGAACTTGCACGGCGACGTTCGTAAATCGGCGGGCTAAATCATGGCGCACTTTTAAATAAACGCCCGCTTGCTTATGGACACGGCGTCTTGCTCTTTAGCTAGCCAGCACCGGGGCAAAAACCGATTAGCGGCCGATCGCGACCACATTGCTCCCAATCTGCGGCTCGGGTTGCAGCAGCGCCTTGCGAGAAATGTCGTCGCTGTGCTCGGTGATGAACCGGCTATAATTTGCTTCGAGCATCCTGATGGACGTGTTGTGCAAACTCGCAATCACTCTGGCTGGAATGTTTTGCAGCAGCATTCTGACGATGCTTGAATGCCGCAAGGCGTACATCGTCACCACGTCGGGATCGAGACCGATAGCGGTGACGACCTCGGCGACGTAGCGATGATAGCGTTGACCAGGATTGCGGCCCCAGGGCGTGCCGTCGCTCTGCACTAGCAGCGGTGCATCGTCGGCACGACCCGTAGCCGCCGCTTTCAGCCTAGCCGCCAACTGCACAGTAATCGGAACGCTGTAGCGCTCGGTCTTTTTCTGGCTGCGATTTCTACCTCCGCCCTTACCTGACTTCGGCATCGCCAATTTCGGGCGGACAGGATGGTCATGCAAATCCTCAACGCGCAGCCTCGAGGCTTGGCTCGGTCGGGTGCCAGTGATCGCCAGCGTATCGGCCAGCAGACCGAACTGATGATCGAGGCGATAGGCCGCCTCAATGAATTCACGGACCTTGTCGTCGACGATGATGACATTCCGCGCTTCCTGCGCGTTGGGCAGACTGGCAAGTCCGGTTTCCCAAGCATCCCTGTTCTGAATGCACTTGTCGTGCTGCGCCGCCTGCTCCAGTGCGGCGCACATGCAGCGACAGAGCCGGTTGATCGTGGCCGGTGCCATCAAGCCGAGCAGACCGTCGCGCCACTTCTTCAATTCGGCGCTCGCGAGCAACGCCACAGGTCTCGTCAGCAGCACGCTGGTTAAGTGTAGGCGCGGCCACTCGGCGTTATAAGGATTGGCGGCGCGCGATTCCAAATCGTGCTTGTAGACTGTCAGCGCGCCATCAATGGTGATCGGCGCGCTGTCCAGGTCGCCGTCGCCACGACGCGCCAGCTTCTTCGCTTGATCCTGCGCCTGATAGAACGTCAGCACGCTCTTACCGTCGGAGTCCTCGAAATCGTCGGCCAGAGCGAAGGCTTTGGTCCAGTATGCGCCGTGACCGGTACTGGCTTTCAACACCCAAGTGCCATTTGTTTTGTTACGGCGGTACATGAGCGCGATGCCGCGTGCGAGAGACGGACCGCTGTAGGGCCTGCGACGGATATTCAATCGAAGCCGCGCACTGCGGCTCTCCAGTGCGCTAAAACTCACCCTGCGCGCCATATGAAATATGTCCTGTTCCCGCGAAGTGTCGCGATGATGTCGGCGAATGCCCACGGAGGCATGCGGCATCTTATGGGCACATTTCTCGGCTGATCAATGGCTTACCGAGTTCGCGCGTGTTCAGGGTTGTCCAAGCGCTTCATTATTTTCCCTGCGCAATGGTTTTACGGCCTATAACGTGCTCTCCCCGGCGACCGGCTTTTTGCCACCGTCATCGGCGGGAAACTTCCCGCCAACTTGACGCCAGCATCGGGGCGTCAGAACCACACGCCTTCGCCGTCCGCATCTGCCGCGCTCGTCACTCGCAGCACCTGCGTCCACCGCATCTCAACCCGCGTTTCGTGACGATCGCGAGCGCCCCTCTTGTCGGGTGAGACGGGCGGAGAAATGCCACTGAGTTGCCCTGTGATGGCAAGAGGAAATTTGGGATTGACAGAAAATAGTGATTTGCCCGTCGAGCAGAAATTGTACGAATGGCAGGATGTGTAGAGCGCAGCGAAACCCATCCTGCTTGACCCGGCACGTGACATAACTTCCTCGCCACCAGCCACACACCGCTAGTAAAGTCCGCCGGTGCCGGGACGCATGATGGCGCGGTCGGCGTCCGGCGAAAATAGGGGCGAACGATCTTCGGAATCGGCATCGCTGTTCACTGCGTAGTTGCTTGGCGGTGCGGTGCCCGGTTTGAACGCCTCGAGTATCGTGCCCGTGGTCTGGCCCGGAGCGGCGCGCAAGCCGCTCTTGGCATCGACCCAGACCAGCCTGATGTCGGCAGGGATTTTGAAAGGAATTGCCGGCTTGTCGGCGAGCGCGAGCTTCATGAAATCCCTGGCGATCGGAACGGCGGTGTGGCCGGCTTGCGCGGATCTGCCCAGACTGCGGGGCTTGTCATAGCCGACATAGAGACCGACCACGAGATCCGGCGAAAAGCCGACGAACCAGAGATCTTTTGCGTCATTGGTGGTGCCGGTTTTGCCGGCGATCGGCTTGCCCACCTCGCGCATGGCGATCGCCGTGCCGCCCTGCACCACCCCTTCCATCATCGAGGTGATCTGGTAGGCCGTCATCGGGTCCAGCACCTGCTCGCGGCGGTCCACCAGCTGCGGCTCGGGCTGGTTCTTCCAGCCGTCCGGCGCGTCGCAGCCGCGGCATTCGCGCGTATCGTGCTTGAAGATGGTATGGCCGTAACGGTCCTGGATCCGGTCGATCAGGGTCGGCTTCACGCGACGCCCGCCATTGGCGATCATCGAGTAGGCCGTGACCATTCGCATCACCGTGGTCTCGCCGGTACCAAGCGCGTAGGACAGGTAATTCGGCAGCGGGTCGTCATAGATGCCGAACCGCGTGGCATATTCGGAGATCAGCGGCATGCCGATATCCTGCGCCAGGCGCACCGTCACGGTGTTCAAGGAGTGCTTCAGCGCATTGCGCAGCGTCGTCGGTCCCTGGTATTTGCCGACCGAGAAATTCTCCGGACGCCAGACCCCCGCGCCCTGTCCCTGATCGATTTCGATCGGGGCGTCCATCAGCACCGTCGACGGCGTATAGCCATTGTCGATCGCCGACGAATAGACGATCGGCTTGAACGACGAACCCGGCTGCCGGTAGGCTTGGGTCGCCCGGTTGAACTGGCTCTGGTCGAACGAGAACCCGCCGACCATCGCCAGCACGCGGCCGGTCCAGGGGTCCATCACCACCATCGCGCCGGAAATCTCCGGCAGCTGTCGCAGGCGGTACTGGCCTTCGACCGGATTGCCGTCCTTGAACAAGGGGTCGGCATAGATCACGTCGCCGGGCTGCAGCACCTGCGAGACCGCAGTCGACGTCCTGCTCTTCGCCGACCCGCCCGCCGGCCTGGCCCACCTGACACCATCGAGCGTAATAATGCCGGTCTTGCGTTCCTTGCTGAGCGCGCCGAGGTCGCGCCCGGGCTGGAAGCCGATGCGGGCCGATTGGTCGCTGGTCTCCAGAACCACCGCCAACCGCCAGGGCGAGATGTCCGAGAGCGATTTGACATCGGCAAGCTTGACGCCCCAATCGCCTGATATGTCGAGCTTGCTGAGCGGACCGCGATAACCCTGCTCTTCGTCAAATTTGACGAGGCCTGCCACCATGGTCTTGCGCGCCATCACCTGGATTTTCGGATCGAGCGTAGCCCTGACCGACAATCCGCCTTCGTAGAGTTTCTTCTCGCCGTAGCGCTCGAAGATGTCGCGGCGGACTTCCTCGGCAAAATATTCGCCGGCGAAGGTGTGCGCGGCATTGGCGTGGTTGGTGACGACAAGCGGCTCCTTGCGCGCCTTGTCGGCGTCGGCCTGCTTGATCCAGCCGTTTTCGAGCAGACGGTCGATCACGTAATTGCGGCGCTCGATCGCCCGATCGTGGTTGCGCACCGGATGCAGCTGCGCCGGCGCCTTCGGCAGCGCCGCCAGATAGGACGCTTCGGCGACGGTGAGGTCATTCACCGACTTGTCGAAATAGACCAGCGACGCCGCGGCGATGCCGTAGGCGCCGAAGCCGAGATAGATTTCGTTGAGATAGAGCTCGAGAATTTTGTCTTTCGAGTAGGCGCGCTCGATCCGCATCGCCAGCAGCGCTTCCTTGATCTTTCGTGAGAACGACACTTCGTTGGTCAACAGAAAATTCTTGGCGACCTGCTGGGTGATCGTGGACGCGCCCTGCGGACGGCGGTTGGAGCCGTAATTCTGCGCGTACAGCACGGCCGCGCGCGCCATGCCGGAGAAGTCGATGCCGCCATGCTCGTAGAAGTTCTTGTCTTCGGCGGCCAGGAACGCGTTGATGACGAGTTTTGGAACCGCCTGGATCGGCAGATAGAGCCGGCGTTCCTTGGAATATTCGCCGAGCAGTGCACCATCGGAGGCATGGACGCGCGTCATCACCGGCGGCTCATAATCCTGGAGCTGCGAATAATCCGGCAGGTCCTTGGAGAAATGCCAGATCGCGCCGGCGACAGCGGCCACGCCGACCAGGAATACGACGGTTCCAGCGGCAAAAAGGAAGCCGATGAAACGCAGGAGCAGTCTCATAAATCCTACCCGGTGGTGAGTCGGCTACGGCGCATCGCCCAATGCGATTATACCGCGGTCGCGCCGCATACCTCTGGTTCATTGATTCGCAATTGCTTGTGACCAGATTGTGTTTCGCGACCGCCGTTTTGGATGAAGTTCTGTGGGTGGGCGTGGCCCGCCCTACCGACAGCCCCAGAGAGGGCAGAACTCGTAGGGCTGACCACTATCACTGACGTTGGGCATAGCCCTCGAACGCAGTAAACCGCCATGGTGAAGCAACTTGCGCCTATGATCCCGGTGAAGTGCTTGGGAAGAATTTATTGCCGCTCGGTTTCGCCCGGTGCCGGGCAAGCTTAGCGTTCCCGGACGCGCATTGAACGATGATCCAGTGCAGAACCGGTTGGCCGCGAACGGCGGATTACGCCTGTCGAGGCTCCACTCCGCCCTAACTCTGGCTGAACCTACGACCGATTACGATCTCTGATCGCGAAGTCGGCAATTCGGTTGGACCTCTGAAAATCGGCCGTCAGAACGAAGGCAGCGTAGCTGCGTAGGGCGGATTCACCTTTAACGCATCGCTTTGGTCGGAGCCAGGTTAAAGGAAACCCTTCCTACGAGCTGCGCCCGGCGCGTCATGAATTTTCTCCCACAAACGTAGTGACCGGCTGGATTGCCCGGACTGCCGAAAGAAGGCCTTGCCCTCTTTTGCAACGGCCAAATCCCGGACCAGGCACAATCTCCAGTGTCAGCGCAACCAATCTCTTGATTTCTGAGCTCGTAAAACTTGTCCCGATAAGTCGAGTGGATCAACTCTCTCCACCGTAACCTTCCGGGCAGATCTTCAATCCGCTGGTCGCGAAACCGGACTAACAAAGGAAGGCTCGTCAGGGGCAACTCCCGCGTGCCGGACAGACGCCGAACCTGCCTCACACCCTCCTCGACCGGTCTCGGAAGACTGCCACCGGGAAAATCGAACGCGCGAAGCACGATCCATTCCGGCCCTGACCGGCCGTCGGTATTCTGCCTTGCGAAGCGCGAACAACGTACCACGGGAGCCAAGATCGAGGACGACCGCCTTCACCTCTGAAATCAACGACGAGTTCGTGCTGCGCGGCAAACTCAGACTGCTCTGCCGTAGGTCACCTCGACGACGCCAGATCCGATCTTGGGCTCGCCGTCCACCAGTGCCTCAAGCGTCAGGCGATATCGACACCGTTACGCTCGGATAGGACACCAGAACGGAAACGATCGCCAGCCGCGATCAGCACTCAGCGCGAAAGCGATGCCGAACCGCTTCATTCAAAAATCCCATTCGACGCGAGCACGACTGCCCGCCCATCCATCGCCCTACATGGACCAGCTTTATTGACAATTCGCTTCGCCCAAAGGTTGCAGGCAGCGCCCCCGCCGTTAACCCCACTTCTTAAGCGCCTGTCCACCATCACCGGCCCCCGCCCCGCCCTTAACCACATCGCTTAACAACCCCTCAATCCACTCCCGACAAATCTAACGGTTTCTCGGGGGAGATTGCCGTGGACGCGTTTGCTTTTGAATTCATGGGACTGGCGATGATTGCGCTCTGTCTCGTCGTGCTGGCCCTGCCTGCCGGAAAGCGGCCGTCGCGGAACATCCGCTACGAGTGATCCGGCCGGAACCGATCCGCCGTTTGGCCGGCCGCGGCCCATCAGGCGTGTCCGGGCGCAAAACCTGCCCAGAAAGCGGTGCTTTGCCTGAAACGCAGGGCCAAAATTCGCCTCGGGACCCTTGACATACCAGCGCTTTCGGCAGAACGCCTGTCGATTAAGCGTCATGGACTGTTCATGGATCTGATTACCACCACTTCCGACCTCGCGGCGGTCTGCGACCGCCTCTCCAAGCACCCGGTCATCACGGTCGACACCGAGTTTCTGCGGGAGACGACCTATTACCCCCTGCTCTGCGTCGTGCAGATGGCGAGCGCGGACGAAGCCGTCGTGGTCGACACGCTGGCGCCAGGGTATCGACCTCAAGCCGTTCTTCGATCTGATGGGCGACGAGGCGGTTCTCAAGGTGTTCCATGCCGCCCGGCAGGAC
This sequence comes from uncultured Alphaproteobacteria bacterium, assembly GCA_963738765.1. Lineage (GTDB taxonomy): Bacteria > Pseudomonadota > Alphaproteobacteria > Rhizobiales > Xanthobacteraceae > Bradyrhizobium. Next base: position 341,693 of record CAVTYA010000025.1, on the reverse strand, counting down.
ATCGAGATCGTCTGGCACCAGTCCGGCACCATCCCGCACCCGATCTTCGATACCCAAGTGGCGGCCATGGTGCTCGGCTATGGCGACAGCATCGCCTACGACCAATTGGTCGAGCGCATCGCCGGCCACCGGCCGGACAAGACCCATCGTTTCACCGACTGGTCGCGCCGGCCGCTGAGCGACGAGCAGATGCATTACGCCGTCTCCGACGTCACCCATCTGCGCGACGTGTTCGCGGCCCTCGACGCCGACCTGAAGAAGCGCGGCCGCAGCGACTGGGTCAGCGAGGAGATGGAAGTCCTGACCTCGCCGAAGACCTACGATTTCCACCCCGAGCGCGCCTGGGAGCGGCTGAAGACGCGGGTGCGCAAGCCGAAGGAGCTGGCGGTGCTGATGGAAGTCGCAGCCTGGCGCGAGCAGGAAGCGCAAAGCCGTGACGTGCCGCGCTCGCGTGTGCTGAAGGACGACGCGGTCGGCGATATCGCCACCCACGCGCCGACCAGCCTGGAGCGGCTGGCGAATCTGCGCTCGCTGCCGAAGGGTTTTGACCGCTCCAAATGGGGCGCCGATATCGTCGCCGCCGTGCAGCGCGGCCTCGCCCGCGATCCCTCGAGCCTGCCGAAGATCGAAAAGCCGCGCGGCAATTCCAATGGCGCGGCGACCGTCGAGCTGTTGAAGGTGCTGCTGCGGATGACGTCGGAACGCCACGCGGTCGCGAGCAAGGTGATCGCCACCGTCGACGATCTCGAACAGATCGCCGCCGACGACCAGGCCGACGTCGCCGCCCTGCACGGCTGGCGCCGCGAATTGTTCGGCGAAGCCGCACTCACGCTGAAGCACGGGCAACTGGCGCTGGCGATCGAAAAAGGCCGCGTGGTCAGGGTCGACCGGGATTAGGGCGTATTTCGAGGCCGACATCGTCGTCGTCATCCTAGGTGCGAGCTCTTGCGAGCCTCGAAGACGTGGAGACGGTGCCTGTTGGCCAGCCTCGAGGCTCGCACGCTCACACCTCAGGATGACGGACCGTGTGCTGATGCAGTCGAAAGTGCGGGGCGAGGGAGACTTCAGCGCCCTACCACTTGAACTCGACGCCCACCACGCCCTGATGCGACTGCATCGCCGCGCGGAATTTGGCGTCGTAGTTGACGTAGAGCCGCGCGGTGTTGGTCAGGCTGAGCGAGGCGGAGGCGCCGGCGTCGGCGCCATACTGGCTTTCGCCGATGCCCTGCAGCGTCACGTGCTGGGCGCCGAGGCTGACGGTGATGTCGCTGAAATTCTGCACGACGTTGTTGACGAACTTGCCGTACGCCGACAGATCGAGAATCTTCTGATCGAAGATCCAGTAATGCCCGACCTCGGCGCCGACCAGCACGCGCATGCGGTCTACTGTGGCGCCGGTCGCCATCACGGGATCGAGGCCGCCGATTTCCTGCAACGAGCCGGTCGTCGCGTGGACATATTCGAGGCCGGCTTTCGGCACGATGCGGCTCTGGTCCTGGGTCCAGTAATAGTCGATTTCGGTCAGCGCGCCGTCGAGTTTCGCGTTGTAGCCGGCGGTCGCCAGACCGAAGCCGGTGTCCCGGCTGGAATGGATGTTGCCAAAGCCGTGCACCAGCGCCACCGCCCAGGTCCACGGCCCCTTGTCGACGGAAGCGTTGAAGCCGAGCTGGGTGAGATCGATCGATGCCGACTGCAGCGCCAGCGGCACGTCGATGGCGGTGCGGCTCTGGTCGACCGAGAAGCCGACATTGATACCGGGTGCGACCCGCGCGCCGATCCCGGCGACGCCGCCCCAGGTCTTTCTGTTGTCACCGACGAAGTCAGCCGATCGGGCCGTTAGTGGCCGAAATGCCGTAGCCCTCGAACCAGGTCCGGTAGCGCGGCCCGTCGGCGGCTTCCGAGGCGCCGCCGCCGCCCGGATTGTTCCGCTGCATGCGGTTAAAGCCGTTGGTCGACTGATTGCCGAGCCGCTCCAGAAAATTGCTGCCGAGATTGGTCACGGTGGCGCCGGCTGACAGATCGGAATTGATCACATTCGGCGTCGGACTGGGAGAAGGCGATGGTGTCGGGGTTGGCGCGGGAGCTGGCCTCGCCGTCGCGGTTGCCGTGAGTGCAGGCGTGGGCGCCGGAGGGAATGGTGCGAGCTGCGCGTGCGCCGTGGACGCAGAGCCGATGGCGAGCACGAACGCCATCGCGACCAGCCGCAAGCGGCCGGCCCCGATCTTCCAAGCTCGCGAAGGCCGCGATGAGCAGCGCATGCATTCCATTCCCAAAAGAACAAGCGCCCGCTCGAAAACGCGCAAAATCTGCAAAAAACTCAGACTGATTTGCCCTCACTTCGCAGGGAGCGTCAATCGGTCGGGACCCTGCGCGGCCGTCGAATACCGGCCATTGTGGTTCCGCTGCCACAGGTGATTGCGGCGCCGGAAAGGGCCTTAGTCCATCGCCGGCGAGATCATTGTGCCACCTGTCGCCGAAGTCCCCGATATCCTGCAGACATCGCCGTCGAGGCGAACCTTGCCGCTGGCGAGCAGCCGCAGCGCCTCCGGATAGATGCGATGCTCGATTTCGAGGATCCGCGCCGCAAGCGGCTCCGGCGTGTCGTCATCGGCGACCGCCACCGCGCCCTGCATCACGATCGGGCCGGCGTCGGTTTCCGGGATCACGAAATGCACGGTGGCGCCGGAAATCTTCACGCCGGTCTTGAGCGCCTGGCCGTGCGGGTCGAGGCCCGGAAACGACGGCAGCAGCGAAGGATGGATGTTGAGCATTTTGCCGTACCAGCGCTGTGACGAATTCGGCGGTGAACAGCCGCATGAATCCGCCGAGGCAGATCAGCTCGACCTTTTGCTCGTCGAGCGTTCGCTGCAGCACGGCCTCGAACGCGGCGCGATCCTTGCCGAACGGCTTGCTTTCGATGACGACGGTCGCAATGCCGCTGGCGCGGGCCGTTTCCAAGTCCGGCGGCATCGGCGCGGTTGGAAATGACGGCAACGATCTCGGCCGGAAAGTCCGCAGCCTTGGCCGCCTCGATCAGCGCGGCCATGTTCGATCCGCGCCCGGAAATCAGGATGGCGACGCGGCGCTTCATGCTGGAGAGGTCGAGATGACCGTTATAGACGACGCGGTGCTCGCCTTCGGCCGCGATCACTTCGCCGAGCAGGGCGACGGTCTCGCCGGCTTCGGTGAGGATATCGGTGACCTCGTCGACCGCGTCCGGCTTCACGATCGCGATCATGCCGATGCCGCAGTTGAACGTGCGCAGCAGTTCGAGTTCGGCGATGCCGCCCTGCTCCGCCAGCCATTTGAACACCGGCAGCACCGGCAGCCGCGCCAGATCGATGCCGACGCCGAGATGCTTCGGCAGCACGCGCGGAATGTTGTCGGTAAAGCCGCCGCCGGTGATGTGGGCGAGACCCTTGACCGCGCCGGTCTCGCGGATCGCGCGCAGGCAGGACTTCACATAGAGCCTTGTCGGCGTCAGCAGCGCGCCGCCGAGCGTCATCACCGGCGAGAACGGCGCCGGCGCGTCGAAGCCGAGGCCGGAATGCTCGACGATCTTGCGCACCAGCGAAAAGCCGTTGGAATGCACGCCCGACGAAGCGAGGCCGATCACGGCGTCGCCGACGGCAATATCGGAACTCGGCAACAGCGTGCCGCGCTCGGCGGCGCCGACCGCAAAGCCGCCGAGGTCGTAATCGCCGTCCTTGTAGAGCCCGGGCATTTCCGCGGTCTCGCCGCCGATCAGCGCGCAGCCGGATTCCCGGCAGCCTTCGGCGATGCCGGCCACGATCGCGGCGGTGGCCTCGGGATCGAGCTTGCCGCAGGCAAAATAGTCGAGGAAGAACAGCGGCTCGGCGCCCTGCACCACGAGGTCGTTGACCGACATCGCCACCAGGTCGATGCCGATGCCGCCATGCAGGCCGGTCTCGATCGCGATCTTGACCTTGGTGCCGACGCCGTCGGTCGCGGCCACCAGGATCGGGTCCTTGAAGCCGGCGGCCTTGAGGTCGAACAGCCCGCCGAAGCCGCCGATTTCGGCGTCGGCGCCGGCGCGGGCGGTGGCGCGGACCATCGGCTTGATCAGATCGACCAGGCGGTTGCCGGCATCGATATCGACGCCCGAAATCCGCGTAAGTGAGCCCGTTTTTGCGGTCGTTCATGCCCAATTCCAGATGATGACGGCTGGTTACGACGAATTCCGCGATCCTGCAATGGCTCGCAAGCGGCTCGCGCATATACTATGTAGATAACGGCCGGCCACACCCGCAAAGGGCCGGATCCTTTGCGAAATCAGGCCGGTAGCCGGGAAGCGACCGAGTTGAGTATTCCGACCTCATTCCGAACATCATTACGCTTGGCCGCATCATTCTGGTGCCGGTCATCGTCTGGGCGATCGCCTCCAGCCAGATGGAAATCGCGTTTGCGATCTTCGTCATCGCGGGCGTCAGCGACGCCGTCGACGGCTTTCTCGCCAAGCGCTTCAACATGGCGAGCGAACTCGGCGCGCTGCTCGATCCGCTGGCCGACAAGGCGCTGCTGGTATCGATCTACGTGGCGCTCGGGAATCTGGGGCGCGGTGCCGCGCTGGATCGTGATCCTGGTGGTCTCGCGCGACATCATGATCGTCACCGCCGTGATCGTGTCATGGCTGTTCGACAAGCCGATCCCGATGAAGCCGTTGATGGTGTCGAAGCTCAATACCGTGGCGCAGGTGGCGTTCGCGGCGCTGGTGCTGGCCTCGCTCGGCTTCGGTTTCCAGCCGTGCGCCCTATGACCTGATCCTGATGGGTTTCGTGACGGTCTTTACTTTGGTTTCCGTCTCGTTCTATCTCGTCGAGTGGGTGCGGCACATGAGCACGATCGAGGCAGCGCTAACCGTGCGCCGTCGACGGCCATCCGGCTGGAGACTGCGTGGCAGCGCGTTCAACCCCGTCAGCTTGCCTTCGCGCTGCCGCACGCGGAGAGCCTGACCCGCGACAATTTTCTCGAGGGGCCGGCCAATGAAGCAGGCTTGGCGCTGATCGACAGCTGGCCGGACTGGCCCAACCGCATCATGCTGCTGGTCGGTCCGGAAGGCTCCGGCAAAAGCCATCTCGCCGCGATCTGGGCCGAACAGGCCGGCGCGCGCTCGATCTCGGCGCATGCGCTGACGGCCACAGCGGTGCCGGGCGCGCTGGCGACCGGCGCGCTGGTGGTCGAGGACTTGAAGCCCGGAGGTTTCGACGAACGCGCGATGTTTCATCTGCTCAACCTGGCGCGCGAAGACGAGGCCTTCGTGCTGATCACGGCGCGCCTTCCGCCGTCCGCCTTCGAGGTCGAATTGCGCGATCTGCGCTCGCGGCTGCGCGCGGTGCCGGTGGTGTCGCTGCTGCCGCCCGACGATCTGCTGTTCCGCGCCCTGATCGTCAAATTCTGCGCCGACCGCCAGCTGAGCGTCGACGAGACCGTCGTGAGCTATCTCGCGACCCGAATCGAGCGCTCCTATGCCGCCGCCCGCCAGGCGGTCGAACTGCTCGATACCGAGGCGCTGCGGCTGGGCCGGCCGGTGACCCGGGCGCTGGCGGCCGAATTACTGCGCAACGCCTGATCCGCTGCGTTCGCCGGCTTGACGGCGGCGGCCAGCGGAACATCAATGTCATTGAAACGTCATTGCCGTAACACATGGTTTGCGCGGCGTCGGTCTAGATAGACTTACGCGCGCGCCCGAGATTGGATTAAAACTTCATGGATTCGGCACAAGCCATTGAAATTAAAGAAAAAGATGTTATCGCCGAGGCCCCGCCCGCGATCGCAAGCAGCCCCGAACGATTCATCAATCGCGAGCTGTCCTGGCTGCATTTCAACCGCCGGGTGCTCGAGGAATCGGTCAATCCCGGCCATCCCGCGCTGGAGCGGGTCCGGTTCCTGTCGATTTCCGCCAATAACCTTGATGAGTTCTTCATGGTCCGCGTCGCCGGCATCAAGGCGCAGGTCCGCGAAGGCATCGCCGAACGCAGCCCCGACGGGCTGACGCCGTCCGAGCAGCTTGTCCTGATCAACGAGACGGTCTCGCAGCTTGCCAGCGACCAGCAGGCGATCTGGCGCGATCTGCGCACCATGCTGTCCGAAGTCGGCATCGTCCTGGTCGACGGCCACGACGTCACCAAGGCCGAGCGGACCTGGATCGAGGATCATTTCCTCCACAACATCTTCCCGCTGCTGACGCCGCTGGCGATCGATCCGGCGCATCCGTTCCCGTTCATCCCGAGCCTCGGCTTCACCATCGCGCTGCATCTGGCGCGGGTCTCCGACGGCAAGCCGATGAACGCGCTGATCCGCATGCCCGGCAAGATCGACCGCTTCATCCGCATGCCCGCGGGCAAGGACGGCGCGGTGCGGCTGATCACGCTGGAGCAGGCCACCGGCCTGTTCATCGGCCGGCTGTTCCCCGGCTACACCGTCAAGGGCCAGGGCGCGTTCCGCATCATCCGCGACTCCGAACTGGAAATCGAGGAAGAGGCCGAAGATCTGGTCCGCCTGTTCGAGACCGCGCTGAAGCGGCGGCGGCGCGGATCGGTGATCCGGCTCGAAATCGAAGCCAAGATGCCGGAAGAACTGCGCGCCTTCGTGCAGCAGGCGCTGTCCACCGCCGACGACGAGATCTTCCTGGTCGACGGCGTGCTGGCGATGAACGAGCTGTCGCAACTGACGCGGCTCGACCGGCCCGATCTCGAATTCGTGCCCTATGTGCCGCGCCATCCCGAGCGCGTGCGCGACCATGGCGGCGACATCTTCGCCGCGATCCGGCAGAAGGACCTGATCGTCCATCACCCCTACGAATCCTTCGACGTCGTGGTGCAGTTCCTGCAGCAGGCGGCGCGCGATCCCGACGTCGTCGCCATCAAGCAGACGCTGTACCGCACCTCGAACAACTCGCCGATCGTGCGCGCGCTGGCGGAAGCCGCCGAGGCCGGCAAATCGGTCACCGCGCTGATCGAACTCAAGGCGCGGTTCGACGAAGAAGCCAACATCCGCTGGGCGCGCGACCTCGAACGCGCCGGCGTGCAGGTGGTGTACGGCTTCATCGAACTGAAGACCCACGCCAAGCTGTCGATGGTGGTGCGCCGCGAGGGCGGCAATCTCACCACCTATGTCCACACCGGCACCGGCAACTATCATCCGGTCACCGCGCGCATCTATACCGATCTGTCCTACTTCACCTCCGATCCGATCATCGGCCGCGATGCGGCGCGGGTGTTCAACTACATCACCGGCTATGCCGAGCCGAGCGACATCGAAAAGATGGCGGTGTCGCCGCTGACCCTGCGCAAGCGCATGATCGAGCACATTCAGGGCGAGACCAATTACGCCGCGCCACGGCAAGCCGGCGCGCGATCTGGATGAAGATGAACTCGCTGGTCGATCCCGACATCATCGACGCGCTGTATGAGGCGTCGCAGGCCGGCGTCTCGATCGAACTGGTGGTGCGCGGCATCTGCTGCCTGCGGCCCGGCATTCCCGGCCTGTCCGAGAACATCCGCGTCAAATCGATCATCGGCCGCTTCCTGGAACACGGCCGAATCTACTGCTTCGGTATGGGTCACGGCCTGCCCAGCGCAAAAGCGGCTGTGTATATCTCGTCCGCCGACATGATGCCGCGCAACCTCGACCGCCGCGTCGAAATCCTCTGCCCGCTGCAAAATCCCACGGTGCATCAGCAGGTTCTCGAACAGATCATGGTCGCGAACCTGAAGGATACCGAGCAGAGCTGGCAATTGTTGCCGGACGGGTCGTCAACGCGTATGAAGGCCGCGAAAGGCGAAGAGCCGTTCAATCTGCACAACTACTTCATGACGAATCCGAGTCTGTCTGGCCGTGGAAAGTCTCTCAAGGAATCTTCGCCGCGCCGTCTCACGCGCCGGAACGAACGTCAGCAACTCACCATAAGGGATCGCCGACGTGAAGCGGCCGCGCAAGCGCGCCTCCAGCGTCGCCGTCATCGACATCGGTTCGAACTCGGTTCGTCTCGTCGTCTATGAGGCGATGGCGCGCAGCCTCGTCACCATCTTCAACGAGAAGGCGCTGTGCGGGCTCGGCCGCGAGGTGCAGAGCACCGGCCTGCTGGCGCCCGACGCGGTCGCCAAGGCGCTGACGTCGCTGCGGCGTTTTCGCGCGCTGTGCCGGATCCAGAAGGTCGGCCGCGTCTACGCGATCGCCACCGCCGCCTGCCGCGACGCCACCAACGGTCGCCGACTTCATCGCCAAGGCCGAGCGCATCTGCGGCGTCCAGATCGAAATCCTGTCCGGCCCGCGCGAGGCAAAACTGTCGGCGCTCGGCGTCATCTCCGGCATCCACAATCCCGACGGCATCGTCGGCGATCTCGGCGGCGGCTCGCTCGAACTGATCGACGTGCACGGCAACCGCGTCGCGCAGCGGCGTCACGCTGCCGCTCGGCAGCCTCGCGCTGCAGGACCTCGTCGCACAAATCGCTGAAGCGCGCCGAGCGCATCGTCAGGACCGATCTGACCGACGTCGCCCAGCTCAAGGCCGGCCGCGGCCGCACCTTCTATGCGGTCGGCGGCACCTGGCGCGCGCTGGCGCGCATCCACATCATCCAGAGCGGCTATCCGCTGCGCGTGATGCACGGCTATTCGATCCCGGCCGTCGGACGCGCTCGATTTCGCGCGGCGCCTGCGCCGGCTCGCCGCCGCCAACATGCTGGCCAATATCGAAGTCGTCGCCGACGCGCGGCGCCCGCTGCTGACCTATGCGGCGCTGGTGCTCGAATACATCATCCGCGTCGCCAAGCCGAAGACCATCGTGTTCTCGACCTTCGGCGTGCGCGAGGGCCTGCTCTACGAGATGCTGCCGCAGCCGGAGCGCGCCAAGGACGGATTGATCTGCGCCGCGCAAAACCTGAACGAGCTGCTGTCGCGCTCCGCGCGCCATGCCGAGGAACTGATCGGCTGGACCGATCGTCTGGTCCGGGTCGTGAAACTGCGCGAAACCGAAGAAGATCGCCGGCTGCGCCATGCCGCCTGCCTGTTGTCCGACATCGGATGGCGCGTGCATCCCGACCATCGCGGCGAGGAGACGCTGAGCCTGATCACCAACGGCAATTTCGGCTCGATCAGCCATCAGGGCCGCGCCTTTGTCGCGCTGTCGGTGTTCTATCGCTACGCGGGCCTGAGCGAGGAAAACGAACCGCCGGCGCTGATGCGCGAACTGGTGCCGCCGGCGATGGACGAACGCGCCCGCGTGCTCGGCGCCGCCTTCCGCGTCGCGCATCTGATCTCGGCGGCGCGAACCGGCGTGCTGCCGGCGACGCATTTCCGCAGCCGCGGCCGCAAGCTGATGCTGGTGTTCGAGCACCGGATGGTCGATCTCGTCGCCGACCGCGTCGGCAGCCGCTTCAAGCAACTGGCGCGGCTGATCGGGCGCTCCGGCTCGATCGTGCGGCGCTAGCGCTTCGCGCCTTAGCTCAGTACTTGCTCAAGATCGCCAGGTAGGCCGGTTCGGCGGCTTTCAGGGCCTTCCGCGAGTTGGCGGACAGGGTGATGGTTACCAAAAACTCATTGCCGTCATTGTCGCCGTCTGTGGTTACCGCCTGTAATTCGTAGCCCTGTTCATGAAGGCTTCTGGCCTCGAACTGGTGACGCACGAATGCGACCTTGCCATCGCCGCGGGGAAGATCGTCAAGGTCGGTAATTTTGGCGTCTTTGGCGCGACTGTGCCAGTCCGCGATGTTTTCGGGCATAAAGTCAGAAATCGGCTGCTTCTTGCGATTGTATTTTACAGCAACATAGATCTTTGCAGCCGCCTTTTCAAAATCGGCGCCCTTGGGTAGCAGGAACTGCGAATTAAAGTAACGGGTCGAATCCCTATCTTCGACCCAGCCGTCGGGAATCACGATCGAGGCACGGAAGAATGGGCACATCTTGCCGTTGCATTGGTTCATGATTTTTTCGATCGTTGCCCCGGCAGGCGTGGTCGCAATCAGACCGGCAAACAGGCTGCAAGCGAAAAAAAGTACCAAGGCTCGCCGCATCCCTTCTCCTCCGAATATAAACGCCGCGTCGCCATCGCCGCGGGTTATCGCGATTTAGCTCCGTCAGCAAACTCGCCATCCGTCGTTGATAACGCACGATAGGTTCAATCGTCGTTCAAGAGCACACCTCCGAAAAGCTGCTCCCAAACACCATCCCTGTGGAATTAACATTGAACCATAAAGCAACTCGGCTCGACACATCATCGTCACCCAGTTCTTTGAAATGGAATCGTGCGCAAGCAAAAGCGCCCAGTGCGATTTGGCAAGCAGTCTAGTGGCGTCTTCGATTACTTGCTTCGGCTTCTTTCGTTATCGCGTCGCGCGGCTGCCTCTAGCGATTTTATCGAGACTCTGCGGAATGAAGGCGATGCGATTCAGTTGGACCGGCCTGTTCCTGGCGCCGTTGTTAGTGCCGGTGATTTTCAGCGCCACGATGATTATCTTCGTGACGGGAGATCCGTTGATGGCATTCATGATAATGCTGGTCTTTGGTTGCATCTTGTCTTATGGCGCCACAATATTCCTTTTCCTGCCTTGCCTAGTCTTGCTCTCTTTGGAGCGACAAATGACTGGCTTCAAGGTCTGCCTGCTTGGATTGGTGATAGGCACAGTGGTATTCGTATCGCTGCCATTGATTGCTTGGGGCAGCAGTGGTCCCTACTCTGGGCCCCCGATTGAGAATTTCTTTGTATTCTTCCTCCGCTGGGCTGCCGATCCGATGACAGCGCTGTTTCCGCTCGCCGGGCTGATAACGGCTGGGCTGTATTGGTGGCTGGGGAAGCGACGGACCGGCCGGTCGGTACCCGTGCAGTGATAGTTACCATGTGACGTCAGTTGTGGGTCATGTGTGGACGACGCCCGCATTGCAAGGAGATTCTGACGTTCGGCTTGCGGTCGGGTGCAAGTCATGTGTCCGGCCTGTTTGCGCGGCACCATGACCGCTGGCCCTGATGTAGTTCGCGGATCGGGTCCCAATCAATCGCCCGGGCTTTGACGCCCATGACCCAGAAGCGGGTTGTCCCAATCGACGGCTCGACCGTTTCGCATCACGCCATCATCACCCTCGCAATTCGATTGTCTTGCTCCGCCGTCGCCTCAAGCTCCCATTGCCAAGCCTCTTCAGGTGGCTGCAGCAAGTTCCGGCGCTCGATAGTGTCCTCCCTTGGCCATGATAGCCCAAGCGATACGCGCCATCTTGTTGGCCACCGCAACGGCGACGAGCTTGGCTGGCTTCTTGGCCAGCAGCCTCATGATCCAGGGATGCTTTTGCGGATGCAGCCGGGCTTGTCGAACAACGGCTGTTGCACCGATGACGAGCAACCGTCGGAGATAGCGATCTCCCTGCTTGGAGATGCCGCCGAGCCGCTCCTTGCCACCTGTCGAGTGCTGCCGCGGCACAAGTCCGATCCAGGCTGCAAAATCTCGACCGGACTTGAAGCCACTCGGGTCTGTAACAGTGGAAGCGATGGCCGTGGCCCCGATCACGCCTATCCCGGGTACAGTTTCGAGGCGGCAACTCATGTCATTGGCACGATGATGGGCATGAATGGCGCGATCCAGGGCTCCGACCTGCAATTCCAAAGCAGCGAGTTGATCGACAATAGCCTGCAGTGCCTGTTTCATCGCAGATGGAAGAACTTCGTGATTACCCTCGTCCGTGATGATCGCGCCAAGCTGCGCGACTCCTTCGCGTCCCGTCTCCGCAACAAGGCCGAACTCGGCAAGGTGGGCGCGGAGCGCGTTGATCAGCTGCGTGCGCTGACGGATCAAAAGATCTCGCGTTCGATGCAACATGAGTAAGGCTTGCTGATCGGTCGACTTGATCGGCACGAACCGCATCGATGGGCGTGTCACGGCCTCACAAATGGCGGCCGCGTCGGCAGCATCGTTTTTCGACCGTTTGACATAGCCCTTCACATAGCTCGGCGGCATCAGGCGAACGGTGTGACCGAGCTTGGATATTTCACGTGCCCAATGGTGACCGGTTCCGCAGGCCTCCATACCGACCAGGCAACCGGGGAGCTTGCTAAAAAAGTCCAGGACCTGCTTGCGCCGCAACTGACGGGTGATGACAACCTTGCCCGTACTATCCACGCCGTGAACCTGGAATACGTTCTTGGCGAGATCAACGCCGATGGTGTTAACATGCATGTGGACGACCCCCTCCGGTGATTCGTTGTTCAACGATCACCCCTTTGGCACATTCGATGCCTGGAGCGGGCGTCGTCCACCACATCAATCGCGTCGAATTTCACCGGTCCACGGCATGTGTGGTCTGGCAGCAATCTCGGAAATGGCGATCGTTCGGCGTCGCGCATAACGCGCGGAACGGGCTTTCGCCCAAACTCGCTAAGCCGGCATCGCGTGTTGCAGTTTCCGCCTTCGCCAGATCGATCCCGCGATCAGCACGACAATCGCGCCCAGCACCGCGCAGGCGATCTCGCCGCCGTTTACGCCGACGAACAGCGGGGCGACGCCGAGCAGCGCCAGCAGCGCATCGAATTCGGCGCCGGCCAGGCTTTCAAACAGGCTTTGCAGTTTGGGATGGAGCGCAGGGTCGTTGGCGATGACGTCACCGGCGATCCAGCCGAGCAACGCAGCACCGGCCCAGATCAGAACCGGAAGATAGGTGATGACGGCCATGATCAGCGCCGCGCCAGCGATGATCAGCGGGACGCTGCTCGCCAGTCCGATGATCAGGAGCGGGACGCTGCCATTGGCGGCGGCGGCGACCGCGATCACGTTGTCGAGGCTCATGATGATGTCGGCGGCCACCACGATCTGCACCGCGGCCCACAGATGCGACGCCGACGCGACGCCCTGCTCGTCCCTGTCGTCCGGCACCAGCAATTTTGCGGCGATGACGATCAATGCCAACCCGCCGGCCAGTTTGAGATATGGCAGTTCCATGACGGTCGCGACGATCGCGGTGAAGATGATGCGCAACACGACGGCCGCCGCGGCGCCGAGGATCATGCCCCACAGCCGCTGGCGCGGCTGCAGTCCGCGGCAGGCCAGTGCCACCACCAGCGCGTTATCGCCGGACAGCAGCACGTTGATCCAGATGATCTTGGACAGCGCGACCCAGAACTGCGGATGATGGATTTCAGCGCCAAATTGCGTGAAAAATGCACCGATCGCGGAAGCGCCAGGAAATTCCGAGAACCAGTTCAATCCGACCTCCACCAGCGAGCGCGAAGGCACTCGCTAGCGCAAAATGGCAGAAGCGTCTGGCGGCGATTTGTCGCAAATCGCAGACGCGGTCGTTGACGGCAACGGGCGCTGTCAGAGGTCCGAAATCGAGGTGTGTCAAACCGTCGCGGGCGCTGCAATCTCTTGCAGTTTGCGGCGGCGCCAGATCGATCCGACCACGAGCACGAGGGTGGCACCGAGCACGGCGAGCAGGAGCTCATCGATCTCGCCGTCGAGCTTGAGATGTTTCACAAACCCGAACATCGACGATGTGGTGTCGATATTCAGACTGACGTCGCCGTCGAGCAATTTGCGCAGCTGCGGCGCAATCGCAGGATCGGTTGCGATCACGTCGCCGCCGATCCAGCCCAGCAATGCCGCGCCCAGCCACACCAGGATCGGCATCCGGTCGAGGATCATCATGATCAGCGCGGCGCCCGCGATGATCATGGGAATGCTGACCGCAAGGCCGAGCACCAGCAGCGGAAGCTGGCCATTGGCGGCGGCCGCGACCGCGATGACATTGTCGAGGCTCATGACGATGTCGGCAATCACGACGATGCGGACGGCATGCCAGAGGCTGGTGCCTTCGGTGATGTCGCTGCCACTGTCTTCCGGCACCAATAGCTTGGCCGCGATCGCCAACAGCGCGAGGCCGCCGATCAGTTTCAGGTAGGGCAGCACCATCAGGGTCGCGACGATCCCGGTGAACAGGATCAGCAAGACCACCGCGATGCCGGCGCCGATCACCATGCCCCACACCCGCTGCTTTGGATGCAGGCCCCGGCACGCCAGCGCGATCACCAGCGCGTTGTCGCCCGAGAGCAGCACGTTGATCCAGATGATCTTGCCGACCGCCAGCCAGAACGACGGTGTCTGCATGTCGGTTTTGAATTGCGTGAAAAACGCACCGATATTGGCCGGATCAAGGATCTGCGACAGCCAATTCAAAGCCGAACCTCCCCTGGCACAATCGGCCGCCCCCGCGGCTATGACCGGCTAAAATGTCGCGTCATCGCGTGCGTCGATCAGCCGACGATTTCGTTGCCCGCGAAGAACTGCGCGATTTCGATCGCGGCGGTCTCCGGCGCGTCGGAGCCATGCACCGAGTTTTCGCCGATCGACTTGGCGTGGACCTTGCGGATGGTGCCCTCGGCGGCCTTCGACGGATCGGTAGCGCCCATGACGTCGCGATGCTTCAGCACGGCGTCCTCGCCTTCCAGCACCTGGACCACGACCGGGCCGGAGATCATGAAGTCGACCAGTTCGCCGAAGAACGGGCGCGCCTTGTGGACGGCGTAGAAGGTTTCGGCCTGCTCGCGGGTCATGCGAATGCGCTTCTGGGCGACGATCCGCAAGCCCGGCCTTCTCGATCAGCGCGTTGATCGCGCCGGTCAGATTGCGCGCGGTCGCGTCGGGCTTGATGATCGAAAAAGTGCGTTCAATCGCCATGATTTCGTCCTTGAAAGCGCTGGTGGGAGTTGCGGCGCTTATATCGACGCCAACGGCGAACGGCAAGCGATCGGCAGATGCGCGTCGCGTAGACGCCGCTGAATTACAACAATTTCACGAAGGTGAACCCTTTCTGAAGACGCCGTCCCGGCTTTCGTTCACCTCGGCCGGCATAGGCTGCTCACGATCGGACACCGCACAGGCTCATGCGATAGCCGAAAGGGGTGTCACGGGAGCATCTCACCGATGGCGCGCAAGGCGCGCCGAAACCTTGAGGAGACGATCATGTTACGCAAACTCTCGCTTGTTGCAGTTGCCGCGGCTTCGCTGGGTGCGGCCGCGCTGGCGCCGACCTCCGCCTCGGCCTGGGGTGGTTGGCATGGCGGCGGTGGCTGGCATGGTGGTTGGCACCACGGCTACGGCTGGGGCGGTCCGCGCTTCTATGTCGGCGGCCCGGCCTATTACGGCGGCTATGGCGGCTGCTACGTGCGGCGCCTGGTCCCGACCCCCTGGGGCCCGCGCTGGCGCCTGGTCAACCGCTGCTACTGATCTGACCTGACCTCCCCTGACTGAAGGCCCCGGCCGATCGCGCCGGGGCTTTTTTTCGATTGCCGTGGAACCGATCGCAGGCTCTTCGTCCGATTTTTCACGAAAAAGCGGCATGATCGGCCGCGCAGCGCGAAACAAATTACGGCTGTCGCGACTTGGTTCTGCAGCAGCATGTCCATGAGACCAGACGAAGTGGAACTCGCATGACCAGCCGAATCAACGACGACAGCGAACAGATCGATCACAAGACCAGCCGATCGATCTGCGACGCCGTGGGCGAACGGCTGCAGCAGAACCTGCGCCCGGACTCCTCGCGCCGTCGTCCCACCTGCAGCATCTGATGGATGAATTGCGCAAGCGGGACAGCGAGGCGGGGCCGAGGTCATCGAATTAGGGCGTGAACTGGCTACTCGCCCTGATGCACTCCAACATAATCCGGCCTGTGCGGGCTCCCGGAACGGCACATTTCGCGCAATAAACGGTTGCGTTTGGCGGCGGCTCCGGTGACAAGGCCGCATGCTTTCAATCACCGATATATCGATCCGGATCGCCGGACGGCTTCTGATCGACAGACAGCTCGGTCGCAGATCGTGCCCGGCGCGCGCGTCGGCTTTGTCGGCCGCAACGGCGTCGGCAAATCGACGCTGTTTCACGCGATCCGCGGCGAACTGCCGACCGAAGCCGGCAGCATCACGATCCCGCCGCGCTGGCGCATCGGCAGCCTCGCGCAGGAAGCCCCCGACGGCCCGGAAAGCCTGATCGATGTCGTGCTCAAGGCCGATCTGGAGCGCGACGCGCTGCTGCACGAAGCCGAAACCGCGCACGATCCGCACCGGATCGCCGAAATCCAGACCCGGCTGGTCGACATCGACGCCCATTCCGCGCCGGCCCGCGCCGCCGCGATCCTCTGCGGTCTCGGATTTTCGACCGCCGACCAGGCGCGGCCCTGCTCGGAATTTTCCGGCGGCTGGCGCATGCGCGTTGCGCTCGCCGCCACCCTGTTTTCGGCGCCCGATCTGCTGCTGCTGGACGAGCCGACCAACTATCTCGATCTCGAAGGCACGCTGTGGCTGGAAGACCATCTGGCGAATTATCCGCGCACCGTGATCGTCATCAGCCATGACCGCGATCTGCTCGACACCTCGGTCGACCAGATCCTGCATCTCGATCGCGGCAAGCTGACGCTCTACAAGGGCACCTATTCGTCGTTCGAGGAACAGCGCGCCACCCGCGAAATGCTCGACGCCAAGCACGCCAAGCGCCAGGCCGACGAGCGCAAGCGGCTGCAGGCCTTTGTCGATCGCTTCAAGGCCAAGGCCTCGAAAGCCCGTCAGGCGCAGTCGCGCGTCAAGATGCTGGAGCGGATGAAGCCGGTCACCGCGCTGGTGACGCAGGACGTGCGCGAGATTTCGTTTCCGGCGCCGGAGAAGATGCTGTCGCCGCCGATCATCGCGGTCGACGACGTCTCGGTCGGCTACGATCCGAAAAAGCCGGTGCTCAATCGCGTCACGCTGCGCATCGACACCGACGACCGCATCGCCCTGCTCGGCTCCAACGGCAACGGCAAGTCGACGCTGGTCAAGCTGCTGGCCGACAAGCTGCCGCCGTTCTCCGGCCACGTCACCCGCGCGGAAAAACTCTCGGTCGGCTATTTCGCGCAGCATCAGGTCGATGAACTCAATCTCGACGGCTCGCCCTACGATCACGTCCGCAAGCTGATGCCGGACGCGCCCGAGACCAAGGTGCGCGGCCGCGTCGGCGCGATCGGCTTCTCCGGCAAGGCCGGCGACACCGCTGGTCAAGAGCCTGTCGGGCGGCGAAAAGGCGCGGCTGCTGCTGGGGCTTGCGACCTTCTTCGGTCCCAACATGATCATTCTCGACGAGCCGACCAACCATCTCGACATCGACAGCCGCGCGGCGCTGGCCGAAGCGATCAACGAATTTCCCGGCGCGGTCATCATGGTCTCGCATGACCGCTATCTGATCGAGGCCTGCGCCGATCAATTGTGGGTGGTCGCCGACCACGCCGTCACGACCTATCGACGGCGACCTCGACGATTACCGGCGCATGGTGCTGTCGGCGCGCGGCATGCGCACCAATTCGCGCGACCGCGGCAACAATGAGCGCGGCAACGGCCGCGACAAGCCGCAACGCGCCAAGCCCGAAAAGCGCATGCCGCTGAAGCAGAAGATTTCGGACGCCGAGGCCGAGATCGCGCGCATCAACGGCATCATCGCCAAGATCGACACCGCGCTGGCGCTGCCGGATCTGTTCAAGCGCGACCCGAAGCAGGCCGCCCAGCTCAGCAAGGCGCGCGCCGGTGCGGCCAAGCGCGCTGCAGCGGGCCGAGGAAGAATGGCTGGCGGCGAGTTCGCAATACGACGAAGCGACGGGCGTGAGAGGCTCGAGCGTCGGTCGCGCGGGCTTCTTCTTCGCCTTGGGCTTTGCCACCTTCGGCTGCACCACCGGCTCGGGGCCGCGCTCGATCGAGGTCAGCCGTCCGGCGGTGAAGGTGTAGATTCCGGCGCGCTGGCCGTGCGAATAGTTGACCACCGCCACCCGATCGCCGCGCGCATTGTTCGAGAGATTGACGCTGTCGGGCGCGCCGATGCCGCGCACCACGTCGCATTCGGTATGGCCGAGCGCGACCGTTCCCGTGGTCGATGGCGCCGGTGCCGCCGGCGGCCAGCGCGTTGGCATCCGCAGGCGCCGGCGGCGGCGCCATGCCCGGACAACCGCCGTCGGCGCTGACCAGATCGTCGGGGGCAACCGGCTTGTCCGGCGTGAGCGGCGGCGTTTCGATCGAGACGTTGCGGATGAACAGCCTGCCGGTGCGCGAAAACCAGTCGCGCATCGCGTCGACAGAAGGTCGGATGCGCTCGAGCAGCCCGCGATCACGGGGGCGAGCACCAGCAACGCCAGCAGTCGTTTTCGATTGTTAGCTCCGTCTCGCACGATGAACTAATTCCCGCCCTGCCGCTAAGCGGCTTGTCCCAACATCACTTTGCGGCACGACCGTGGCTGCCCGCAAGGCCGCCTGCAGAAACCGCAGATTATCATTAATTGCCGGATATCGCTATTGCCGCCGCTGCCAGCGGCCCCGCTCGTCGGCCTGCCAGTAGGTCACCTCGAACCCGCGTGCCTTGCAATCGGTCCAGGCGCCGCGCGCCGCCGCCAGCGCCTCGGCGTCGTCGCCGTTGAACACCAGAACCAGCCGCTCATAGCTGTCGGAGTCCGCCGGCAACGCGGCGTTGTCGATCAGGAACCTGACATTGGCCCGATTCGGATTGCCCTCCTCGACCGACAGCACGATCGGCTGATCCTGCGCATCGCCGGCGCGCCAGGTGGCGTGCGGCAGAAACGAATCGTCGCGATAGGTCCACAGATGCGCGTCGAGCGCGTCGGCGCGCTCCTGCGACGTCGACTGCACGACGACGCGCCAGCCGCGCTCCAGCGATTTCTCGAGCAGGGGCGGCAACACGCTTTCGAGCGACATGTTCTGCAGATGGTAGAACAGGACTTCCGTCATCCGGTGCAGCTACTTCCTGGCTTCGTAATACTCCGCGACCAGCCGCTCCAGCAGGCGAACGCCGTAGCCCGAACCCCAGCTCTGGTTGATCTCGGTTTTCGGCGCGCCCATCGCGGTTCCCGCGATATCGAGATGCGCCCACGGCGTGTCGTCGACGAAGCGCTGCAGGAACTGCGCGGCGGTGATCGAACCGCCGTTGCGCGCGCCGGTGTTCTTCATGTCGGCGAACTGCGAGTCGATCTGCTTGTCGTATTCCGGGCCGAGCGGCATGCGCCAGACCCGCTCGCCGGTCTCGATGCCCGACCTTGGTCAGGCGTTCGGCCAGTTCGTCGTTGTTGGAGAACAGGCCGGCGTATTCGGTGCCGAGCGCCACCATGATCGCGCCGGTCAGCGTCGCCAGATCGACCATGAATTTCGGCTTGAACTTCTTCGCCACGTACCAGAGCACGTCGGCCAGCACCAGCCGGCCTTCGGCGTCGGTGTTGATGATCTCGATGGTCTGGCCGGACATCGAGGTGACGATGTCGCCGGGGCGCTGCGCGTTGCCGTCGGGCATGTTCTCGACCAGGCCGATGGCGCCGACCGCGTTGACCTTGGCCTTGCGCGCCGCCAGCGCATGCATCAGCCCGACCACGCAGGCCGCGCCGCCCATGTCGCCCTTCATGTCCTCCATGCTGGCGGCGCCCTTGATCGAAATGCCGCCGGTGTCGAAGCAAACGCCCTTGCCGACGAAGGCGACCGGCTGCTCGCCCTTCTTGCCGCCGTTCCAGCGCATGATCACGGTGCGGCCGGGCTGCGTCGAGCCCTGGGCGACGCCGAGCAGCGCGCCCATGCCGAGTTTCGTCATCGCCTTGACGTCGAGAACCTCGACCTCGACGCCGAGCTTCCTGAGCTGGCTCGCGCGGCGCGCGAATTCCACGGGATACAGCACGTTCGGCGGCTCGTTGACGAGATCGCGCGCGATGATCACGCCATCGACGATGTGCTGGTCCGGCGCGAAGGCCTTTTGCGCGGCGGCGACGTCGCCGACCGCGATCGAAATGTCGGCGCGCACCGCGGCGTCCTCGCCGTCCTTCTTCTTGGTCTTGTAGCGATCGAATTTATAGGCGCGCAGCCGGATGCCCGATGCGATCGCGGCCGCCGGATCGGGCTTCATCGCGCCGTCGGGCAGTTCCGCGATCACCGTCACGGCATCGTTGCCGGCGTTCAGCTTGCCGGCGATCACGCCGCCGAATTTGAGAAAATCCTTCTCCTTGATAGCCGACAGCTTGCCGGTGCCGACCACGATCAGGCGTGACGCCTTGAGGCCCTCCGGCGCCAGAATATCGAGCGTCGAGCCGCTCTTGCCCTTGAACTGGTTGGTCGCGGCCGCCCGCTTGACGATGTCGGCCGCCGCCCCCAGCGCCTTGCGGGTCGCTGCGCCGAATTTCAGCGTGTCGTCGCAAAACACCACCAGAATGCCGCGGGGCGGTGCGGAAAACGGGACGAAGCCGACCTTGACGGCGTCGGACATAGGTAAATCCTCCAGGAATTAGGGCTGTTTGGCGGGGCCGGAAACCGGCCCCGCAGCGTGACAAGAGCATAACAAGATGGGCGACAGGGTTTCCGGAATGTTCGCTTCGGCGGCGGCCCAAATCGACCGGGCCTGCGGATTCGATCACTATGACCTGTCTGCCGCCGCACTGCCAAGCGCCGCCGTGGCCGGAGGCCACATGGGTGAATTATTAACCATATCGCAAGGGTGCCATGGCGCAGCCATTTTGTTGACGGATCAAAGGGATGGTAGTGAGAGAGTAGCCGACTGGACGGTTAGCGGCGCGACCATGGGGATCCCGTCACGGGGATTGGTCGCAGGCCGCTCGTTTGGGGCGCAAGGTGGGATCGTGCGGTAACGATGGGGTCGATCGACAAGTATATCTTCCGCACGACGCTTGCGTCGTTTGCGCTGGTTCTGGTCAGCCTGACCGGGCGTGATCTGGATTACGCAGGCGTTGCGCGGCATCGACCTGATGACCAGCCAGGGTCAGACCATCCTCACCTTTCTCGGCATCACCAGCCTGGTGATTCCGGCGCTGGTCCTGATCATCGCGCCGATCGCGCTGATGATCGCGATCTCGCATACGCTGAACAAGCTCGCCACCGATTCCGAAATCATCGTGATGAATGCCGCCGGCTTGTCGCCGTTCCGGCTGTTCCGCCCGTTTCTCTACGCCACCTGCGTGGTGGCGCTGATGGTCGCCTTTATCGCCGCCTATCTCGCGCCCGACGGCATGCGCCGGATCAAGCAATGGGACGCCGAGATCACCGCCGACGTGCTGACCAACATCCTGCAGCCCGGCCGCTTCGCCCAGCTCGACACGAACCTGACGATCCGGATCCGCGAGCGCCAGCCGGGCGGCGTGCTCGTCGGCATCTTCGTCGACGACCGCCGCGATCCGAAGGAACGCGTCACCATCATCGCCGACCACGGCACGGTGGTGAAGAACGACAACGGCTCGTTCCTGATCCTCGAGGACGGCAATCTCGAACGCTTCGAGGTCGGCAAGCGCGATCCGGCGCTGGTGGCGTTCGGCCGTTATGCGTTCGACATGTCGAAATTCTCCAATCAGGGCCACGACGTCACGCTCGGGATTCGCGAGCGCTATCTCTGGGAATTGCTGTCGCCGGCGCCCGACGATCCCGTCTATCAGCAATTGCCCGGACAGTTCCGCGCCGAATTGCATGACCGCTTCATGTCGCCGATCTATCCCTTTGCATTTGCGGCGCTCACCTTCGCCTTTCTCGGCGCGCCGCGCACCACGCGTCAGAGCCGCAACTTCTCGATCGGCGGCTCGATCCTCGCGGTGTTCGGGCTGCGCATGGCGGGATTCGCCTGCTCGGTGATGGCGGTGAAAACGCCGCTGCCGCCTGCGTGCAATATCCGATGCTGGTCGCCGCGATCGCGGTCAGCCTCTGGATCATCATCGGCGGCGTCGTGGTCGAACCGCCGGCCGCGCTGATCGAGGCGATCAACAGGTCGAACGCGCGCATCGCGCGGCTGTTCGGACGGCCGGCCGCAGCATGAGCATGATGACCAACACGCTCGGGCGATATTTCGCCGGCCGCTTCGTGGTCGCGGCGCTGGGCGTGTTCGCCAGCATCTTCGTGCTGCTGGTGCTGGTCGATTACATCGAAATGGTGCGGAAGACCTCGGGCCTGGTGTCGGCGTCCGCCATCACGGTCGCGGAGACGTCGCTGTTCCGCGTGCCGCAACTGCTCGAAAAGATGATGCCGTTCTGCGTCCTGATCGGCGCGATGACCTGCTATCTCGCGCTGTCGCGGCGGCTGGAGCTCGTGGTCGCGCGCGCCGCCGGCGTTTCCGCCTGGCAGTTCATCGCGCCGGCGCTGGCGAGCGCGATCGTGCTCGGCATCGCTGGCGACCACCGCCTACAACCCGATGTCGGCCAATCTGCGCGAACTCTCCAAGCGGATGGAGGCCGAACTGTTCGGCTCGGCGCCCGGCGGCGGCATCCAGGACGCCTCCGGCTTCTGGATCAATCAGGTCAACAGCGACGGCCAGTCGATCATCAACGCCGCCCGCAGCGAGCAGCAGGGCGTGCGGCTGACCGGGCTGACGGTGTTCCGATTCGATACCGACCTCCAGTTCAAGGAACGAATCGAAGCGCGCGAGGCGACGCTCGAGGAAGGGCGCTGGGTGTTCAAATCGGTGCGCCGATACTCCCTCGACGAGCCGCCGGTCGACCAGGACAATTTCTTTCTCGCGACCACCCTGACGCCGGCCCAGGTCCGCAACAGTTTCTCCACCCCGGAGACTGTGTCTTTTTGGCAACTTCCGAGCTATATCCGCTCCTCGGAAAGCTCCGGATTTGCGACCGCAGGCTACCGGCTGCAGTACCACAAGCTTATCGCACAGCCGTTTTTGCTGGCTGCAATGGTGATGCTGGCGGCGTCCGTCAGCCTGCGCTTCTTCCGTTTCGGCGGCGTGCAAAAGATGGTTTTGAGTGGCGTGGGTGCAGGCTTTCTGCTCTACGTTCTGTCGAAAGTAACTGAGGATTTGAGCAAGGCTGAGTTGATGCATCCGATCGCTGCGGCGTGGCTGCCCGTGTGCGTGGGCGGCCTCACCGGCTTTTTGGCCTTGCTGTACCAGGAGGACGGGTAGTGGCCGTTGTCGCCGCCCGCCAGGTGATGTCGCCTGCGTTCAGGCGGCGCACGAGCCGTGCGCCGCGATCGTGTCCGTTTGGCCGCGGTCAGCGCGTCCGTGCTCGCGCTGCTTTTCGGGCTTGTCCTCGCCGGCGCGCTCGGCCTTGCCTCGACGGCGCCGGCCTCGGCGCAGAGCTTCACCTACAATCCGCGACCGCCGAGGCCGAAGCCGCCGCCCGCCAAGCAATGACGGACAGATGCTGGTCCAGGCCGTCGAGGTCGACTACGACTACAACAATTCGCGCGTGTCGGCGGTCGGCAACGTGCAGATGTTCTACAACGGCACCAGCGTCGAGGCCGACAAGGTCATCTACGATCAGAAGACCAAGCGGCTGCATGCCGAAGGCAACATCCGCATGACCGATGCGGACGGCAAGATCACCTACGCCAACATCATGGATCTGAGCGACGACTACCGCGACGGTTTCGTCGATTCGCTGCGCGTCGACACCGCCGATGCGACCCGCATGGCGGCGACGCGCGCCGACCGCTCCAGCGGCAACTACACCGTGTTCGAGAACGGCGTCTACACCGCCTGCGCGCCCTGCAAGGACGATCCGAAGAAGCCGCCGCTGTGGCAGGTCAAGGGTGCGCGCATCATCCACGACCAGACCGACAAGATGCTGTACTTCGAGAACGCGCAGCTCGAGTTCTTCGGCGTTCCGATGGCCTATCTGCCGTATTTCTCGACGCCCGATCCGACCGTGAAGCGCAAGACCGGCTTCCTGATGCCGGCCTTCAGCACGTACGACGGCTACGGATTCGGCGTCGAAACCCCGTTCTACTGGGCGATCGCGCCGGACTACGACGCGACCTTCACTCCGCGCTTCACGACCAGGCAGGGCGTGCTGTTCCAGGGCGAATTCCGCCAGCGCCTGATGGACGGATCCTATCAGATCCGCGCCTACGGCATCGACCAGCTGGATCCCGGCGCCTTCGCCGGTCAGCCCGGAGACCGTCAGTTCCGCGGCGGCGTCGAAACCAAGGGCCAGTTCGCGCTGAACGACAAATGGGTCTGGGGCTGGGACGGCGTGCTGCTGTCCGACTACTACTTCATGTCCGACTACCGGCTGGCCCAGTACAAGGATCCGCTGCGGATCGTTCCTGACCCTGCCGACCGAAGCCATCTCGCAGCTTTATCTGACCGGCGTCGGCAATCGCAGCTTCTTCGACGCGCGCACGATCTACTATCTCAGCTTCTCCGGTAATCAGGCACAAGTTCCGGTCGATTCATCCGGTGATCGACTATTCCAACGTGATCAACAGCCCGATCTTCGGCGGCGAGTTCAGCTACAAGACCAACTTCACCAGCCTGACGCGCGAAACCGCGGTGTTCGATCCGATCACGACGGTGGCCAACACCAACGGCCTGTGCCGACGACGTCGGCCGATCCGCTGGCGCGGACGCCGGCGCAATGCCTGCTGCGCGGCATGCCCGGCACCTACACGCGCTTGACGGCCGAAGCGCAATGGCGGCGGTCGTTCACCGATCCCGTCGGGCGAGATCTGGACGCCGTTTGCGATCCTGCGCGCCGACGCGATCGATGCCTCGATCTCGAACCAGCCGGGCGTTTCGAACTTCCTGCCCGTCGGCGACACCCAGGCGCTGCGCGTGATGCCGACGGTCGGCCTCGAATATCGCTATCCCTTCATCAACGTTCAGCCGTGGGGCACCACGACGATCGAGCCGATCGCGCAGGTCATCATTCGTCCCAACGAAACCTATGCCGGCAAGCTTCCCAACGAAGACGCGCAGAGCATGGTGTTCGACGCCAGCAACCTGTTCAGCGTCGACAAGTTCTCCGGCTATGACCGCGTCGAAGGCGGCGGCCGCGCCAATGTCGGCGTGCAGGCGACCACGCAGTTCGACCGCGGCGGCTCCGTCAACGTGCTGTTCGGACAATCCTACCAGCTGTTCGGCCTGAATTCGTTCGCGGTCGCGGACGTGACCAATACCGGCGTCGATTCCGGCCTGCAGAACCCGCGATCCGACTATGTCGCCAGCGTCAACTATTCGCCCAACAGAACCTATACCTTCAGCGTGCGCTCGCGCATGGACGAGGCGACCTGGCAGCGTCAACCGCTTCGAGGCCGAAGGCCGCGCCACCTTCGACCGCTGGTCGGTCAGCCTGATGTACGGCAACTATGCCGCGCAGCCGGACCTCGGCTACCTGACCCGCCGCGAAGGCATTCTCGGCAGCGCCTCGGTCAAGGTGGCGTCGAACTGGGTGGTGACGGGCGCGGCGCGCTGGGATCTTGAAGCCAACAAGATCAACCAATACGTCATCGGCGCCGGCTATGTGGACGACTGCTTCGTGCTGGCCGCCAACTACGTCACGTCCTACAGCTACTCCGCCGGCACGACGCCGCCGGTCCTCGGTCACGCCTTCATGCTGCAGATCGGCCTGCGGACCATTGCCACCTCGTCGTCAGCGGCCGGCGCCGCCGGCATTCAATAGCGCGGGATCCGGCATTGGCGGAGAATACCCGTGGCATCGCGGATCGATTTGGTTGATACGGCGGACATGACCATGACGACCTCCAAGCTCAGACTCATCGCCTTCGGTCCCTGATCGCTGGGTTGCACGACGGCGCTTGCCGTTCTGACCTGCGGCGGTTCGCCGGTGCAGGCGCAAACCGTCGCCGTCATGGTCAACGGCGAACCCATCACCAACTACGACATCGAGCAGCGCAGCAAGCTGAACTTCCTGACCACGCACAAGCAGTCGGCCCGCCAGGAAGTGATCAACGAACTGATCGACGAAAAGGTGAAGATCAAGGAAGCCAAGAAATTCGGCGTCGATCCCACCTCGACCGACATCGACCAGGCCTACGGCCAGATGAGTTCGCGGATGCGGATCACGCCCGATCAGCTCACGAAATCGCTCGAGAGCCAGGGCATTCGGCCGGACACCCTCAAGGCCCGCATCAAGGCCGACATGGTCTGGACCAGCCTGGTGCGCGGCCGCTTCAAGGAAAGCCTTCAGGTCGGCGAAAAGGACGTCAACGCCGCGGCCCAGGAGGGCGGCGAAGCGAGCCAGGTCGAAGCTTTCGAATACAAGATGCAGCCGATCGTCCTGATCGTGCCGCGCGGATCGGCGCCTGGCGTCATCGAGTCGCGCCGCAAGGAAGCCGAAGCGCTGCGCGCACGCGTGCAGACCTGCGACGAGGCCAACTCCTTCTTCAAGTCGATGCAGAATGCCGCGATCAGGATACCGTGACCAAGACATCGGCCGACATTCCGCGGTCCGCTTCGCGAAGTGCTCGACAAGACACCGATCGGTCATTTGACCGCGCCCGAGGTGACCAAGCAGGGCGTGGAGATGGTTGCGCTGTGCGCCAGGAAGCCGACCACGGTCGACACGCCGAAGAAGAAGGAAATCCGCGACAAGATGTTTGCCGAGAAATACGAGGCGAAGTCGAAAGCCTATCTGCAGGAAGTCCGCAAAGCCGCGATGATCGAATATCGTTGACATGGCAAAGCCCCTCGCGCTGACCTCTGGCGAACCTGCGGGTATCGGCCCCGACATCGCCATTGCAGCGTGGCTGCGGCGCAATGAACTGAAGCTTCCGCCGTTCTATCTGCTCGGCGATCGCGACTTCCTCGCCGACCGGGCGAAAATTCTCGGACTGAAGATAGAACTCGCCGATTGCTGTCCCGAAGATGCGCTCGCGGCGTTTCGCCAGCGCGTTGCCGGTGGTTGCGACCGGCCAGCCGGCGACCGCCCGCCCCGGCCAGCCTGACGCGACCAGCGCGAGCGCCGCCCTCGCCTCCATCCGCCAGGCGGTCGGCGACGTCATCGCCGGCCGAGCCGGCGCGGTCGTCACCAATCCGATCGCCAAGAGCGTGCTCTACCGCGCCGGATTCCGGCATCCCGGCCATACCGAATTTCTCGCCGAGCTCGCCGCCAATGGCGGCCGGGCGCCGCAGCCGGTGATGATGCTGTGGTCGCCGGCGCTCGCCGTGGTGCCCGTGACGATCCATCTTTCGCTGCGCGACGCGCTCGCGCAGCTCTCGAGCGACCTGATCGTCACGACGGCGCGCATCGTGGTCGCCGATCTGAAGGCCCGCTTCGGCCTTGCCAATCCGCGTCTCGCGGTGTCCGGCCTCAATCCGCATGCCGGCGAAGACGGCTCGCTCGGCACCGAAGACATCGACATCGTGGCGCCGGCCATCGAAATCCTGCGCGGCGAAGGCATCGAGGTCAGGGGGCCGCTGCCGGCCGACACCATGTTCCACGACGCCGCGCGCAAGACCTATGACTGCGCGATCTGCATGTATCACGATCAGGCGCTGATCCCGATCAAGACGATCGCGTTCGACGACGCCGTCAACGTCACGCTGGGACTGCCGTTCATCCGCACCTCGCCGGATCACGGCACGGCCTTCGACATTGCCGGCACCGGCAAGGCCAATCCGTCGAGCCTGATCGCGGCGTTGCGGCTCGCCGCGCGCATGGCGGCGACGCGACCGGCATGAGCGCGATCGACGACCTTCCGCCGCTGCGCGACGTCATTCGCCAGCACGGCTTGTCGGCGCGCAAATCGCTCGGTCAGAATTTTCTGCTCGACCTCAACCTCACCGCGCGGATCGCGCGCGCCGCGGGCCCGCTCGAAGACGCCACCGTCATCGAGATCGGCCCCGGTCCCGGCGGGCTGACGCGCGCGCTGCTGGCGCTGGGCGCGCGGCGCGTCATCGCGGTCGAGCGCGACGAGCGCGCGCTGGCGCCGCTGCGAGGAGATTGCCAGGCGATATCCGGGGCGGCTGGAGATCGTCTGCGCCGACGCGCAGCACTTCGATCCGCGCCCGCTGCTCGGCGGCGACACGGGCCAAGATCGTCGCCAACCTGCCCTACAATATCGCGACCGCGCTGCTGATCGACTGGCTGTCGATCGAGCCGTGGCCGCCCTGGTACGACATGATGGTGCTGATGTTTCAGCGCGAAGTGGCCGAGCGGATCGTCGCGCGCGGAGAATGACGAAGCCTATGGGCGGCTGGCGGTGCTCGCGAACTGGCGCGCCGAGACCAAGATCCTGTTCGACATTTCGCCGGCGGCCTTCGTGCCGCAGCCCAAGGTCACCTCGTCGGTGGTGCGACTGGTGCCGCGCGGCGCGCCGGAGCCGTGCGACCGCCGGGCGCTGGAACAGGTGGCGGCGGCGGCCTTCGGTCAGCGCCGCAAAATGCTGCGGCAAAGCCTCAAATCGCTGGCGGTCGATCCGGCCCGGCTCGCCGCGGCCGCGGCCGTCGATGTGACCCGGCGCGCCGAGACCATCCCGGTCTCCGGCTTTGTTGCCATGGCCCGTGAATTGACCGATATACGAAGCACAAAGCAGAAGGTGCCCCAGGGAGAGACGTGAGCCGAGGTCAAAATGGTGACGATCCAGCGGCAAACTCGCCTCGTCATGATCGCAGCGGCTGTCGTCTGCGCGGTCTATTTTCCAACCGCATACATCGTCGGAAAATCCTACGCACCCCGCCCGGTCCCGCCAGGCGCGGTGAAGGGACTTTTCGAGTTCGAAAGATTGTCGGTCAATGGTTTTGCATTTCTGTGCCGACAGCCGAATTTCAGCGTCCGTCCCGAGTTCGTCATTTATGAGAACGACAAGCCGCTGCCGGGACCGGGTAACGCCACAATGCGCGAAATCGACGGGAGCGGGCTCGGAAGATATTCGCAGGAGAATGGCAAGGGATTTCGTCATCTCGGCCAGCGACAACAGCAATCCCCGCGGCAATGGCAAGGACTATTGGATTGTGATCCCGTCACAGCACCGCTAGAGCGGCCGGCGCACCAGCGTCGCGGCGCCCGGATGGAACAATCCGCCCGGTACCGCGGGTGGGCCCGAGAGAGGGACAGAGCAACCGCAGCAAGCCTGTGCTGGAACTAGGTATTGAACAGGCAGTGAACTACAACTAAGCAAGTGTCGGTAAATTCAAGGAAACTCAATTCATGGCGCTGATGCGTCGCCAGTCCCTGGTCAAATTCGATGCGCCGCTGTGCGAAACCATCGTCGACACGCCGAAGCCGCAGGGCGGAGAAGTGCTGGTCCGCATCGAGCGTTGCGGGCTGTGCCATTCCGACCTGCATATCCAGGACGGCTATGCCGATCTCGGCGGCGGCAAGAGGCTCGACACCACGCGCGGCATGACGCTGCCGTTCACGCTCGGTCACGAGATCGCGGGCATCGTCGAGGAAGTCGGTCCGGATGCTTCGAAGGAGCTGATCGGAAAGAAGCAGGCGGTATTCCCCTGGATCGGCTGCGGCCAGTGCCGCGACTGTCGCAACGGCGATGAAAACCTCTGCGTCAAGCAGCGCTTTCTCGGCGTCGCCATCGACGGCGGTTTCGCCAGCCACGTGCTGGTGCCCGACGCAAAATATCTGCTCGACTACGATCCGCTGCCGGTCAATCAGGCCGCGACCCTGATGTGCTCCGGCGTCACCGCCTATGGCGCGCTGAAGCGGCTGGTCGACCGTCCGCGGCAGCGCAATCTGCTGCTGATCGGCCTCGGCGGCGTCGGCATGATGGGGCTGTCGTTCGCGCAGGCGATGTTCAAGCAGAAGATCTCGGTGGCGGATCTGAGCCCGGCCGCGCGCGAGAGCGCGCTGAAGAACGGCGCCGCGGTCGCCTACGATCCCTCCGAGCCCGACGTGGTCAAGCGCATGATCAAGGAGACCGAAGGCGGCTTCGACGACGATCGTCGATTTCGCCGGCAACGAAAAATCGATGGCCTTTGCGGTTTCGGTCGTGGCGCGCGGCGGCAAGATCGTGGTCTCCGGCCTGATGGGCGGCAATTTCAGCCTGCCGATGGTGCAATGGATCTACAAGCGCATGACCATCGAAGGCTTCATGGTCGGAACGCTGGCCGAGGCGCAGGAATTGATGGCGCTGGCGCGCGCCGGCAAGATCAAGCCGACGCCGATGAAGGAAGAGCCGATGGCCGACGTCCAGAAATGGATCGACGAATTGCGGGCCGGAAAAGTCGTCGGACGTATCGTGCTGAAGAACTGATGCAAGGCACGTCTCGCCGGCCTCACCCGTAAAAACTGGGGAGGGCGTAAATGAAGTGGAGGAAACGTTCGGCAGTAACGGCAATGGCCGCGCTCGCGCTGGCCCTTGCCGCGACATCGGCTTTCGCGCAGAAGCAATACGGCCCCGGCGTCACCGACACCGAAATCAAGATCGGGACCACGACGCCCTATAGCGGTCCGGCATCGGCCTATTCGGCGGGCGCGATCTCCGCGACCGCCTATTTCGCGATGATCAACGAGCAGGGCGGCGTCAACGGCCGCAAGATCAATTTCATCAGCCTCGACGACGCCTACAGCCCGCCCAAGACGGTCGAGCAGATCCGGCGCCTGATCGAGAGCGACGAAGTGTCGTTCCTGGTCAATCCGGTCGGCACGGCGACCAACATGGCCGTGTTCAAATACATCAACCAGAAGGGCGTGCCGCATCTCTTCATCGGCACCGGCGCCACCGTCTTCAACGATCCCGAGCACTATCCGTGGACGATGAGCTGGACGCCGCATTACGCGTCCGAAGGCGAGATCTACGCCCAATACATTCTGTCGACAAAGCCCGATGCGAAGATCGGCATCCTGTCGCAGAACGACGATCTCGGCCGCGACTACCTGCTGGGCTTCAAGCGCGGGCTCGGCGACAAGGCGTCGACGATGATCGTCTCGTCGCAGACCTACAACACCAGCGATCCGACCGTCGATTCCCAGGTGGTTTCGCTGAAGGCTTCCGGCGCCGACGTCTTCTTCATCGTCTCGGTGCCGAAATTCTCCGCCCAGGCCATTCGCAAGGCCTATGACATCGACTGGCATCCGCAGGAATTCGTGGTCCAGCGTCGGCTCGTCGATCGCGGGCGCGATCAAGCCGGCCGGCTTCGAAGCGGCCAAGGGCATCATCTCCGCGGCCTATCAAAAGGATCCGGCCGATCCGCAGTGGAAGGACGATCCGGCCATGAAGGCCTGGAACGTCTGGATGGACAAGTACAACCCGCGCATCAACAAGAGCGACTACTACGCGCCCTATGGCTACAATATCGGCTTCGCGGTGGTGCAGCTTCTCAAGCAGTGCGGCGACGATCTGACGCGCGAGAACATCATGAAGCAGGCCTCCCATCTCGACATGGAATTGCCGCTGCTGCTGCCCGGCATCCGCCTGAAGACGACGCCGACCGATCTACGCCCGATCAAGCAGATGCGGCTGGTCCGCTTCAATGGCGAGCGCTACGTGCTGTTCAGCGACGTGCATCGAAAGCAATTGAGCGCGGCGGCCGCGCTTTGCCCCATGTCTTGATGTCTTGATGTCTTGAACGCGATATCTTGAACATGCCTGTTTTTTGGCTTCGGCCGGCCTTATGTGAGGCGGCCGGCGAGCCCGAATTAAGCCCCATCCTCTCCGGAATTGCGGCTCATTGCGACCCAAATCTTTAACGAGATTTGGACGCGCAACGCGTCGCGTATCATCACCGGGGGACGGCCATGTCAAACCGTACAGCGAAATTCGTCTCGGCCATATTCGCCAGTCTTCTGGCAGGCGCCAACTTCGCCGCCGTCGCGGAGAACGCTACGACAAAGCCGGTGGATAGCTGCCTGTCCGGGCCGAAAGGCGCGCTGCCTGCGGGCAGCCATTGGTATTACCACATTGATCGCGCAACCAAACGTCACTGCTGGTATCTCGGCGAAGGGAAAGACAAGACCGCGGCGGCGACGCCGCAGGATGCTGCCGGAACCACTGCGGCTCCGGCGGTAGCTGCGGCACCGACGGCAGCCGCAGTTCCGGCAATCGATCCCGTTCCGCCGCAGGCCAACGCACGCCGTGCGCAAATCGATCGCCGACGCCCACGCCGAACTGCCCTCCCCGCAAACGCGGGTCGATCAGGATGCCGGTCGCCAGCGCTCAGACAAGCGAACAGCGGCGCTGGCGGCCGCGCCGGCAATCCAGAATAGCCAACGTGCCGTCGCACCGGATGCAGCCGCAGCGCCAGCCGTCGATCGTCACGTCGCGCTGGCCCGACGCGTCGGCCGTGAATTCGCCCGGCAATCCGCAGATCGCCGCGGCCGAATCCGCCGGCAAGCGCACCGGCGGATGCCAAGCCGGCGCCGCAGCCCGCGCCCACCGCTTCCCCGGTCGCGCTGGCGGCAGCCGAATTCATCGATGGCAAAGACAATCCGGCTCGATGCAGATGCTGCTGATGGTCATGGCCGGCGCGCTGGCGCTGGCGGGCATCACGGCAAGCCTGGTTTTCCAGGTTCGGCCCGCGCAGGGGTCGCCCAGCCCGAAATCCGCGGTGAACGGCGCGCGATCTGGGATTCGGTCACATATCGACCGTTCGTCCCATTCGTCGCCATCGCTGATTCCCGAGCGAGAATGTTCCGCGGGCGGCGCGACCGCGTCGAGCAGGACCCGCGTGCGCCCGACGACCCGGAGCGGCGGGTGACGGAAATGCTGGCACGGCTGGCGCGAAGCGCGCAGCCCTGATCGTGCTCTATCTTTTTGTTTGAGCATGATCTTTTCGGAAAACCGGTACCCACTTTTCCGGATCATGCTCCGGATTTTTGTTTGACCCGTTTTCCTGACGCGAACCGTATTATTTCTCGAGCTGGCGCTGCAAGCCGCGGACGAACTCGGTCAGCCCGGTGCGGCGCTCGCGCTTGAGCCGCTCGGCCTTGAGGATCGACTGCACTTCGGCAAAGGCGTCGTCGACGTTCTGGTTGACGACGATGTAGTCGTATTCCGCCCAATGGCTGAGTTCATGGCTGGCGCGGCTCATGCGGCCGCGAATGACCTCGTCGGAATCCTGCGCGCGGGTGTGCAGCCGCTTCTCGAGATCGGCGGCCGACGGCGGCAGGATGAACACGCTGACGACGTCGGCGCGGGCCTTTTCCCGCAATTGCTGCGTGCCCTGCCAGTCGATGTCGAACAGCACGTCCTGTCCCGCCGACAGCGCGGCCTCGACCGGCGCGCGCGGCGTGCCGTAGCGGTTGTCGAACACGGTGGCCCATTCGAGCAATTCGCCCTGCTTGACCATCGCCTCGAAGCGGGGCTTGTCGACGAAGAAATAGTCGCGGCCGTCGACTTCGCCGGGCCGCATCGGCCGCGTGGTCGCCGACACCGACATTTTCAGGCCGGGCATCCGTTCGATCAGCATGCGCGACAGCGTGGTCTTGCCCGCGCCCGACGGCGACGACAGCACGAACATCAGTCCGCGCCGCTCAACTCCGTCGAAACCGACCAGCATCGTCATCGTTCACTCCAGATTCTGGACCTGCTCGCGGAACTGCTCGACCACGTTCTTCATCTCGAGCCCGGTATTGGTCAATTCGAGATCGTTCGACTTCGAGCAGCAGGTGTTGACCTCGCGGTTGAATTCCTGCGCCAGGAAATCGAGCCGCCGTCCGACCGGCCCGCCCTTGCCGATCATCTCGCGGGCCTGCGCGACATGCGAGGCGATGCGATCGAGCTCCTCGCGGATATCGGCCTTGGCCGCGATCATGATCGCTTCCTGATTGAGGCGATCGGGATCGAAGCGATCGGAAGTGTCCAGCAGCGCCGCGATCTGCTCGGCCAGCCGCGCCTTGATCGCCTCCGGCTTGCGGCCGGGCGCGGCCTCGGCCTTCTTCGCCAGCTTTTCGATCTCGTCCATCCGCTGCGACAGGATCTGCCCGAGCGCCACGCCCTCGCGGCGGCGCATCTCGACCAGATGCGCGAGCGCCTGCTCGAACGCCGCCGCCGCGGCGTCTTTCGCCGCCTTGTCTTCGGCCTCGTTGCTTTCGGGCTCGACCACCTCGATCACGCCCTTGATGCCGAGCAGCCCGTCGATGCTCGGCGCCACCGCATCGATCCTGCCGGCGAGCTCGCCGGCGACCTTCACGATCGAGGCCAGCACGTCCTCGTTGATGCGGACGGTCGAGACCGCATTGGCGCGCTTGACGTTGAGATTGGCGTAGACGGTTCCGCGCGACAGCACTTCGCCGGCGCGCTTCTTGGCGCAGCGCTTCGAGTTCGTCCCATCCGGGCGGCAGCCGCAGCCGCAGGTCGAAGCCCTTGGCGTTGACCGACTTCAATTCCCATTCGAACGCGTAGGGGCCGCTGGCGCCGTGGCTCCGGGCAAAGCCGGTCATGCTCGACAGCGCCATCGCGTAAAACTCTCCGACTGGCAGGATGTGAGACTCGCAAGCGGACAGCGCGACCTTAAAACGATTTCCGCCAAAGTGGAATTACGTTTGATCGGAAGGTCTTGCCGATCGAAGGCTTTGGGCTAACGCTGAACCACCGGCGGCGTGGTGGTGGATTGCGCCGCGCCCTGGCGGGCGCGGTCGCGCGGGTTTCTTTCGGCGCCGCAGGTTTTGTCGTCGTCGCCGTCGGGTTGGTGTCGGCCGGGCTAGCCGCAGCCGGCGGCGGCGGGTCATCGGCCGGCTCGACCGTGTCGTTCTGGATCTGCTTTTCCATCGCGCGCAGCTTGGCGACGTTCTTCTGATGCTGGTCGTAGGTTTCGGTGAAGGCGTGGCCGCCGGTACCGTCGGCGACGAAGAACAGGTCGCGGGTGCGCGCCGGATTGGCGGCGGCTTCCAGCGAGGCGCGGCCGGGATTGGCGATCGGCCCCGGCGGCAGGCCGTCGATCACATAGGTGTTGTAGGGCGACGGCTGCTGAATCTCGGTGCGCTTGATCGGCCGGCCCAGCGTTCCCTTGCCGCCGACCAGCCCGTAGATGATGGTCGGATCGGACTGCAGCTTGATCTTCTGCCGCAGCCGGTTGACGAACACCGCGGCGACCCGGCTGCGCTCGTCGGCCTTGCCGGTTTCCTTCTCGACGATCGAGGCCAGCGTCACCAGCTGCTTCGGGCGACTTGATCGGAACGTCCGGATTGCGGCGTTCCCAGATTTCCGCAAGCACGCGCTTCTGGGTCTGCTGCATGCGCTGGATCACCTGGTCGCGCGTGGTGCCGCGCGGGAATTTGTAGGTCTCCGGCAGCAGCGTGCCTTCGCGCGGCATTTCCCGCACCGAGCCCGCGAAAATGTCGTTGTCGGTGAGCCGCGCCACGATCTGCTCGGAGGTCAGGCCTTCGGGAATGGTGACGGCGTGCTGCACCACCTTGCCTTCGACGATGGTGCCGATGACGTCGCGCAGGCTGGCGTTCTTCTGGAACGAGTATTCGCCGGGCTTGAGGTCCGAGCTCGCCTTCAGCGCAAACACGCCGCCGATGAACAGCCCACGGATTGACGTCGATCACGCCCTCGCGCTGCAGCGTATCGGCGATATCGCGCTTGCCGGCGCGCGCCGGAATATTGACGACCTTGTCTTCCTGCAGCGGGCCCGGGCGTCTCGAGCATCTGCTTGCCGTAGTAGTAAACGCCGCCGGCGCCGATCATCGCGATGAGCAGGATGGTGATGATGGCGTTGCCGACCACGACGAACGGATTGCGGGCGCGCTCCGACCGCTTCGGCGGCGGCGGAACCTGCTCGGGCTCCAGCGCGGCGCGCGGGACTGCGTGGCGAAATGGGCGGCCTTTCACTCATCGATGCAACCTGAATCCTGTCGGTTCAATCGCGGCCTGACAAACCGTTGCCCTGCCAATAGCATACGCCCACGCTTAGAAGTCATCGCCGAATGCGGCGAAACGGTGGAAACGCTCTTAACACTCGTTAACCGGTCACGCGCTGAACGATCACGGACGCGTTGGTGCCCCCGAAACCGAACGAATTCGACAGCGCGACATTGATCTCGCGCTTGCGCGCCGTTTGCGGCACGAGATCGATCGCCGTTTCCACCGACGGATTGTCGAGATTGATGGTCGGCGGCGCGATGTTGTCGCGAATCGCGAGAATGCTGAAAATCGCCTCGATCGCGCCGGCCGCGCCGAGCAGATGTCCGGTCGACGACTTGGTCGACGACATCGACACCTTGGAGGCGGCGTTGCCGAGCAGCCGCTCGACCGCGCCGAGTTCGATCTCGTCGCCGATCTGGGTCGAGGTGCCGTGCGCATTGATGTAGTCGATATCGGAAGCGGCGATTCCGGCGCGCTTCAGCGCCGCGCTCATGCTGCGGAAGGCGCCATCGCCGTCCGGCGACGGCGAGGTGATGTGATAGGCGTCGCCGGACAGTCCGTAGCCGATCACCTCGGCGTAGATCTTCGCGCCGCGCTTCTTGGCGTGCTCGTATTCCTCGAGCACCACGACGCCGGCGCCCTCGCCCATCACGAAGCCGTCGCGATCCTTGTCGTAGGGACGCGAGGCCTTTTCCGGCGTGTCGTTGAAGCCGGTCGACAGCGCGCGCGCGGCGCAAAATCCCGCCATCGCCAGCCGGCAGATCGGCGATTCCGTGCCGCCCGCCACCATCACGTCGGCATCGCCGAGCGCGATCAGCCGGCTGGCGTCGCCGATCGCATGCGCGCCGGTCGAACAGGCCGTGACCACCGAATGATTGGGACCCTTGAGGCCGTGCTCGATCGACACATAGCCGGACGCCAGATTGATCAGGCGGCCCGGAATGAAGAACGGCGAGACCTTGCGCGGTCCGCGTTCCTTGAGCAGCAGCGCGGTATCGGCGATGCCGGACAGGCCGCCGATGCCCGAGCCGATCATGGTGCCGGTGGCGCAGTGGTCCTCTTCGGTCTCGGGATGCCAGTCGGCATCGTCGAGCGCCTGGCGCGCCGCGCACATCGCGAAGATGATGAAGTCGTCGACCTTGCGCTGGTCCTTCGGCTCCATCCACTGGTCGGGATTGAAGGTGCCGTCGGTGCCGTCGCCGCGCGGAATCACGCAGGCGATCTGGCTGGAGAGATCGGAGACCTCGAAGGTGTCGATCTTCCGGGCGCCGCTCTCGCCGTTCAGGATGCGCTTCCAGGTCGGCTCGACGCCGCAGCCGAGTGGCGAAACCATGCCGAGGCCCGTGACGACAACCCGTCTCATATCAAGAACTCCAGCCCGCAAATGGCCGCCCATAACAAGAAACCGGGGGACCGTTCGACCACGGCCCGTCCGGCTTCAATGCGCACCGCGCGGGGCGTCAGCTTTTCGCGTTCTTTTCGAGAAACTTCGTCGCGTCGCCGACGGTCAAAATCGTCTCCGCGGCGTCGTCGGGAATTTCGCAACCGAACTCTTCTTCAAATGCCATCACGAGCTCGACGGTGTCGAGACTGTCGGCGCCGAGGTCGTCGATGAAGCTCGCGGTGTCGACCACCTTGTCGGGCTCGACACCAAGGTGTTCGACCACGATCTTCTTAACCCGCTCGCCAATCTCACTCATCGTTCAACCTCGTGCTTGTTCCATTGGACCCGACCCCAAGACGCCACTGAGACGATACGAGCCATCGTGGTCGTTAAACTTCCTTCGCAATCGCGCATAGTCTTGATTTGGCCCGGTGGCAGCCGACAAAGCCCGGCGAACGACGCAGGCTCCGCCCCGCCAATATACAGGGTTTCAAAATCCTGCAATGGCGTTCTTTGCCCATCCGTTGCTGGTTCGGTTATCATACTTCCCAAGCCTTGACTACAAGCCTCGCCCGGCTGCCCGAAACGGCCATGCGCCGCATCGAAGCGGCCGGTAACCGGCTCAAATCATGGCCATTCCGCCGTTGACGTGAATCGTCTGTCCGGTGACGTAGGCCGCTTCATTCGAGCTCGAGATAGACCGCCGCCGCAGCGATATCCTCCGGCGTCCCCAGCCGCGCTGCAGGAACCTTCGACAGGATGGTTTCGCGCTGCTTGTCGTTGAGCGCGTCGGTCATCGGCGTCTTGATGAATCCCGGCGCGATGCAATTGGCGGTGACGTTGCGCTTGGCGTATTCGGCGCCCAGCGTCTTGATCATGCCGATCAGTGCCGGCCTTCGAGGCGGTGTAATTGCCCTGCCCCGGATTGCCGGTCACGCCGACGACCGAGGTGATCGCGATGATGCGGCCGAAGCGCTTGCGCATCATCAGCTTGGTCGCGGCGCGGGCCAGGCGGAAGGTCGCGGTCAGATTGA
This sequence comes from uncultured Alphaproteobacteria bacterium, assembly GCA_963738765.1. Lineage (GTDB taxonomy): Bacteria > Pseudomonadota > Alphaproteobacteria > Rhizobiales > Xanthobacteraceae > Bradyrhizobium. The sequence goes on along the minus strand of CAVTYA010000025.1, from coordinate 303,760 downwards.
CCTTGATGACCTCGTCCCAATCCTCGTCGCGCAACTGCACGAACAGATTGTCCCGGGTGATGCCGGCATTGGCGACGAGGATATCGAGCTGGCCCATCGCCGCTTCCGCCGCCGGCACCAGCGCCTCGACCTCGGCGCTGTCGGACAGATTGCACGGCAGCACGTGAACCCGCTCGCCGAGCTTGCCCGCGAGCGTATCCAGCACCTCGCGGCGCGTGCCGGAAATCGCCACCGTCGCGCCCTGCGCATGCAGCGCCTGCGCGATCGCGCCGCCGATGCCGCCGGTCGCGCCGGTCACCAGCGCCGTCCTGCCAGTCAAATCGAACATCGATATCTCCTTCTCGGCCGGCTACTGCGCCGCGGCCAGCGCGTCCTTGGCGGCGGCAATATCGTTCGGCCCGCCGACCGAAACGCCGACCGCGCCGTCGGCGATGCGCTTGACCAGCCCGCTCAGCACCTTGCCGGCGCCGATCTCGAAGAACCGCGTGACGCCGTGGCCGGCCATATAGGCCACCGACTCGCGCCAGCGCACCGTTCCCGTGACCTGTTCGACCAGGCGGCGGCGAATCTCGTCGGGATCGGTGATCGGCCGGCCAGCACGTTCGACACCAGCGGCGACGCCGGCGGCCTGATGGTGACGTCGGCCAGCGCCTTGGCCATCGCGTCGGCGGCCGGCTGCATCAGCCGGCAATGGAACGGCGCCGACACCGGCAGCAGCATCGCGCGCTTGGCGCCCTTGGTCTTGGCGATCTCGAGCGCGCGCTCGACCGCGGCCTTGTCGCCGGAGACCACGACCTGCCCGCCGCCATTGTCGTTGGCGGCCTGGCAGACCTGCCCCTGCGCCGCCTCGGTGGCGACCGCGACGGCCGCCTCGTAGTCGAGCCCGAGCAGCGCGGCCATGGCGCCGGCGCCGACCGGCACCGCCTTCTGCATGGCAAGGCCGCGGGTGCGCAGCAGGCGCGCGGTATCGCTGATCGCTGAGGCTGCCGGCCGCGGCCAGCGCGGAATATTCGCCGAGCGAATGCCCGGCGACGAAGGCGGCATCCCGCCCGACCGAAAAGCCGGCCTCGGTCTCCAGCACGCGCAGGGTCGCGAGCGAGACCGCCATCAGCGCCGGCTGGGCGTTTTCGGTGAGCTGCAGGGTCTCGGCCGGGCCGTCCCAGATGATGGCCGTCAGCTTCTCGCCGAGCGCCGCATCGACCTCGTCGAACACCGCGCGCGCGGCCGGAAAGGCCTCCGCCAGGGCCTTGCCCATGCCGACCGCCTGGGAACCCTGCCCCGGAAAGGTGAATGCTGCCGTCATCGGCGCTCCCTCGTCAAGATGCGAGGCCGTAAGACACTGGCGGAGGCCGGAATGTCAAGCCGCGCTGCGGCAGATGTCAGGCCCGGTCTAAGCCGCTTCGGGCAGCCTGCCGCTAGAAGCCGCCGGCCGCCTGGTCGCCGCCGACCTCGGCGCCGGCCCGCGCGCGGCGCGCGCTGCTCACCAACTGGCCCGGGACGATCCTCATGGTTCGGCTTTGCCGTCGCGAGCCGCAGCACCGCCGCGTAATTCGGCTGCACTTCCATCCGGCTCGCATGCCGGCTTGCGCTGAGGATGCGGTGCACGCGCGGCAGGTTGTAGCAGGGCACGTAGAACAGCAGATGATGCTCGAGGTGATAGTTCACGTAATACGGCGCGATGAACAGCCGCTCGAGGAAAGTTGGCGTGCGTCGTGCGGGTGTTGCGCAAGCGGATCGCCGCTGTCGGGCACCACGGCGTGCTCGGCGATGTTGCGGATGCGGGTGATCACCATCATCCAGGTCAGCAGCGGCAACAGCCACAACAGCGGATAGGCCCACCACACGCCGGCGGCCGCAAGGCCCGCGAACAGCACCGCGTTGACGGCGAATTGCGGACCGAGCTTGTCCCAGAAATGCGCGGCGCGCTGCGACAGCGGCCATTCGCGTCGGACCGAGCGCGTTGAGCAGCTGCGCCTTGCGCTGCTGATAGCCGGTCTGCCCGGTGATATCGCGCAGGAACTTGCGGCGATAACTCATCCGCGTGATCGGAAACGGCGCCGACAGCACGAGATCGGGATCGTCTTCCTGCTGGGTGCGCGCATGATGCTGCAGATGATAGCGGCGATAGGCGCGGGTCTCGGCGAAGATCGGATAGGCGCAGAACCACTGGCTCAGCGTCGAGGTTGATCTTCTCGTCCGGCGACAGGCATCCGTGCGCGCCGTCGTGCATCAGGATCGCGAGTCCGAGCTGGCGCGAGCCGATGATGCCGACCGCCAGCAGATAGGTCAGCGGATTGGGCCACCATGCGACCAGCGCGATCGAGCCGAGGATCAGCGCCCACGCGTGCGCGATCAGGGCGACGCCCTTCCAGGTCGAGCGCCGGCGCACGGCGATCAGTTCGATCCTCGGTCAGGAAATCACGGGCGCGCATGCGAAGCGCGGTCATGATGAGCTCTCCCCGTCGGGCGAATCTGAATCCGAAGCGTCGCGGTCGCCGACGAGGCGCAGCCGCGCGCTGTCGGCATCGTGCGGTGTCGTCGCCTGATCGCCGAGCACGCGCAGCATCTCGCCGCACAGCTCGTCCGGCCGAACGGCCCATCGCATAGCCCTCGACCGTCACGCCGATCGCGACCGCCCAGAACCGCCGCGAGGTCGCGTCGGGATCGCGCAGCGTGTTCCAGCCGTGCCGCTCGATCTGGCCGGCATAGGCGCGCAGCCCTTCGCCGTGCAGCCGCTCGATGGTGCGCTCGACCAGCGGCGCGAGATCCTGACGCCGCCGGGTCAGGCGTCAGCGCCTCGGCGAAGAAGGCGACCGAATCGGTCGCCGTCACGGTCTCGACCAGCGCGCGGGTGTAGTCCCGCGGCGTGTCGGCCTGGAGCGCCGCCTGTTCGGCCGCGCGCGCCACGTACAGCATGTCGCGGCAGGCCGCTTCGACGAACAGCGCCTCCTTGGTGCGGAAGTAATAGGTGATCTGGCTCGGGAACGCGTCTGCGGCGGCCGCGATGTCCGAGATCGAGGCGCCGGCAAGGCCACGCTCCCTGAACAGGCGGCTGGCGCCGTCGAGCAGCCGCGAGCGCATCTGCGCGCCCGGCCGAGCGCGTCGCGCGCACGGCGTGCTTCGGGTCGCTCGCCGGCGCTTCCGAGGTCGGTCTGGACGGATTTGGGGGCCATGTTACCTCCGATCGCTTATTTGTATGCTATACAAACAAATAGCAATCAAGGATCGGCGTGCTCGGCGGACTTCAGGGCTCGCGAAATCTCGCAAATCGGGCCGAAACCGCCTTGACCTTGCCAGCGGCGCAAAATCCTTATAACCCGCGCATCCGTGGATCCCGGCCGGGAGCTGAACGGACGGTCTCAGCAATTTCACCTTTCGGCGATGTTGATGTGGCAGGGCCAGTCGGCCCGTCGTCCCGTGCTTCCGCCTTCTGAGCATTATCGAGTCCTTTCCGAAGGTCTCGAAGGGCTTGCCGCCGGGAACCGCGCCAACACTAGGAAAGGACACCCATGCCTCTTTATGAGCATGTTTTTCTCGCGCGTCAGGATGCGAGCACCCAGCAGGTCGAAGAACTGACCACCCAGATGACCGGCATCGTCGAGAGGTCTCGGCGGCAAGGTCGTGAAGATGGAAAACTGGGGCGTACGCTCCCTCACCTATCGCATGAACAAGAATCGCAAGGCGCATTTCGTGCTGCTGAACATCGACGCGCCCGTCGGCCGCGGTCACCGAGATCGAGCGGCAGGAGCGGATCAGCGAAGACGTGATCCGCTATCTCACCGTTCGCGTCGAAGAGCACGAGGAAGGTCCCTCGGCGATGATGCGCAAGGCCGATCGCGACCGCGAGCGCGACGATCGTGGCGGCGGCTTCCGCGGCGACCGCGAAGGCGGCTTCCGCGGCGATCGCGAAGGCGGCGGTTTCCGTGGCGGCGAAGGCGGCGGCTTCCGCGGCGACCGTGGTCCGCGCCGTCCGCGTGACGACGAAGCAACCGCAGCGGTTGAGGAGTAAGAATCATGGCTGAAGCTGGTGCACGCCGTCCGTTTTTCCGCCGCCGCAAGACCTGCCCGTTCACGGGTCCGAATGCGCCGAAGATCGACTACAAGGATTCCAAGCTGCTGATGCGTTACGTCTCCGAGCGCGGCAAGATCGTGCCGAGCCGCATCACCGCCGTCTCCGCCAAGAAGCAGCGTGAACTCGCGCGCGCCATCAAGCGCTCGCGTTTCCTCGGTCTGCTGCCCTACGTCATTCGCTAAACGAATATCCTGGTCCGCGGCGTACGCGCCGCGGACCGCATTCTTCATAAGGCTTCCGGGTCGTCCGGTCGCCGATGGTTGGGGTTCTGAAGAACCTCTAACCGCTCGAAAGGAGCGGGACAGCTGATGATCGCGATCCTTCTCATTGCCCTTGCGGCCGGCTGCTGCGTCGGCGCTGATGTTCGCCTCGATCATCTCGGGCGCGCTGATCTCGCTGCTGCTGTTCTATCTGGCGCCGCTGCCGCTGATGGTGGCGGCGCTCGGATGGGGCCCGCTCGCGGCCACCATCGGCGGCATCGCCGCGGCTTCGGCCTCGGCGCGATCTTCGGCCTTCCCTACTTGCCTCGCCTTTGCCGCTCACGGTCGCGCTGCCGGCCTGGTGGCTCGGACATCTCGCGTTGCTGGGCCGGCCGGCGTCCGCTGGCCCGTCGCCAGGCAACGGCGTCGCAGCCGTGCCCCCGACGATGGAATGGTATCCGGTCGGCCGCATCCTGCTCTGGATCGCGGGCTTTGCCGTCGCTGACCACCATCGCGGCCCTGCTCACGCTCGGCACCGACGCGGCGACCATCACCGGCACGATTGCGCCGCGGCCTGCTGCGGATCCTAGCGGCTCCGCGCGACGCCGCGACCGGCGACGATATCGAACGATTGGTCGATGCGCTTCGTGGCGATCGCGCCGGCTGCGGCCGCGATCGTCGCCATGATGACGCTGACGCTCAATCTCTGGCTCGCGGCAAAGATCACCGCGACGTCGGGCCGGCTGCACCGGCCCTGGCCCGATCTGAAAACGACGGCGCTGCCGCCGATGACGCTCGTCGCGCTGTGCGATCGCGATCGCGCTTCTGCTTCACCGGCGGGCTGCTCGCGCTGCTGGCGCAGATCGTCACCGCGGCGCTGATGATGGCTTACGCCCTCACCGGCTTTGCCGTGCTGCACACGCTGACGCTGGCGCTGAAGAGCCGCGCGCTCTGGCTGGGCTGCGACCTACGCCATCGTGGTGGTGTTCGGCTGGCCGGTGCTGGCGATGGTCGCGCTCGGCCTTGCCGACGCCGTCTTCGGATTTCGCCAACGCTATCCTGCGCGGCGACGGCCGCCGCCGCTGCCCGCATCCTGAATCTTCCACCACTCACCTACTCAAACCGAATACCATCACTTCAAAAGGAGAACGAATATGGAAGTCATTTTGCTGGAACGCGTCGCCAAGCTCGGCCAGATGGGCGAAGTCGTCCGCGTCAAGGACGGATTTGCCCGCAACTTTCTGCTGAAGCGCGGCAAGGCGCTGCGCGCCACCGCCGACAATCGCGCCAAGTTCGACGGCATGAAGGCCGAACTCGAGGCCCACAACCTCAAGGCCAAGGGCGAAGCGACCAAGGTCGCGGAGAAGATCGACGGCCGCAACGTCGTCGTGCTGCGTCAGGCCTCCGAAACCGGCCAGCTGTTCGGCTCGGTGTCGGTGCGCGACATCATCGCCTCGTTCGAAGCCGACGGCGTCACCATCAGCCGCAGCCAGGTCATGCTGGACGCGCCGATCAAGACCATCGGCAAGCACAACGATCGCGATCGCCGTGCATCCGGAAGTCGAAGTCAGCGTCAGCGTGACCGTGGCGCGCAGCGCCGACGAGGCCGAGCGCATCAACCGCGGCGAAGACATCTCGACCCGTCAGGAAGATCAGGACGCCGCCGCCGAAGCGCTCGCCGCCGCCGGCGAATTCTTCGATCCGGAAGCCCAGCACGACGACGAGGAGCCGGCGGCCGCCGCGGACCGAGAAGTAAGTCTTCTGGTCACGTCTGACAGCGCAAAGCCCGGCCGGGAGCTCTGGTTCTGAAGCAGAACCAGAGCTCCCGATTTTTTTTGACGCGTTTTCTTCACGCGAACCGGTACCACTTCGCTTGAAAACGCTTTTTCAGGCCGGGCTTTGGATTCGTGCCGCAGCTTTTTCGTCGAGCATCGCGATCGAAGCCAGCGCGGTTGCGGTGTGTCTTCTCGACGCCGTCGATCACGCAAAAGACGTCGGCCGCGACGACCGCGACCTGACGTCCGGGCTTGATCACGCGCGCCCGGCAGATCAGGCGATCACCGGCCGCCGGCGACAGCAGGTTCAATTTGTATTCCGCCGTCAGCGCCGGCTGGCCGCGCGACGTCGCCGCCGCGATCGTGGTCGCATTGTCGACCAGGAACGCCGTCACGCCGCCGTGGAACAGGCCGTGCTGCTGCAACAGCTCCGGCCGCCGGTCGACCGCGAGCGTGCAGGTGCCGCGCGTCAGTTCGGAGAGTTCGGCGCCGACATGGGTCATAAAACCCTGGCGGCCGACGTTGTCGCGGATGCGCGTCGCGATCGGCGCGAAGTCGGGATCGGTATCCACCATCATGTCGCCTCTCCAGTTATGCCGGGCGCATCGGCTGCCACCACCGCGCGGATCGCGCAGGCGATCAGGGTTTCGATCTGGTCCCGTGGATCGGCGCGATCGCGGCCCGCCGAGATAGGCGCGGCAGAAAATCTGCGCCGGCCCGATGATCTGGCTGAAGAACAGCAAAGGCGACATCGGCAGTAATTCGCCGCGCGCGATCAACGGCGCGCGCCATCGCTCGACGCCGTCGGCAAGGCGCGAATTCTGCGCGCGCTGCGCAGTCGCGAATCTCTTCGCCCCATTCGCTGCGGGATATCTCGAACAGGTAGCGCGCCTCACGCCGGTGGTTCACCACCCAGTCCAGATGCGCCCGGATCAGCCGCGCAACGCCCTGCCTCGCGCCGCAGGGGTTCGGCAATCGCGGCGAGGACGGCGGCGTGATAGCGGCCGCAGAACTTCCAGAAACAAGGTGCCGGCCAGTTCCTTCTTCGATCCGAAGAAATGGAAAAAGCTGCCGTTGGACGCCCGCGCCCGAGTTCGGATCGCGGCAACGGTCGCGCCCTCAAAGCCGTCGCGGTCGAACACCGCCAATCCCGCCGCCAGCAAATCCTCGCGCGCCGTGGTCGCCATTCGCATCCCCGACTTCTCAGTAGACTGATACTCTAGAGTAACACTCTAGAAGCAGTCAAGCCGCTCCGCGCGGCCGCCATGGCCCGTCGCGGAAATTCTATTGGGAGATCGGCGGCGCGGGCGGTCCCGCCGGGGCGATCGGCGGCGGCGCCGACGCCGTCACGGCCGCGGCCGGTGGGCGGCGTAACCGCCGGTGACGGGCTCGCGGCAGGCTCAGGCGTGCCGGTGCCAGCGGCCGCCGTCGTCGACGCCGGCGGCGCCGGCGTGACCGGCGGAACCGGATCGGGGCGCAGCGCGGGGGGCTCGCCGCCAACGCTCTCCTTGGGCGCCTCGACCTTGGCGGTCTCGGACTTGCCCTCGCCTGCCGGCTTGGCGGCCTCGGGCTTGTCGCGCCTCGGCCCTTGACGGTATCGCCCTTGGCAGTATCGCTCTTGACGGTATCGCTCTTGGCAGCGTCGCCGCCCTTTGCGGATCGTCGTCCTTGCGCGGCCTCGCCCTTGGCCGGCTCGTCCATCTTCGGCGGCTCTTCGACGGCCCCGGGCTTGCCGCGCTTGCTCAGCTTCTGCTTGGCACCCGATTTGCGGCTCGGTCGCGGCCTGCGCCGGGGTCTGACCGTCCGTCGGCTTGGCGCCTCGGCGCGGGCCGGACGCGCCAGCGCTTGGCGTCGCGGCCGCGGCGGTCCGGCCTCGGCGTGCGGCGAAACGCCATCGGCGTCCGGCTTGGCCGGTTCCTGCACTGCTGCGGCCGGATGCTGCCTGCGGCCGAACCGGTCGAGCTGATCCGGCGGACCGGCGGGCCTGGCCTCCTGGGTCGGGCTTGCCCTCCTGCTTTGCCGTCCTTGCCCTGCTTCGGCTGCATCCTTGGCCTGGTAGCGCGTATCGGTCGCACCATTGGAGACCAGGTACGCGGCCAGCACCGAGGCCATGTCGCCGCTGGTGGTGTAATGCTGGCGCAGAAAGCCCGGCAGCGACGACGGCCGGCACGGTCTTCAGCAGGCCGCGCGGGCTCTTGTGGCAGGCAGTTGCAGGTGCCCGCGAAAATCTGGGAAGGGCTCTTGCCGGCTTCGAGATTTGTCGCCTGCGCATGCGCCGGCGTCCGCCGCGAGACAGCCGATCAGAAGCATCACCGTCGCTAAACTGAGCGCTCGGCTCAACATTCCCTGATTCTCCAGATTCGGAAATCGCTGCCGGCGTCGCACGACATGGCTGGCGGCGGTCACCTTTTAGCCGATTATCCGCGAATGGAAGCGCGCTTATGACGCATCTGCGTGATCGTCACATTTGGGAATATCCGCTTTGTGTACAACGCACTAGCGCACAGACATCGTCATATTTATGATCTTGTTCAGGCACATTGGAACCATCGTTTCCATTGTGCGTCAGATTGTAACGGCTGGATCGCTCCATTGGTGGTTCGATGGACCGTTTGTTGCGTTATTTCCTCGGACAGTTCATTCGCCGCGGCTCGATGACCTTCACGACCGCGAGCGGGGCGAAATTTACCTGCGGCGACGGAACCGGCGAGCCGGTATCGGTACGGTTCCTGACCGCCGGGCCGAACGGCGGATCCTGCTCAATCCCGAACTGGCGCTCGGCGAAGCCTATATGGACGGCACGTTCGTCGTCGAGAACGGCTCGATCGCGGATGCGCTGGCGATCCTGCTCGATCAGCCCGAAATCGTGCCGCGCTGGGCCAGGCTGCAATGGTGGCTGCGCTATCTGGGCAGGCACCCAGCAGTTCAATCCGCGCGGCCGCGCGAGAAACAATGTCGCGCATCATTACGATCTCGACGGGCGGCTCTATTCGCTCTTCCTCGATGCCGACAAGCAATATAGCTGCGCCTATTTCGAAACGCCGGATACGAGCGCTCGACGATGCCCAGCTCGCCAAGAAGCGCCACCTCGCCGCAAAGCTCCTGATCGGGCGCGGCGACCGCGTGCTCGACATCGGCTCGGGCTGGGGCGGCCTTGGCCTCTATCTGGCCGAAATGACCGGCGCCGACGTCACCGGCGTCACGCTGTCGACCGAGCAATTGCAGGTCTCGAACGCCCGCGCCGCCGAGAAGAACCTGACGCGATCGGCGAGATTTCCTGCTCGAGGACTATCGCGACATTCCAGGCCCGTTCGACCGCATCGTGTCGGTCGGCATGTTCGAACATGTCGGCGTCGACTTCTACGAGACCTATTTCAGGCGCTGCGCCGAACTTCTCACCGACGACGGCGTCATGGTGCTGCACTCGATCGGCCGCTCGACCGGTCCCGACGTCACCAATCCCTGGATCACGAAGTACATCTTCCCCGGCGGCTACATCCCGGCCGCTCTCCGAAGTCATTCCGGCGATCGAGCGGCCGGGCTTCTGGTCTGCGACATCGAAATCCTGCGGCTGCACTACGCGCGAAACGCTGAAGGCCTGGCGCGAGCGCTTCATGGCGCGGCGGGAAGAAGCGGTGCGGCTCTACGACGAGCGCTTTGCGCGGATGTGGGAATTCTATCTGGCGGCCTCGGAAATGTCGTTCCGCAAGCAGAACCTGATGAATTTCCAGATCCAGCTCACCAAGCGCCAGGGCGTCGTGCCGATGACCCGCGACTACATCGCGCGGGAGGAAGCGAGGCTGCGCGGGGTCGAGCAGCGGCAAGCGGCCGCGGCTGCAATTGGCGGGCGAATGAACCGCGGGGATTCTAGTTCCGCAGGCTGTAAGCGGAGGCGTAATGCCCAAAACCCGATGCCGGACGGGCAAGCTGCGCGCGCAAAGCGGCAAGCACGATGGCGATCGCAGGGCACGGCGCGCAATTCCGGACGAGAAACCTCTTCCATGGCGTCGATCAGCGCCGACAGCCAAAGCGGTCTGCTCGGCTCCCGATCGCCACGTCCTGAGTTGCTGCTGACGCCATCGCTGTTTCCTGTCGCCTGACCGTTTCCAACGCGGAAGCGGCCCGCCTGTTCCCACCCACCATGCCGCGAAGAAAAATCGGCGGATGTGATCTGCTTCACAGAGGCCACCAGCGGCGTGTCGTAGACCTCCGCCATGGCCGAGAAACCTTACCCAACATCGTTCGATCCGCAGCGTGACATCGGCACCGACTACGCCTTGATCGCTACCGGCGTGGTCGCCGCGCTGATCGCGTTGATCTATCTCATCCTGATTTGATCAATCGCTAAGATCGCGGCCCGGAACGCCCCTTACCCTTGGATTAGGTATGTCCAAGTGGCGACAAGGTTCAGGCTGCCTTAAAACATTGCCCGACATTTTTATGATGCTGCGCGGGCACGACGGCCGCCCGTCGCCCGGTTTTCGCCAAAACCCGTCAAGCATGGCGCGATGCGGGATGGCGATTCATCCACATTTTGTGAAGAACGGTGCATAGCGCCGAGCTTTTGCTTCCGCTTTGCGCGGGACGAGCGCTTTATCGCCGCCCCGCCTCGGATTCCCAACAACCGACCAAATCCGAAGCATAAAATTATCCATGGCCCTGACTGATTCGAACGTCCTCAAGCTCGCGCCCGACGCGGGAACTCCGGCCTATCGGAGCGCACCGCACAATATCGAGGCGGAACAGAGCCTGCTGGGCGCGATCCTGGTCAACAACGACGCGTTCTATCGGGTGTCGGACTTCCTGGAGCCGAAACACTTCTTCGAGCCGATCCACCAGACCATCTACGAGACCGCCGGCAGCCTGATCCGGATGGGCAAGGTCGCCACCCCGGTGACGCTGAAGACCTTCCTGCCGGCCGAAACCGACATCGGCGGCATGACGGTCGGCCAGTACCTCGCCCGCCTCGCCGCCGAAGCGACCACCATCATCAACGCCCAGGATTACGGCCGCACGATCTACGACCTGGCGCTGCGCCGCGACCTGATCCGGATCGGCGAGGACATGGTCAATGTCGCCTTCGACGCGCCGGTGGATTTCGCGCCGCGCGCGCAGATCGAGGATGCCGAGCGCCAGCTCTACGAACTGGCCGAGTCCGGCCGCTACGACGGCGGCTTCCAGCGCTTTTCGCAGGCGCTCACGGTCGCCGTCGACATGGCGGCCAAGGCCTTCCAGCGCGACGGCAAATTGTCGGGCATCGCCACCGGCCTGCGCGACCTCGACACCAAGATGGGCGGCCTGCAGCGCTTCCGACCTGATCATCGTCGCCGGCCGTCCCGGCATGGGCAAGACCGCGCTTGCCACCAACATCGCCTACAACATCGCCAAGGCGCATCGCGCCGAGGTTCAGCCCGACGGCACCATGAAATCCGTCAACGGCGGCATCGTCGGCTTCTTCTCCTGCGAAATGTCGGCCGAACAGCTCGCCACCCGTATTCTCGCCGAGCAGACCAGCATCGCCTCCAGCACGATCCGCCGCGGCGGCATCACCGAGAGCGACTTCGAGAAGATCCGCGACTATTCGATCGAGCTGCAGTCGCTGCCGCTCTATGTCGACGAAACCGGCGGCCTGTCGATTTCGCAGCTGACCGCGCGCGCGCGCCGGCTGAAGCGGCAGAAGGGCCTCGACCTGATCGTGATCGACTACATCCAGCTGCTGCAGGGCTCGGGCAAGCGGGCAACGACAACCGCGTGCAGGAAGTCACCGAGATCACCACCAGCCTGAAGGCGCTGGCCAAGGAACTCAACGTTCCGATCATCGCGCTGTCGCAGCTGTCGCGTCAGGTCGAAAACCGCGACGACAAGCGCCCGCAACTGTCCGACCTGCGTGAATCCGGCTCGATCGAGCAGGACGCCGACGTCGTGATGTTCGTGTATCGCGAGGAATATTACCTCGCCAACAAGGAGCCGCGCATCGGCACGCCGGAATACGAAAAATGGCAGCTCGACATGTCGCTGGTGCACGGCAAGGCCGAAGTCATCATCGGCAAGCAGCGCCACGGCCCGACCGGCACCGTCGAACTGCAGTTCGAGGGCCAGTTCACGCGGTTCAGCGATCTGGCGCAGGACAGCCATCTGCCGGACCGGACTACTGAACGCGGCCCGCGGTTGAACCGCCGCGGCGCGGCGCGTAAAGTGCGGCATGAACATCGTCTCCGATCCGAAATCGATCCCCGACAAGCACCCTGCTCTCGCCCGAGGCGAACCAGGCGGCGGCGCTCGCCAGCGCCACCGGCGTGCTCACCGTCGATCTCGACGCCATCGTCGCCAACTGGCGCAAGCTGGAGAAAACCGCCGTGCCGGCCGAATGCGCCGGCGTGATCAAGGCCGACGCCTATGGCTGCGGCGCCGAGCAGGTCGCGCGCGCGCTCGCCGGCGCCGGCTGCAAGACCTTCTTCGTCGCCACCCTCGACGAAGCGCGCGTGGTCCGCGCCGCAGTGCCGACGGCGGCGATCTATGTGCTCGACGGCTTCTTCCAGAACAGCGGCGACGCCTACGCCAAGATCGACGGCAAGCCGGTGATCGGCGATCTCAACGAACTCGCCGAATGGGACGTGTTCTGCCGCCGCTCCGGCTGGTCCGGCGGCGCCGCCATCCATATCGACACCGGCATGAACCGGCTCGGCCTGACGGTCGCCGAAGCGCAGGGCATCATTCCGCGGATCAATGCCGGCGATCACGGCATCACGCTGGTCATGAGCCACCTCGCCTGCGCCGAACAGCTCAACCATCCGCTCAACGCCAAGCAGCTCGCGACCTTCCGCGAGATCGCCAGCCTGTTCTCCGGCGTGCCGGCCTCGCTGTCGAATTCCTCCGGCATTTTCCTCGGCGCCCAGTTCCAGTTCGACCTGGTGCGGCCGGGCGCGGCGCTCTACGGCATCAATCCGACGCCGGAGGCCGACAATCCGATGCAGCCGGTGGTCGAACTGAAGGCCCGCATCGTGCAGATCCGCAATGTCGAGAAGCGGCGAGACCGTCGGCTATGGCGGCACCTGGACCGCGCGGCGGCCGACCAGGCTCGCGATCGTCTCCGCCGGCTATGCCGACGGCTATTTCCGCGCCGCCAGCAGCAATGACGGCACCCGCGGCGCCGAGGTCGTGGTCGCCGGCAAGCGCTGCCCGATCGCGGGCCGCATCTCGATGGACCTGATCGCGGTCGACGTCACCGATCTCGACAAGAACGCCGCGCGGCGCGGCCATATGGTGACGCTGATCGGCGAAGGCATCACCGTCGACGAACTCGCGCATCATTTCGGCACCATCGGCTACGAAGTGCTGACCAGCCTCGGCCGGCGCTATGCGCGGATCTACAAGGGCGGCAATGCGACGGCGGCTGGGGCTGAGCCGGCGGCGGCCGCTGCTGCCGAACTCCCGCCACCCGCTCCTGCGACGCCTGCCTGACATTTAGTCAGGTCATGAAGATCGCGACCTTCAACATCAACAATATCAACCGGCGCCTGCCGAACCTGCTGCGATGGCTGCGCGCGGCAAAACCCGACGTCGTCTGCCTGCAGGAACTGAAATCGACCGACGCCGAATTTCCGGTTGCTGCGATCGAGAAGGCCGGCTACGGCGCGGTCTGGCGCGGCCAGAAGACCTGGAACGGCGTCGCCATCCTGGCGCGCAACGCCGAGCCGGTGCTGATCCGCGACCGCCCTGCCCGGCGACCCCGACGACCACGAAGCGCGCTACATCGAAGCCGCCGTCCGCGGCATCATCGTCACCAGCCTCTATCTGCCGAACGGCAATCCGCAGCCCGGGCCGAAATTCGACTACAAGCTCGACTGGTTCAAGCGGCTGCAGCGCGCACGCGGCGAAATTCCTCAAGCAGGACATTCCGGTGGTGCTGGCCGGCGACTACAACGTCGCGCCGACCGAGCTCGATATCTATCCGACGAGGTCGTGGGACAAGGACGCGCTGATCCAGCCGAAGAGCCGCGCCGCGTTCAAGTCGCTGGTGGCGCAGGGCTGGACCGATGCGATCCGCACCCTGCATCCGTCGAAGCCGATGTTCACCTTCTGGGACTACAAGCGCAACCGCTGGCCGCGCGACGCCGGCCTGCGGCTCGATCATCTGCTGCTGAGCCCGGCGCTGGCGCCGCGCCTGCTCAAGGCCGGCGTCGACCGCAAGCTCCGCGGCGAGGAAGGCGCCAGCGATCACGCGCCGGCGTGGATCGTGTTGAAGTAGCGCGTCACCACAAATTCCTGCCGTCGATCACGGTCACCGGCACCGCATCGAGATCGAAATCGTCGAACAGCCGCGCGTTGATGCCGACCTTGGGATTGTCGAAATCCGGCTTGCCGGTCGACCAGTCCGGCGATTCCGAATAGGTGCCGCAACCGCAATTGGCGCAGAAATGATGTTTGACGGTGCGGCTGCCCCACCGATAGGTCGCGACATTTTCCAGCGGCGACGTCAGGCGAAATTGCGCCGGCGTGTAGTAGGCCCACAGCGCGCCGCGCTTCGAGCACAGCGAACAGGTGCAGCGGGTCACGCCGGCCGGCGCCTCGCTCACCTCGAACTGCGTCTTGCCGCAATGGCAGCTTCCCTTGATGGTCACGGTCCGCTCCTCTTCGATGATCCGATGTCGCCGATGCGTCGCATACCTGCCGACCCTGCTGCCAGCGTGGTGTCAGCAGCGATCGGCAGGCGGCCCGCTGCGCACAGGTCCCGGCGACGACCGGCTTTGCGCTGCCGCCGTTGCAAAAATGGCTACGCTTTCCCCGCCGACCGAATCGCGGAGACGCACTCCTTGGACTTCCTCTTCGTCCTCGCGGTCGGCCTGATCGCCGGCACCATCTCCGGCATCGTCGGCACCGGCTCGTCGATCATGCTGATGCCGGTGCTGGTCTATCAATACGGACCGAAGCAGGCGGTGCCGATCATGGCGATCGCCGCCGTGATGGCCAACCTTTCGCGCATCCTGGCCTGGTGGCGCGAGGTCGACTGGCGCGCCTGCGCCGCCTATTCGGTCACGGGCATTCCGGCCGCGGCGCTCGGCGCGCGCACGCTGCTGGCGCTGCCCTCGCATGCCGTCGATATCGCGATCGGCCTGTTTCTGATCGCGATGGTGCCGGTGCGGCACTGGCTGGCCCGGCACCAACTCAAGCTATCGCTCTGGCATCTGGCGATCGGCGGCGCCGTGATCGGCTACCTCACCGGCATCGTGGTCTCGACCGGCCCGCTGAGCGTGCCGCTGTTTCTGTTCTACGGCCTGACCAAGGGCGCGTTTCTCGCCACCGAAGCCGCGAGTTCGCTCGGGCTCTACCTCAGCAAATCCGTCACCTTCGAGCGCTTCGGCGCGCTGACGCCGGATGTCGCGCTGCAAGGGCCTGATCGCCGGCTCCTCGCTGATGGCCGGCGCCTTCATCGCCAAGCGCTTTGTGCTGCAGCTCAAGCCCGAGATGTTCCGGCTGGTGATGGACGGCATCATGCTCGCGGCCGGCGCATCGATGCTCTACTCGGCCGCAACCACCTAAAATCCGTCGGCTGGCGTCATCGCGATCTGAACCCAGCCGCCCCAACCACCGACCAAGTGGCGTGCATCGCGGCGGGTTGGTCGCGGCGCCGGATGATGGTGCTGCCTGAAATTGGTATTTTGAGCCTTTGAACACGGGAGAATTCGATGAACCGGGGAATTATTGCGGCCGCCGTCGTCGCGCTGGCCGTCGCCGCCGCCGCATTGGGCAGCTGGTACACCGTCGATCAGACCGAGCGCGGCGTGCTGCTGCGCTATGGCGCCGTGATCGGCACCGCGCAGCCCGGGCTCGGCTTCAAGCTTCCGTTGATCGACAGCGTCGAGAAGGTCAGCGTCAAGACTTCGACCTTTGCGTGGGACAAGATGAATTCCTATTCCTACGATCAGCAGCCGGCCGATCTGAAGATCAGCGTCACGCTGCGCGCCTCGCCCGACAAGGTGGCGGACCTCTACGCCAAGTTCGGCCGCCTCGACACCGCGGTCAATCAGGTCGTCAGCCCCGTCGTCAACCAGCAGGTCAAGGTGGTGTTCGGCCGCTATACCGCGGTGAAAGCCATCCAGGAACGCGGTGCGCTCAACAGCGCCATCAAGGACGCCATCACCGAGACCCTGAAATACGACTCCATGATCATCATCGAGAGCGTGCAGCTCGAGAATATCGAATTCAGCCAGACCTATCTGCACTCGATCGAGCAGCGCATGCTGGCCGAGGTCGAGGTGCAGAAGCTGCAGCAGAACGCCGAGCGCGAAAAGGTCCAGGCGCAGATCACCGTCACCCAGGCCACCGCCAAGGCCAATGCAGTCCGCGCCGAGGCGCAGGCCAACGCCGAGGCGACGCGGCTCAACGGCGAAGCCAAGGCGTCCAACATCAAGATAACAGGCGAAGCCGAAGCCGCCGCGATCGAAGCCCGCGCCAAGGCGCTCGGCACCAATCCCAACCTCGTCACCCTGGTGCAGGCCGAGCGCTGGAACGGCGTGCTGCCGACCACGATGGTGCCGGGCTCGTCGGTGCCGTTTGTTTCGGTGAAGTAGTAATTCGAGACCTTGGTCCGGAGGACGGAAATTCCGGATCGGATCTCATTCCGATGCCGGGCGAAAGTTCGGCCGCAAGCAAATTCACCACGCGTATCGCACGCCAGCGGCCCCGCGGATGCCGTCGCGCCTGCCGCCGTCGGTGGCGCCGACAGCGAACTGGTAGTCGGCATTGGCGTAGAAGCTGACATTGGCGTTCATCCGCACGCTCAGGCCACCGCCCAGTTGCAGGCGCGTGGCCTGTTCCAGCAGCGGCACCAGATCGACGCCGGAAAAAATCGTCGTCGCCTGCGCCCCCCAGTCGCGCCACAGGTTGGCGCGCACATACGGCTGCCACACCTGCCCGGCGTCGCTGACGACGGTCCATCGCCCGCGCAGGCCGATCCGCCCGCTCGCGCCTGACGTCGTGCCGAGCGCGACTGCCCCCATGCCGTCATTGGCGTCGTCGAACGACACGCGTTGCCAGACGATCTGCGCCTGCGGCTCCAGCACAAAGCCCGGTCCGAACATCGGCAGCCGGACCGGAAGGCCCGTCTCCAGCGAAGCGAGGAAGCCGAAGCCGGTGGTTGCAAGGCTGGCGAATTGAGTGGATGCCGCACCTTGATAGTGCGTCGCCTGCGCCACCGCGTCGAGATACCAGTCGCGCGGGCCGTAATGCGTCCAGTACGCTCCGCCCGACCAGGCATCGAGATTGAGACCGCCGGTGCGGCGAAGCTCGTAGCCGGTCGCCGCCTCATTGGTAACGATACCGTTCACGCCGACACCGGCATTGGCGTAGGCGAAGTAGATGCCGGCGGCATCGCGATGGCCGGGTATCCATTCGCCACGCCACAGATCGATGCCGCTTTGAAAGCCCAGCAACTGGCCGGAGGCGCGCGGATCGGCGAATGCCCGGTAATGGTTGTCGATCCGCTGGCCGAGGAGCCGGCCCCACCAGCCGCTGTTCGGGCATTCAGACAGAGGCTTTGCCGGCGCCATACCTGTGATCGTATCCCGCGTGTCGCCATCGGGTGAACATGCCGTGCCTATGTTCGCGTTTAGCAGTGTGTCGCCGGTGCGGTCATGCAAGGTGCCGAGCGTTGTCATCCCCAATTGCCGGGCGATCGGCTGCACCACGCCATAGGTCGCAATCTCCGGCCCGATGATCGGATAGAGACCCGGCGGCAACGGCCCCGTCACCGGCGGTTCAGGCGGCAGGATCGGCGGCTCGGGAGGCTCGATCGGCTCCGGCGGTCCGACAAGGAAGGTCGAGCGGAGGAACCAATCGTTGGGATTGCTGCCGCCCAGGCCGCCACGGAAAAGATCATAGTCGAAGGCGCCGGCGCGGACCTCGCCAGCGAGCGCGAAGGCGCCCGGCGCCGTGGTGCCGCCAATCGCCTGCACCACCGCGATGCCGTTCGCCACCGTTTCGGTGCCGGGTCCACCCGCATTGGTGATACGCAAGAACGAATTGCCGGTCGCGCTGCCGCCGTTGATGATGAGCTTGTCCGATGGTGAACCGTCACCCGCCAAAAAGGTGTTCAGCGCGAGCGTTCCGCCAGTTCCGATGTAGCTGGTCGTCGTCAATACCGTGCCCGGCGCAGTGCCGGAGCCCAAGGTCACCAGACCGGCATTGATGACGCTGGGGACGGTCTGGTTGAAGCCGTTGAGATCGAGCGTTCCGCCGCCCGCGACTGCCACGGGCGAATTTGGGCTGAAGGTGTTCAGCGCGCCCGCCCGCAACGTGCCTGCGATGACGTTCGTCGCGCCGCTGTAGCTGTTGGCCCCTGTGAATATCGTCGTGCCCGCGAGCACATTGACTGTACCGTTGCCGATGATGGCAGGCGCAAACACATAGTCGGCGGACGTGTGATTGAAGTTGATCGTACCGGTACCCAGGCCAAAGGCGACGCTCGGCGCCGTGAGCGTGCCGGGTGCAGCCGCCGGATTGCTCGCGTCCGTGCCGATGTTGAGTGTTCCAACCGAACCGGCGCTCGTCGCGATCGACAACAGGCCCGTTGACAACGCCGCCCTCCGCAATCGTGAGCGTGCCGGTGCCCCAGATTGCCGATGTTCACTCCCGAATTGTTGCTCCAGGTCGAGCCCGCGCCGGCCACCCTCACGGTACCCTGCGAGCCTGCACCATTGCCGATGTTGGCGGTGAAGGCGGTGATTATTGATGACCATCCCACCATTCGAGATCGTGAGTGTGCCCGTACCAAAACTGCCGATATTGAGCCCGCCGCCTGGTCCGTTGTTCCAAATGGAGCCCGGGCCGGTCACCGTCACCGCACCGGTTGAACCGACAGACAATCCGACGGAACCGCCGCCGCCACTATTCACTGTACCGCCGTTTTGGATGGTAAGCACGCCCGTGCCCAAGCCGCCGATCACGACGCCTCCGATGTTCGTCCACGTGGCGCCCGCGCCGGATCACGATCACCGTGCCCCCCGAGCCCGGCAAATTGCCGACGGCCCCGCTGAAATCGGTCAAGGTCCCGCCAGCTTGGATAACGAGCATTCCTGTCCCGTTTTGACCGACGGCAAGATTCAGGGCTGTTGCGCCCGCGCCCCTGACCTCCGTCGAATTCGGCGTCACGGTGTCAATGTTTGCGCTGGTCGCCGCCGTCGGAACACCGGCGTTCCAATTGAGGGGGTTAAACCAGCCATTGGAGTTCGCTCCGGTCCAGTTGGTCTGGGCGTGTGTCGATACCGTAGATGCTGTGAGAAGCGCGACTATCGCCAGCAATCTGGACGAGACAAATTTGCCTCCAGTGCGCGCCGGCGGCGACGTACGGCGGCGCGATCCTATGAACAACAGTCGATGCGGTTCGTACTCCATCTCGACCCCCAATCAATCGGCAATGCCAATAATTAAAATGGCCGCCAGAGCCTCGGACGAAACCGGGACGCGAGGGAGTGCGAAATTTCGGGGCGCAAACTTGCGAATCAATCAGCCCACAATCGTTACGAGGGTGGTCGCAAGTGTGGCGATCGCGAACGCCGTTTTTCTTTTCTGATTGCTGATGCTCGCCAGCCACGCAATGGACAATGATGCTGACCGTATCGAATTCAACTAGAACTATTTGCATTCGATCGCGCAGCGCATGCTGTGCGAGGTCAAGGTGCTGCAGCAAAACGCCGAACGCGAAAAGGTGCAGGCCAACGCCGACGCCACCCAAACCACCCCTGATTTCGAAGACGTTTTGCGAGGCGACGACCCCTGGTGGCACGACCATCCCTCATTCCGTGCTATGGAGCGGTAGTCACACAGAGCGCGACTCACCCCTCCATGGCCAAATCCACCCTCTCCTTTGTCTGCCAGAACTGCGGCGCGGCGTATAACCGCTGGCAGGGCAAGTGCGAGTCCTGCGGCGAGTGGAATACGCTGGCCGAGGAGGACACCACCGGCGCGACCTCGATGCCGGTCTCGATCCGCTCCAAGCGCAAGGGGCGGACGTTCGCGCTGGAAACGCTGACCGGCAAGAGCCAGGACGCCCCTCGCCTGTCGTCCGGGCTGGCCGAACTCGACCGCGTCACCGGCGGCGGTTTTGTCCGCGGCTCGGTGCTGCTGGTCGGCGGCGATCCCGGCATCGGCAAGTCGACGCTGTTGACGCAGGCCACCAGCCTGATGGCGCGCGCCGGCCATCGCGTGGTGTACATTTCGGGCGAAGAGGCCGTGGCGCAGGTGCGGCTGCGCGCCGAGCGGCTCGGCCTTGCCGACGCGCCGGTGCAGCTCGCCGCCGAAACCTCGGTCGAGGACATCGTCTCGACGCTGTCCGAAGGCGCGGTGCCGCGGCTGATCGTGATCGATTCGATCCAGACCATGTGGACCGACACGGTGGAATCCGCGCCCGGCACCGTGACCCAGGTCCGCGCCTCGGCGCAGGCGCTGATCCGATTCGCCAAGAAATCCGGCGCCGCCATCATCCTGGTCGGCCATGTCACCAAGGACGGCCAGATCGCCGGGCCCCGCGTGGTCGAGCACATGGTCGATGCGGTGCTGTCGTTCGAGGGCGAAGGCTCGCAGCAGTTCCGCATCCTGCGCGCGGTGAAGAACCGCTTCGGCCCGACCGACGAGATCGGCGTGTTCGAGATGACCGGCCTGGGCCTGCGCGAGGTCTCCAATCCGTCCGAACTGTTCCTGTCCGAACGCGATCTCGGCAGTCCGGGCACGGCGGTATTCGCCGGCATCGAGGGCACCCGCCCGGTGCTGGTGGAATTGCAGGCGCTGGTGGCGCCGACCACGCTCGGCACGCCGCGCCGCGCCGTGGTGGGCTGGGACCCGAGCCGGCTGTCGATGGTGCTGGCGGTGCTGGAGGCCCATTGCGGGGTCAAGCTGTCCGGCCACGACGTCTATCTGAACGTGGCCGGCGGCCTGCGGATCCAGGAGCCCGCGGCCGATCTTGCCGCCGCCGCCGCGCTGGTGTCGTCGCTGGTCAATGCGCCGCTGCCGACGGATGCGGTCTATTTCGGCGAAATTTCGCTGTCGGGCGCGGTCCGGCCGGTGGCGCAGACCTCGGCCCGGCTGAAGGAAGCGGCCAAGCTCGGCTTCGGCCGCGCCGTGCTGCCCGAATCGGCCCGCGGCGAGGTCGGCGGCGACGCCGGTCTGGCCCTCAACACCGTCGGCGGACTGACCAGCCTGGTCGCCGATATCGCCGCGCGCGGCAGCCCGAGAGGCGCCAAAGAGGGCTCGCGGGAGGGCGGCGCTTGAGAAAAATGCCACACCGGCCCGATTCCGGCGCGAGAACGGCTAAAGCGGCGTGACGTGACCTGCCCCCGCCGCTATACAACCGGCGCGCGGGACAGCGTAATTCCGGTCTTGCGGGATGCGCCATATGACCGTCACTTAGGGCGGCACCGACACGCCGATTCGCGGTTTGACCGAAGACTTTGAGAACATACGAGCGGACCTGACCAGCCGATGCCGATAACGATACTCGATCTCGTCCTGCTCGCGGTGATGCTGATCTCGGGCCTGCTCGCGATGGTGCGCGGCTTCATGCGCGAGATCCTGTCGATCGCGGCCTGGGGCGCTGCGGCGCTGGTCACGCTGTATGCCTTCTCGAAGCTGCTGCCGACCGCCAAGACCTATTTCAACAACGACACGGTCGCCACCGTGGTCGTCGTGGCCGGCGTGTTCATCGGCACCCTGATCGTGGTCTCCATCATCACGGTGCGGATTTCCGACATGATCCTGGATTCCCGGATCGGTGCGCTCGATCGCACGCTCGGGTTCCTGTTCGGGCTGGCCCGCGGCCTTTTGATCGTCGTCGTCGCCTACCTGTTCTTCATCTGGCTGGTTCCGGACAAGCAGCGGCCGGACTGGGTCACCGGGGCGAAGTCCCGGGTGGTGCTGCAGGGAACCGGGGAATGGCTGATGTCGCTCTTGCCGGACGACCCCGAGAACACCATCTTAAAGAGATTCAAGAAGAATAAACCTGAAGACGAGCAAACTGACACCGAGCAGGCAGCCCCGGCGTCCGGTGATGGCTACAGCAAACCTGCCCGCGACAGCCTGAAAAAGCTGATCGAGAAACCCGCGGGCAAGTAACTCAGGGCCAAAAGAGAGGCGGATGGACGAGATGCAGAACCCTTCCGATCCCGCCGAGCAACTAGACCGCAACGCCGGTCCGATCGATCTGCAGGACGACCTCGAAGGCGACACGCTACGCGAGGAATGCGGCGTGTTCGGCATTTTCGGCCACCCCGAGGCCGCCGCCATCACCGCACTCGGACTGCACGCCCTGCAGCATCGCGGCCAGGAAGCCGCCGGCATCGTCTCCTTCGACGGCAGCCGCTTTCACTCCGAACGCCGGCTTGGCCTCGTCGGCGACACCTTCTCCCGCCGCGAAGTGATCGAGCGCCTGCCCGGCAACGCCGCGGTCGGCCATGTTCGCTATTCCACCACCGGCGCCACCATCCTGCGCAACGTGCAGCCGCTGTTCGCCGAGCTCAATGCCGGCGGTTTTGCGGTCGGCCACAACGGCAACCTCACCAACGGACTGACGCTGCGCCGCGAGCTCGTGCGCAACGGCGCCATGATGCAATCCACCACCGACACCGAGGTGATCCTGCATCTGGTCGCGCAGTCCAAGCGCAGCCGCTTCATCGATCGCTTCATCGAGGCGCTGCGCGCGATCGAGGGCGCCTATTCGCTGGTGTCGCTGACCAACAAGAAACTGATCGGCGCGCGCGATCCGCTCGGCATCCGTCCGCTGGTGCTCGGCGAACTCGACGGCTGTCCGATCCTGGCGTCGGAAACCTGCGCGCTCGACATGATCGGCGCCAAGTATGTCCGCGACGTCGAACCCGGCGAGATCATCGTGTTCGACGAGCATGGCGCGCAAAGCCACAAGCCGTTTCCGCCGAAGCCGCCGCGGCCCTGCATCTTCGAATACATCTATTTCTCGCGGCCGGATTCGATCGTCGGCGGCCGCTCGGTGTACGAGGTCCGCAAGGCCTTCGGCGCGCAGCTCGCGCGCGAAAGCCATGTCGAGGTCGACGTCGTGGTGCCGGTGCCGGATTCCGGCGTGCCCGCCGCGCTCGGCTACAGCCAGCATTCCGGCGTGCCGTTCGAACTCGGCATCATCCGCAACCACTATGTCGGCCGCACCTTCATCCAGCCGACCCAGAGCGTGCGCGAACTCGGCGTGCGCATGAAGCATTCGGCCAACCGCGCCGCGATCGAAGGCAAGCGCATCATCCTGATCGACGACTCGCTGGTGCGCGGCACCACCTCGAAGAAGATCGTGCGCATGATGCGCGACGCCGGCGCCCGCGAAGTGCATTTCCGCCTCGCCTCGCCGCCGATCCTGTATCCCGACTATTACGGCATCGACCTGCCCGACCGCGGCGGCCTGCTGGCCGCAACCCACTCACTCGAAGAAATGCGCGAGATCATCGGCGCGGATTCGCTGGCGTTCCTGTCGATCGACGGCATGTACCGCGCCATGGGCGAACCCGGCCGCGATCCCGCCAATCCGAAATTCGCCGACCACTGCTTCACCGGCGCCTATCCGACCCACCTCACCGACCAGACCCAGGTCGAGCCGCAGCCGCGGCAATTGTCGCTGCTGGCGGAGGCGAGCTAGTTGCACCTCCGTCGTCCCTGCGAAAGCAGGGACCCATAGCCACCGGCCGTGGGTTCTCGGACGCCACTAGACACGACCACCTTTGACCTCCTAACCGTCACGGCGTATGGGTCCCCGCGTTCGCCGGGACGACGATGATAGAGTTTCCTCAATGCCCCATCCCCTCGCCTCCCGCATCGCTCTCGTCACCGGCGCCTCGCGCGGCATCGGCTATGCCACCGCGCGCGCGCTGGCAAAGGCCGGCGCGCATGTCGTCGCCGTCGCGCGAACGCAGGGCGGGCTCGAAGAACTCGACGACGAGATCCGCAAAGACGGCGGCAGCGCCACGCTGGTGCCGCTCAACCTGACCGACTTCGACGGCATCGCCCGGCTCGGCGCCGCGCTGCACGAGCGTCACGGCAAGCTCGACATTCTCGTCGGCAATGCCGGTGTCGCCGGTCCGTCCTCGCCGCTCGGGCATATCGAGCTAAAGCCCTGGAACGACGTGATGGCGATCAACGTCACCGCGAATTTTCAACTGATCCGCTGCATGGAGCCGCTGCTCAAGCAATCCGACGCCGGCCGCGCCGTGTTCGTGACCTCGGGTGCCGCGAACAAGGCCGCTGCCTATCTCGGTCCCTATGGCGCGTCGAAAGCCGCGCTCGAGACGCTGGTGCGCGCCTGGGCCAATGAAACCGCATCGACGCCGATTCGCGTCAATCTGTTCAACCCCGGCCCGATCCGCACCCGCATGCGCGCCACCGTATTTCCCGGCGAAGATCCGATGACGCTGGACACGCCGGAGCAGGCCGCCGAATTCATCGTGCCGATGTGTGCGCCGGCCTGGACCGAGACCGGCAAGTTCTACGACTACAAGACCCGCACGCTGATGAGTTTTCGCGCGCCGGCGTGAACTCTCGTGTCCCGGGCGCGATGCATCGCGTAGCGGTGCTTCGCAGAACCGGGACCCACGACTACCGCACTCAAACATGGGCCCCGGCTCTGCAGCGCACCGCTTCGCGCTGCGCCGCGTCCGGGGCACGAAACAGCTGCAATTGACTCTCCTTCCTCCCCGCGATTGACTGCGTCCCAAGCGGGGAAAACCCGCAGTAAAATCAAGGGAGGAAGCCATGATGCGGATGTTCAATCGCGCGCGCCCGATACCTGCCGCCAAAATTCTTAGCCGAGTTATTATCGCCTGTGTCGCGGCAGCTGATGACTGCGCCGGCGCTGACGCGCCACCGCGCAGGCCGGCGACATTCCGACCTTCGCGGTCGATGCGTCCTGGCCAAAGCCGCTGCCGAACAACTGGATCATCGGCCAGGTCGGCGGCATCACCGTCGATTCGCAGGGCCATATCTGGGTGATCCAGCGTCCGCGCTCGCTGACCGACGACGAGAAAGGCCGCGGCCCTCAATCCGCCCCGCTCGAAATGCTGCGTCCCGGCGCCGCCGGTGCTGGAATTCGACACCGACGGCAATCTGCTGCGCTCCTGGGGCGGACCCGGCGAAGGCTATCGAATGGGTCGGCCGCGAGCACGGCATCGAGGTCGACGACACGCGGATTCGTCTGGCTGACGGGCAACGCCGCCAACGACAGCGAACTCCTGAAGTTCACGCTCGACGGCAAGTTCGTCATGCAGATCGGCAAGATCGCGCCGCCCAAGGGAAGCAACGACACCACGCAGCTCGGCAAGCCCGCTCGAAATCGCGATCGACAAGGACGGCCAACGAGCTCTACGTCGCCGACGGTTACGGCAACCGGCGCGTCATCGTGTTCGACGCCACGATCGGCGCCTACAAGCGGCATTGGGGCGCCTACGGCAAGCCGCCGAACGACGACAAGCAGGCCGCCTTACGATCCGAAGGCGCCGGTATCGCAGCAGTTCGGCAATCCCGTGCATTGCGTGAAGATCGCCAATGACGGGCTGGTCTATGTCTGCGACCGCACCAACAACCGCATCCAGGTGTTCAAGAAGGACGGCACCTTCGTCAAGGAGTGGTTCTACGAGAAGAACACGCTCGCCAACGGCGCGGTGTGGGATGTCGCGATCTGGCCCGATCCGAAGCAGACCTATCTGCTTGAGCGCCGACGGCGCGAACAACGAAATCCGGGTGCTGAAGCGCGACGACGGCAGCGTCGTCGGCAGGTTCGGCCGCAACGGCCGCAACGCCGGGCAGTTCCACTGGGTCCACGCCATGGCGGTCGACGCCAAGGGCAACGTCTATACCGGCGAGGTCGACACCGGTAAGCGCGATCCAGAAGTTCAAGCTGACCTCGGACGCGCTACGATAGGTGGATTGCCGAGAGCACGGGAACCAACTAAGGCGATCACCGACCAGCCGGGTCAAGGCCTCGAACCAAGAGAGCCATCCCGCGACCACAGATGGAGGGAAACTATGACGACACTTACGCGCGGCGTCTTGCCGCGCTTATCACCGTCGCCGGCATCGGGCTTGCCGCACCCGCGCTACGCTCAGGACAAGACCGTCAAGATCGGCGTGCTGAACGACATGTCGAGCCTTTACGCCGACATCGGCGGCCCCAATTCGGTGGTCGCCATCAAGATGGCGGTCGAGGATTCCGGCCTCGTCGCCAAGGGCTGGAAGATCGACGTACTGAGCGGCGATCACCAGAACAAGCCGGACGTCGGCGTCAACATCGCCCGGCAGTGGATCGACAACGACAAGGTCGACGCCATCGCCGACACGCCGAACTCCGGCGTCGCGCTCGCCGTGAGCAATCTCGTCAAGGACAAGAACGCGGTGCTGCTCAATTCCGGCGCTGCGACCGCCGATCTCACCGGCAAAGCCTGCACGCCGAACACGATGTCGTTCACCTACGACACCTACATGCTGGCCAACGGCACCGGCAAGGCGCTGACCAAGGCCGGCGGCGACACCTGGTTCTTCCTGACCTCGGATTACGCCTTCGGCCACGCGCTGGAGCGCGATACCGCGGCCGTCGTCACCGCCAATGGCGGCAAGGTGCTGGGCGGCGTCAGGCATCCGCTCAATACCTCGGACTTCTCGTCGTTCCTGCTGCAGGCGCAGTCCTCGAAGGCCAAGGTGGTCGGGCTTGCCAACGCCGGCGGCGACACCACCAACGCGATCAAGCAGGCGTCCGAATTCGGCATTGTCGCGGGCGGCCAGAAGCTCGCGGCGCTGCTGCTCTTCATCAACGACGTGCATGCGCTGGGCCTGAAGACCGCGCAGGGCCTCACCTTCACGGAATCGTTCTACTGGGACATGAACGACAAGACCCGCGAATGGTCGAAGCGCTTCCAGAAGCTGTCGCCGAAGGGCACGATGCCGTCGATGACGGTGGCCGGAAACTATGCCGCCGTGCTGCACTATCTGAAGGCGCTGGAGGCGCTTGGCGGCAATCCGCATGACGGCGCCAAGGTCGTCGCCAAGATGAAGGAGATCCCGACGGACGATCCCTTGTTCGGCAAGGGCCCGCTCCGCGTCGACGGCCGTCGCATCATTCCGGCCTATCTGTTCGAGGTGAAGAAGCCCGAAGAGTTGAAGTATCCGTGGGATTACTACAAGCTGATCGCGACGATCTCGGCGGAAGACGCCGCGAAGCCGCTAGAAGCCAGCGAGTGCCCGCTGGTGAAGAAGTAAGGTTGTAGCGAGCGTCGGTCCCGTCATCTGTTTGCAAATTTTGAACCCACGCCTTCTGGCTACCACCAAAGGCGTGGGTTTTTCGTGCCCGCAAGCAGCGCGAGATTTCGGCCATGCCTGCCCCGCATAACCCGGCAATGAAAAATCTCCTTCGCGTGTCGGATAGGCGCCCTCGCATTCGTCCTGGGGGCGCACATCGACAGACATTCGGAGCAAGAACCATGAGCCAGGCGGCCGAGACCCAGATCAGAACGCTTATCGAGGCTTGGGCGGATGCGGTCCGCCGGCACGATCTCTCCACCATTCTTGCTCATCACGATCCCGACATCGTGATGTTCGACGTTCCGCCACCATTCCAGTCACGCGGCCTGGATGAGTACAGGAAAACGTGGGACCTGTTCTTCAGGTATCATGAGCCACAGCAAGCATTCGACGTCGAAGAGCTCGCAATTACGGCCGGCGACGATGTTGCTTTCGCCGTCGCGACCATGCGGTGCGGCGCCGCCACCGTCGACGGCCCGCCGGTGGAAGGCGGGTTCCTGTTCAGGCTGACCATCGGGTTGCGCAAGGTCGATGGCGCCTGGCGCATTACCCACGAACATCATTCCGTGCCGGCGACAGACTAAATTAATTGAAAAACTTGTAATTCAAACCGGCGCGGATGATGTTGTCGGTCACGTGTGAGGTACTGGTGGCACTTGCCGAGCCGCCATTGATAAAGGCAGCACCGAACGCCGGGTTGATCGCGATCGGGAAAGTGTCGGTGACGTTGCCCAGATCGACATACAGATATTCAAGCTTCGCCGACCAGCCACCTCCAAGGCTGGTCTCGACGCCCGCGCCAACGGTCCACCCCCACTTGCTGGCTGAGAAGCTTCCCGAACTGCCCAGGAACGGGCCGGGTTGGAGGGCAGCGGGAAAGACGACCGGATTGGCGGAACCAGAAAATGCGTAGCTGTCCTTGAACGTGCCCCATGCCAAGCCACCGGTCACGTACCAGAGCGAGCTTTGAACGACGACGCCGCCGCGGGCGCGAGCTGTCGCGATCTCCGTGAGCTTTTGCTGGGTCGCAAGACTGTAGCCGAAGCCATTCGCCCCGGCGCCGAAAAACGCCAAGTCGGCGGGCGGCGTATTATTGGTCGTCGAACCTTTCTGCGATGTCCATTGCCAATCGGCCTCGATACCGAAGACGATCGCAGGCGACACCTGCCAATTGAACCCAGCCTGCCCGCCGAGCACCCATCCGGGCATCGCCAGGCTGTTGCTGCCTCCGGCCAGGAGCCCGTTGATGCCGAGCAGTGTCGAGTTAAAGGTTGCGTTCTGGTTGGTTGAACTCACGCCGATGCCGCCGCCAGCATTCAAACCTGCGTAAAATCCGGTCCAGCCAGGTACGGGAGGCGCTGGCGGTAGAGCCTTGAGCGGCAAATCGGCTGCATTGGCGGAACCTGCAAAAATGGACGCGAGCGCGCACAATATGGTCGCCGCGACCATTCGCATTTGTTCGTCTCCCCATCCTCGATCAAAAGAAATGACCGGTGCCAGGATCGACGGTGACGAATCGCCCACGTCGCTTCCAGCATCCGCATCACGATCAAAGACTTAGATGGTTAGCGAATCGTTAACGCCTTCGCGGAGAACAAGATGTGCGCTGCCGCACCGGGGCGTCAGTGCGGCCCGGTGGCCGTGCGCAGCCTGCGATCCCGCAGCGTGCGCGCCGCGATCAGCAGCGCCAGCAGCAACAGCGCCGACGCCAGCAGGAACGGCGCGCCCGGCAGTTTCAACGGCGCGCTGCGCGCCGATGAAATAGGCGAAGGTCAGCGTGAACAGAAACGGCCCGATCAGTTGCGAGACGCTCTGCACGCTGGTGGTCGCGCCCTGCAACTGGCCCTGCTGATCGGCGGCGACCAGTCGCGTCATCAGCGCCTGGGTCGCCGCACCGGCGACACCCCACAGCGCCATCACGGGAATGCCGAGCCAGAACAGCGGCCCGCTCGGCGCGGCGCCGAAAATCAGAAAGCCGGCCGCGCCGCAGCCGAGCCCGAACAGCAGCGCGCGGCGTTCGCCGAACCGCTTGACGATCGGCCCGATCGCCGCGCCCTGCACCACCATCGCGCAGACGCCGACCATCGCCAGCGTCAGGCCGACGGTCGTCGTATCCCAGCCGTAGCGATAGGTCGCATACAGCACGAAGGTCGAGGGCAGCACCACATGCGCGAGCTGGGCAATGAAATTCACCACCGACAGTCCGGCGAGCACGCGGCTCGGAGCGCAGCAGATGCAGCGCGCCGATCGGATTGGCGCTTTTCCAGCGGAACGGCGAGCGGCGCTCCGGCGGCAGCGATTCCGGCAGGATCAACAGGCCGTACAGCGTATTGGCAAAGCTCAGGCCGGCAGCGACCCAGAACGGCAGCCGCGGATCGATGCCGCCGAGCAGTCCGCCGATCGCCGGGCCCAGGATGAAGCCGGCGCCGAAGGCGGCGCCGATCTTGCCGAACACCGCGGCGCGCTGTTCCGGCGGCGTGATGTCGGCGATGTAGGCGAACGCCGTCGAGACGCTGGCCGAGGTGATGCCCGAGATCACCCGGCCGACGAACAGCCAGATCAGCGACGGCGCCAGCGCCATCAGCACATAATCCAGCGCCAGCCCGAAATTCGACAACAGCACCACCGGCCGCCGGCCGAAGCGGTCGGACAGGCCGCCGAGAATCGGCGAGAAGAAGAACTGCATCAGCGCCCAGGCGGTGCCGAACAGGCCGAAGATCCGCGCCGCACTCGCGGTGTCGTTGTCGACGAAGCTTTCGACCAGCTTGGGCAGGATCGGCATGATCAGGCCGAGCGCGAACATGTCGAGCAGGATGGTGACGAAGATGAAGGCCACCGCCGCGCCGCGCGCCGGCGGCGTCTCGACGACGCCGTTCGCGGCCTGCCTCGCTCACGACGGCCGCTTGCGCTTGTGGGCGAACGGATTGGCCTTCTCGCGCAGCGAGATCCGCACCGGCGTGCCCGGCAGCTCGAAGAATTCGCGCAGGGAATTGACGAGATAGCGCAGATAGGATTGCGG
Organism: uncultured Alphaproteobacteria bacterium; assembly: GCA_963738765.1. Classification (GTDB taxonomy): domain Bacteria; phylum Pseudomonadota; class Alphaproteobacteria; order Rhizobiales; family Xanthobacteraceae; genus Bradyrhizobium. The sequence goes on along the minus strand of CAVTYA010000025.1, from coordinate 273,403 downwards.
CACGGCGTCGGCGCGCGAGCAGAACAGCACGAAGCTCGGCGGCCGCGCCTTGGCCTGCGTGATGTAGTTCAGCTTCAGCCGCCGGCCCGACACCGCCGGCGGCGGATTGGCGTCGACGGCCTGCTCGAACCAGCGATTGAGCGCGGCCGTCGGCACCCGCCTGTTCCACACCGCGTAGGCCTCCTCGATCGCGCTCATCAGGCGGTCGATGCCCTCGCCCATCAGGCCGGACACCGCGACGATCGGGCATGCCCTTGACCTGCGGCAGCAGATGATCGGCATCGGTGCGCAGCGCCGAAATCAGGCTCGCCTTGCCGCTCCATCAAATCCCATTTGTTGACCGCGATCACCAGCGCCCGGCCCTCGCGCTCGATCAGGTCGGCGATGCGCAGATCCTGCTCCTCGAACCTGTTCTGCGCATCCATCATCAGCACCACGACTTCGGCAAAGCGCACCGCGCGCAGCGCGTCCGCCACCGAGAGCTTTTCCAGCTTTTCCTCGATCCGCGAGCGCCGCCGCAGGCCCGCGGTATCGAACACGCGGAAATCGCGGCCCTGCCAGTTGATCTCGACGGAAATGGAATCGCGCGTGGTGCCGGCCTCGGCGCTGGTCAACAGCCGCTCCTCGCCGAGCAGATGATTGATCAGCGTCGATTTGCCGGCATTGGGACGGCCGACGATCGCGACGCGGATCGGACGCTTCGCGATATCTTCATCGGTTTCGATGACGTCGTCATCGTCGAACTCTTCGCTCTCCTCGACCGGCTCCGGCATCAGCGCGCGCAGCGCGTCGTAGAGATCGCTCAGGCCCTCGCCATGCTCGGCCGAAATCTGGATCGGGCTCGCCGAGGCCCAGCGCGTAGGATTCCATCGCGCCGGCATCGCCGTGCTTGCCCTCGCTCTTGTTGGCGACCAGCACCACCGGCTTGTTGGCGCGGCGCGCGAAATCGGCAAAGGCGCGATCGTTCGGCGTCAGCCCGGCGCGGGCGTCGATCACGAACATCAGCGCGTCGGCGAGCGCGATCGCGGTCTCGGTCTGCTCCTGCATCCGCGCGGTCAGCGAGCCCTTGGCGCCTTCGTCGAGGCCGGCGGTGTCGATGACGGTGAATTCGAGATCGCCGAGACGGCCCTCGCCCTCGCGGCGGTCGCGGGTGACGCCGGGCTCGTCATCGACCAGCGCGAGCTTCTGCCCGACCAGCCGGTTGAACAGCGTCGATTTTCCGACATTGGGCCGGCCGATGATGGCGAATGGTGAAAGACATGAGCGATCCTGCGCTTGCGCGCATTCGTAACAGTGACGCTGCGGTTGCTCGCAATCGAGGCGTGCGAAATGACGAAAACTCTAGCGCGAGAAGGTGCCGCTCGGCATCGGCGCCGGGAATGGCGCGGCGGATTGTTGCGGCATGGCGCGCGCCGATTGCGGCGCGCCGGCTGCGCGGCTGCTGATCCGGCGGCGGCGCGGTGGTGCGCTTGCGCACGATCTTCTTGGGCTTGGGCGCCGGCGGCGCGGCGGCGGTGCTGCCCTCTTCCTCCGGCGCGGGATCGGCCGCGGCGGCTGCAGGCGCAGCCGCAGGCTCGGTGCCGGCCGTCGCGGGCGGCTTGCCCTTGCCCTTCGCTGATCGCTTGCGCTTTCGGCGCTCGGCGCTGGCGGCCTCGGGCGGCGGAGCCGCGGCTGCGGCGGCGTTCTGCTGATCGATCTGCTCCTGCCGGCGAGCCCTTGTACAATTCCTTCGGCACGCCCTGCTCGAGGCCCGGCACGCCGTCCGGGAAAACCGGCTTGCGCTCGCCCGGCAGCTTCTTCTTGGTGTCGAGGAAATCGAGCAGATCGGTCGGATCGAAATTGCTCAGGCCGCTCGAGCAGCCGGCCAGCGCGCCCGACAGCGCGATCAGGACGGCGGCTGCGATCAGACGTTGCGAGCGGCGCATGGTCGATTTCTCACTCAACTCGTTTTCCGCCGTCAGCTCTTCGCGACCGGCGGAAGCAACGCCTGCAGCGCTTCGGCGCGCGAGCGCAGGCTCGGCGGCGTCTCGCCGTCATTGGCAATCATGATCCAGCCATTGCCGCGCCGCCGTCGTATCGTTGGCGCGCCAGGCCGACAGCGCCAGCAATTCGCGCGCGGTATGGCGGAAGGTCGCCCCCGGCGCGGCGGCGGCCTCGAGGCGCTGCAACATGTTGGGATAGGTCGAGGTTTCCAGCAGCAATCCGGCGGCGCGGATCCGGGCCAGATCCTGCTCCGGCGCGCCGACGCTGCGATCGGCGGCGATGTCGTCGTACATCTTCGCCGCGGCCTGCGGATCGCGGCTGGCGACTTCCGCCGCCGCGCGCAGCCGCGCCAGCATGCGATAGCCCGACGGCGCCTTGGCGGCGAGGTCGTCAAAGGCCGCTTCCGCCTCGGTATGCTTGTTCTGCTCGGAGAGCTCGACGGCCTTGTCGAAGGCCGCACCGGCCTCGGCCGCCTTCTTGGCCTCCAGATACTGGTAGCCGCGCCAGCCGCCGACCGCGGCGATGATCAAGAGCGCGCCGGCGACGATATAGATCGAATACTGGTCCCACAGCTTCTTGAGCTGGTCGCGACGTACATCCTCGTCGACTTCGTCAAATAATTCAGACACTTAAAGCTATCCCATCCCCGGCGGGCCGCATCCTGCAGCGGCAGCGCCATGCGCCCGATCCCCGCATGGCGGCGGCGATACCCTAGCGATATGGCGGTGGCAAGGCAAAGCCAGCCGGATCAAAGCGTTAACGGTGGCCACGGCGAGCGCGCCCGGAGGCCTATGCCGTGGCCTGAAGCCGCTGCCCACGCCTCCCGCAGCTGCCGCTTCATCACCTTGCCATTGGCGTTGCGCGGCAGCGGCTCCGTCGTCAGCGCCATCGTCTCCGGCACCTTGTAATCCGAGAGCCGCTCGGCGCACCAGGCGCGCAGCGCCTCGCCGCTGACGGCGTTGCGGGTGACGATCACGGCATGGACCCGCTCGCCCAGCACCGGGCACGGTTTGGCGATGATCGCGCTTTCGACCACGGCGGGATGGCCTGCCAGTACCGATTCGACCTCGGCGGAATAGATCTTCAGGCCGCCGCGGTTGATCATGTCCTTCTGGCGGTCGAACACGCGGACGAAATTCTGCGCGTCGATCGAACCGAGATCGCCGGAATGCCAGAAGCCGGCGGTAAAGCTCTCGGCCGTCGCCTTCGGATTGTTCCAATAGCCTTTGATGACCGACGCGCTCGCGGATCCAGATTTCGCCGATCTCGCCGCGCGGCACCTCATGGCCGCCGGCATCCATGACGATGATCTCGGCGCCCGGACACGGCAAGCCGACGCTGTCGATATGGCTGGCGGTCAATTCGCCGGGCATGATGGTCGACGGCGACGTGGTCTCGGTCGAGCCGTAGCAATTCGTCAGCTTCAGGCCCGGGATCTTGGCGTCCAGCTTCTCGATCGTCGCGACCGGCATCGGCGCGCCGCCAAAGCCGCCGATGCGCCAGCTCGACAGATCGTGGCTGTCGAAATCCGGCTGCAGCAGGCAAAGATTGTACATCGCCGGCACCATCACGGTGTAGGTGACGCGTTCGCGGGCGGCGACCCTCAGATATTCGGCCGCCTTGAACTCGGCCATGATGATCAGCGCGCCGGCGCAGCGAACCATGGTCATGATGTTGGCGACGACGCCGGTGACATGCGCGAGCGGCACCGCGGCGATCGAGCGGTCCGCCGCCGTCAGCTGCAGGCATGACACGAACACCATCGCCGAATGGATGATGTTGCAATGCGCGAGCATCGCGCCCTTCGGCCGTCCCGTCGTGCCGGAGGTGTAGAGGATCATCGCGGTGTCTTCTTCATCGACCTCGGCGGGTGCCGGCGACGGCGCGTTGTCGAGTAATCCGGCGAATGGCGACGCGCCCTCGTCGCTGACGAAAATCCGATGCTTCAGATCGGGGACGTCAGCCGCATCCGGCAGGCGATCGGAAAGCGTCGCCTCGTGGATCAGCAGCTTGGCGCCGCAGTCGGTCAGCACATAGGCGATCTCGGGCTTTTGCTGGCGGGTGGAGAGCAGCACCGTCACCAGACCCGCATGCGCCGCGGCAAACAGCGTCAGCACGAATTCGATGCGGTTGCCGAGCAGCACCGCGACGCGGTCGCCGCGCTGCAATCCCAGTCTTTGCAATCCGGCCGCGACTTGTGCGGATTGCTGCGCGACCTCACGCCAGTTCATTCGGCGCTCGCCGCAAACCAGCGCCTCACCGTCAGGGCACCTTGCCGCGGCCTCCGCAACCATCGCCCAGATGCTGGTTGGCCGCGCGCAAAACGCCGGCACCACTCGATCGCCGAAGCGCGGTTCGAGCCGCATCGCGGGAATGGCATGTTGCGACCAGTCCATCCGCTCGCCCCGTCAACTCTTGGTCTTCATGTCGTAGACATGCTCGGGCCCGGGAAATGCGCGGGAGCGCACGTCGGTGGCATAGCCCTCGATGGCCGCCTCGATCGCCGGTCCGAGATTGCCGTAACGGCGAACGAATTTCGGCGTCCGCGGCGACAGCCCGAGCATGTCTTCCAGCACCAGCACCTGGCCGTCGCAGGCCGCGCTGGCGCCGATGCCGATGGTTGGAATGGCGATCGCCTCGGTGATCTTTTTGGCCAAGGGTTCGGCGACCGCCTCGATCACGACCGAAAAGGCGCCGGCGTCCGAAATCGCCCGGGCGTCGTTCTCGATCGGCTCCCAGCTGCCTTGTTCGCGGCCCTGCGCGCGAAACGAGCCCAGCGTGTTGATCGATTGCGGCGTCAAACCGATATGGCCCATCACGGGAATGCCGCGCTCGACCATGAACGCGACCGTCTCCGCCATCCGCACGCCGCCTTCGAGTTTGACGGCGCCGCACTGCGTTTCCTTCAATATCCGCACCGCGGAATGAAACGCCTGCTCTTTGGAAGCTTCATACGAGCCGAAGGGCATGTCGACCACGACCAGCGCGCGGCTCGAGCCGCGCATCACCGCCCGCCCCTGCAGGATCATCATGTCGAGGGTGACCGGCACCGTGGTCTCGAACCCGTGCATGACATTGCCGAGGAAATCGCCGACCAGGATGGCGTCGCAATAGCGGTCGACCAGCGCGGCGGTATGCGCGTGATACGACGTCAGCATCACGATCGGCTCGCCGTTCTTGCGGGCGCGGATATCCGGCGCCGTCTTGCGCCGGATGGCTGCTTGAACCGACATGTTAAGCTCCAACCACGGGAACGCCGATCACGACCGGGTGGAACGCGAAGGCCAGCGCGAGATAAGCGACGATCCCGACCGCGATCGCGATCAAATCGTTGCCGGGGCCGCCGACGGGGATCGGCGGCGCGCCGGCGTCGGGGCGACGTTTGAGCGAAATCCGGTCGAACACCGCCCATCCCAGGAACGAGCCGAACAGGATGATCGAGCCGAGATCGCCATTGGCCAGCAGATGCGCCGCTGCCCACAGTTTTACGCCCGTCAGCATCGGATGCTTCAGCGTCGTATAGATCCGGCCGCGGATGTAGGACGCCACCACCAGGATCACGGCGGGCAGCATCAGGGCCACGGTGATATGCTTGAACGCCTTTGGCGGATACCAGACGTCAATCCACCCGGTCGCGCGGTAATTCGCAAAACCCCAGACGATCAGCGCCAGGCCAGCGAGCGAGGCCAGCGCATAGCCGATCTTGTAGCCGCCCTCGCCCATCGAGACCACGAACCGCGCGCGCAGCTCGCGCTGGGTCGTGAGCGTATGGACGCCGAAGAACAGGAGCAGCCCCAGGATCATCACCAGCAGTCCCATGATGTCCTCTCCCTGTGTGGCCGGCTTTTCCCGATATCGCCTATCACTTTAGAGGCCAGGGCTGCAATGCGCCAAAATGCACGGCTCGCACGCGAAGTGCGCCCACGGGCTCAGCCCGTCACGGCTTCTGCGCCTGCGCGCCGAGGTCGCGATTGTCAACATACCGGATCGCGATCGGCCGCCCGGCCAAGGCGCCGCCGAGCCCGCCGGTGAATTTCAGCGGCAGGCAGGCATCGAGCGAGGCATTGATCGCCTTCAGATAGGTGGTGCGGGTGTCAGCCGGCGTGCCCACCGTGGAAAAGGTCATGCGCGGCGGGGCAATCATCTCGCCGGATCGCTTGAAGCTGAAGCGCACCGACATCTGCATGCCTGCGCGCGCGGCCTCGGCCGGCGGCGGCGACCAGCAGGATCGCAGGGCGGCAAAGAGGTCGCCGATGGTATCGAGGTCGTGGTCCGGCTTTTGATATTTCGCGGCCTGATCCTGCGGCGGTACGGTCTCGATCGTCAGCTGCAGATCCTGACCGTAGGGATAATCGATCTCGGGAATGCACGGACCGTGGTTGAACACGCTGCAGAAATACGGCGTGCACGGCCGGCCATCGAGCACGCTGCACGGCGCGTGCGCAAACGGGGTGGCGTCGATGTGACGCCGATGCCATGCGTTGGCATCGCCTGCGACGGTGATGGCGACGAGAATAACGAACAGACAAACCACGATGCGCCGGAACATCAGCAAAACCCTCCGGTCGGGCCAACATGATGCGCGCCGCAGCCGCATTCAAGCCTGACCGCGTTCACATCCCTGCGTTCATGGCCGACAATTCCGCGATCAGAGCCTTCTCGCTGGGCTGGTCGAGCACGCCGGCTGCATAGAGCGAAATGCCGCCATAGAGCGTGATGTAGACCTTCATCACCGCGCGGCGCCGCGCCGCCGGGCTCTCGATGTGCTGGCAGAATATCCGCATCGCCTCGGTAATGACCTTGTGAACCGCGCCTTGCAAAGGCGGATTGTGCTTCATGGTCGCATGCGGACGGCTGGTCATCAGGGCATAGAGGGCGCGGTTGGCGAGCGCGAACCGGACATATTTCGCCGTATAATCCTCCGGCGTTTTCGCCTTCACCAGGATGGCGGCGAGCCGGATGTAGGCGTCGGTCGCGACCGCATCGAGTAACGCTTCCCGGTCCGCAAAATGGTTGTACAGCGAGCGATGCGCGACACCGACCGCGTTGGCGACCTCGCGCAGGCTCAACTGCTCATGGCCGGCCTTGGCCACCAGCAGGGCGGCGGCCTTGAGGGCCTCTGATTTCAGATTGCCATGGCGATAGGTCGTCCGGCGCGGCTTTGTGGTCATGCTCCTTCATACAAAGGCCGCGCCCGCAACGCTACACCCCCTCAGGCCGACGCACGGCTGGCAACACGGTTCTCGCCATATTGCGGGGTGATGTCTTCATCGATCATGCCGCGGATCATTTTGATCACCGCGCCTCGCGCCCGCGCCTTGGTCGCGGCATGGGCCGCCATGTTGAGGGTGCTCAGCGCCTGCGCGGCCTCGTCCGCGGCGTGCTCCAGCGCATCGGCGGCAACCACCCGATCGAAGAAGCCGGCAGTGACGGCCTCGGCCGGGCCGAACATTTCGGCGGTCATCACCACCCGGCTGAAATAGGCCGGTGTCAGCCGCTGCCGCGCGATCTCGATCGCGAACCGCGGCACCGTGAGCCCGATCGCGACCTCGTTCATGCCGATCCGGTAATTGCCTTCGGCCGCGATGCGGTGATCGCTGGACATGATCAGGAACGCGCCCATCGGAAAGGCGTTGCCCTGGCAGGCCGCGACCACCGGTGTCGGGAACGACAGCATGCGCAGCGCGAGTTCAGCCCCGGCCTTGACCATCCGGTATTGGTCCTCAGCACTGCCCTTGGCAAACACGTTGAGATCAAACCCGCCGGAAAAATGCTTGCCACGGGCCTTCAGGATCACGACGGTCTTGTCCCGTTCGGCCTGGTCGAAGGCGGCGTGCAGCGCGTTCAGCATGTTGAGCGACATCACATTGGCCTTGCCATCGTCCATCACGATGGTGCCGACGGAGCCGGAGCAGGAATAGGTTGCGAGATTTGGCATAATGGCCTCCCTGTTGATTAAAGCATCCAATGGATACTTCCGCGCGGAGGATCGCAGCGCAAGGAATTTTTGCGGGACAAGTCTGCATGCTGGTATCCACTGGATGCATGGGTGGGGAGCGCAAATCTACGCCTACCCACTAGCCGTCATCACCCGCGAAAGCGGGTGATCCAGTATTCCAGAGAAGGCTGGTGTCTTAATCGAGAGGCCGCGGCGTTACTGGGTCCCCCCGGTCAAGCCGGGGGACGACAAGAAGCGCGCCCCGCCCGCTCACGCCTTCTTCTTCACGTCCTTGACGCTGGAAAAATTGATGCCTTCGGCGCGCTCGCTGGTGTAGCCGAGATAGAATTCGTTCTTGGCCAGAAACACCGGATCGCCGTCGACGTCGTCGGCGACGCCGGAACCGTTGGCGGCGATGAAGGCGTCGAGCTTCTTGCGGTCGTCGGACGAAATCCAGCGCGCCAGCTGGAATTCGCGAGACCTCGAATTCGACCGGCAGCGAATATTCGGCATCGAGCCGCGCCTTCAGCACGTCGAGCTGCAGCGGGCCGACCACGCCGACCAGCGCCGGCGCGCCGTCGCGCGGGCGGAACACCTGCACCACGCCCTCCTCCGACATCTGCTGCAGGGCCTCCTTCAGCTTCTTGGCCTTCATCGCGTCGGTCAGCCGCACGCGGCGGACGATTTCCGGCGCAAAGCTCGGCACGCCGACGAAGGTGATGTCCTCGCCCTCGGTCAGCGTGTCGCCGATCCGCAGCGTGCCGTGATTGGGAATGCCGACGACGTCGCCGGCAAAGGCCTCGTCCGCCACCGCGCGATCCTGGGCGAAGAAGAATTGCGGCGCTCGACAGCGACATGTTCTTGCCGGTGCGCACCAGTTTCGCCTTCATGCCGCGGCTGAGCTTGCCCGAGCACAGCCGCGCGAACGCGATGCGGTCGCGGTGGTTCGGATCCATGTTGGCCTGGATCTTGAACACGAAGGCGCTCATGCGCGGCTCGGCGGCCTCGACCTTGCGCAGATTGCTATCCTGCGCGCGCGGCGGCGGCGCGAACTTGCCGAGGCCCTCCAGCAGATCGCCGACGCCGAAATTGCGCAGCGCGCTGCCGAAATAGACCGGCGTCAGATGGCCCTCGCGAAACGCCTCCAGCTCGAACGGCTTGCAGGCTTCCGACACCAGCGCCAGTTCGTCCTTGATCTCGCCGACGTCGAGATTGGCGTTGCGGCCGGCGAGTTCGGCGATGTCGATCTGTTGCGCCGCGCCGGTCTTGGCGCCGCCGCCCTCGAGCAGGCGGACGCCGCCATTGGTGACGTCGTAGGTGCCGAGAAAATCGCGGCCGCGGCCGACCGGCCAGGTCATCGGCGTGGTGTCGAGCGCCAGCGTCTTTTCGATCTCGTCCAGCAGATCGAAGGTGTCGCGGCTCTCGCGGTCCATCTTGTTGATGAAGGTGATGATCGGGATGTCGCGCAGGCGGCAGACCTCGAACAGTTTTCGCGTCCGCGCCTCGATGCCCTTGGCGGCGTCGATCACCATGACCGCGGAGTCGACCGCGGTCAGCGTGCGATAGGTGTCTTCGGAAAAGTCCTCGTGGCCCGGCGTGTCCAGCAGGTTGAACACGAGGCCTTCGAACTCGAACGTCATCACCGAGGTGACGACCGAGATGCCGCGCTCGCGCTCGATCTTCATCCAGTCGGAACGGGTGTTGCGCCGCTCGCCCTTGGCCTTGACCTGGCCGGCGAGATTGATGGCGCCGCCGAACAGCAGCAGCTTTTCGGTCAGCGTGGTCTTGCCGGCGTCGGGATGCGAAATGATCGCAAAGGTCCGCCGCCGCGCCACTTCATCTGAGAGCGGCGAGCGGGGCGGCGATTCGGCTGGTACGGCAAGGTCGGACATCGGGCTGAGCGTTTGGCAGGGAAAGCGGGCCGGATCAAGGAGCAAAAAACCACCCTGGATATAGGGACTTACCCGCCCGGCTCCAAGCCGGCCGTGGCGCTTACCGCAGCAGCGCCACCGCCCAATAGGCCAGCGCCGCCACGATGGCGGAGGCCGGAATGGTGATCACCCAGGCGTAGACGATCGAGCTCGCCACGTTCCAGCGCACCGCCGAGACCCGCCGCGCCGCGCCGACGCCGACGATGGCGCCGGTGATGGTGTGCGTGGTCGAGACGGGAACCCCGAGATAGGTCGCCATGAACAGGGTCGCCGCGCCGCCGGTCTCGGCGCAAAAGCCCTGCATCGGCGTCAGCTTGGTGATCCGCAGTCCCATGGTGCGGACGATCCGCCAGCCGCCCATCAGCGTGCCCAGCGCCATCGCGGCCTGGCACGCCAGCACCACCCAGAACGGGATCTCGAAAGTGGCTGCCGAGGTGGCCTTGCGAATAGAGCAGCACCGCGATGATGCCCATGGTCTTCTGCGCGTCGTTGCCGCCGTGGCCGAGCGAATAGAGCGAGGCCGAGACGAATTGCAGGATCCGGAAGGCGCGATCGACCGCGAACGGCGTCGAACGCACCGACAGCCAGGACACGATCGCGACCAGCACCAGCGCCAGCAGAAAGCCGACCAGCGGCGACAGCACGATCGCGAGCAGCGTCTTGCGACAGGCCGCTCCAGACCGCCGCCGAGAGGCCGGCCTTGGCCATGCCGGCGCCGACCAGGCCGCCGATCAGCGCGTGCGAACTCGAGGAGGGAATGCCGAGCGCCCAGGTGATCAGATTCCAGACGATGGCGCCGATCAGCGCGGCGAAGATCACCTGTGGCATCGACGATGCTCGGGCTCGATGATGCCGGTGCCGATGGTGTTGGCGACGTGGAGTCCCGAACACCGCGAAGGCGACGAAATTGAAGAACGCCGCCCAGATCACCGCATATTGCGGACGCAGCACCCGGGTCGACACGATCGTCGCGATCGAATTGGCGGCGTCGTGCAGCCCGTTGAGGAAGTCGAACAGCAGCGCGACCGCGATCAACCGACCAGAATCGGAAGACCAAGCGTGGCGTCCACTGCGCGGCCCTGCCCTATACCTGTTCGATCACGATGCTGTTGATCTCGTTGGCGACGTCGTCGAAGCGATCGGCAACTTTTTCGAGATGGTTGTAGATCTCGGCGCCGACGACGAAATCCATCGTGTTGGCGTTGCGATGCTTGAGGAACAGTTCCTTCAGGCCGATGTCGTGGAGATCGTCGACGCGGCCCTCGAGCTTGCCGAGTCTCCTCGGTGATCGCCGTCAGCATCGCGACGTTGTCGCCGATCGACTGCAGCAGCGGCAGCGCGCGGCCGACCAGGTTGGCGCATTCGACCAGCAGCGTCCCGATCTCGCGCATCGGCGGCTCGAAGGTGCGCACCTCGAACAGCACCACGGCCTTGGCGGTCTGCTGCATCTGGTCGATGGCGTCGTCCATCGACGTGATCAGGTTCTTGATGTCGACGCGGTCGAACGGCGTGATGAAGGTGCGGCGGACCGCGGTCAGCACCTCGCGGGTGATGTTGTCGGCGTCGTTTTCGAACTGGTTGACGCGCTGGCAGAACACCGGCGTCTCATCGCCGCCGCGCAGCATGTCCTGCAACGCCTGCGCGCCCTGCACGACCGTCTGGGCATGCCGGGCAAACAGGTCGAAAAACCGCTCCTCCTTGGGCAGAAAGGCGCGAAACCAGCGCAGCATGGGCTTGTCCATCGTTCCGGAATGGCCGCACGGACGGCCTGTCACAAAACTGTCATAGACCATTCGCAGGCAAAGCGCGCCACGGCAGGCCGCCGAAACCGGTCATCCACCGCTTTGTGGGGCCGCAAGACGGTTCCGGAAAACGCCCGGTTTAGAGCGATCGCCGGAAATAATGCGCGATCTCGCCGATCACGCCGCGGCGGAACGTCAGCACGCAGGCCACGAAGATCACGCCCTGGATCACCGTCACCCACTGGCCGAAGCCGGCCAGATATTGCTGCATGGCGATGATGACGAAGGCGCCGACCACCGGACCGAACACCGTGCCGAGGCCGCCGACCAGCGTCATCAGCACGATCTCGCCCGGACATCGCCAGTGCACGTCGGTCAACGAGGCATTCTGCGCCACGAACACCTTCAGCGAGCCGGCCAATCCCGCCAGCGTTCCCGACAGGATATAGGCCAGCAGCTTGTACTGGTCGGTCTTGTAGCCGAGCGAGATCGCGCGCGGCTCGTTCTCGCGGATCGCTTTCAGCACCTCGCCGAACGGCGAGTTGATGGTGCGGTAGATCAGCAGGAAGCCCGAACAGGAATCCGGCCAGGACGACGTAATAAAGCGACGGTCGGCTTGGCGAGATTGAAAATCCCGAACAGATGGCCCTGCGGAATGCCCTGGATGCCGTCCTCGCCATGGGTGAACGGCGTCTGCAGATAGACGAAATACAGCAGCTGCGACAACGCCAGCGTGATCATCGCGAAGTAGATGCCCTGGCGGCGGATCGCGACGAGGCCGGTGATCGACGCGCGAGCGCCGGCGGCAGCCGCGGTGCCGGCGAGAATGCCGAGCTCGGGCGGCAACCCCCAGACCTTCAGCGCATGCGCGCGTGACATAGCCCGCGGTGCCCAGAAACATCGCGTGGCCGAACGACAGCAGGCCGCCATAGCCGATCAGGAGATTGAAGGCGCAGGCCAGCAGCGCAAAGCACAGCGCCTGCATCACGAAGAACGGATAGATGCCGGTCCACGGCACGATCGCCAGCAGCGCCGCCATCACGCCGAACGCGATCATCTCGTCGCGCATCGCGCGCGGGGTTACCGGAATGGTATCGTCGGTCATTGCTGTCATGTCAGGCCGCCCGTCCCGTCAGTCCCGTTGGCTTCACCAGCAGCACCAGCACCATCAGCACGAAGACCACGGTGTTGGAGGCCTCGGGATAGAAATATTTGGTCAGTCCCTCGATCACGCCGAGCGCAAAGCCGGTGATGATCGAACCCATGATCGAGCCCATGCCGCCGATCACCACCACCGCGAACACCACGATGATCAGATCGGCGCCCATCAGCGGCCGCACCTGGTTGATCGGCGCCGACAGCACGCCGGCGAGCGCGGCAAGCCCGACGCCGAGCCCGTAGGTCAGCGTGATCATCCGCGGCACGTTGATGCCGAAGGCGCGCACCAGCGTCGGATTTTCGGTGGCGGCGCGCAAGATAGGCGCCGAGCCGGGTGCGCTCGATCAGGTACCAGGTGGCGAGACAGACCACGAGCGAGAAGATCACGACCCAGCCGCGATAGATCGGCAGGAACATGAAGCCGAGATTCATGCCGCCCTTCAGTTCGTCGGGGATCGCATAAGGCAGACCGGAGGAGCCGAAATAATTCTGGAACACGCCCTGGATGATCAGCGCCAGGCCGAACGTCAGCAGCAACCCGTAGAGATGATCGAGGCCGGCGAGCCATTGCAGCATGGTCCGCTCGAGGATCATGCCGAAGATGCCGACCACGATCGGCGCGATGATCAGCGCCGGCCAGTAGCCGATGCCGAGGCAACGTTGAGCAGGAAATAGGCGCAGAACGCGCCCATCATGTAGAGCGCGCCATGGGCGAAATTGATGATGTTGAGCATGCCGAAGATCACGGCAAGCCCGAGACTGAGCAGCGCGTAGAACGAGCCGTTGATCAGTCCGACCAGAAGCTGTGCGTAGAGAGCCTGCATGATCGATTCTCGCTCTCGCTACCTCGAAGTGAAGCCCGCCGGCGGCATGATCGCCGGCGGGCCATGACAGTTACTTCTTCAACAACGCGCACTTGCTTTCCGAGAGCGGCGTGAACGCCTGGTCGCCCGGAATGGTGCCGATCAGCTTGTAGAAATCCCACGGCGCCTTTGGATTCCGACGGCTTCTTGACCTCGAACAGATAGGCCGGGTGAATGGTGCGGCCGTTCGGCTGGATCGCGCCCTTGCCGAACAGCGGATCGTCGGTCGGCATCGACTTCATCTTGTCGACGACCTTGACGCCGTCATGCGGATTGCCGCCGAGCGCTTCCAGCGCCTTGAAATAATGCAGCAGGCCCGAATAGACGCCGGCCTGCACCATGGTCGGCGGCGCGCCGTTCTTCATGCGCGCGGCGAATTTCTTGGAGAATGCGCGGGTCTGGTCGTTCATGTCCCAGTAGAAGGTCTCGGTGAAGTTCAGGCCCTGCGCGCGTCTCCAGACCGATCGCCTTGACGTCGGTGAGGAACAGCAGCAGCGCCGCGAGCTTCTGGCCGCCCTTGACGATGCCGAATTCGGCCGCCTGCTTGATCGAGTTGGTGGTGTCGCCGCCGGCATTGGCAAGACCGATGATCTTGGCCTTCGACGACTGCGCCTGCAGCAGGAACGAGGAGAAGTCCGAGGTGTTGAGCGGATGCTTGACGCCGCCGACCACCTTGCCGCCATTGGCGTTGATGACCGCGGTGGTGTCGCGCTCCAGCGCGGCGCCGAAGGCGTAATCCGCGGTCAGGAAGAACCAGGTGTCGCCGCCGGCCTTCACCAGCGCCTGGCCGGTGGTGTGGGCCAGCATGTAGGTGTCGTAGGTCCAGTGCACGGTGTTGGGCGAGCACTGCGCGTTGGTGAGATCCGAGGTCGCCGCGCCGGAATTGATGTAGACGCCGTTCTTTTCCTTGACGACGTTGTTGACCGCGAGCGCCACGCCGGAGTTCGGCACGTCGACGATGACGTCGACCTTGTCGACGTCGAACCACTGCCGCGCGATGGTGGTGCCGATATCGGGCTTGTTCTGGTGATCGCCGGAAATGATGTCGATCTTCCAGCCCTTGGCCGCAAGCCGGAATCCTCGACCGCCATCTGGGCCGCCAGCGTCGAGCCCGGCCCGCCGAGATCGGCATAGAGGCCGGACTGATCGGTCAGCGCGCCGATCTTGACGGTCTTGTCCTGCGCGAACGCGAAACTCGCCGGCGCCAGCGTCAGCGCGGTGCCGAGCAGACAGCGTCGAAATCCTGTTCTTCATGCTGTTCTCCTTTTTGGTTTTCTGGCCCGGCGTGTTTCAGACGCCGAGATAGGTGTGGAGCTTGTCCATATTGGCCGACAGCTCCGAGTTGGCGAAGCCGTCGATGATCTTGCCGTGCTCGACGATGTAGTAGCGATCCGCGACGGTGGAGGCGAAGCGGAAATTCTGCTCGACCAGCAGGATGGTAAAGCCCTCCTTCTTGAGCCGCGCGATGGTGTGGCCGATCTGCTGGATGATGACGGGCGCCAGACCTTCGGTCGGCTCGTCCAGCATCAGGAAGCGCGCGCCGGTGCGCAGGATGCGCGCGATCGCCAGCATCTGCTGCTCGCCGCCGGACAGTTTGGTGCCCTGGCTGTTGAGCCGCTCCTTCAGATTCGGGAAACAGATCGAAGATCTGGTCCAGCGACAGGCCGCCGGTGCGCACGATCGGCGGCAGCAGCAGGTTTTCGCGCACGTCGAGGCTGGCGAAAATGCCGCGCTCTTCCGGGCAGAATGCGATCGCCCATCCGCGCGATCTTGTCCGACGAGGCGCGGATGATGTCCTGGCCGTCGAAGCGGATCGAGCCGGTGCGCTTGCCGATGATCCCCATCACCGATTTCAGCGTCGTGGTCTTGCCGGCGCCGTTGCGTCCGAGCAGCGTGACCACCTCGCCGGCGTTCACGTTGAAATTGATGCCGTGAAGGATGTGGGACTCGCCGTACCAGGCCTCGAGATTGTGCGACCGACAGCACCGGCGTGCCGGCGCCGGTTTGCGCGGCGGCTTCGGCCATTTTCAGATCAGGCATGACCGGCCCCCAGATAGGCTTCCTTGACGCGCTCGTCCTTGGACAGATCGGCGTAATTGCCTTCCGCCAGCACCTGACCGCGCGTCAGCACCGTGATGATGTCGGACAGATTGGCGACCACGCTCAGATTATGTTCGACCATCAGGATGGTGTATTTCGCCGAGATGCGCTTGATCAGCGCGGCGATCTTGTCGATGTCCTCATGGCCCATGCCGGCCATCGGCTCGTCGAGCAGCATCATTTCCGGATCGAGCGCCAGCGTGGTCGCGATCTCGAGCGCGCGCTTGCGCCCGTAGGGCATCTCGACCGCCGGCGTGTTGGCGAACTCGCTCAAGCCGACATCGTTGAGCAGTTCGTGCGCGCGGTCGTTGAAGCGGTCGAGCACGCGTCTTGGAGCGCCAGAAATCGAAGGAAGTGCCGTGCTGGCGCTGCAGCGCGACCCGGACATTCTCGAGCGCGGTCAGATGCGGAAACACCGCCGAAATCTGGAACGAGCGCACCAGGCCGAGCCGCGCCACATCGGCCGGCGCCATCGCGGTGATGTCCTGCCCCTTGTAGAGAATCTGGCCGGCCGACGGCTTCAGGAACTTGGTCAGGAGATTGAAGCACGTCGTCTTGCCGGCCCCGTTCGGCCCGATCAACGCATGAATGCTGCCGCGGCGGACCTTGAGAGCGACATCGCGAACGGCAAAGAAACCCGCGAATTCCTTGGTCAATCCGTGGGTTTCGAGAATGAACTCATCGGCCAAACAAATTTCCCCCATCAGCCATCGGCGCGAAGTCCACTCGCGCGTGGCCAATTTTTCCTAACCGGCAGGTTCTCCCGGACGTCCTGGAATCCGTCCCGGACCTGCCGCCTCCGGGCCGGAATATGCCGTCAACGGCGCGGATTAGGCAAGGTGGAAAGCTGGGCATGTGCGGAGCGTTAGGACCGGTTCCCGATTCGGCCATTAGTCGAATTGCGCGGTGGACAGGATCGACCGGGTTTGCCAGCCGCCTCCTGCGAACCGGAAAGCCGCCGTTAACGGTGTTTGGCTGCCAGCACGCGTTTTCATAGAATATTTCCGCCTCGGGCCGATGATGGCGTGATTTACCCATTGCAAGGGATCGCGGCCTTGGATTTCGAAAGCGCCAACCCGTCGGTCGTCAAATCGATCAAGCAGCGCGACCTGCTGAACACCTGGCTGCGGCTTTACGCCCGCGAGCAGGCGATGCCGCGCATCGACGAATATCAGCCGGCGCGGATCGAGGACGAACTTCCCGATCTCGTCTTTTACACCGTCGATACGACACGCTCAGCCGCCGCGCCTGACCATCCAGAGCGACGGCACGCGGATGTCGAGCGCCTATGGCAACACCGGCAAGGGCCGCTATCTCGACGAATATCTCGGGGCCACGGCTCGCGCCGGTCGTGATGCCGGTCTATTACGAATGCATCGCCCGCGCGCCTCCCCGTCTACACCATCGCCAACATCGACGACATCTACGGACGAATTGTCGCCTATGAGCGGCTGCTGCTGCCGTTCTCGGACGGCGGCGACGTCACCCACGTCATCGCGTCGCTGAAGACCATCAGCGAAGACGGCGGCTTCGAAATCAGGAATCTGATGCGCGGAAACGACACGCTGCCGACGCCGAAGCTTCGCACCGTCATCGATCGCGATCTTTTCCATCGCGCGCCCGGCCGCATTCCGGCCGGCGACGTGATCGAATTCAGCTAGCTCGCATGGAATTCGCAGGCTCCAATCCCTCGGTGGTCCGGTCGATCAAGCAGCGCGATCTTCTGAACGCCTGGCTGCGCGCGCCGGCAAGGCACCGGCCCCTGCCCCCTCGTTGGTGATTTCCAGCCCGACCGCATCGCCGACGAACTCGCCGACATGATGGGATTTGACGTCGCCGGCACGGCGACGACGCGCGCTTCCTGATCACCCAGGAAGGCATCGCGGCTGACCGCGACCTACGGCAACGAGCACATCGATCCGGACAAGCGGACCAACCGCTATCTCGACGATGCGATCGGGCCGGAGCGGTATGCCCACGTGATCCCGCTCTACCGCGCCTGCCTGGCGCACAAGCGGCCGACCTATTCGATTTCGACGGTGCAGGACGCCGACGGCAAGGACGTTTCCTATGAGCGGCTGCTGCTGCCGTTCGGCAGCGGCGGTGACGTCGAGCAGATCGTCGGCTCCTACAAGGCATCAGCATCGAGGGCGGCTTCAAGATCAACAACCTGATGGGCATCAAGCCGAAAGCCGGCCCGTGATCCTGGTCAAGGCCGTCATCGATCGCGAATTCGTGCCGGCCTGCAGGCCACACGCTTCCGACGATATCATCGAGCTGGATTAGGCTTTCTGTCCGCGCGGCTTCGCCGCCACTTCCTTGGCGTAGATCTCCGGCTTGAAGCCGACCAGCAATTTGCCGCCGAGATCGAGCACCGGCCGCTTGATCATCGAGGGCTGCGCCAGCATCAGCGCGATCGCCTTGCGCTCGTTGAGGCCTTCCTTGTCGTCGTCGGGCAATTTCTTGAACGTGGTGCCGGCGCGATTGAGCAGCGTCTCCCAGCCGAGGTCGTCGCTCCATTGCTTGAGCTTGTCCTTGGCGATGCCGGCGGTCTTGTAGTCGTGGAAATCGTAAGCCACGCCGTGGCCGTCGAGCCAGGCGCGCGCCTTCTTCATGGTGTCGCAGTTCTTGATGCCGTAGATGGTGATGCTCATCGCATGTGTCTCCTTAAGTCGCGCCCGGCTCGAGCGCCTCGCCGAGCTGCGATCGGATGCGCCATCGTCTCGTGCAGCTTGTCCTTGTCGAGTTCGCCTTCCGACAGGCTGATGACGACGCAGGCAACGCCATTGCCGATCAGATTGGTCAGCGCGCGGCACTCGCTCATGAACTTGTCGATGCCGACCAGGATCGCGATCGACTGGATCGGGTATGTCCGGCACGATGGAAAGGGTCGCGGCCAGCGTGATGAAGCCCGCGCCCGTCACGCCGGAGGCGCCCTTCGAGGTGATGATGGCGACGCCGAGAATGCCGAGTTCCTGCCAGATCGTCAGATGGGTGTTGGTCGCCTGCGCCAGGAACAACGTCGCCAGCGTCATGTAGATATTGGTGCCGTCGAGATTGAAGCTGTAGCCCGTCGGGATGACGAGCCCGACCACCGGCCGCGACGCGCCGAGGTGCTCCATCTTCTGGATCATCTGCGGCAGCACCGTCTCCGACGACGAGGTCCCGAGCACGATCAGCAGTTCGTCCTTGATGTAGGCGATGAAGCGGATGATCGAGAAGCCGGCAAGACGCGCGCAATCGCGCCGAGCACGATCAGCACGAACAGCACGCTGGTCAGATAGAAGGTGGCGATCAGCGCGATCAGGTTCCACAGCGAAGCGAGGCCGTAGGCGCCGACCGTAAACGCCATCGCGCCGAACGCGCCGATCGGCGCGACGCGGACGATGATGCGGATGATGCCGAAGAACATCTTTGCGGCCTGATCGATCGCGCGGGAGATCGGCTCGCCGGCCTTGCCGAGAAAGGCGATGGCAAAGCCCGGACAGAATCGAGACCAGCAGCACCTGCAGCAGATCGCCGCGGGCGAGCGCCCCGAAATAGCTGTCCGGAATGATCGCGAGCAGATGCGCGACGATGCCCTCCTCCTTGGCCTTGGTGACGTAGGTGGCGACCGACTTGGGATCGATCGTGGCCGGATCGATGTTGAAGCCGTGACCGGGCTGCAGCACCTCGCCGACGATCAGGCCGACGGCCAGCGCCACCGTCGAGACCACCTCGAAATAGATCAGCGCCTTCAGGCCGACCCGGCCGACGCGCTTCAGATCGCCCATCGAGGAAATGCCGTGCACGACGGTGCAGAAGATCACCGGCGCGATCATCATCTTGATCAGCGCGATGAAGCCGTCGCCGAGCGGCTTCAGCGCCTTGCCGAGATCCGGATAGAGATATCCGATCAGGACGCCGAGCGCGATCGCGATCAGAACCTGAAGATAGAGGATCTTGTACCAGGGCTGGTGTTGGATGGCAGGTCGGATTGTTTCGTGCGGTCATGGCGGGCTCGGGGCGGGAACGAGGATGCTCTTGGGCCATCATGGGATAGAGCCGCGCGGCGGACAATGAAAAATCATCTCGCGGCGCGTCAAGGTAATGTCATGCGCCAGTAGTGGCGCTTGCGTTCCCTCGTCCCCGGCCTGGCCGACAGACCCGTTTTTGTTCAAGGCAGATCGGCGAATCTGCCATAGACTGCCGTGTCATTCGCTGCCGGGAGCCGACGATGGAATTCACCGCATCGTTTCTGGCCATCGCCGTTGTCATGCTGGTCGCCTGGCGCGGTCCGCGTCCGCTCGCACTCGGTCTGTTCGCCGCCGTCATGATCGCCTGCGTCGCGACCTATCTGCATCACGCCACCGACACGCTGAAACTGTCGTTCTGAGACAACCGTGACCCAAACCCGCGCCATCACCCTGAATGCGCTTGGCCTCTATGCCGTGGCTCTGGTGCTGACGGCGGCGTTTGCCGCTCAATTCGTGCTGCACGAATTGCCCTGCCCGCTGTGTCTGCTGCAGCGCATCCTGTTCGCGACGCTGGCCATCGGCCCGATCCTGAACATCCGCTTCGGACCGCGCCCCAGCCACTACGCGATGTCGTTGTTCGCCGCCGTCGCCGGCGCCGTGGTTTCGACCCGGCAGGTGTTGCTGCACATCATGCCCGGAGATGCCGGCTACGGCTCGGCGCTAATGGGTTATCACTATTATACCTGGGCGCTGATCGGCTTCATCGCGGCCATCGTGCTGCTCGCATCCATCCTGCTGTTCGACCGGCAGTTCGACGACACCGCACCGCAACCAATATTCGGCGGCGCTTTTGCGCAAGCCGCGGTGTGGCTCGTGATCGGCCTGACGGGGCTGAATGTCGTCTCGACGCTGCTGGAATGCGGCTTCGGCGCCTGCGCCGACAATCCGATCGTCTACGAACTGCTCAAGCGCGCGGCTTAAGGCCGTTTCGGAATGTTGAGGCCGCGCTCGACCGCAGGCCGCGCGAGGCCGCGCTCGAGCCATGCCGGCACCTGCGTGAGCGTATCGAACGCGACGAGCTCGCGCGCACCGTAGAAGCCGACCAGATTGCGCACCCAGCCGAGCATGGAAATGTCGGCGATCGTGTAGTCGTCGTCCATGATCCATTGCCGCCCGGCAAGGCGCGTCTCCATCACGCCCAGCAGACGCTTCGACTCCGCGACATAGCGCTCGAGCGGCCGCTTGTCCGCGAAAATCCTTGCCGGCGAATTTGTGGAAGAAGCCGACCTGGCCGAACATCGGCCCGATCCCGCCCATCTGGAAGTGCAGCCACTGGATGGTCTGGTAGCGCCGCGCGGGATCCGCCGGCAGCAACTTGTCCGGTCTTCTCGGCGAGATATTGCAGGATCGCACCCGACTCGAACAGACGGAAGCGGCTTGCCGCCGGGCCCATCCGGATCGAGATGGCCGGGATCTTGCCGTTCGGATTGAGCGACAGGAACTCCGGCGTCTTCTGGTCGTCCTTGCCGAAGTCGACCAGATGCACCTCGTAGGGCAAGCCGATCTCCTCCAGCATGATCGAGACCTTGACGCCGTTCGGCGTCGGCAGCGAATAGAGCTGCAGGCGGTCGGGATGTTGGGCCGGCCAGCGCTTGGTGATCGGAAAGGCTGAAAGATCGGACATCAAAACTCGTTCTTTGCTTGGTTTTCATTGGGTGGCTAATGTATGAGCCTGTTCGCAAGTGGCAAGGGCGGCGTTTCGCATGAACGATCATCAGACGACGGAAACACTCGGCCCGACTGACGCGGAGCTTGCGGTTCATCCGACGGTGTATGCGGCCGACGCCTTGAAGGATCGCGTCGTGATGGTGTCAGGCGGCGCCGGTGGCATCGGCCGGGCGATCGTCTGGCTGTTTGCGCGGCTCGGCGCCCATGTCGTCGCCGTCGGCCGCAATCAGGACAAGCTCGACGCCCTCCTCGATAGTTTGGCGAGCCGACATCTGAAGGCATCGGTGCATGTTGCCGATATCCGTGAGCCGGATGCGGTCAACGCCCTGTTCGACAATGTTTGGGCCGCGCAGGGCCGCCTCGACATCCTCGTCAACAGCGCCGGCGGCCAATTTCCGCAACCCGCGATCGATTTTTCGGTCAAAGGCTGGAACACCGTCATTAACACCAATCTGAACGGCACCTGGTACATGATGCAGGCCGCCGCCCAGCGCTGGCGCGACCACAAACATCCTGGCAGCATCGTCAATATCGTGGTGGTGACGACACACGGCCTCTACGGCATCGCGCACACGATCGCCGCGCGGTCCGGTGTCATCGGATTGTCGCGCGCGGTCGCAGTCGAATGGGCGCCGCTCAACATCCGGGTGAACTGCGTCGCTCCCGGCGCGATCGAGACCGAAGGCTGGAACGTCTACACGCCACAAGCCCGCGCCGCCTACCCGCGCTCCAACCCGATGATGCGGGCAGGCTCGCCCTGGGACATCGCGGAAGCCAGCGTGTATCTCGCAGCACCTTCCGGCAAATTCATCACCGGCGAAACGCTGACGGTTGACGGCGGCGGACAATTGTGGGGCGAGACGTGGACGACGGGAAAGCCGGAGTATTTTGGCGGTGGGAGCGAGTGAGGGCATAGCGAGAGACCGCGTCACGTTCTCTTCTGCAACACCGTCACGTGCAGCCGCCGGCGAATCTCCATCCCCTGCCGCTGGTAGAGCGCAATCGCGGATGTGTTGTTGGAAAATACGTGCAGGAATGGAATCTCTCCGCGCACCACGATCTGGCGGGCAACGGCGCCAAGCAGCATTTGCGCATAACCGCGGCCGCGGTGATCGGGATGGACGCAAACGGCCGTCATTTCGGTGTAACTGCCCGGCTTCATCCGCTCGCCCGTCATTGCAACCAGCTGTCCATCGATCCGGATGCCGAGAAACGTGCCCAGCTCGTGCGTGCGCGCGCTGAAGGGACCGGGTTTTGTGAGTTCGGTCAATGCCATCATGTCAGGCACGTCAGCGGCCCCGAGCGTGACGATGTCCACGCCGCGGATTGAGGTTTCCGCAGGCGTTCCCATCATCTGCTCTCCGGTTTCGGCGAGCAGGATTTTGAACTCATCGGGCGCGGTCACGGCGTCGGGCGTAAACAACACGGCGATTTCCGATCCTGACAGGATCGCGGCAAGCGCAGCAAAGCTCTGCGCGGACATGTCCACCAGGTCCGCAAACGGCCCGATCGCCGGCGGATAGCGCCGCGCCTGCGCGCCGCCTTCCGCCAACGCCTGCTGCCGGGTCGTCAATGCACTCCATATCGGACGATCGAGCGGGTGCATTAATGAGCCGGGCCGGATTTCATTTGCCGCGCGCATGCTGATCGAAGGCGCTGAGGACGGCGAGCGTCATCGCCGTGACGCCGGTTTCGATGGTCGGCTTTGGCACCGGCGCGAACAGCGGCGAATGATTGCCCGGCAATTCAGGTCCGGTGCCATTGCTTGCCGCGACGAAGCGTTCCGGCTCGTACACCCCGATATTGAAAAACATCGACGGCACCCCGGCATTGATGAATTCGGAATAATCCTCGCTCGGCGTGCCCGGCGGCGAGGTCCTGAACTTGTCGCCGAATGCCGCCTTCAGCACCTTCTCGGCGGTCGCAACTACCTCCGGATCGTTCATCACGGCCTTGGCGCCCTCCCTGATCTTGATCTCGGGTGCCGGTGCATTCGACATCGCGGCGGCAGCCTTCGCGGTCCGCTCGATGCCGGCCAGCATCTTGGCGCGCACTTCCGGCTTGAAGGTGCGGATCGTTCCGCGCAGCAGCACGTCGTCGGGAATGATGTTTTCGGCGGTCCCGCCCTGAATGGCGCCGATACTGACCACGCCGAATTCGGTCGGATCCTTTTCGCGACTGATCACGCTCTGGACATCGACGACGAAGCGCGCGGCCATCATCACGGGATCGATGGTTCGCTGCGGCGCCGCGCCATGACCGCCGCGGCCGTGGAACGTGATCTCGAGGCTGTCGGAACTCGACGAGCCGATGCCGACGCGATAACTGATATAGCCGTAGGGGAAAGGCGCCGTCGTGCAGGGCAAAGCCGAAATCCGGCTTCTTGAATCGCGTGAACAGGCCATCGGCCAGCATGGCCTTGGCGCCCGACACGATTTCTTCGGCGGGCTGGGCGATGAACATCAGGGTGCCGTGCCACCGGTCCTTGAGGCCCACCAGAGTCTTTGCCGTGCCGACCCAGCTCGCCATATGGATATCGTGGCCGCAACTGTGCGCCACAAACGTCTCGCGGCCGTTCCAGGTCGTCTTGTCGTGGCTTGCATAGGCAAGGCCGGTCTTCTCTTCCATCGGCAGCGCATCGAGTTCGGTACGCACCATGATGGTGGGGCCGTCGCCATTCTTGTAGATCGCGACCAGACCGGTCCGGCCGACCTTCTCGGTAACCTCGAAGCCGATCGCACGCATTTCAGCGGCGAGTTTTGCTGCGGTCTTGACCTCCTGGAACGCGATTTCCGGATGCGCGTGAATGTCCTTGTAG
The DNA here is from genome assembly GCA_963738765.1 of uncultured Alphaproteobacteria bacterium. Classification (GTDB taxonomy): domain Bacteria; phylum Pseudomonadota; class Alphaproteobacteria; order Rhizobiales; family Xanthobacteraceae; genus Bradyrhizobium. Next base: position 249,186 of record CAVTYA010000025.1, on the reverse strand, counting down.
AGCGCATCGAGCTTTGGATAGTCGGCTTCGACCGATTTCTCGATCGTGGCCTTGAGGCCAACGACGTCCATCTCGGCGTGCGCGGGCAGGAACGTCGCCGCACACAGCGCGGCCGAAGTCAGGAAAGTCCTGGTAAAATGTTTCATGACACTGACGCTCCGTGTGTGCCCGAACCTGGATTTCGCGATCGAACGCGAATTGCACGAGACCGACAGCTTGAACCCCTCATGGATAGGTGTCTAGCCGGTTGCGCCGTCATCGAGACTCACAATCACGGCAGCATTGGCGATGATAATGGAGTCCCCGCCCTGCTCGGCAGGAATTTCCAGCCCGCCCTTGACTGCGGTCACGGTCACGGTGCCGTAAGGCAGCTCCTTGGCGACCGCCGATGTGTCGACCGAGCCCGGGTCCGGCACGCCGATCGTGACATCGACGAACATGTCCTTGGCGGTCTTGCCCAGCATCCGGAAGAACCCGAGGCTGGAGTGGCGGATCGCGTCCGACACCGCGCGTTTGGCGGCTTTCGTGGCATCGCGGCCGTGAACGTCAACGCCCATGCCCATTTCGGTGATACAGCGCACACGTGCCATCGGATTCCCTGCTGTAGTTTGAAGCCGTGAAGCCTATAAGCTTCCGCTAACCTGCAGAGTCAATCCATCGCGACGCATAGCCAAGCCACGTCGCCGTTCATCGCGGCGGCATCTTGTCGAATTTTGGCAGCGCCGGATCGAGGTGGTCCCAGGTGTGACCGCGCACGCCGTATGTCACCACTTGCGGCTTGTACCGGGTGGGATCGTCAAGGCTCGCAGCGTGGATCGTAAACAGGTCGGGCATCGCCGCAAACGTCAGATAGACCGGCGATCCGCAGGTGGGGCAGAAGGCGCGCGTCTTCACATTGCCGCTGTCGCCAACCATGTCCCAAGGCTTCGCTTCGCCCCTGAGTTTCACCTCCGTGCGCGACGGGAAGGTCAGATAGGACCCGTGGCCGGTGCCGCTCTTGCGCTGACAGTCGCGGCACTGGCAGTGGTTCATGCAGCAATGGTTCGCCCGAAATTTCATAGCGGATCGCGCCGCAGGCGCATCCACCAGTATAGGCTTCGCTCATGTCTTCCCTCCGTGAATGCAGGCATTGTTGGATCGAGGTTGGACGGTACTGCCCCGTCGCCAGCCGGAGATCAGCTTCAGCCAGGGCGCCAAATGGAAGGCGCTCATCAGCCAATACATCGGCGCCATTCCGCTCAGCGGCGATGCGGCCGAGCAGAGCATCTCCGGCGAGCCGCTCGCGGAAACACCCGTCAGCAACGCCATGATGGCGAAAGTCGGCGCGGCTGCCAGGCACAGCCAGTCGGCCGCGCCGAATGCGGCGGCACCGCTGCTTTCACAATGGATCACGCCACTCGCGCGCTCGCCGGTGTAAGCCTCGCCCATGATCTCTCTCCGGCAACTATCCGCCGTTGCGCCGACGATGCCCATGATCTCGCTCATTGCCTGTCGTACTGATCATGGTGACGCCACCAGAGGCCGGTCTCGTTGCGGCCCATGGGCGCGCGGTCGAGCCACTGGTACATGCCCCAGAGGCCGTCCAGTCCGCGCGCATAGGTGGAGTAGGTGTGGTAAACGACGCCGTCCTCCTGCGTGAACGCACTCATGCCAGGCTTCTGGCGCATGAAGCCTGCGACGTCGGTTCCGGCCATCGAAGCGAAGGCGACAGGCCCCGCCGGAGCGGCATCCGGCTTGGCGTCGAGCACGTGGCTGCTACGGGCGTAATTGTATTCGACGCCGCCCTTGCGCTGTTGCTGTTCGGTGATCGAGACGTTGAAGTCGAAGTTGAAGTCGCCGCCCTGCGCGGACGCCCAAGGGAACGTCCACCCCATCCGCTGCTTGAACGCCTGCAGTTTTGCCAGCGGCGCCAGCGACACCGCGGAAAGCATGACGTCGTGGTGCGCCAGATGAACGGCGAAGCCATTGAAGCCGTCGGCGATCGCCGAGCAGGACGGACAACCGGCCTTGTAGTCGGGCCCTAACATGAAGTGGTAGACGAGGAGCTGCGAGCGCCCGTGGAACAGGTCCGCCAGCGTGGCGCTGCCTTCGTCGGTCTCGAATCGGTACGCCTTGTCGATCCGCACCCACGGCAATGCCTGGCGCCGCCGAGCCAATTCGTCGCTGCGCCGCGTCAGTTCCTTCTCGGCTTCCAGCAGCTCGATCCGCGCCGTCAGCCATTGTTCACGGGTTCTGGTCATGTGGTCCGTCATCGCCCTTTTCTCCCGTCCTTTGCCGCGCGCAGCGTGCTGCGATACGACTTGCTGCTGGATGGTCGTGAGATAGATTAGGGCCCGGTATCGAAGGGGTGGGAGTGACAAGTGTGTCGGGATTTAGATGGACTCGCTGATCACGGCCGCGGCGCGGGCGCTTGCGGCGGGTGATCCCCTCGGCGCACTGAACCGGGTTGCGCTGCGCGACGACGCGCCGGCGCTCGCGCTCCGCGGCATTGCGATGGCGCAGCTCGGCGATCTTGTTCGAGCAAAGGCATTGCTACGCAGTGCGGCGCGCACCTTCGGCCCGAGGGAGGCGGTGGCCCGCGCGCGGTGTGTCGTTGCGGAAGCCGAAATCGCGCTGGTCTCGCGTGACCTCGGCTGGCCCGCGAAAACGCTCGACGACGCGCGTATCACCCTCGAAGCGCATGGCGACCGGCTGAACGCCGCGCATGCGCGCTATCTCGAGGTCCGTCGCCTGCTCCTGATCGGACGCCTCGACGCAGCCGAGCGCATGCTCGCCAAACTGGACCCGGCGCCCTTCCCGCCGGCGTCGCGGGCCGCCCACGAACTGGTGGTTGCGGGGATCGCAATGCGACGCCTCCACACCAAGGCCGCTCGCGCCGCGCTCGCCCGGGCCGGACGTGCCGCGCGCCATGCCGGTATCCCTGCGCTGACGGCGGAAGTCGAAAGCGCGTCCCTCATGCTCGGCACGCCGGCAGCACGCCTGATCGCGCGCGGCGAGGCGCGCCCGCTCCTGCTCGACGAGGTCGAGGCGCTGCAGGCGTCGAAAGCGCTCGTCGTCGACGCCCTCCGTCATGTCGTGCGTGACCCGCGCGCGGCGGTCTCGCTCGCCAGGCGTCCGGTCTTGTTCGCGCTCGCCCGCGCGCTGGCCGAGGCATGGCCAAAGGACGTGCCGCGGGACGTGCTGGTTGCCCGGGCGTTCGGCGGCAAGCACGCCGATGAATCGCATCGCGCCCGGCTGCGGGTCGAGATCGGGCGGCTGCGCACATTGCTGCGAACACTGGCCGGCGTGAACGCGACCAGCCAGGGCTTTGCGCTGACGCCGCGCCGCGCCCGCGAGGTCGTCGTGCTGGCGCGGCCGGTCGACGAGCAGCATGCGGCCGTGCTCGCCTTCCTCGCCGACGGTGAATCCTGGTCGAGTTCGGCGCTGGCGCTGGCGCTCGGCGCCAACCAGCGCACCGTGCAGCGGGCCCTCGACGCACTTGCGGCAGCCAGCAAGGTGCAATCGTTCGGCCGCGGCCGCGCGCGTCGCTGGATGACGCCGTCGGTGCCGGGATTCGCGACGACCTTGTTACTCCCCGCGCCGCTGCCGAGCGACTAGGATGCAACCGTAAGCAGGACGTAAGCATGAAAAAAGCAGCAGCCGAAATCATTCGGGAGTATGGACCCCTGCCGGGTATCGACCGCATCGGCGGGGTTACGTTCGACGGCCAGCACGTCTGGCTTGCATGCGGCGACAAGTTGAACGCGCTCGATCCTTCGAGCGGCAAGACCGTGCGCGGCATCGATGTCGCAGCCCATGCCGGGACGGCCTTCGATGGCCGGCATCTGTTCCAGATCGCCGAGGATCGCATCCAGAAGATCGACCCGGACACCGGTCGTGTGCTCTCAACGATCCCGGCGCCCGGCGGCGGCGGCGACTCCGGGCTCGCCTGGGCCGAAGGCACGCTCTGGGTTGGGCAGCATCGGGAGCGCAAGATCCATCAAATCGATCCGCAAACCGGCGCGATCCTGCGCACCATCGAATCCAACCGCTTCGTCACCGGGGTCACCTGGGTCGATGGCGAGCTCTGGCACGGCACCTGGGAAGGCGACGACGCCGATGTAAGGCGGATCGACCCCGGAACCGGAGAGGTTTTGGAGCGGCTCGAAATGCCGCCCGGCGTCGGCGTGTCCGGCCTCGAGTCCGATGGTGGCGACCAGTTCTTCTGCGGCGGCGGTGGCAGCGGAAAGCTGCGAGCCGTCCGCCGGCCGAAGCGAGGCTGAGCGGCCTATCTGTTCAACTATCCACCGGCTTGTCCGAATCCCCCGAGAGCAGGCGAGGATACAGCGGCTGGAACGCAAACTTGTCGTCGCCCTTACCGCGGTCGAAGCGGAGCACGACGTCATAGCGGTCGCTATCCCACTTGGTCGGCAGCTTGCCTTTGCTGACGGGAAGCCGCGGCAGGATATCGGAGATGATCGCCTTGTGCTCCCAGCACACCAGCGCGATGCCTTTCAGCGGCAGCAGCGCGTTCACAAGTTGTTTTTCGTCCCCCTTGCCAAAGCCTTCCTTGGGCTTCTGACCGAGGCGGGCCGCCAGCGCCGAAATGGTTTCGGCGGGACGACGGCTCGGCCCCTTGTTTGGATCCTTGTCGCTTCCAGGCGTCGCGGCGTAGATCACCTGGGGCGCCGGATAGTCCTTGCTGGAAAGCCCGGCGCCGAACAAGGCCGCCCAGGCCCCGGCGCGTTGCCATCCCCGGATCACCAGCGATTCCGTGTCCGAAACGCCATCATCCATCAGGCCCGGTCCGGGCCAGGTCTCGCCCGGCTTTTCACCATGACGAATAATAAAAATCGTGAGTGCGTCCATCTCTGGCCTCATCGAAGTTGTCGTTCTGAAACTTTACCGAAGGATCTTCGGTCGCGCAATTATTGAGAGGTATATCACGATATTTCTACTAAAGACTGTTTGTGCAATTCGATCCATTCACAGGGATTGCCGAGCTGGCACATGTCAATCCTCCGGCAGCGTGAAGACCGCACAAGGCGCGGCGATGCCGCGCAGTTCGTGCTCACCCAGCGCAATCAACCTCGTGCTCGTCTCCGCTGCGACCACGCCCGAGATCAGCACGCTGCGGCCAAGCGGCCGGCACAGCCCTTCGAGCCGGCTGACCAGATTGACAGCGGGGCCGATCGCGGTGAAATCCAGCCGGTCGGCGGTGCCGATGTTGCCCCACAGCATCTCGCCGAGGTGCAACGCTGCACCGAATGGCAGCGGCGGCAGGCCTTGCTGCTGGCGCGCCTTGTCGAGATGGACCATTCCGGCGCGGGCGGCGCCGAGGGCGCTGAGCGCAGCGTCGCAGGCGGCGGACGGCGATCGCTCGCCGATCGGAAAAATCGCGAGCACCCCGTCGCCGATGAATTTCAGCACCTCGCCACCAAAGGCGTGAACGGCGCCGGCGATGCGGTCGAACCAGGCGTCGAGTGCTGCGACCACCGCCTCCGGCGCCATCGTCTCGGACAGAGCCGTGAAATCGCGCAGATCGCCAAACAGCAGCACCGCGCGGATGGTCTCGCCGGTCTGGCGCCGCAACCGTCCCGCCAGCACCTGCGCGGCGCTGCGCCGGCCGAGATAAGCCTCGAGCAATGCTGCAAGGGTCGACCGCGTGGCCAGCACGGCGAGCGGTGCCGCAGCGAAACGCGCCGCCTGGTGCAGCAGCGCGGATTCCTGCTCCGTGAGCGGCCGCAAGATCGACCAGCCGAGTTCGGCACCATTCGGCGCGGGACCAGCGACATCCGATTGCACCACCGCGCCGCCAAGCCGCGTCAGCCAGTCGCGGCCGACATCGTTCTGCCCGGGCCCGGCTGGGCCCAACGCCTCGAAGCCGAGCGCCTCGATCACCTCTCCGGTCTCCGCCCGCCACAGCCAGGTGCGGCGCGCGATCATCGGATGCGGCGCCGCCAATGTCAGAGCCCCGCCGGCGAGCGGCAGACCATCGGCGATCAACCGCGCGCCGAGCGCGGCCAGGAAATGGTCCGCGCTGGCAATGGTGCTGGCCTCGTCGAGCAGCCACGCAAGGGTGATCGGCAATTTCATGCGGGAACAATGCGGCCACGGTGGAGACCTGTCACCATGCCATCGTTACCAAACTGGGCTCACAGACAGGAATGTGCTTTTATCCTTGGCGGAGCAAAAGGAGGCTTCCGATGACTGAACCGCTCGTCGTCCGGCGCGAGGTCCAAATCGCGGCACCGCCCGCGACCGTGTTCGCGTTCCTCACCGATCCCCAGAAAATCCTGCGCTGGATGGGCACCGAGGCGACGATGGAACCGCATCCCGGCGGCCTTTACCTCCTCAACGTGACCGGCAAGGACGTCGCCCGCGGCAGGTTCACCGAGGTCATTCCCGTCCACCGCCTCGCCTATAGTTTCGGCTGGGACGAGCGCGAGAAAAATATACCGCCGGGCTCCAGCCTGATCGAGATCGACCTGATCGATCGCGAGGCGAACGGGACGCTGTTGCGCATGACCCATAGCGGCCTGCCGGACGCCGCGTCCTGCGCCAACCATGAGAAAGGCTGGACCCACTATTTCGCAAGGCTGGCCCAAGCCGCCGCCGGCGGCGATCCCGGTCCCGACTCCAACCGCAAGGCCTGACGAGTCCGGCCGCAAATGGTCGAAGCAACTCACGCAGTGATCGCCTCGGTCATTTCTTGCCTTGTGGATGGATCGTCTCGCCGCGCTTGAGCATCGCGACGAAAGCCTCGATCTTCTTCTTCCGCCCGGCCTCGGTTTTCATGTTGTGCGTGCGAAAAGCCAGCGCGAAGCGGTTCTGCGCACTGAGTTTCGCCAGCATTGCTTTTGCCTTGGGCTCGGCATCGATCGCGGCTTGCAGATCGTCGGGGATCTTCATGTCCTTGCCGCCCTTGTAGGCGCGCGCCCAGCGCCCGTCGGACTTGGCCAGATCGACTTCCTTCAACCCCTGCTCGGTCATCCGGCCTTCGTCAATCAGGCGGGCTACGTTATCGACGTTGATCTGGCTCCAGATGCTTTTCTTTTTGCGCGGCGTGTAGCGCTGGAGATAGCTGTTGTCGTCGAAACCTTTGCGGAGGCCATCGATCCAACCCCAGCACAGGACGACGTCGATAGCTTCCTTCGGGTTGATCGATTTGATCCCTGAATCCAGCTTGTAGATCTTGATCCAGATTTCTTCTTCCTTGTCGTGGTGCTTGCCAAGCCACTTATCGAAGCTCCCGGCGTCCTTGAACGCACGTATGTGATCGGGATTGATTTTGACGGGTGCCATCAGCAGTCCTTGGGAGCCGGCTAGCTAGCGATCAGCCAATTTGCATCCCGGCTGCGGCGCGATCTCGCCCAGCGCGCGGACGGTGACGAGGTCGTGGCCCTCCGTCTTGGCGATGAACATGTTCATGGTCGCGTAGTGGTTCCGGTCGATCGTCACCGGCCCCGTCGGCGATGGAATGACCAGCCCCGCCAGGGCGTCGACCACGGCCTCCTTGTCGACCCTGCCTGATTTCTCGATCGCGGCCTTGAGCGCGATCAGCGTGTTGTAATGTGTCATGACATAGTTCGACACCACCGCCTCGGCTCCGGCGTCGGTCCGCACCCTGGCGACGAACGCCTTGACGGAGGGCTCCTCGCTGGTCGCAACCGAAGGCGTCACCGTGAACATGTTCTGGCCTTTGCCGCGGAAAATGCCGAGATCGACCTCCGACAATCCGAGAAACGCGATAGTCGTGTTCTTCAGCAATCCCTGATCGTCGGCCTGCCGGATGAAATCCATGCCGTCGCCCTTTAGCGCGAACAGCAGCACTTTTGCCTTGGCCGCCGCCACCTGCGCGATCAGCGGGGTGAAATCCGTCTCGGTGCCTAACGTGTATTGTTTCCCGACGACTTTGCCGCCGAGCTTTTCAATCAGGGGCTCTGCAATATCGAACATCTGGTGCGGCCAGACGCGGTCGGCGCCGAGCAGGAAATAGCTGTTGCCAACAGTTTGATTCATGTAGGGCAGCAATTGGCCTAGCTCCTGGTTCGGCACCGTGCTGAACGCGAAAACATACCGGCTGCATTTGCCGCCTTCGAAGTTGGTGGCGTAGAGCAGCGGCGTTTTCAGGTTTTCCGCGACCGGCGCAATCGCATTCAGGTTTGCGGAGGTGATGGGTCCGACGACCGCGACAACGCCGTCGCGTTCGATCAATTCATGCACGGCCGCCGCAGCAGATGCCGGCCTGGTCTTGTCGTCTGCATAGATCACCTCGATGGGCCTGCCGAGGATTCCGCCCGCCGCGTTGATGTCCTTGACCGCGAGGTCGAGCCCGAGCTTTGCCTGCCGGCCGTACAGCTCGACGCCCCCGGAAAACGGCAGCACCGCACCGATGCGGATCGGCTCGGCGGCATTGGCGCCGGTTGAGGGTCCGAGCCCCGCGCTGACGACCAGCAGCGCGAACGTCATCCATTTCATTGCCCGCAGGTCCATACGCGTTTCCCCTCCTCGCCGGATGCAGCGCTACTCGCAGCCGCTCACACACACGCCATCGGCGTCGAATGCCAGGGTTTTTCCGCTCAGGGGAACATGCACGGCCGCTTTCGTTGCCTTCACGAACGTTTCCGTCTTGGTGCCGGGAATGATTTTGCCATCCTTGGTCGCGGCCTCGTTGGCGTGCGAGACGATGACTGCCCGTGGTTCGATCAGGGTATCGATCGCCACGGCCGCCTCTCTGGGGCCGGCCGTATACACGTCGCCAATATTCATCACGGCCAACTTTGGCTTGTAATAATCGTGAACGATGGTTTTTTGATCGGCGATGATACCGGTATCTCCCGACAGGTAAACGACGAGACCGTTCGAGAAGGTCAGGATATAGCCGTTGGGCGGACCGAGATACGCAGTCAAACCGTTTTCCTTCAATTCCTGCGCATACGGACCTTCGAGGAACTCCGGATCGAGTCCATTGGTGTGCGCCGCCGGGACGGTGGCGAAGGTCACCCCGCCGACCTTGCGCGATGCCCCGAAGCGCAGCAGCAGCACTTGCGAGGCCTCACCGCCTGCGGCGGCCACTTTTTTCGCGAAGAAAGAACCCATTTCGCCGCCGACCAGGAATTTTGCCTTTTTGGCGACGACGATGTTCACGGTGTTCGATCTCGGCGTGACCTTCACGGAGATGTCGGGAGCGGCGCAGCTGCCGGCATTGGCGGCGGGCTGAATCGCCTCGCCGAGATGATCGGCATGGGCATGGCTCAGCAGCACGACATCGATCTTGCCCAGCCGCGGGTCCTCCGGCCCCCGCACCGTGAGCCCGGCATCATAGAGAATGCGGGTGCCATCGGGATCCTCGAACACCATGGCGCGATCGAACGCGCAAAATTCGCCGTCATGGCTGCCGAGCGGGGTGATGCGGACGACATCAGCCGCGTGGGCGGCGGTGGCCAGAATGTTGGCGGCCAGAAGACCGATAGCCAGAGATACGAGTTTCATGCGCGCTGTTTCACTTCTCACCTGGGAGGCCTCGGCTGTTCATCATTGCTGGTGGCGTTTCATGGACGGTCACCGATAGACATTTCCGTACGAAACACAAATTGGCTATCTCACCCCTCCTCCGCCGTCGCCTTGATCAGATTGTCGCGCAGCGTCACGACGGTTTTCTGCAGCCGCGCGAAATCGTCCGCCTTCAGCCCGCTCGACTTCACCAGTTTCATATGCATGCCCTTCTCGCGCAGCTTTCGGCCGGCGTCGGTGAGGGTGACACGCACCTGCCGCTCGTCGGCGGGATCGCGCTGCCGGCGCAGATAGCCCATCGCTTCGAGTTTTTTCAGGATCGGCGTCAGGGTGTTGGATTCCAGGAACATCTTGTCGCCGAGTTCGCTCACGGTCTGGTCGTCCTGCTCCCACAGCGCCACGATCGCGATCCATTGCGGATAGGTCAGGCCGAGTTCCTCCAGGCCCTGCTTGTAGGCCCGGCCGTAGGCGAGGTTGGCCGAATAGATCGCAAAGCACAGGAAATCGGCGAGCCGCCGGTCGCCTCCGGCCGGCTTCTGCTTCTGGCTGTCCTTTAAATCTCTGGGATTGGTCCTCGGAGCAGTCCTGGAACCGTCTTTCAAACTCATGGCGCGCCTCTTTCCGACACGGAGATGTGAAGCCTCGCATCCATATATATCGTATCCGCTTAAATCGGAAGGATTGACATCGCAGGTCCCCGCCATTTTATACGGCGCACCCGAATAGATCGCATACGCTATAACGGAGCACTTCCATGACCACCATCGACAAGGTTCGTTCCACCGCCAGATCCCGCACCGCGTTACCCAAGGCCATCGCAGCCGCCGCTTTGTTGGCGGCCCTCACGGCAACCCCGGGATTCGCCCAGGCCGTCATTCAGGAGCCCGGTGCATTCGCGTTCTTCCATCCGGAGCGGGACGTTCTCAACAGCGGTGCACCTGCTCCGGCGGCAGGATTGGCCGCGGAGTTGCCGGTTTCCGCGCGCCATATCTCGAGCTTCGCGCGAATGCCGGGACATCGCGGGCGTCCGCACCGCTGAATTCCGCTCGACCGGGAAAATGCGGCGCACGCTGCGTGCGGCGCCCCGGAGATCAAGGAGAGAACCATGGCCGATGCAACCACACCCCTGAAACCACCGACGGTCGACCTGAAATTCGAGATCGCCGTCATCCCGGTTTCCGACGTCGACCGCGCCAAGGCGTTCTACGCGAACCTCGGCTGGCGGCTCGACGCTGACTTCGCCGCCGGCGACGATTGGCGCGTGATCCAGTTCACGCCGCCGGGCTCGCCGGCTTCCGTTATCTTCGGCAAGAACGTCACCGCGGCAATTCCCGGCTCCGCCCAGGGGCTCTATCTGATCGTCTCCGACATCGAGGCCGCCCGTAGCGAGCTGCGCAGCCGCGGCGCCGACGTCGGCGAAATCTTCCACCCCGTCGGCGACAAGCACACCGGCACCGACGAGCCTTTTCTGTCGGGGCGACACCGGGTCAGCGGCCTCGATCCGCACCGAGGTAGCTATCGGTCGTTTGCCTCGTTCAGGGATCCCGACGGCAACGGCTGGCTGCTGCAGGAAATCACCGCGCGATTGCCCGGGCGCGTCGATGCGCACGGCGCGACATTCGCCTCGTCGACCGACCTCGCCGCTGCGCTCCGGCGTGCGGCGGCCGCGCATGGCGAGCACGAGAAGCGGAACGGCGGCCAGCACGATGCCAACTGGCCCAACTGGTACGCCGACTACATCGCCCGCGAGCAGGCCGGCGAGCCGCTGCCCGTTTGAGCCGCGGCACCCCATCGCTGCTGCCGTCAACGTTTGCCTCACGCCGGCACCGGCTCGGGCTCGGCTTTCGCGGCAAACGGCTTGAAGGTCATCGCGATCACGAAGGCGCCGAGGCCGAACGCCCAGGAGCCGATATAGAGCCAGGCGTAGCTGGCGAAGGTGTCGTAGATCAAACCTCCAGCCAGCGGCCCCGTCGCCATACCAAGGCTGCCGGCCATCGCCGTGCCGCCGATCACGGTGCCCATCATCCGCAGCGGAAAATTTTCGCGCGCGAGCGAGGCATAGAGCGGCATGGTGCCGGCATAGATGAAGCCGAACATCGCAGCGACGGTGTAGAACGCGGCAAGCTCGCGCACGAAGACGTAGCCGAGCGCGCCGAACGCCTGCGCCAGCAGTCCGAGCACCAGCACGCGCTTGGCGCCAAAACGGTCGCCGAGCAGGCCGAACGCGATACGGCCGCCCAACCCCGCAAACCCCTCCACGCTGTAGATCGTCACGGCCGATATCAGCGGGATGCCGCAACTGACCGCGTAGCTCACGGTATGGATGATCGGGCCCGAATGGGTGGCGCAGCAGAAAAAGTTGGTCAGCAGCAGGATGATGAACTGCGGCGAGCGCAACGCCTGCGCCAGCGACATCTCGGATTGCGACGCGCTGTCACCGCTCGGGGCGGAATGCGCGGCTTCCAGCGCCGGCGCGCGGCGAACCAGCAGCGAGACCGGGATCATGATGCAGGCGACGACCACGGCCACGACCTGCATCGAGGTTCGCCAGTCATGGTTGGAGACCAGCCAGGCCGCCAGCGGCGCCATGGTCATCGGCGCGATACCCATGCCGGCCGACACCAGCGAGACCGCGAGGCTGCGATGGGTGTCGAACCAGCCGGTGACGGTCGCCATCATCGGCGCGAAGATCGCGGAGATCGACCCGCCGACCATCAATCCGAACATCAATTGAAACGCGACCAGCGACGTCGCCCGGCTGGCCAGCGCGAGACTCGCCGCCAGCACGATCGACCCGGTCAGCACGACCGGCCGCGGCCCGATCCGATCGGACAAGGTGCCCCAGGCCATGCTGGTGCAGGCCATCGCGAGGAAACCGATCGTCATGGCGCTGGACACGCCGGTGACCGACCAGCCGGTATCCCGCACGATCGGTTGCAGGAATACCGGCAACGAGAACATGCCGCCGATCGCGACGCAGCCCAGCAAGCCCCCGGCCGCGACAATCACCCAGCGATAGCGAGAATTGGTCATTCCTGGTCTCCCGTGCAGCTCCTCTGGATGCTAGACGAACGGGACCGGCCGGAACCGACAGGCCGGTGGGCATTTCGGCCGATTTTTTCGCGGAAGGCAACCGCCTCGCGGTGAGGACTTAGGCAAATGAACTCGCAATCACCGCTCCCACCGATCTGAGGGTCGCATTGCGGAGTTCGCCGTCGGGCGAACTGCCGGTCAGATAAACCGAAACGAACAGCGGCGCCCGACCCGGCGCAGGCCACAAGACGGCGACATCGTTCGTTGTCCCCTGCTCGCCGGCGCCGGTCTTGTCGCCGACGCGCCAATCCCGCGGCAGCCCGCCGCGAAGCCGCGCATCTCCGGTCTTGCTCCTGACCAGCCAACCGATCAGACGCTCCTTCGAAGCCGACGCCAATACGTTCCCGGCAACGAGGGTGCGAATATTGGACAGCATCGCAGCAGGCGACGTCGTATCGCGGGGATCGCCGGGCACGGCCTCATTGAGATCGGGCTCATTGCGGTCCAGACGGGTCACGCTATCACCCAGCGACCGGGCATAGGCGGTCACCCCTTCGGGGCCACCCAGCGTCGCAAGCAAGAGATTGCCGGCGGTGTTGTCGCTGAACGTCATCGCCGCCTCGCAAATCTCTGCGAGCGTCATGCCATCGCCGCCCGCGCGACTTTTCGTCACCGGCGAATACACCACGACGTCCGCCGCCTCAAACTGGATCCGGCGCTCGAGTTGTTCGTTGCCGCGGTCGACGCGGGTCAACAGCGCCGCGACAGCCAATAGCTTGAAGGTGCTGCAGATTGGAAACCGCTCTTCGGTCCGGTATCCCCCTTGCTGGCCGCTTTTCGAGTCGACGACCGCGACGCCAAGTCTGCCGCCGCGTTCCTTCTCCAGGGATTGCAGACTGGCGGCCAGCCGTTCCGGCCAGCCCGCATTGCCCTCTGCGAAAGCATTCTCGCCATTCAACAGACACGCGCCAGCCGTCACCAGCACAGCTGTCGTAAATCTTCGCCGATCGAGCATTCCACTCTCCTTCAATTTGCCAATTTGGAGAGCTTTCTGATCATGCGTGCTTGTATTGACAAGCAATCAAAAATCGGGTGAGCCATTAGTTAAATTTGGACCTCGCATCATGTTTGGTTCGCATCTGCCGTTCAGTGCGCTTCACGCGTTTGAATCTTCAGCCCGCCATCTCAGCTTCACACGCGCCGGTCTGGAACTGCGCGTCACGCAGGCCGCGGTCAGTCATCAGGTCAAATCCCTCGAAGAGATGCTGGGGGTAAAACTGTTTCGACGCTTGCCGCGCGGTCTTGCGCTCACCGACGAAGGCCTGGCCCTGGTCCCGGTTTTGACCGAAACCTTTGGCCGAATTCGCGCCACCCTCGACCAGTTCACGGATGGCCAGTTCCGTGAAGTGGTCACGGTCGGCGCGGTCGGAACCTTCGCCACACGATGGCTGCTGCCGAGACTGCCGGCGTTCAATCATTCGCATCCAAAGGTGGACTTACGCATCTTCACCAACAACAATCGCGTCGACCTTGCCGGTGAAGGTCTCGACTTCGCCATTCGCTTCGGCGACGGCTCGTGGCATGGCACCGTCGCGATCGAACTGATGGCCGCACCGCAGTCTCCCCTCTGCGCCCCCGGGATTGCGAAACGATTGCGGCACCCTGCGGATCTCCAAGGCGAGGTCCTGCTTCGATCGTACCGCATCGACGAGTGGGATCGCTGGTTCGCCGCCGCCGGCAGCGAGTGCCCGCAGGCGCGCGGTATCGTGTTCGATTCCTCCGTCAGCATTGCGGAAGCCGCCGCGCACGGCGCCGGCGTCGCGCTGCTGCCGATCCCGATGTTCGCCCGCGAACTGGAAAATGGCACGCTGGTCCAGCCCTTCGCGCAGCAAGTGTCGCTCGGCAGCTACTGGATCACGAGCCTGAAATCGAAAAGCCCGACATCGGCGATGCTCGCGTTCCAGCAATGGCTGATCGCCGGCGTCGCCGGACAGCACGAGGGAATTTCGGCCGGCGCGGATTGACGGTGTTTTACGTGCTCGACCCTGTCGTGGGGCCACCTCACCCCGCTTGCGCAGGGCTGTCCGGGGAACTTAGCCATAGCACAGCTCCATCTGGTCAAGAGATGTTGTGGATTTGCGACGGCTGGGATTGATGGGCGGAGGCCTGTCGATGGTGGCAAGGACTCGACGGGTGAACAGAAGCTGGCTGACGAGCTCGGCCAGTCTAAGTGGAAGCATTTTGATGCAGTTGGCGCGCGCGGCGATCCGCAATAACAGGTAGGCGATCATCGCGCCGAGAACCTGCAGCCTGATCGCATTGTCGTTGTTGCCGAGGAACTTGCGGATATCCAGGTGCTGCTTGACCCATCGGAACAGCAGTTCGATCTGCCATCGCATCTTGTAGAGTGCGGCGATGTCGACCGCGGGACGGGTCAAATCGTTGGTCAGAAGTGTCATTGCTCCGCCGTTCTCCCGCCTGATCTTGATGCGGCGCAACGGGATCGGCAGTCGCGAGTCACCCTTGCTGACGAGCTTCACCTCGTCATCGGCGATGATCTCGAAGCCATTCCCCTTGCGCTTGCGAATGGGTCGATGCTTGATCGAGCGGAGGCGGGTCGTCGTCTTCGGCCGGGTAACGAAGAAAGCCCTGCTATCATTGATCTTTTGCCACCAGCTGAAGCGGCAATATCCTTTGTCGAACACATAAGTTGTGCCCTCCTGGATCAGAACCTGACGGCCGATCTCGATGTCATTGACGTTCGCTGGCGTCACCTCGACGCTGGTCGGAACATCCCCTTTGGGATCGTAGACGACGTGCAGCTTCATGCCTCGGATGCGGCCGTTCCACGTTGCCCAGGAGCAAACCTTGCCGAGCGGGATCGGGCTGGCGTCGATCAGGCGTACCATCTCCTTGCCTTCACCGCGTAGCTGCCGGCTTGCCATCGCCGACAATCTTGCGAAGGTCTGCGCGAACACGCTGGCGGGGCGGCGGGCATTGGCATCCGATAACGTCGAGCGGCGCAGCTTGCCGGTACCCAAATGATAGTGGTGCTGAGGATTGGCGTTGAAGCCCTCCACCACGGCGCGCAAGCTGTCGTTGCCGCTCAGCTGCGCATAGATCAGTGCGACCAAATGATCCCAGCTCTTGAACGACTTGTCGTAGGCATCCCCATCCACACGATCCACAGCCGCCTGGAATCGCCGCCTATTGATCGGTTCAAGAAGCCTTCCAAAAATGCTATCGCAAAACCGCATGCCCGGTCCCTTTCTGAGTCTCGACAACCAGAAAGTACCTGCTTCATGCCGGCTAAACCGGGCATGCGCTGCGACACAGTGAATCAGTCCCCGGACAGCCCTGCCGCTTGCGGGGAGAGGTCGAAGCCGAAGGCTTCGGGTGAGAGGGAATCTCCGCGCACTGAACTCGTGGAGAGTCCCCCTCACCCCGACCCTCTCCCCGCAAGCGGGGCGAGGGAGAAGTTGACCAACCTAATCTCATTCCGCTCTAGCCGCTGCGTTTCCGGAAAGCGGCCTCGCCGGCGTCGGACACCGCGACCCATTTCGGGTCGGGCGCGGCGTTGGCGACGTAACTGTCGTTCCAGTTCCACCATTTGTACGGCCGGCTCTGGGGATAGCCCTCGGGCGAATCCTCCCATTCCTCCTGACGCCCGAGCGCCGTCATGTCGAGATAGCTCCAGAGCGTACCCATGGCCTCGTCGCCGCGGCTGTTGATGAAGTAGGTGCGGAACACGCGGTCACCATCGCGGATGAACGCGTTGTGGCCGTGCCATTCATCGACGCCGAAGTCGGCATCAAAGCTGTCGGTGATGGTGACCCACGGGATGTCCCAGCCCATCCGCGCCTTCAGGCGCGCGATGTCGGCCTGCGGCGCGCGCGAGGCATATACCAGCGTGGTGTCGCGCGCGTTCAGGTGCGCGAGATTGGAGACCTGGTCGGCCCCCAGCGAACAGCCGATGCAGCCATGCTCCGGCCAGCCGTGCACGCCGGTTTCGAAAAAGGCGCGGTAGACGATCAGTTGACGGCGGCCCTGGAACAGATCGAGCAGGCTCACTTTGCCCGCGGGCCCGTCGAACGCATAGGCCTTTTCCACCGCAAGCCACGGCATCCGCCGCCGCTGGGCGTTCAGCGCATCGCGGGCGCGGATCATCTCCTTCTCCTTGACGAGAAGTTTTTCGCGCGCGGCATCCCATTCCTGCGGCGACACAATTGGTGGTGTGTTCATGGCGGGCTGTCCTTGTTTCCGGTCTTTTGCGGGCGATGGGATACTGGTCATTGCAATCTCCTGATTGGCGCGATTGGCAGTGGAACGCTTCACGGTTCACGGCCGATCGCTCGCTGTTCGTGGCAACAGTATTGCCGCTCGACCTCGAACCGTGGGAGTGACAAATGTGACACGATTCATGGCCGGCGCTGCCGAGCAAATTCAGCCGGGTCGACCCCGGTTCCCTGCCTCGGATTTCCTTATGGCGTGAGGATATGGTTCCACGTTCCCGCGGCATAAGCTGCCCGAGGCTTGCGTCATCCAAAGCCCTCTTGATCGGCAGAGGGCGCAGGGAAAGCCGGGTGCGCGCTGCACCCGCGGTCTCGCGTGCAATTTGCACATAAGAAATGCGCACACGAGCATACAGGTTCAGCGGAGAACATCCGGCCTTCCCTGCGCAGTGGTGTTACGGCTTACTTCGCGCTCTCCTCGGTGACCGGCTTTGTTGTCACCGTCGCCGCGCTGGAATGACCCGGCGCAACTTGACGCCAGCATCGGGGCGTCGGAACCACACGACTTCGCCGTACGCCAAAGCCACGTTCGTCTTTCGTGACATCAGCGTCCACCGCATCCCACCGCAACGTCCGTGACGATCGCGACCCGCCCCTCATGTGGGTGAGACGCGCGGAGAAAGGCCATTGATTTGCCCGACGGGTCAAATGGAATATTTTCTTAAGCGAGGCTTGACAGGAAAAACAGATTTGCCCGTCGGGCAAAAAAATAGCATGACTTTCAAACACCTAACGATGCACGCGGCACGGATGGCCTCGTTGTCTGACGCCGCACATCGGCATAAGACAATCGCATGAGCATTCGCACCATCGTCCGCTATCCAGATCGCCGGCTTGCGCTCGCAGCGCAGCCCGTGACCGCGTTCGACGGCGCATTGCGCGAGCTGGCGCGAGACCTGCTGGAAACCATGCACGCAGCACCAGGGATCGGAATCACCGCGCCGCATATCGGCATCTCCTTTAGAGTGGTGGTGCTCGACCTCGATCCGGTCGTTGGCGCGCGGACCTATGTCAATCCCGAGATCGTCTGGGCCTCGCCCGAGATGATCATGCATCAGGAAGGCAGCGTCTCGATGCCCGGCGTCAATGACGACATCCAGCGTCATGCCCGCGTCCGGATCAGCTATCAAGACGTCGACGGCAATACGCAGAGCGAGGAGTCCGACGGTCTGCGCGCGGTTTGCCACCAGCATGAGATCGATCAGCTGAATGGGCTGTTCTGGATCCAGAGGCTGTCCAGGCTGAAGCGTGAGCGGCTCATCAAGCGGTTTGAGAAGCTGTCGCGGGGGTGAGACAGATTTGGCGGAATCCGCTCCATTATTCCGCCCCACGCGCTATGAGCTGTCACCGCAATCGGCCGCAAACGATACCGCTTTCCGGGTCGTGTTCGCCCCCGCGCTATTTCAATTGCGTGTTGGCAATCGGCATGATCGAAGCGACATGCCAACCATTCGCGTCGTGAACGAATGTCTGGCTGATCAGAAACTTGTTGTCCCGCGATGGCTGGCCCGGCAAGCCGCGCGTGAAAACGATGGGGACGAGAATCTGCATCACGTCGTTCGAGATCACGGTCGCATGAAATTGCGACATGTCGGGTTCCAGATGCCACGTGCCTTGATAGTATTCCTTGAACCGATCGGTAACAGCTTCGCGCCCTCTGGTTTCGGAGCCTCTGCTGTAGAAGAGCATGCTGGGCTCATCCCAGAGCATGGCTTTCACGTCGCTCGCATCATGCGCATTTTGCGCGGCAACGAATTTGGCGAAGAACGCGCGCGCCTCGGTTTCGTCCGCGGCGGCGGATGCATTCCCGCCGAACACGACCATCGTGATGACCGCAAGAATCGCGGTCACGGTCGAAAGACCCAGCGTGGCAAGACGGGGCGTAGATCGTTCCGACTGACTCACAGTCGACGGCTGGCTATCCATAACCCGGCTCCTATTAATGATGATTATCATGATTACATTCATGATATTCGTCATGTATAAAGTCAATCGATTTGGAGGCGCGCACGTGAAAGTGAGCAGGGAACAGGTTGCCGCGCACCGGACACGGATCCTGGACGCCGCCGCGCGGCTGTTCCGGCTGCGCGGCTTCGACGACGTCACCGTGGCGGACGTGATGAAGGAGGCCGGCCTGACGCACGGCGCTTTTTATGGACACTTTCCGTCCAAGGAAGCGCTCATCGCGGAGGCGGTCGGGCAAGCCCTGCCCCCGGCGCCCGACAAAGCCAGTCCGCGCCGCCCGGCGGCGGATTATGCCGACGGCTATCTCAGCGTCAGGCACCGCGACAACCGGGCCACCTGTTGCCTGTTTTCAAGCCTGGGGACGGAAGCCGCGCGCGGCTCATCCGATCTCCGGCACAGCATGACGGAGGCCGTCCGCAGCCGGATCGATCATCTCAGTGTTGAGGCGGATGGCGACACGCCCACAGAGAAACGGCGCGCAGGAATTGCCGCCTGGTCAGCCATGGTCGGCGCCATGGTGCTGGCGCGCCTCGTCGACGACGAACGGCTGTCGAAGGAAATCCTGAAGCAGACACGTGCGTCGCTGCCGCTGAAATAGTCCCAAAACCTCAGAAGAAACGTCGATCGCGACGTGCCGCCCCCAAATCCCACAGCTTTTCAGCGCGGCCTTTCCGGAAACCTATTTAGTCCTGGTGGCAGCTCTCCAGAAAAATAAGAACGTTGGCGCTTGGTTCGCGCAGACGACTTCGCCCCTCACTCCCACTCAATCGTCCCCGGCGGCTTGCGACGTCACGTCATACACCACCCGGTTCACGCCCTTCACCTCGTTGATGATCCGCGTCGCCGTCTCGCCCAGAAACTTCATGTCGAACGGATAGAAGTCCGCCGTCATGCCGTCGGTCGAGGTCACCGCGCGCAGGCCCACGACGTAATCGTAGGTGCGGCCGTCGCCCATCACGCCCACCGTCTTCACCGGCAGCAGCACGGCAAAGGCCTGCCAGATGGTGTCGTAGAGGCCGGCTTTGCGGATCTGATCGATATAGACCGCGTCGGCCTTGCGCAGGATGTCGAGCTTTTCCTTCGTGATCTCGCCGGGGCAGCGGATGGCGAGGCCCGGGCCCGGGAACGGATGGCGGCCGACGAAGATTTCGGGCAGGCCGAGTTCGCGGCCGAGCACGCGGACTTCGTCCTTGAACAATTCGCGCAAGGGCTCGACCAGCTTCATGTTCATGCGCGCGGGCAGGCCGCCGACATTGTGGTGCGACTTGATGGTCACCGACGGGCCGCCGGTGAAGGAGACGCTCTCGATCACGTCGGGATAGAGCGTGCCCTGCGCCAGGAAATCCGCGCCGCCGATCTTCTTGGCTTCGGCGTCGAACACGTCGATGAACAGGCGGCCGATGGTCTTGCGCTTCACTTCGGGATCGGTGACGCCTTCGAGCTCGCCGAGAAACTGCTTTGACGCATCCACATGCACCAGCGGAATGTTGTAGTGGTGCCGGAACAGGTCGACGACGGTCTTGGCTTCGTCCAGCCGCAGCATGCCGTGATCGACGAACACGCAGGTGAGCTGGTCGCCGATCGCTTCGTGGATCAGCACCGCGGCGACGGCGGAATCGACGCCGCCGGAGAGGCCGCAGATCACCCTGCCCTTGCCGACCTGGGCGCGGATCTTTTCGATCGCCTCCTCGCGGAAGGCGCGCATGGTCCAGTCGCCGGTGAGGCCGGCGACCTTGCGGACGAAATTGCGGATCAGTTTGGCGCCGTCGGGCGTGTGCACCACTTCGGGGTGGAACATCAGGCCGTAATATTTGCGCTTCTCGTCCTGGATCACCGCGAACGGCGCATTCGGCGAGACGCCGGCCACCGTAAAGCCCGGCGGCATCTTGGTGATGCGGTCGCCATGGCTCATCCAGACCTGATGGCTGTTCGCCGATGCGCCCAGGTGGACTCGAACAGCTTGCTTGCGGCCTTGACCTCGACATCGGCGCGGCCGAATTCGCGGTGATGGCCGCCCTCGACCTCGCCGCCGAGCTGGGCGGCCATGGTCATCTGGCCGTAGCAGATGCCGAGCACGGGCACGCCGGAATCGAAGATCGCCTGCGGCGCGCGCGGCGAGCCTGCCTCATGCACCGACTCCGGGCCGCCGGAGAGGATCACCGCTTTCGGCTTCATCTCCTTGAAGGCGGCTTCGGCCTTCTGGAACGGCACGATCTCGGAATAGACGCCCTCCTCGCGCACCCGGCGCGCGATCAGTTGCGTCACCTGACTGCCGAAATCGACGATCAGAAATCTTGTCATGCGCCGAGGCCACGGAGGGCGTCGACTCGGCTGGCTTGCTGTGGGGCTGTCATGGACAAGCAATTACGCGACGCGGCGCGGCGCTCGCAACCGCGGCAAACGACGGCCCACATTCTTCTGGGGCATGGACAGGCGTAAAATAGGTCAGTATTATTGACCTAATTTGTCGCCAGCCCATTGGGAGGAAACCATGCCGACTGCATCACGACGCCACGCATCTCGCCGCCCTCGGGCGCGAATGGATTGCCGCCTGGAATTCAGCGCGACCTGGAGCGGGTGCTCACGCTCTATGCCGAGGACTTTGAAATGACCTCGGACAAGATCCAGGCGCTCGGCTTCGATTCCACTGGAACATTGACGCGGCAAGGCCAAGGTCCGGACCTATTGGGCAAAAGCGTTGACGCTGCTGCCCGATTTGCAGTTCAACTTGATCGACCTCTACGTCAGTCCCGACAGCCTGGTCGTGTTCTACGCGAACGAGCGCGGCGCCAAAATTTGCGAATATCTGCGGCTGGATGCTGCCGGCAACATCGTGCAGGGCTCGGCCAATCATCTGGCGCATTAGATCAACACCGTCATTGCGAGCGAAGCGAAGCAATGCATCTCGCGGCAAAGAAAGTGTGGATTGCTTCGTCGCTGCGCTCCTCGCAATGACGTGGATGGAGGTGGACGCCTTCTTTGGTAGCTTCACAAATCAGGACACCCACAGATGAAAATCCCCCCATTGCCCTTCACGGTCACGGACTGGAGCAAGGTTCCCGTGACGACCTACCCCGGCGAGACCGGTCAGGCGCTCTGGCGCGAGCTGAACATCGGCGATCTGCGCGTCCGGATGGTCGAGTACACGCCGGGCTATCTGGCCGATCACTGGTGCGACCGCGGCCATGTGCTTTATGTCGTCGAGGGCGAACTCGATACCGAGTTGCGCGACGGCCGCACATTCAAGTTGGTGCCGGGGATGAGTTACCAGGTGTCCGACCTCGGCGACGCCGCGCATCGGTCGTCGACCAAGACCGGCGCGAAGATTTTTATCGTGGATTAGGAATTGTAGGGTGGGCAAAGCGCAAGCGTGCCCACCATCGGGAATGACGCTGTCGATAGTTGGTGGGCACGGCGCAAGAGCGCCTTTGCCCACCCTTCTGTAACGGGCCTCCAAAGGTCAATCCCTTTTGCGTTATCCGCTCGCCGGGGTCTCGCTTCTGTACGCGGTCGGCGCAGGGCCGCCACCTGATGGGGTTGGAAGAGGATAGGTCGACCAATCTACGTTCGCGTGCTCACGAAGCTACCTGGTGGGCAACGGCCTGACCTGATCCATCGTCCCGGCGAAGGGACTTCGGTTCGAGAAGGCCTGGTGTCGTTGACCCCCCCGAAGTCTGTTGCGCGTCTCCGTCGTTCAGGCGGCCTTGCTGCAGCGTTGAACGATGTTCCGTCGGCGAGCATCCGGTGCAGGATCACCGCCAGCCTGCGAGCGAGCGCCACCTTGGCTTTGTTCATCCCGGCGCGCCTGGCGATCCGCATCGCCCAGGTCTTCAATGCCCGCTGCGCTTGACCGGCTGCGTCAGGATTACGTGGGCCGCTTCGTAGAGCGCCGATCGTACCGGCTGTCGCCGATCTTGGAGATCCGTCCCTTGATGTCGATCTCACCCGACTGGTGCGTCCTCTGGCGTTAGGCCGAAGTAGGCACCTGCCAGCTCTGCGACGATCGGAACCTGCCCGGATCGTCCACGCGCTGCGACGTAGGTTAGCGCCGTCACCGGCCCAACCGCCGGGCGTCGGTCATCAGCAGCCGCGCCCGCATGTCTCGCGCGCCATCCTCCGCACCCGCGTTCGAAAGCTCGCAGGGCTCGCTGCCGCAGCCCCTCGCGAACCGACAGCATCGCTTCAGCCATCGCCGCCAGGACCGGATGGCTCGCCACCAGTTCCTCGATCCGCGCCGCGAACTCACGCTCCGGGGCGTGACCTTGCCGACCTTCAGCCCAAAGCCGCGCAGTATCCCGCGCAGGCTCGTCTCGACATCGTGCAGCTTGATCCTTCAGCAGCTTGCCGCGCGCGTCAGCAGCGCCCGCGTCTCCTGCGCACTGACGCGATTTGCAGTGTACCGGCCGGAACCAGCCCAGCCGCATCAGTTGCGCAATCCCGCGCGCATCGTTGCGGTCAGACTTCACTGGCATCGCCTCGAACGCCTTCCGTACATGCCGCGTCTCCAGCAGTTCGACCGCCAGCCCCGCTTCCCGCATCGCCGCATAAAGCCACTGCGACAACGGCCCGGCTTCCAGCCCGATCCGCTCAAGGCCGAAGCCGAGCGATCGCGAACCAGGCGATCAGCGCCTCCGGATCGCTTGCCACCTTCGCTTCCCGCACAATCTTACCGCTCGCATCCACAACGCACACACTCGAGCATTCCAATGACACGTCGATTCCGGCATAATGGTCCATGGTCGTCTCTCCTCGATGCTTGGAGCGAGGCTCATCCCTCGACTCCGTCACACCATCAATGTGAGGGACGACCGCCCGCCCTCCAAGCAAGCCGCGCGCAGCGCGCCATCAATAGCGCCGTAGCAAGCGCGGCCTGCTTGGAGGGCAGACCGGGGCCCGTTACCCCATCTACGCGATCACGCCTTCTTCAGCACCGAGACGAAAAACCCATCCGTCCCGGTGCGGCGTGGCGTCATCAGCCAACCCTCCGGCGATTGCAGCGCGGCCTTGGCAAAGTCTTCCGCCTTGTCCCACAGCACCGCCGCGGTCTGCTCCGGCGGCACCACCGAAAATTCCGGATGACGGCCGAGAAAGTTTTTGATCTGGTCGCCGTTTTCCGGCGGCAGCACCGAGCACGTGATGTAGGCGATCCGGCCGCCCGGTTTTACCAGCGCCGCGGCGCGGTCGAGCACTTCGATCTGGTCCTTCAGCCGCACTTCGAGCGCGCCCGGGCGCATCCGCCATTTGGCGTCGGGGTTGCGCCGCCAGGTGCCCGTCCCCGTGCAGGGCGCATCGATCAGCACCAGATCGGCGGAAGCGTGGATGTCGCTGAGCGTATCGTTCGGCCCTTTTGGCGTGCGGACGTCGGCGTTGTGGACGCCGGCGCGCGACAGCCGTTCATAGATCGGCGCGAGCTGCCGCTTGTCGTGATCGGTCGCGATCAGCCGGCCCTTGCCCTGCATCATCGCCGCCAATGCCAGCGTCTTGCCGCCGGCGCCGGCGCAGAGGTCGATCACCTGCTCGCCGGGTTTTGCGGCCGACAACAGGGCTGCGAGCTGCGAGCCCTCGTCCTGCACCTCGATGGCGCCCTTGATGAAGTCTTCCTCGGCATGAATGCCGGGATTGCGGGCGTCGGCGCCGAGTTCGATGCGCAGGCCGATCGGCGACCACGGCGTCGCGCGGGCGCCGAGATGGGTGAGCCGCGGCAGCACCTTTTCGCGCGTGGCCTTCAGCGTGTTGACGCGCAGATCGAGCGGCGCGCGGCTCGCCATCGCGGTTGCTTCCGCGACGCGGTCATCGCCGAACACTTGCGCCAGATAAGGATCGAGCCATTCCGGATAATCGCCGGCGATATGCGCCGGCGCGTCGTCGAGCGACCGCGAGACTCAGCGCCGCGCGCTCGGCCTCGCGTCAGCGGTTCCGGCGCAAAGCGTCCGCCGTCGCAGAGCGCTGCGATGGCGTCGGCATCCATGCCGCGCTCGAGTTTGAGCATGCCGAGCGCGCGGGCGCGCGGCGTGTCGGCGTCCATCAGCCACGCGCTCGAGGCGCGCCGGCGCAGCACGTCCCAGACCAGGCCGGAAATCGCGGCGCGGTCGCCCGAGCCGGCATAGCGGTGCGCGGTGCCCCACTCCTTCAGCGCCTTGGCCGCGGGAACGCGCTGGGCGTCGATGGTGTCGATCAGTTCGATGGCTGCGGACAGCCGGGCAGCGGGAGTCATTCAGGTCTTTCAGCTTGAGAAGGGCGCGATCAGATCAGCAGCAGGATCTTCAGCGCGAAATAGATCCACATCGCCAGCAGCACCAGCACGCCGGCGAACCAGGCCAGCGAACGGGTGCGGACGTCGTTCGAGGTGACGAAGATGCCGGCATGCGCAAAGCGCGTCACCACGAACACCCACGACATCAGCACGATGAAGAGATCGGCGTGGCGCAGCGGCAGCGCCAGCGCGATCAGGACGTAGAACAGCACCGGGACTTCGAACTGGTTGCTATAGCAATTGCCGATCTGGGCGGCGCGGCCCGGCCAGTTCGGCTGCCCCAGCGCGATGTCCTTGAGGCTTGCTTCCCGGCCTGTCACGCGCCCGGGCGCGCGTCGCAAACATCCCCAGCAACAGCGCAAAAGTGAGACCGACCAGCACGAAGACCGGTAGCAAAACCATTTGAACCGACATGAGAATTCTCCCCCCGGGTGAAGCGCGAAGGGTAGCTAATAGCGGCCGCGCACCCCCCTGACAATGAACCCGGCCCGGCCGGCTTGAACCACGACCCGCCCCTGGGTGACCAACTCACTAGAGTTCCATTGATTTCAGCTCTGACGCGACCCCGCGAGATTACGCGATGAACATCACCTCCCCGATCCTGGCCGGCGCAGCCCATATCGCCGAATGGCCCGGCGATTCCGTGGCCGCGCTGCTCAAAATGGTCGGAACCTCCACCGGCCTGTTCGACGACAGCCCGGATGGCGGCCTTGGCCTCGCCATGTCGGCGCTGGCCGGCGTCGCCGCCGCCTTGGCGGTCGCTATCGCATTGTCGGTCTATTTCCGCAGCGGATACCGCAGCGCGCGCGATGTCATGAAGCACGGCCTGGCGGCCACCGTCGTACTCGGGCTGCTCGCCTTCGTCGCCTATGACATGCGGCATGCGGCGCTGGCCTATCTCGGCATCAACCCATCGAGGCCCGCGGTCGAATTTGAAATCCGCCTGCCGAAGGCGGCGCTGACCACGATCGCCGACACCCAGGTCGAACTGCGCACCGACCGCAATCAAAAGCTTGCGCAGGTCCAGGACGCGCTGGCAACGACGCGATGGCCGCAGCGTGCTCAGGGGAACGGTCACGCTGGATTATCGCACCACCGAACGAATAGTCGTGTTGAACCTGCCCGGTCAGGCCCAGTGCCAGTTCAGGCTGCGGCTGGCGGCCAGCCCCTCGCATACGGATCAGTTCGGGCCATGGCATCTGGCCGACGGCGTGACGGTTTCGAAAAACGACTCTGCACCGGCCGAGCGCAACGACGCTTTTGCGATCCGCTATCGCGTTTTCTAAGCGTCGCTGCGCGGGCTTTGGCCTCGCGATTCAAACGGTCTTTCAAACAAGCTATCAAACAACCTTCCGTGAAATTCAGAATCGCCTCTACGACGGCGGCTCGAATTTCATCATTCCGTCGCCGACAAATATATAATCGGCGCAGGAAGGAATAACGCATGTCCGAATTTCGCCTGACCCAGATTTCCGACACCCACCTCGCTCGCCGCCTGACAACCCTGACCGAGAACTTTCATCGAATCAGCGAACACATCGACGCAACGCGCCCCGATCTCGTGGTCAATTCAGGCGACGTCGGGTTCGATGGCCCGACCCATCGCGACGATCTCGAATTCGCCCGGACGCTGCATGATGCGCTGCCGGTGCCCTGCCGCTATCTGCCGGGCAATCACGACATCGGCGACAACCCGACCGCGGTCGGTCCCGTGCCGCCCCAACTGACGACGGAAGCGCATGTGCAGATGTTTCGTACGGTCATCGGCGAAGACCGCTGGCGGTTCGAGGAGGCCGGCTGGTGCTTTATCGGTCTCAACTCGCTGGTCATGAACACCGGGCTCGACAGCGAGGCCGAGCAGTTCGACTGGCTCGCCTCGAGGCTCGCGCACGTCAACGGCAAACCGGTGGCGCTGTTCCTCCACAAGCCGCTTTATCTCAACGCGCCCGACGATCCCGAACTTGAGGCGACAGCGATCCGCTACGTCCCGAGCCCGCGCGCCGACGGCTGATCGACATGCTCGACAAGGTCGACCTGCGGCTGGTCGCCAGCGGGCCACGTCCATCAGCGCCGCGACTTCACCTTGGCGCCATGTCCGCCATGTCTGGGCGCCGTCAGCGGCTTTCGTCATTTCCGACGCGCGGCAGGAAGTGATCGGCATCAAGGAAGTCGGGCTGGTGGAATACCGCTTTGCGCCCGACGCTTTGAGGTTCGTCACGTCAGGGCGCCGGGCCAGGTCGATATCGACCTGGACTTGCTGTTGAAGGGCTAGGCAGTCTGCGCCTCACGCCTTGTCCGGCCCGACCCGCACCAGCTGCTTGCCGAAATTGGCGCCCTTCAGCAGCCCCATGAAGGCGGCGGGCGCGCTGTCGAGCCCTTCGGTGACGAACTCCTTGTGCTTGACCTTGCCCTCGCGCACCCAGTGCGACATGTCGCGCAGGAAGTCGCCGTGGCGCGCGGCAAAATCGCTGACGATGAAGCCGCGGATGGTGAGCCGCTTGGTCAGCACGTTGCGCATCATCGCCGGCAGCCCATTTCGGCGCGGATCGCCTCGGTGTCGTTGTAATGCGCGATCAGGCCGCACACCGGCACGCGCGCGAACGCGTTGAGCAGCGGGAACACCGCCTCGAACACCGCGCCGCCGACATTCTCGAAATAGACGTCGATCCCCTTCGGGCAGGCCTCCTTCAGTTTGGCCGCCAGATCGCGGATCGCGGTGATCGAGGCAATCGTCGAAGCCGAGTTCCTTCTTGACGTAGTCGCATTTGTCCTTGCCGCCGGCGATGCCGACGGCGCGCGCGCCCTTGATCTTCGCGATCTGCCCGACCGCCGAGCCGACCGCGCCGGAGGCGGCCGCGACCACCACGGTCTCGCCGGCCTGCGGCTTGCCGATATCGAGCAGCCCGGTATAGGCGGTCATGCCGGGCATGCCGAGCACGCCGACCGCGGTCGAGATCGGCGCGAGTTTCGGATCGATCTTGGCCAGCCCCTTGCCGTCCGAGAGCGCATGCGTCTGCCAGCCGGCGCGCGACAGCACGATGTCGCCCTTGGCAAAACCCGGATTGTTGGAGGCGATCACCTCGCTGACCGTGCCGCCCTCCATCACGCCGCCGATCGGCACCGGCGCCGCATAGGACGGCCCGTCGCTCATGCGTCCGCGCATATAGGGATCGAGCGACAGCCAGATCGTGCGCAGCAGCACCTCGCCCGCGCCGGGCGTCGGCACCGCGTATTCCTCGACGCGGAAATCCGACGCCTTGGGCTCGCCGACAGGACGGGAGACGAGAACGACGCGTTTTGCCTTGCGACATGATTGTTTCCTCCGGTTTATTGTTTTTCGTCATTGCGAGCGTAGCGAAGCAATCCATTCTTGCCAAGCAAAAGCTGGATTGCTTCGTCGCGTCGCTCCTCGCAATGACGGCTGTCCTTTAGATATCAGACCGTGATCTTCGCCAGCGCCGCGTCGAACGCGGCCGCGGCGCTCGGCAGATCCTTGAACGCAAGCCCGCTATCGGCGGACTGCTTCTGCGCTTCCGTCGCGGTCGGGCGGATTTCGGCGATCGGCTTTCCGCCGTCGAGCAAGGCCAGCGGCGCGATCACGTGAAACTCATGGGTTTCGATCGGCTGATCCTTCAGCAGGAAGACGCCGAGCGAGACGATATCCTTGCCGCGCCGGTACGAAATATAGCGGTCGACCGCGACCGAGCCGTCGCGCTGCATGCCGCCGAGCTTTGCATAGCCCTTGGCGTCCAGCAGCTTGTGGGCCTTGAAACCCTTGACGCCGGCCGATCTGGCTTTCGCGGTCTCCTCCGACAGATCGTACTTCGCGGCCATCGCCTTGCCGACCGCGGCGAGCTGGTCCGACATCTCGTGCTCGAATTCCTTCACCTCGGTGCGCGGCTTCGACGCCTTGCGCGGCTTTGAGGCGTCGCGCTTTTCCATCTCGGCCTTGCACTGCGCGACCATGTCGGCGACGGATTTCCGCTCGGCATTGGCAGCAGATTTTTCAGATCCTGATCCGAAAGCGCTGCAATTCTGTCGTCTGTCCGACGACCAGGCGACCATATGTCAATCTGGCGAACACCCCGCCCGGATAGTTCGGGCTTTCGCGCGTGATGGTGACGTCGTGGACGTGGCTTTCGCGCAGGCCCGCGCCGGTGATGCGCACGAACTGCGCCTTCTCGTGGAATTCGGCGAGGTTGCGCGCGCCGACATAGCCCATCGCCGCGCGCAGGCCGCCGGCGAGCTGGTGCATGACGTTGCCGACCGGGCCCTTGTAGGGCACCTGGCCCTCGATGCCCTCGGGCACCAGCTTCAGCGTGTCCTTGATGTCCTGCTGGAAGTAGCGGTCGGCCGAGCCGCGCGCCATCGCGCCGACCGAGCCCATGCCGCGATAGGCCTTGTAGGAACGGCCCTGCCACAGAAACACTTCGCCCGGCGTCTCGTCGGTGCCGGCCAGCAGCGAGCCGACCATGGCGATGTCGGCGCCGGCCGCGAGCGCCTTGGCAAGATCGCCGGAATATTTGATGCCGCCGTCGGCGATCACGGGCACGTTGGCCTTCTTCGCGGCTTCCACCGCATCCATGATCGCGGTGAGCTGCGGCACGCCGACGCCGGCGACGATGCGCGTGGTGCAGATCGAGCCCGGGCCGATGCCGACCTTGATCGCATCCGCGCCGGCATCGATCAGCGCCTGCGCGCCCTCTTTGGTCGCGATATTGCCGGCGATGACCTGCACCGCGTTGGACAGCCGCTTGATGCGGTTGACCGCTTCCAGCACCCGCGAGGAATGGCCGTGCGCGGTGTCGACCACGATCAGATCGACGCCGGCATCGATCAGCCGCTCGGTGCGCTCGTAGCCGCCCTCGCCGACCGTGGTCGCGGCGGCGACCCGCAGGCGGCCCTGCGCGTCCTTGCAGGCCAGCGGATGGGCGACCGCCTTTTCCATGTCCTTGACGGTGATCAGGCCGACGCAGCGATATTGATCGTCGACGACGAGCAGCTTCTCGATGCGGTGCTGGTGCAGCATCCGCTTGGCCTCGTCCTGGCTGACGCCTTCGCGCACCGTGACGAGGTTTTCGTGCGTCATCAGCTCGGAGATCTTCTGCCTGCGGATCGGTGGCAAAGCGCACGTCGCGGTTGGTGAGGATGCCGACCAGCTTGCCGGGCACGCCCTTGGCTGGCACCGGTGACGACCGGAATGCCGGAAAAGCCGTGATCGTTCATCAGCGCCAGCGCGTCCGACAGCATCGCGTCGGGACCGATGGTCAGCGGATTGACCACCATGCCGGATTCGAACTTCTTGACCTGCCGCACCTGGGCGGCCTGGCCCTCGACGATCGAAATTGCGGTGGATGACGCCGACGCCGCCGGCCTGCGCCATGGCGATCGCCATGCGCGCTTCGGTGACGGTGTCCATCGCGGAGGCGATGATCGGAATGTTGAGCGGAATGGCGCGGGTGACGTGGGAGCGGATATCGGCCTCGGAGGGCAGGATATCCGACAGACCGGGCTTCAGAAGCACGTCGTCGAACGTATAGGCTTCGCGGATCGCCTGAAGTCCCTGCAGCCATTGCCAACTCCTTTCGGCGGCCGTCCGCCGCGATATGATCTACGGGATGAACGCCGCCTTCGGCGATGCTACCGGCGTCGCCGTCGAATTGAAGCCCATCGGTGGGGTTGACGGTGGTCGATAGCATGGCGAGCCGCCGAATCAAAGCGTTTGCCAGCCATGCACAGGCTTTTTCGCGGGCCAGCCTGCGAGTCCCGGCAACCGGTTTCAGCGCGGATAGCCCGGCGGCGGCCCGTGCTGGCGGATCGCCTCCACCACCTCCCGGTGCCGGCGCTCTTCCCGCTTCATGTGAACCGCGATCAGCGCATGCGCCGACGGCACCAGCAGCAGGACGTGGAAAATCAGCCCGAAAATCGCGCAAAACACGATCAGGACCAGGTTGAAAATCGCCGAAAACGGCTGCCCGTTCAGGAGCAGCCCGAGCGGCGGCAACAGGGCGGCGAGGACGTAGATCATCGTCGGGCTTCTCCGAGCGGCTCGGCACGGTGCATACCAGCGTCACGCAGGATTTAGGTGGTTTGCGCGGTTCCGCAATAGCCTGGGTGACAGCGGGATGATACAGCCCTGCTCTCACGCTCGCCTCTTCGCTGCCCTTCCCGAATTCGATGAACAAAGAACGCCTGATCCCGCTCATCGTGGCCACCGCCCTGTTCATGGAAAACATGGACTCGACGGTGATCGCGACCTCGCTGCCGGCGATCGCCGCCGATATCGGCACCAGCCCGCTGACGCTGAAGCTCGCGATCACCTCCTATCTGCTGTCGCTCGCGGTGTTCATTCCGGCGAGCGGCTGGACCGCCGACCGCTTCGGCGCGCGCATGGTGTTCGCGATCGCGATCGCCGTCTTCATGGTGGGATCGATCGGCTGCGCGCTGTCGTCCTCGGTCACCGATTTCGTGATCGCGCGCATCCTGCAGGGCATGGGCGGCGCGATGATGACGCCGGTCGGGCGCCTGGTGCTGCTGCGCTCGATCGACAAGAGCGCGCTGGTCAATGCGATGGCGTGGGTGACGGTGCCGGCGCTGATCGGCCCGGTGATCGGTCCGCCGCTCGGCGGCTTCATCACCACCTATTTCTCCTGGCACTGGATCTTCCTGATCAACATTCCGATCGGGCTGCTCGGCATCTTCATGGCGCTGAGTATCATCGATCCGATCCGGAGCGAAGATCCCGAGCGCTTCGATCTCTACGGGCTGGTGCTCGCCGGCATCGGGCTTGCCGGCATCGCCTTCGGTCTCTCGGTCGCCGGCCTCAATCTGCTGCCGTGGACGATCGTCGCCGGCCTGGTCGCGATCGGCTCGATCTCGATGACGCTCTACGTCGATCCATGCGCGGCGGACCGGATCGCCGGTGCTGGACTTTTCGCTGCTGCGGCTGCCGACGCTGCGCGCCAGCATCATCGGCGGCTTTCTGTTCCGGCTCGGCATCGGCGCGCTGCCGTTCCTGCTGCCGCTGTTGATGCAGGTCGGCTTCGGCCTGTCGCCGTTCCAGTCGGGCCTCGTGACCTTCTCCTCCGCGGTCGGCGCCATGGGCATGAAGACGCTGGCCGCGCGCATCATCCGCACCTTCGGCTTCCGCAACATGATGACGATCAACGCCGTCGTCAGTTCGGTCTTCCTCGCGGCCTGCGCGCTGTTCACGGTGACGACGCCGCTGCTGCTGATCATGATCATCCTCGTGGTCGGCGGCTTCTTCCGCTCGCTGCAGTTCACCGCGATCAACACCGTCGCCTATGCCGAGGTCGAGCCCGCCCAGATGAGCCGTGCCACCACGCTGGTCAGCGTCAACCAGCAGCTGGCGATTTCCGCCGGCGTCGCGGTCGGCGCGTTCTCGGTGGAATCGACCATGTGCGCTGCACCACGCGAGCGAACTGACCGCCGACGTGTTCGCGCCGGCCTTCGTCGTGGTCGCGATCATCTCGGCGATCTCGGCCTATTTCTTCTGGCAGATGCCCGACGATGCCGGCCACGAAATCTCAGGCCGCAAGGCGGTCGAGATTTCCAGCCGCAAGGGCGCGGCAAGCGCCGCCACGAAGATCGCCACCGAAGACACCGAGGACGCGCGGGACCAGCGGCTGGGATAGATCGCTATCGCCGGCATCGTAGCCCGACTGAGTGGCGCCTTACGCCAGCAAAAACCCGTCGTGGGCGTGGGCAAAGGCCGCCAGCGCGTTGTGATCGACCGGGGTGTTGCCATTGGTGACGTTGAAGGCAACCGTCTGGCCGGCATTGAGCGAGCCATCGGGGTTGTGTCCATGGATCGTCTCGGTCACGCGCGTATAGTCGAAGGCGAGCGCGGTATCGTGACCACCGTCGGCAGCATAGCCCGCTAACGTGACGTTGTTGAGCGTGAGGTCGTAGACCTTTTGCAGCTGCCCCTCGCCGGTCGACTGCAGCCCGATGAGCTCGATGCTCGGGATATGCTTGCCGGTGGCGGCGTCCTTGAGCAGGGTCACGAGACCCGGCGACAGCCCGGCGACGTCGACCATCAAGGGATCGAACTGCGCCCTGCCGGTGGCCGCCCCAGCGCCGCCACTGGCGAGCCGGGTCAATTCGTTGAAGGTGAATTCGTCAACCCTGAAATCACCCTGGTAGCCGTCGATCGCCGAGTTGCCGGTCGCTCCATCGACCCTGAGCAGATAGGTCAGATCAGGGCCCTCGTGGGAATGCGCAAACGCTGCAAGCGCGTTGTGGTCAACCGCGGTGTTGCCGTTGCTGACGTTGGCCGTAAACGTCTGGCCAGCATCGAGCGCGCCGTCGGCGTTCTGCCCCTTGATCGTCTCGGTCAACCCCGTGTAGTCGAAGGCGAGCGCGGTATCGTGACCACCGTCGGCAGCATAGCCCGCTAACGTGACGTTCTTGAGCGTGAGGTCGTAGACCTTCTGGTGCTGGCCGTCGCCGACCGCCTGCAATCCGACGAGTTCCACGCTCGGGATGTGCTTGCCGCTGGCGGCGTCCTTCAGCAGGGTCGCAAGCCCCGGCGACAGCCCGGCAATGTCGACCGTCAGCGGATCGAACTGCGCCTTGCCGGTCGCAGCCCCACCGCTGCCATTGGCAAGCCGGGTTAGCTCATTGAAGGTGAACTCGTCGACGGTGAAGTAGCCCTGATAGCCGTCGATCGTTGAATCGCCGGTCGCGCCGTCGATCCGGATCAGATAGGTCAGATCGGGTCCTTCATGGGAATGGGCAAAGGCCGCGAGCGCATTGTGGTCGACCGGATTGATCGCGCCGCTATTGGCGAGATTGAAGGCGACGCTCTGGCCGCCGTTGAGCGAACCATCCGGATTCTGCCCTTTGATCGTCTCGGTCAGCCCCGTGTAGTCGAACGCAATTGCCGTGTCGTGGCCGCTGTCGGCGGCATAGCCGGCGATCGCGGCGTTGGTGAGCGTGAGGTCGTAGACTTTTTGCAGCTGCCCCTCGCCCGTCGATTGCAACCCGACGAGTTCGACGCTCGGAATATGCTTGCCGGTGGCGGCGTCCTTGAGCAGGGTCACGAGCCCTGGCGACAGACCGGCGATGTCGACCATCAAGGGATCGAACTGCGCCCTGCCGGCACGGGCGCCAGCACCGGCATTGGCCAGCCGGGTCAGCTCGTTGAAGGTGAACTCGTCGACGGTGAAGTAGCCCCGATAGCCATCGATCGTTGAATTGCCGGTCACGCCGTCGATCCGGATCAGATAGGTCAGCGCGGGCCCGTCGTGGGAATGGGCAAAGGCCGCGAGCGCGTTGTGGTCGACCGCGGTGTTGGCGTTGGTGACGTTGACGGAAACGGTCTGGCCGGGAGTTAGCGAGCCGTCGACGTTCTGGCCTTTGATCGTCTCGGTCAGCCCGGTGTAGTCGAATGCGATTGCCGTATCGTGGCCACTATCGGCAGAATAGCCGGCGACCGTGACACCGTTGAGCGTGAGGTCGTAGACTTTCTGCAGCTGCCCCTCGCCGGTCGATTGCAACCCGACGAGTTGGACGGCCGGAATATGTTTGCCAGTGACGGCATCCCTCAGCAGGGTTGCAAGCCCCGGCGGCAGCCCGGCGATGTCGACCATCAAAGGATCGAACTGCGCCCTGCCGGCACGCGCGCCGGCGCCGCCATTGGCGAGCCGGGTCAGCTCATTGAAGGTGAACTCGTCGACGGTGAAATAGCCCTGATAGCCGTCGATCGTCGAGTCACCCGTGACGCCGTCGATCCGGATGAGATAGGTCAGATCAGGGCCTTCGTGGGAATGCGCCAAGGCCGCAAGGGCGTTGTGGTCGACCGCGGTGTTGCCATTGGTGACGTTGGCGGAGAATGTCTGGCCTTTGTTGAGCGAGCCGTCCGGGTTCTGCCCTTTGATGGTCTCGGTCAGCCCGGTGTAGTCGAAGGCGACCGCGGTATCGTGGCCGCTGTCGGCGGCATAGCCGGCGACCGTGACGTTGGTGAGCGTGAGGTCGTAGACCTTTTGCAGCTGTCCCTCGCCGGTCGATTGCAACCCGACGAGTTGGACGGCCGGAATGTGTTTGCCGGTGGCGGCATCCTTGAGCAGGGTTGCAAGCCCCGGTGACAGCCCGGCGATGTCGACCATCAGCGGGTCGAACTGGGCTCTGCCGGCGCGCGCATTGCCGCCATTGGCCAGCCGGGTCAGCTCGTTGAACGTGAACTCGTCGACGGTGAAGTAGCCGTGATAGCCGTCGATCGTTGAATCGCCGGTCACGCCATCGATCCGGATCAGATAGGTCAGTGCGGGCCCTTCATGGGAATGCGCCAGGGCCGCGAGTGCGTTGTGGTCGACCGCGGTGTTGCCGTTGGTGACGTTGGCTGTAAAAGTCTGGCCGGCGTTAAGCGAGCCGTCCGGGTTCTGGCCTTTGATCGTCTCGGTCAGCCGGGTGTAGTCGAAGGCGACAGCGGTATCGTGGCCACCGTCGGCGGCATAGCCGGCCACCGTGACGTTGTTGAGCGTGAGGTCGTAGACCTTTTGCAACGGCCCGTCGCCCGCCGATTGCAGGCCGACGAGTTCAATGCTCGGAATATGCTTGCCGGTGGCGGCGTATTTGAGCAGGGTCACCAGACGCGGCGACAGCCCGGCGATGTCGACCATCAAAGGATCGAACTGCGCTCTGCCGGCAGCCCCACCGCCCGTACCATTGGCCAGCCGGGTCAGTTCGTTGAAGGTGAACTCGTCGACGGTGAAGTAGCCTTGGTAGCCGTCAATCGTTGAATCACCGGTCACACCGTCGATTTTCAGAAGATAGGTCAGTGGTTGATTTGCCATCGAAGATCTCCAAAATATTGGAAGCGATTAGCAGTTACCCCCCAGCGCAATTCACCAGATCCCCTGTTTCAAAATCTCCTTTGAAGAATAGCCACGGCGCCCAAGACCGCATATGAACTCGTTCACACAGGGCAGCGCCCAGAGCCGATGCCCACGACAGGGGTGCAGCATGAAACTTCACCGCCGCAGATTCCTGAAACTCGCCGGCGCCGTTGCCGCGGCGCCGGCCTTTCCGCAGCTCGCGTCGGCGGACGATTATCCGGCGCGGCCGGTACGCATTATAGCCGGTTTTGCCGCCGGTGGCGGGGTCGACATCACCGCTCGCCTGATCGGCCAGTGGTTGACCGAGCATCTGGGCCAATCCTTCGTCACCGAGAACCGGGCCGGCGCCGGCGGCAATATCGGCACCGAGGCTGTGGTGACGGCGGCGCCCGACGGCTACACGCTGCTGCTCGCCACCGTGCCGAACGCGGTCAACGCCTCGCTGTACGAAAAGCTCAATTTCAACTTCATCCGCGACACCGCGCCGGTCGCCGGCATCATCCGCGTGCCGATGGTGATCCTGCTCAATCCATCGGTGCCGGCCACCACCGTTCCCGAGTTCATCCGCTATGCCAAAGCCAATCCGGGCAAGGTGAACATGGCCTCCGCCGGCAATGGCAGCGCGCCGCACATGGCCGGCGAACTGTTCAAGATGATGGCCGGCGTCGACCTGGTTCACGTGCCCTATCGTGGCCAGGGGCCGGCGCTGACCGATCTGCTCGGCGGCCAGGTGCAGGTACTGTTCGCCACCGCGCCCGGCACCACCGATTACGTCAGGACCGGCAAGCTGCGCGCGCTGGCGGTGACACGGCGGCGCGCGCCGAAGTGCTGCCGGAGCTGCCGCCGGTCGGGGATTTCGTGCCGGGCTACGAGACCAGCCAATGGTACGGTATCGTGCGCGCCGAAAAAGACGCCGCAGGACATCGTCGAGCGGCTCAACAAGGAAATTAATATCGGCGATCGCCGAGCCCAAGATGAAGGCGCGGCTGGCGGCACTCGGCGGCGAGCCGCTGCCGGGCTCGCCTGCGGAATTCGGCAAGCTGATCGCCGATGAAACCGAAAAATGGGCCAAGGTGGTCCGCGCCGCCGGCATCAAGCCCGAGTAAGGCGAAGACGCATTACCGCACGATGCGGCCGAGGATGCGCGCGGCGCGGTCGATCTCCTTTTCGTTCCACGCCGCGAAACCGAGAAACAATCCCTGCTCCCTCGATGTGTGAAACAGCAGGCTCGACAGCGGACGGGCGACGACACCGGCATCGAGCAGCCGCGCCGACAGGATCCGGTCATTCGCCGCGGTCGCGCAACGCGCCAATAGCTGCATGCCGCCGGGCGGCACATCGATGGTCAACCGGCCGCCCGCTTCCGCCTCCAGCGCCCTCAGCATCCGGTCGCGGCGTCCCTTGTAGAGCCGCGTCACCCGGCGGATATGGGCAAGGTAGGCGCCGGCGCCGATGAACTCGGCGAGCGCATCCTGCACGGTGACCGACGCCAGCAATCCGAGATGACGCTGCGCCAGTTCGAAGGTTTCGATCAAAACTTCGGGGACGACGATGTAGCCGATCCGGATATCGGCGAACATCGATTTGGAAAACGTGCCGAGATAGAAGATGCGTGTCGAAGCGGCCAGCCCCTGCAATGCGGACACCGGCCGCGCTTCATAGTGAAATTCGCCGTCATAATCGTCTTCGATGATCGAGGCTCCCACGGCGTCGGCGTAGCGCAGCAGTTCGAGCCGGCGGCCGACCGGCATCAATTGTCCACTTGGATATTGGTGGGATGGGGTGACGAAGATCAGCCGGGGCGCGGCCTTGCGATCACGGACCGCGATACCTGATTTGTCGATCGGCACGCCCGCGACAACGGCGCCGGCGGCCTGCAAAGCGACGGCGGCGCCGCCATAGCCCGGGCTTTCGATCCAGGCGAGATCGCCGGCATCGAGCATCGCCTTGGCGATCAGCGCGATCCCCGCCTGCGCCGACGGCACGACGATGATCTGGCCGGGCTTTGCGGTGATGCCGCGATGTTCGGCCAAATGCTGCAGCAACGCCTGCTGCAGCGCGGGGTGATTATGCGCCCGGTTGGCGCGCAACCGTTTGCTTCCGGCGGCGCGCCGCAGGCAGCGGGCCCAGATGTCGTGCGGAAACTCGCGCTCGTCGGCGAGGCCCGGCTGGAACGGGCGTGGCCGTCCGCCATAGACCGGCGGCCAGCCCGCCTCTTGCAGGCTGCGGGCCCAATGCGACAGCTTAGCCTGATCGGCGCGCTGGGCGCTGGTTTTCGGTTGCACCGTATCGGCAATCGGCGACAGGCCAGCTGTCACCACCGGCCGCCGACCGGCGGAGGTGCCAAGATAGCCTTCGGCGGCGAGTTGCTCGATCGCAGCGATGACGGTGTTGCGCGAGACCTTCAGCGACTGTGCCAATTGCCGGCTCGATGGCAGGCGGTGGCCCGGCACCAGGCGTCCGCGCGTGATCAGTGACCGCAGCTGCCGCGTGAGCTGGTGCGACAGCGTCTCGTCGCTGTCAGGCGAAAGATGGAGCATGCCCGGCAGCAGCTTGGCCATCAACTGGCACTCTCTGTTTGTTCAATCTGGACCTTTATCTAGGGCCAGATGGTGGCGTAGGCAACCTGCCTGGGCCTGCCGCCCGACCGGATATCGATATGAACGAGGCCCTCTCCCCACGCCGCGCGCTTGGCCTGCTCGCGATTGTCGTCCTCGCCTGGGGCACCAACTGGCCGGTGACGAAGCTGATCGTTCGCGACGTGTCGCCGCTGTGGTCGACGGCGATGCGCAGCTGGATCGCGGCAGCGGCGCTGGCGCCGCTGCTGTGGGCGCAAAACAGTTTCATCATCCCGAAACGCGGCGACCTGCCGGTCGTATTCTGCACGGCGCTGCTGCACATGGTGGCGTTTTCAGCGCTGGTCGCCACCGGACTGCAATTCGTGCCGGCGGGCCGCGCCATCGTGCTCGGCTACACGACGCCGATCTGGGTCGCTTTCGGCGCGCGGATCTTTCTGGCGGAGCGCATCACCCGATGGCGCGCCATCGGCATCGCCTTCGGGCTTGCGGGCCTCGCCGTGATCTTCAATCCGGGATCGCTCGATTGGAGTGACCGCAACGCGTTGTTCGGCGGCGGCCTGATCGTGATCGCAGCGTTTTGCTGGGCCGCCAATATCGTCTATATCCGCGCACACAAATGGATTTCCTCGCCATTTCAGCTGGTTTTCTGGCAAGTGCTGCTGGCGGGCTGCGTTCTCTCGACGATCGCGTTCCTGAAGGAAGGCGTGCCGCATATCGTCTGGAGCATGCGTCTCGTCGGGTTGTTGCTCTACACCGGCCTCGTCTGCACCGCGCTCGCCTACTGGGCGATGTCGATGGTCAATCGCAGCCTGCCGGCGGTGACGACGTCGCTGGGTCTGCTCGCCACGCCCGTGCTCGGCATCGCCAGCGCGGCCATTGCGCTGCATGAGCCACTGGAACCATCGCTGTTTCTCGCGATGGCGCTGATCATCGGCGGCATCACTCTCGGCATCGTCGCCGACGGCCGGGTGTTTCGACGAAGCGCTGCGGCCAGACCGTAGGAGGACCTATTCAAGACTATCTCCTGGATGCGGCCTTCGGCTT
This sequence comes from uncultured Alphaproteobacteria bacterium, assembly GCA_963738765.1. Lineage (GTDB taxonomy): Bacteria > Pseudomonadota > Alphaproteobacteria > Rhizobiales > Xanthobacteraceae > Bradyrhizobium. The sequence goes on along the minus strand of CAVTYA010000025.1, from coordinate 209,666 downwards.
GGCTCTCTTTGTACGCTTTTTAGCGGATTTGGCTTTCGAAACTCGCCGTTCGCCGATGCCCTCGACCAGCAGGCGCAGCAGATATTTCAGCTTCTTCGCTGGAAAGGCACCTTCCGGGAGAGCGTAGAGCAGCGCCTGCGCGTAGGTGCCGAGCAGGACGAGCGCCATGATGTTGGGATCTTCATCGCTGCGGATGACACGCTGCCGCTGTCCCAGTACCAAAAGATCCCTGACCAGCAGCTGAAACGAGGCGCGGTCCGGCGGCGGCGCAGTCGAGGGTCTTACCGCCGGCGCAGTCAGGGCGAGATGGGCGATCGCCGGATTAGCCAGACACCAGCGTGCGCTGCCGAGAAACGCATCCTCCAGAATCGTCAGCGCGTCCTCGTTGGCGGCGATGCGGGCCCGATGCGCCGCATCGCCGCGGGCTTCGACGCGGACGATGAGCTGGGATACGATCTCTTCCTTCGACGCGAAGAGATTGTAGACGGTCTGGCGCGTCAGCCCCGCGGCCTGCGCGATGGCTTCGACCGAAACCTCGGCGAACGCATCCCGCTGAAACGCCGCCTCGGCGGCGTCCAGGATCAGGTTGCGGGAGCGCTCGGTCCGCTTCGGTGCCATCATTTTTTACATCAGTCTAATTTTGTACACAAGTAAAGCTTGAACCATGGCCGGACAAACGTTAAGGAAGCGTGTCCGGAACTTGCAACCTGATGTTATTCACCCCGGCGGACGCCGGACCGAATTGAGGAATTATACGATGAAACTCCTGAATGGGCAGGTCGCGGTGGTGACAGGAGCCGCGAGCGGGATCGGCTTCGCGCTCGCCGAGGCGCTGTGCGAGCGCGGGCTTGGCGTCATGCTGGCGGACGTCGAGGAAAGCGCGCTGGAAGCGGCGCGGCGGCGGTTGACTGAAGCGGGTTACACCGTCGGCGCACATCGCACCGACGTCGCGGATTTCTCCGCGGTGCAGGGGCTGGCCGCAGCCGCCGTCGACCGGTTCGGGCAGGTCGACCTCCTGGTCAACAATGCCGGGGTTGGCAGCTCGCTCAGCCCGATCTGGGCCACCGATCCCAAGGACTGGACCTGGACGCTTGGCGTCAACCTGTTCGGCGTGGTCAACGCGCTGCAGACCATCCTGCCGGCGATGGTGGCGCGCGGCCAAGGCCATGTCGTCAATGTTGCTTCGCTGGCAGGACTGACGTCACCCCCGTTCATGGCGACCTATGTCGCATCCAAGCACGCGGTGGTGGCGCTGTCCGAAAGTCTTGCCGGCGAACTGGCGGCCGTGGGCTCTCCGATCAAGGTCTCCGTGGTGTGCCCGGGGCTGGTGCAGACGCGCATCTTCGAGTCGGAGCGAAACCGACCGGCTCAATTGAAGGCGGCGTCAAAAACCCCGCCAGAGCTTCTGGCGCGGATCAGATCAGCTTTCGCCGAAGGGATGGGCACACCGATGCCGACGAGCGAGCTGGCCGGCAAAGTGATCGCGGGAATCGAACGCGACGACTTCCTGATTCTCACCCACCCCCACCACAATCCGGATGTCCTTGCACGGCTTGAGAGGATGCAGTCGGCGGTTCAGCGCTATCAGGCGGAGCCGGCGGCCTGACCGGCGCTGCCGGTGCCGCGAAATCCCATCGCCAGCACGTAGCGCTCCGACAGAGTCCTGCCGGCTCGATGCCGGTTTGACATGCTTGACGGTGGCGAAATCGCGCTTGAGCTCGGTCATCAGCGTTGCATCGGCGCCGCTTTGGAACACCTTTGCCAGGAACGTACCGCCGGGATTGAGCACGTCGGCGGCAAAGGCCGCGGCGCCTTCGACGAGGCCGATGATGCGAAGCTGGTCGGTCTTGCGATGCCCCGTGGTATTGCCGGCCATGTCGGACATCACGACATCGGCGCGGCCGCCCATCATCGCCAGCAATTTCGCAGGCGCATCGTCCGCCAGAAAATCGAGCTGCGCAAAACTGACGCCGGAAATCTCCGGCATTTCCAAAAGATCGATCGCGACCACCTTGCCCTTGCCGTTGGCGGCGCCGACGCGTTTCGCCGCGATCTGGCTCCAGCCGCCGGGCGCGGCGCCGAGGTCGACCACCGCGATGCCCTGTTTGAGAAAATGATATTTGTCGTCGATCTCGATCAGCTTGTAGGCCGCGCGCGAGCGCAGGCCATCGCGCTTGGCCTGCGCCACATAGGGATCGTTGAGCTGCCGCTCCAGCCAGAGTTTTGACGACAGCTTGCGCTTGCCACCGCTCTTGACCGTGACGTGCAACCGGCCGGTGGTATCTTTCGCCATATCGGTTCTTGCTTATCCTGGTTATGTCGAAGCGGCTCTTAGCACGCCCTGAGCGCGCCGTCCTCGCGCATCATCTCGACCAGCATGCCTTCGCGCAGGCCGCGGTCGGCGACGCGCAGGCGCGGCATCGGGAAGGCGTCGCGGATCGCGTCGAGAATGGCGCAGCCCGCCAGCACCAGATCGGCCCGCTCGACGCTGATGCAATTATTGCCGGCGCGTTCCTGGTAGCTCATGGCGAGCAGCCGCGCGATCACCTCGGTCACGTCGGAATCGCTCATCCAGATGCCGTCGATACGGCGGCGCTCGTAGCGCGCGAGGTTGAGATGGACGCCAGCCAGCGTCGTCACCGTGCCCGAGGTCCCGAGCAGATGCATATCGCGCAAATCGGCGCCGTGTTCGGCCGCGAACGGCGCCACATATTGGGCGACCTCCGCGACCATCCGCGCATAGGCTTCCGGCGTCACGTCCTTGCCGCCGAAATGCTCGGCCAGGGTGACGACCCCGTGCGGGATCGACATCCAGGCTTTTATACGCGGCGGCGCATTATGCTGGTCCGGATCGCGCTCGATCCGGACCAGTTCGGTCGAACCGCCGCCGATATCGAACAGGATGGCGCCGCGGCCGTTTGGGTCGAGCAGCGGCGAGCAGCCGATCACAGCCAGCGTTGCTTCGGTCTCGCGATCGATCACCTCGAGCTTGATGCCGGTTTCTTTTGCCACCCGCTCTCGAAAATGCTCGGCATTGTCGGCCGCGCGGCAGGCTTCGGTCGCGATCAGCCGCAGCCGGCGCGCCCGGCGGTAGCGGATCTTGTCGCCGCAGATACTCAAAGCCGCGATCGCCCGCTCGATCGCGGCTTCGCTGATGGAACCGGTCGCGGAAATGCCCTCGCCGAGCCGGATGATCCGCGAGAACGAATCGACCACCCGAAAACCGTCCCCGGAGGGACTGGCGATCAGGAGCCGGCAATTGTTGGTGCCAAGGTCGAGCGCGGCATAGACGCCGTTTTCCAGCCCTGCCGCAGCCAACCCTGACGGGCTTTCGCGGGCCGAAAGGCCGTCGCGAAGCCGCGTGTCATCCTTCATCAAATCTGTCTTTCCGCTGGCCTTAAAGCCGGCCGGCCGAAGAATTTATGTTCACGGAAACTTTAGCAGCGCCAAGGACCTGCGCAACAACCCATCACATAGGACCATGCCCAATCAGGCGTTGTCGCGGGGGGATCGGTGCGTTATCTGGTCGGCAGCCCCCGGTATCAGCCCAAATCGGGGCATTTCAGGTAATTTCCCATGCAAGATCATACCGCTCCCGCCGCCCTCGAAAACGCTATCGCACTGCAAAAATACGGTGTCGGGCAACCGGTCCGCCGCAAGGAAGACGACACGCTGGTGCGCGGCAAGGGCAAATATACCGACGATTTCACCCTTCCCGGCCAAGCCTATTGCTTCATGGTGCGGTCCAGTCATGCCCACGGCATCATCAAGGGCATCGACACGGCTGCCGCAAAGGCCATGCCGGGCGTGCTCGGCGTCTGGACCGGCAAGGACCTCGAAACCGCCGGCTACAACCCCTTCACCTGCGGCCTGCCGCTGAAGAGCCGGGATGGCTCAGCCCTGCTGCAGACCAACCGCAAGGCGCTGGTGAGCGACAAGGTGCGCTTCGTCGGCGATCCCGTGGCCTTTGTCGTCGCGGAAACGCTGGCGCAGGCGCGCGATGCCGCTGAGGCCGTCGAACTCGACATCGAGCCGCTTCCTGCCGTGACCAATGCCGCGGAGGCCGCAAAACCCGGCGCGCCACAGCTTTACGATCACATCCCCAACAACGTCGCGCTCGATTACCACTATGGCGACACCGCCAGGATCGACGCGGCGTTTGCCAGTGCCGCGCATGTGACGAAACTCGATATCGTCAACACCCGCGTCGCCGTGGTGTCGATGGAACCGCGGGTGGCGCTGGCGGCCTACGACAAGGCAGCCGAGCGCTACACGCTGCAGGTGCCGACCCAGGGCGTCTCCGGCAACAAGGTGACGCTGGCGAAGATTTTGAACGTGCCGAACGACAAGGTACGAATCCTGACCGCCAATGTCGGCGGCTCGTTCGGCATGAAGAACGTCAACTATCCCGAATATACCTGCATCCTGCACGCGGCGAAGGCGCTGGGCCGTCCGGTGAAATGGCTCGACGAGCGCTCGACCAGTTTTCTCTCCGACAGCCAGGGCCGCGCCCAGATCATCCACGCCGAACTCGCGCTCGATGCCGAGGGCAAGTTTCTGGCCGTCCGTCTCAACGGCTACGGCAATCTCGGCGCCTACATCACCGGCGTAGCGCCAGGACCGCTGTCGCTCAACACCGGCAAGAACCTCGCCAGCGTCTACCGCACGCCGCTGCTCGGCGTCGACATCAAGACGGTGCTGACCAACACCACGCTGATGGGCGCCTATCGCGGCGCCGGCCGGCCCGAGGCCAACTACTACATGGAGCGGCTGATCGACCGCGCCGCCGACGAGATGGGCATCAACCGCCTCACCTTGCGCAAGCGAAATTTCATCAAGCCGGCACAACTGCCGTTCGCGGCGTCCTCCGGCGTCACCTATGACAGCGGCGATTTCGCCGGCGTCTTCAACAAGGCGCTGGAGATTTCCGATCACGCCAACTTTGCCAAGCGCAAAAAGGAAAGCCGCAAGGCCGGCAAGCTGCGCGGCATCGCGGTCGGCTCCTATCTCGAAGTCACGGCACCGCCGAGCGGCGAACTCGGCAAGATCAACTTCGAGCCGGATGGATCGGTCAAGCTGACCACCGGCACGCTCGACTACGGCCAGGGCCACGCGACGCCGTTCGCGCAGGTGCTGTCCGCGCAACTCGGCGTGCCCTTCGAAAAGATCACGCTCGAGCAGAACGACAGCGACCTCGTGCGGTTCGGCAACGGCACCGGCGGCTCGCGCTCGATCACCGCGACCGGTCAGGCGATCGTCGAAGCTTCGGCGCTCGTGGTCGCCAAGGGCAAGCAGGCCGCCGCGCATCTGTTGGAGGCCTCCGAAGGCGACATCGAATTTGCCGGCGGCCGCTTCACCATCGCCGGCACCGACCGCTCTATCGGCATCATGGAACTGGCGCAGCGCTTACGCGACGGCAAGGTGCCCGAGGGCGTGCCTGACTCGCTCGACGTCGATCACGCCACCAAGGACACGCCGTCGACCTTCCCCAACGGCTGCCATGTCGCCGAAGTCGAGATCGATCCCGACACCGGCGTGACGCGGATCGTGCGCTACACCGGCGTCAACGATTTCGGCACCATCGTCAACCCGATGATCGTCGCCGGCCAGTTGCATGGCGGCGTCGCGCAGGGCATCGGCCAGGCGCTGATGGAAGAAGTCAGCTACGACGAGAGCGGCCAGCCGATCACCGGCTCGTTCATGGACTACGCGATGCCGCGCGCGGAGGACATTCCGCTGATGGAAGTCGGCGATCATCCCTCGCCGGCGAAATCAAATCCGCTGGGCACCAAGGGCTGCGGCGAAGCCGGCTGCGCCGGCAGCCTCGTCTGCATCGTCAACGCAGTGATCGATGCGCTGTCGGAATACGGCATCACGCATATCGACATGCCGCTGACGCCGGAACGGGTCTGGCGTGCGATCGAGGACGCGAAGAAGGCGAAGGCGGCGTAAGGGGTCTGCTGCCCGCCACAAACACAACTGTCGTCGCCCGGCTTGACCGGGCGATCCAGAGACGCCAGCGATCAATCGAGAAGCCGCGGCGTACTGGGTCCTCCGCTTTCGCGGAGGACGACGAGTGGAGCTACGCCGCCGCCTGTTCGCGCGGCTGGTAGATCGCAATATGCTGGCAATGCGCCAGCGGCGTGGTGCCGTTGGCGACCACCAGCGCGTCGAGTTCGACGAAGCGGTGGCCCTTCTTGTCGTAATTGCCGGTGACTTTTGCGCGCGCCGTAAGTTCGTCGCCGATTCCACCTGCGGACAACAGTTGCATCCGTGTTCCCGACGTGAATCCAGGGCCCGAGGATGGCGTTGTCGACCAGCACCTTGTTCATGACCCGCGGCAGCAGGCCGGGATGGCCGAGCCCTTCCCGCGCATAGATCGGCATCGGTCTCGCGAATGTCGGTGAGATATTCCGTTGCGGCGTCCCCGGCCCAGATGCGCGGCACCGCTCCCAGCCATTTTCCCACCTGGTAGGAATTGGCATCGACCGGCTTGCGGTCCGCCACCGCCGCGACTTCATCGAAATCCGCCAGCGAAAACGACGGCGCCGATATAGGCAGCGACGCGGTGCCGGTGGCGCAGAGCTCGCCGCGGCTGTGCACCTCGATCGAGAGCACGCCGTCACTCTCGTCGCCGGCCAATTCGGCGATTTCGCCGTCATAGACCGGCTTGACGAAGCGGGCCTCGATCAGGCCGCGCTCGAGGAAGGCGCGGCCCCATTTTTCGACCGGGAGGTGCATCATATAGGCCATGACGTCGACGCCGGGCACCAGCCCGCCGGAAAATCCGAAGCGGCGCGCCACGGTGTCGTCGTGGATCTTGTTTTCGGACAGTTTTGAGGTGTTGTAGGCCGAGACGCGGTAGGTTTCGGCCGGTTGCTCATCTGCCTGTTTCCCCTGATTTCGGCGTGCTTTTCTGACCCAATGGTACGTGAACAACGAGCCATGGCAAGAGTCTCGGCGTTTTCCTCGCAATTTTCCGTCCGATGGAGTACCACGCGGGCCACTGAACGAGCCACCGGAACTGATGACATCAAGCCCGCCGACCACCCGCATCTATGTCGACGCCGACGCCTGCCCGGTGAAGGACGAAATCTACCGTGTCGCTGAACGGCATCGCCTGCCGGTCAGCGTGGTCGCGGGCAATTTCATTCGCGTGCCGCAGGATCCCCTGATCGAGCGCATCGCGGCCGGTTCCGGGATGGACGCCGCCGACGACTGGATCGCCGAGCGCGCCGGCAAGGGCGATATCGTCATCACCTCCGATATCCCGCTCGCCAGCCGCTGCGTCAAAGCCGGCGCCGAGGTGATCGCGCCGAACGGCAAACCGTTCACGGAACAATCGATCGGCATGACGCTGGCGGTGCGCAACCTGATGACCGACCTGCGCTCGTCCGGCGAAGTCACCGGCGGCCCGAAGTCATACGCGCCGCGCGACCGCTCGACATTCCTGTCGGCGCTCGACCAGACCATCCGCCGCATCCAGCGCCAGCGGGCGCAACAGCCCGCACCGAACCAGAATTGAGCCCAAGACCATGGCGCCGCCGCTGATCCAGTTGAAAGATATCAAGCTGACCTTCGGCGGCACGCCGCTGTTGTCGGGCGTCGAATTGTCGGTGTCGACGGGCGAGCGCGTCTGCCTGATCGGCCGCAACGGCTCGGGCAAATCGACGCTGCTGAAGATCGCGGCTGGCCTGGTCGAACCCGACAGCGGCAGCCGCTTCGTGCAGCCCGGCGCCACCATCCGCTATCTGCCGCAGGAGCCGGATTTTTCCGGCTTCGACACCACGCTGGCCTATGTCGAGGCCGGGCTCGGTCCGGGCGACGATCATTATCAGGCGCGCTATCTGCTGGAGCAACTCGGCCTCACCGGCGACGAAGACCCCGCGCATATCTCCGGCGGCGAGGCCCGCCGCGCCGCGCTGGCGCGGGTGCTGGCGCCCTCGCCCGATATCCTGCTGCTGGACGAGCCGACCAACCATCTCGATCTCACCACCATCGAATGGCTGGAAGGCGAACTCGCAAGCCGCCGCTGCGCGCTGGTCATCATCAGCCATGACCGCCGCTTCCTGTCCAACCTGTCGCGCGCGACCGCCTGGCTCGATCGCGGCCAGATCAAGCAGATCGACCGCGGTTTCAGCGCCTTCGAAGCCTGGCGCGACGAGGTGCTGGCCGAAGAAGAGCGCGACCAGCACAAGCTCGACCGCAAGATCGTCAACGAGGAGCACTGGCTGCGCTACGGCGTCTCCGGCCGCCGCAAGCGCAACGTCAAGCGGCTCGGCAATCTGCATGCGCTGCGCGACCAGCGCCGCGACTATCGCGGCGCCACCGGCAACGCCAATCTCGCGGCGGCCGAAGCCGACAAATCCGGCAAGCTGGTGATCGAAGCCAAGAACATCAGCAGATCCTACGGCGATCGCAAGATCGTCGACGACTTTTCGATCCGCGTCCAGCGCGGCGACCGCATCGGCATCGTCGGCCCGAACGGCGCCGGCAAGACCACGCTGATCGACATGCTGACCGGCGGCAGCCCGCCCGACAGCGGCACGATCCGGTTCGGCGCCAATATCGAGATGGCGACGCTGGACCAGCATCGCGAAAGCCTCGATCCCGAAATCGACCCTGGCCGACGCCCTGACCGGCGGCGGCAGCGACCACGTCATGGTCGGCGGCAAGCCGAAGCACGTCGTCAGCTACATGAAGGACTTTCTGTTCGCGCAGGAACAGATGCGCACGCCGCTGGAGGTGCTGTCCGGCGGCGAGCGCGGCCGGCTGATGCTGGCGCGCGCGCTGGCGAAGCCTTCCAACCTCCTGGTGCTGGACGAACCGACCAACGATCTCGATCTCGAAACCCTCGACGTGCTCGAGGAAATGCTCGGCGACTACGACGGCACCGTGATCCTGATCAGCCACGACCGCGACTTCCTCGACCGCGTCGTGACCTCGGTGATCGCGCCCGAAGGCGACGGCCGCTGGATCGAATATGCCGGCGGCTACAGCGACATGCTGGCGCAGCGCGGCGCGGATCTGAAGCGCGAGGCGGTGAAAGCCGCCGAAGAGAAAGCGGGAATCGAGGGCCGGCGCGCCCTCGACCGCATCGAAGCGCCGGCTGAATTTCAACGAGAAGCACGCGCTGGAAACGCTGCCGAAGACGATCGCGAAGCTGCAGGCCGAGATCGCCAAACAGCAGCGCTTCCTCGACGATCCCGATCTCTACAACAAGAATCGCAAGAAATTCGATACCGCTTCCGATGCCCTGACCAAGGCGCAGAAGGAACTGGCCGAGGTCGAAGACAAATGGCTGGAGCTTGAAGTGCTGCGCGAAGAAATTGAGCAGGCTTAACATGCCCGCGCCATCCTTCGAGGCTCGCCGAAGTGGCTCGCACCTCAGGATGACGCTCTCTCATGCCGTCACCCTGAGGTGCGCGCTTCTTAGCGCGCCTCGAAGGGCGACGGCCCAACTGGAGTCGACTTGATGACCACACCTCTCGCCGCCAAGATCGCCCGGGAATACGGCACACCCTGCGCCGTGATCGACATGGACCGCGTCGAGCGCCAACATCGCGCGCATCCAGGCGACCTGCGATGCCGCCGGTGTGGCCAACCGACCGCACATCAAGACCCACAAGAGCCCGCTGCTGGCGACGATGCAGATCAAGGCCGGCGCCAAAGGCATCACCTGCCAGAAACTCGGCGAGGCCGAGGTGATGGCCGACGCCGGGATCGACGACATCCTGATCAGCTACAATCTGATCGGCGACGAGAAGATGGCGCGGCTCGGCGCGCTGCAGGCCAAGGCCAACATGACGGTGGCCGCCGACAATTCCGTGGTCGTCGGAGCCTGCCGAAGGCCGCCGCCATCTCCGGCCGTCCGCTGTCGGTGGTGGTCGAATGCGACACCGGGCGCAAGCGCGCCGGCGTCGAAACGCCCGCCGAAGCCATCGCGCTGGCGCGCGAGATCGCGGCCTCCAAGGGACTGCACTTTCGCGGGCTTCATGCTGTACCCGACCGAAACCGGTTGGGCCGAGGCGCAGAAATTCTTACGACGAAGCGCTCGCCGGCGTGCGCGCGCACGGGCTCGACGCGACCATGGTCTCGACCGGCGGCTCGCCGAACCTGAAAAATGTCGGCAAGCTCAAGGGCGCCACCGAGCATCGGCCCGGCACCTACATCTATAACGACCGCATGCAGGTCGCCGCCGGCGTCGCGGCGTGGGACGATTGCGCGCTGAACATCTATTCCACCGTGGTCAGCCGCGCCGGCCCGGATCGCGGCATCCTCGATGCCGGCTCCAAGACGCTGACCTCGGACACCGGCGGCGGGCTCGACGGCCATGGCCTGATCCTCGAACATCCCGAAGCCAAGATCGCGCGCTTTGCCGAAGAGCACGGCTTTCTCGATCTTGCCCGCAGCAACACCCGCCCCAACGTCGGCGACGTCGTGCGCATCGTGCCCAACCATGTCTGCGTCGTCGTCAACATGATGGACGAAGTCGTGATGGTGCGCGGCGACGAAATCGTCGGGGTGCTGCCGGTGGCGGCAAGGGGGAAATTGCGCTGACGCCGCACAGCGTCAACCGCGGATCAGTACCTGTAACTCCCTGTCCAGTGCGTTACTGAATGCCTTGATCGGGCGCGCCAGGCGACCCGCCGGCGGGCGATGAACGACCCATGCCCGGACCGCGGGATTGAAATCCGGCGTCTTGACGCACCTTGAGCCTGCTTCGAAGCGGGCTTTGCTTCAGCGCAATCGGCGTCACCAAACCCACGCCCAGCCCCGCGCCACCAGCGACAGCCGCAGTTCGGAGTCGAGGGCTTCCACCCCAACCCGAAACGGAAGATGCGCCGCGTCGAAATGCCGTTTCAACGCGCCACGAAATCCGCAGCCATCCTGATTGATCACCCACGACATGCGCGAAAGGTCTTCCAGACTGACCTGCTTCGGTAGCTTCATATCGCGCGCCACCACGAAGATGATCGGTTGCGATCCCAGATCGTCACCGACGAGGTCCTCCGGCGGCTCCGTGCCATCGGGCAGACAGATGGCAGCAGCGTCCAGTTCGTTGCGGCTCACGCGTCCCACCTGATGGGGCGACCAGCCGGATACGACCCGCACAGCAAGTGACGGAAACTCGGTGCGCAGCAGATCCAAAGGTCCCGTAAGACCGCTTTCCGACAGATAGGGTGAAATGCCGAGCCTGAATTCGCCGCGAACGACGCCGTCGTCTGCGACGCCCGACCTCAGGTCCTCAAGCATCCGCAACACGCGCCGGCCGTGCTCGTAGGCCTGGTGTCCTGCCGCCGTTGGCTTCAACGGTTTCGATAGCCGGTCCAGCAGTTCGGTACCCAGCATCTCCTCGAGATTTTGAATTCGCCGCGTCACCCCCGGCTGCGTCAAATTCAGACGAACCGAAGCCGCCACGATCGATCCGGTTTCAACCACGGCAACGAAGGCAACCAGATCATGGGTGTTCATAACGATTCTCGCATATTCTTTATCATCATATTTGAATTGTAGCATACTAAGGCGATTGCTTAAAGGGCCCTTGCGATCAAATGCGAGGCCTCATGACCATCTCCGAAGCGACCAAACTTCCCGCCGCCCCAACCGCGACACGCTCCTTTGTCTGGCTGGCCGCGATCGCAACCGGCGTCATCGTAACCAACCTGTTCGCGCCCCAAATTCTGATCGGCCTGATCGGGCCTTCGTTCGGCATGTCGACTTGGCAAGCCGGCATGATCAGCACCTTGACGCTGCTTGGCTACGCGCTTGGCCTGTTTCTGCTGGTGCCGCTGGCCGATCTGTTCGAGAACAAGCGCCTGATCTTGCGAACGCTGTCCTGCGCCATTCTCGCAGCCCTCTGCACGGCGCTTGCGCCGACACCGCTTCTGCTGCTCGTTGCCACCTTCGGTCTCGGCGCCTCGTGCGCCGCCATCCAGATGCTGGTTCCGCTGGTCGCGTCGATGGCGCCACCGGAGCATCGCGGCCGGGTGATCGGAGACGTCATGAGCGGGTTGATGATCGGCATATTGCTGTCACGTCCGCTGGCAAGTCTCATCGCCGACGCCTGGAACTGGCGCGCATTCTATCTCGCCTCAGCGGCCGCGATGGCGGCCCTGACCGGCGCGCTGGCGTTGTATTTGCCGGCATCGCGGCCGGCGACGCGGGCCGGTTATGGGACCCTGCTCGCATCGTTTCCGAAACTGCTCGGGGACGAACCAGTGTTGCGTGTTCGCGCCTGGACCGCCGCGCTGGTGATGGCGTCGTTCACCGCCTACTGGGCCGCGATCGCCCTGCGCCTTTCGAGCGCGCCTTTCAATCTCAACGCCAGAGAGATTGCGCTGTTCGCGCTGATGGGCGCTGCGGGTGCAGCCGCCACACCGCTCGCAGGACGGTTAGGCGATCGAGGCTGGGCGCGGCCGATGCTGTTCGCATCGCATCTCACCATCATCGTCTCGCTCGGGCTCTGCGCCTGGGCCGGCCTCATCGAATCCCCGGTGATGGCACTATTTGTGCTGAGTATCGGCACGATCTTGTTCGACATGGGTGTCACCAGCGATCAAACGCTTGGCCGCCGTGCGATCAATCTGCTGCGACCGGAGGCTCGTGGCCGCATGAACGGCTTGTTCGTCGGCCTGTTCTTCATCGGCGGAGCCGTTGGCGCTGCGGCCGCGGCTTTTGCGTGGGCACATGGCGGTTGGACCGCGGTCTGCGTTGTCGCTGCGTTTTTTGGCCTTCTCGCACTGATCACAGACTTGACGACAAAGACCGGGACGTCCTGATCAATCTCACCGCTTGTCGCCCCCTTGAAGCCATTTCAGCACACCCCGCCCCGCCGCCGCCCCCGTTGCAAACGACGCCTGCAGCAGATAGCCGCCGGTCGGCGCTTCCCAGTCGAGCATCTCGCCGGCCGCGAACACGCCGGGTAACCGGCGGATCATGAAGTCGGAATCGAGTTCGTCGAACGATATGCCGCCCGCGGTCGAGATCGCGCGTGCGATCGGGGCGGTGCCGGTGAGCTGGATCGGTACCGCATTGATCAGGCGCGCGAGATCGGCCGGAGGCAATGATGCCAGCGACAGGCCGGCGGTTTTGGCGGCTTCCTGCAACAGGCCGATCGCGACCGGCGACAGGTGCGAAGCCTTGCGCAGGAAGTTGGAGAACGATTGCTTGCCTTTTGGTTGCGATAGACGCGCGATCAAATCGTCGGTTTCAAGATCGGGCCGCAGCGCGATGTTCAGTGTCGCCTGCCCGGAACCAATGACCGCCTCGCGCAACTCAGCCGACAGCGCATAGACCGCGCCACCCTCGATGCCGGTGCGGGTGACGATCGCCTCGCCGCGCACGGTATGCGAACCAAACGTCAGCGCCACGCCCTTGAGCGGTTGACCCTCGAACCGGTCGCGAAAGATGTCCGGACCAGGTGACGGTGAAGCCGGAATTGGCCGGCCGCAGCGCGGATACCTCCACGCCCTTGGCGGCGAGCATCTCGACCCAAGATCCATCCGAGCCCAGCCGCGGCCAGCTGGCGCCGCCGAGCGCCAGCACGGTTGCGCGCGGCATCGATGACGCGCGGTCCATCCGGCGTCTGAAACAGCAGGCGGCCGCTCTCGTCCCAACCGGTCCAGCGATGGCGCAGCGCGAATTGCACGCCCGCCGAATCCAGCCGCCGCAACCACGCGCGCAGCAGAGGTGACGCCTTGAAGGCTTTCGGGAAGACGCGACCGCTGGAACCGACAAACGTCTCCTGCCCCAGCACCTCGCTCCAGTCGCGCAAGGCTTGCGGTGGAAACGCCTCGATCGCAGGCTTGAGATGCTGCATCGCTTCGCGATATCGCGCGAGGAATGCGGGCAGCGGCTCGCTGTGCGTCAGATTGAGCCCGCCGCGCCCGGCCATCAGCAATTTGCGGCCGGCCGATGGCATCGCATCGTAGACGGTGACTTGCACATTACGCTGCGCCAAGACCTCCGCCGCCATCAGTCCGGCGGGCCCGGCACCGATGACGGCGACTGACATGGTCAGAGCTTGATCCCCGCCCTCGCCGCGGCCTGCGCTACATATTTTTGGGTCTGCTCGAACGCGCCTTGCAGGGCCTTGGCGGTCGACATGTCGCCGATCGCGGCAAAATTCGCCGCGATCGCGTCGGGCGTCCAGTCGGACTGCGCCAGATTGATGCCTTCGGTCTCGACCACCTTGATCACCGCGAACGAGCCGGCGCCGGCGCCCATGATGGTGCGGGTCGGCGCGTCCTCGCTGAGCAAGAATTCCACCGCCGGCGTGATCGCCTCGGGGCGCATCAGCGCCAGCGCCTGCGGCGGCAGCAGTTCCTCGGTCATGCGGGTCGCGGCCGTCGGCGAGATGGTGTTGACCTTGATGTTGTTCTTGCGGCCTTCCTCGGCCAGCACATTCATCAGGCCGATCATGCCGGCTTTGGCGGCGCCGTAATTGGCCTGGCCGAAATTGCCGAACAGGCCCGACGACGAGGTAGTGACGACGATGCGCCCGTAATTGCGATCGCGCATGCCGGCCCACACCGCCTTGCAGCAATAGAAGGTGCCGACGAGATGCACGTCCAGCACCTTTGCGAAATCGGCGACTTCCATCTTGGTAAACGACTTGTCGCGCAAGATGCCGGCATTGGCGCAGAGCAGATCGACGCTGCCCCACTCCCTGGTGGCGCGCTCGACCATCGCCGTGACCTGCTCGAAATTCGAAACGTCGGCGCCGTCGGCCATCGCGGTGCCGCCGGCTTTGCGGATTTCCTCGACCACGGCCTCGGCCGGCGACAGCGAGCCGCCGGAGCCATCACGCGCACCGCCGAAATCATTGACCACGACTTTGGCGCCGCGGCTGGCGAGCCCCAGCGCATGCGCCCGTCCAAGACCATTGCCCGCGCCGGTAACGATAGCGACGCGTCCGTCAAACCTGATTGTCATGAGGAGATTCCTGGGGTTCTCTCGTCATGCCCGGCCTTGTGCCGGGCATCCACGCCTTCTCGGTTGCTGCATAGCAAGACGTGGATGGCCGGGACAAGCCCGGCTACGACGAACTACGTTCAAGTAAAGTAAATCAGCCCGATCCAGTCGGCGACCAGCGCTGGCTTGTCCTCGCCTTCGATCTCGACGGTGACATTGGTGCGGGACTGCAATTCCTTGGGCTTGCGCAATTTCGCTTCCGCGAGCGTAAAGCGGCCGCGGACGCGCGAGCCCGCCTTGACCGGCGAGATGAAGCGCAGCTTGTCAAAACCGTAGTTGACGCCCATCGCCGTGCCTTCAATCACCGGCATCACCTCATAGGACATGATCGACATCAGCGACATCGTCAGAAAGCCGTGGGCGATCGTGGTGCCGAACGCGGTCTCTTTCCTGGCCCGCTCGGGATCGACATGGATAAACTGATGATCCTCGATCACGTCGGCATAGACGTTGATCCGGTTCTGATCGACCAGATGCCACGACGAAACGCCGATCTCCTTGCCGACCATGTTCTGATAGGCCTCAAACGAGACCGGCGGCTTCTTCCAGACTTCATTCATTGATTAGCTCTCCGACCCGGCGGTCCGCACCTTCTGCAGCTCCGGGAATTGTTCCTCGCGGAACTCGTGTCCGCGCAGCGCATCGCTGCGATTATCGTCATGTTCGAGCCGGCGCAACTGCACGCGGCGGATTTTTCCGGAAATCGTCTTCGGGAGCTCGGTAACGAGTTCGATTCTCCGGATGCGCTTGAACGGCGCCAGCCGGCTGTGCAGATGCCTGAAGATCGAGAGCGCAGTTTCCGGCGTCCGCTCGGTGCCCGCCACCAGCAGCACATAGGCCTTTGGGATCGCGAGCCGGATCGGATCGGGACTGGGGACGACGGCGGCTTCCGCGACCGATTCATGTTCCAGCAGCACGCTCTCGAGTTCGAACGGGCTGATGCGGTAATCGGAGGACTTGAAGACGTCGTCGGAGCGGCCGACGAAGGTCAGATAGCCCTCGTCGTCGGCGAACACCACGTCGCCGCTGCGATATAGATCACCGTCGGCGCCGGACAGTTTGCCGGCCTCGCCCTGATAGCCCTGCATCAGGCCCGCGGGCCGGTCCGCGCCGAGGACCAGCGTGACTTCCCCCTCTTTGGTGACATGGCCATCATTGTCGGTGATCTGCACGCGATAGCCCGGCAGAGGCCGGCCCATCGAACCGACCTTGACCTTTTGTCCCGGCGAATTGCCGGCGAGTGCTGTGGTTTCGGTCTGGCCGTAGCCGTCGCGGATCGTCAGGCCCCAGGCGCTGCGTACCTGGTCGATCACTTCGGGATTGAGCGGCTCGCCGGCGCCGCAGACTTCGCGCAACGACACCTTGAAGGTCGCGAGCTTCTCCTGGATGAACAGCCGCCACACTGTCGGCGGTGCGCACAGCGTGGTGACGCCGCAGCGGCCGATGGTCGCGAGCAACGCCTTGGCGTCGAAGCGCGGCTGGTTGACCACGAACACGGTGGCGCCGGCATTCCACGGTGCGAAAAAGCAGCTCCAGGCATGCTTGGCCCAGCCCGGCGAGGAAATGTTCAGATGCACGTCGCCGGGCTGCAGCCCGAGCCAGAACATCGTCGACAATCCGCCGACGGGATAGCTGCGCTGGCTGTGCCGCACCAGCTTTGGTTTTGCCGTGGTGCCCGAAGTGAAATACAGCAGCATCGGATCTTCGGCCCCGGTCGGGCCATCCGGCGTAAACGTTTCGGAGGCGCTTGCCGCCGCGTCGAACGGCAACCAGCCCTCGTGCTTCGACGTTGCGCCAACCACGATGCGCACTAATTTGTCTGCGCCGAGGCCGGCGAATTTCCCGACCTGGTCCTGCGTCGCCACCACCGCTTTCGCCCGGCCGCGATCGAGCCGGTCGCGCAGTTCGTCCGGCGTCAAGAGCGTGGTGGCGGGAATCACGACCACGCCGAGCTTTATCGCCGCCAGCATGGTCTCCCACAACGGCACGACATTGCCGAGCAACAGCAGCAGATGATCGCCGCGCTTCAATCCCTGCGCGCGCAGGAAATTCGCGACCTGGTTGGAACGGCGCGACAGCGCCGAAAACGAGAGTTTTGTTTCCTTGTCGCTGCCGGCATCGACGATCCACAGCGCCGCGCGATCCCGGCTGTCGGCGTTGCGCGCCAGCTCCGCATCGAACCAGTCCAGCGCCCAATTGAACGGCACAGGATCAGGCCAGCGGAATCCCTTTACCGCCGCATCGTAGTCGGTGCGGTGTTTGAGCAGAAAGGCGCGCGCTTCCTGGAATGTCGTCATTCGGTTTCACCACAATCACTGTCGTCATCCTGAGGTGCCGTCGCGTTTGCGACGACCTCGAAGGATCGGCCGCGAGCACCGAACCAGTCATCCTTCGAGGCTCGCAAGAGCTCGCACCTCAGGATGACGGCGAAGTGCCGGGATGACGCCAAGAGCTACTTTCCGGCCAATGCTCGAACGTGCTGGATAATTCCGGAAAAGTCGACCCCGCCGTTTCCGGCGGCGTCGAACGCCTTGTAGATCTCCTGCGCGTGCTTGCCGAGCGGGGTCGCAGCGCCCGCAGCCTTGGCCGCATCCTGCGCCAGCGTCAAATCCTTCACCATCAGCGCCGCGGCGAAACCGGGCTTGTATCCGTTATTAGCCGGCGACGTCGGCACCGGGCCGGGAACCGGACAATAGGACGTCAGCGCCCAGCACTGCCCCGACGAGGTCGAGGCGACGTCGAACAGCGCCTGGTGCGACAGGCCGAGCTTTTCCGCGAGCGAAAACGCCTCGCCGACCCCGATCATGGAAATGGCGAGAATCATGTTGTTGCAGATCTTTGCCGCCTGGCCCGCGCCGGCGGCGCCGCAATGCACGAGTTTCTTGCCCATGTTTTCCAGCACCGGCTGTGCCGCCGCAAAGGCCTTGTCGTCGCCGCCGCACATGAACGTCAGCGTCGCGCCCTTGGCGCCGCCGGTGCCGCCGGACACCGGGGCGTCGACGGAAGGCATGCCATGCCTGGCGGCCAACGCATGCGCCGCCTTGGCGCTTTCGACATCGATGGTCGAGCAATCGATGATCAGCGCGCCCTTCGCCATCGCGGGAATGACATCGCTCCAGACCGAGATCACATGCTTGCCCGCCGGCAGCATGGTGATGACGGTATCGGCCCCCTTGACGGCCGCCGCCGCGCTGTCGGCGATCGCAGCGCCGTCGCTCCTGGCCTGATTTTTGGAGGCTTCGACCAGATCGAACGCGGTCACCTTGTGGCCGGCCTTGACCAGATTGGCCGCCATCGGACCGCCCATATTGCCGAGGCCAATGAATGCGATATTTGCCATCTCGATTTCCTCCGGGACGTTTCTGTTTTGGTTAGCTGAATTTCAGTTCGTCGGCGTCGATCCCGGCAAAATAGGGTGCGACCATTTCCGGCGTCACATCTTCGATCCGCGGCGGCGACCATTTGGGACTGCGGTCCTTGTCGATCACGGCGGCGCGCACGCCCTCGCGAAAATCGTCGCTGGCAAAAACTTCCAGCGCCGCGCGATATTCCCGCACCAGGCATTGTTCGAGTGATGATGCCGTTCGCGCCAGCCGCAGCAATTTCAGCGTCACCACCATGCCGCGCGGCGATTTTTCGTTGAGCGTCTTCAGCGTCGATAGCGCAAGTTCCGAGCCGTCATGCCGCAAGGCGGCGACGATATCTTCCATGCGGTCATGCGCGAACCACGCATCGATCTTCGACTGATTGGCAGCGACCGGACCCGAGGTCGCGCCGGCGGCAAAACCACCGATCAGGGATTTGATCTCGCCTGAAGTCGCGCCGGGGCGAACTTTGGTGAGCACCTCGCGCAAGGCAGGTAGCTTGCTCGACGGCACCACCGCATCGGCAAACCGGGCGTGGATCGCGTCAGGGCCGTTCATGGTCTGCCCGGTCAATCCAAAATAAGTGCCGATCTCTCCCGGCGAATGCGACAGCAGCCAGGTGCCGCCGACATCGGGGAAGAAGCCGAGACCGACTTCCGGCATTGCGAGTTTTGTCTTCTCGGTCACCACGCGATGGGCACTGTGGGCGGACAGGCCGACGCCGCCGCCCATCACGATCCCGTCCATGAAGGCGACATAGGGTTTTGCGAATTCGGCGATACGGGCGTTGAGGATGTACTCCTCGCGCCACAGGATTTTTCCGAGATCGCCCTTCACCTTCGAGTTTTCCCAGAGCGCCCGGATATCGCCGCCGGCGCAGAGGCCACGCTCGCCGGCGCCTTCGAGCAGGATAACGGCTACGTCGGGATCGGCCTCGAACTGATCAAGCGCCTTGTCGATGTCGCGAAACATCTCCAGGGTCACGGCGTTGATCGCCTTGGGCCGGTTGAGGCGGATGATGCCGGCAGACCCCTCGCGCCGCGCGATCAGGTCGCCCTCGGAGTCGGTGATGACAACAGCGGCCGTCATCGCGCCCCCTCGATCAATTTGCGCGAAACGATCAGCCGCATGATTTCGTTGGTGCCTTCCAAAATCTGGTGCACGCGCAAATCGCGCACGATCTTTTCGATGCCGTATTCGCTCAAGTAGCCGTAGCCGCCGTGCAGTTGCAGCGCCTGGTTGGCGACATCGAAGCCGACATCGGTGCCGAAACGCTTGGCCATCGCGCACAGCATGGTCGCGTCCGCATCCTTGCGATCAAGCGCAGCCGCCGCGCGCCAGACAAAAGTGCGCGCAGCCTCCAGCTCGGTCGCCATGTCGGCGAGGCGGAATTGCAGCGCCTGGAATTCGTCGAGGCGCTTTCCGAACGCCTTGCGCTCTTTCATATAAGCCAACGATTTGTCGAGCGCGTTTTGCGCGCCGCCGAGCGAACAGGCGGCGATGTTGATACGGCCGCCATCGAGCCCGGCCATCGCGATCTTGAATCCGATGCCCTCCTCGCCGAGCCGGTTTGCGACGGGCACGCGGGCATTCTCAAAGATCACCGCGCGGGTCGGCTGTGCGTTCCAGCCCATCTTGCGCTCGTTTGCGCCAAACGAGAGGCCCGGCGTATCGCCCTCGATCACCAGCGTCGAGATGCCGCCGGGACCGTCGGCGCCGGTCCGCACCATTACGACATAGACGTCGCCCTTGCCGGCGCCGGAGATGAACTGTTTTTGGCCGTTGAGCAGGTAATGATCGCCGTCGCGCACCGCGCGGGTGCGCAATGCCGCCGCGTCGGAGCCGGAGCCCGGTTCGGTCAGGCAATAGCTTGCCAAAAGCTCCATGGTGCAGAGCTTTGGCAGCCATTTCTGGCGTTGGGTGTCGTTGCCATAGGCATCGATCATCCACGACGCCATGTTGTGGATCGAAATGAACGCCGACACCGTCGGGCAGCCCTGCGCCAGCGCCTCGAAGATCAACGCGGCGTCGAACCGCGTCAATGCCGAGCCGCCGACGTCGTCGCGGATATAGACGCCGCCGATGCCGAGCTTGGCGGCCTCGCGCATCACGTCGACCGGAAAATGCTTCTCCTCGTCCCAGCGGACCGCATGCGGCGCGATCTTTTCCGCGGCGAACTCCCGCGCCATATCGCGAACCGCAACCTGGTCCTCGTTGAGAGCGAAATGCATCTTTGAAAGATCAATTCATCGTCGGAATCGAGAACTCCGCGCCTTCCTTGACACCGGACGGCCAGCGCGAGGTGATGGTCTTGGTCTTGGTGTAGAAGCGGATCGAATCCGGACCATACTGATTGAGATCGCCGAAGCCGGAGCGCTTCCAGCCGCCGAAGGTATAATAGGCCACCGGCACCGGGATCGGCACATTGATGCCGACCATGCCGACATTCACCTTGGCCGCGAAGTCCCGTGCGGCGTCGCCGTCGCGGGTAAAGATCGCAACGCCGTTGCCGTAATCATGGTCCGACGGCAGCGCCAGCGCTTCCTTGTAGTCGTGCGCGCGGACCACCGAGAGCACCGGTCCAAAAATCTCTTCCTTGTAGATCCGCATATCCTTGGTGACGTTGTCGAACAGGCAGCCGCCCATGTAGAAGCCTTTTTCATAACCCTGCATCTTGAAGCCGCGGCCGTCGACGGCGAGCGTGGCGCCCTCCTTGATGCCGATGTCGACATAATTCTTGACGCGCTCGAGCGCCTCCCTGGTGACCAGCGGCCCGAAATCAGCGGACGGATCGATCGAGGTGCCTATCTTCAAGGATTCCACGCGGGGAATCAGTTTTTCCATCAACCGGTCGGCCGTGGTCTTGCCGACGGGCACGGCGACCGAAACCGCCATGCAGCGCTCGCCCGCCGCGCCGTATCCAGCTCCCACCAGCGCATCGACCGTCTGGTCCATATCGGCATCCGGCATGATGATGGCGTGGTTCTTGGCGCCGCCGAAGCACTGCGCGCGCTTGCCGGTCGCCGCGGCCCGCTCATAAATATACTGAGCGATCGAGGACGAGCCGACAAAGCCCACCGCCGCGATATCGCGATCGTCGAGGATGGCGTCGACGGCTTCCTTGTCGCCATTGACGACGTTGAGGATGCCCGGCGGCAAGCCCGGCCTCGAGCATCAGTTCGGCGAGCATCATCGGCACGCCGGGATCGCGCTCCGACGGTTTCAGGATGAACGCGTTGCCGCAGGCGATCGCGGGCGCGAACTTCCACATCGGGATCATCGCCGGGAAATTGAACGGCGTGATGCCGGCGACGACGCCGAGCGGCTGGCGCATCGAATAGATGTCGATGCCGGGTCCGGCGCCTTCGGTGTATTCGCCCTTCATCAGATGCGGGATGCCGCAGGCGAACTCCACGACCTCGACGCCCGCGCTGGATGTCGCCCTTGGCGTCGGGAACGGTCTTGCCATGCTCGCGGGCAAGCAACTCGGCGAGCGTGTCGTAGTCGCGCGCGACCAGTTCCAGAAACTTCATCAGGACGCGGGCGCGGCGCTGCGGGTTGGTCACGGCCCATTCGACCTGCGCGGCCTTGGCGTTCTCGACGGCGGCGCGAACCTCGGCCTTGGAGGCCAGCGCCACCTTGGCCTGGACGTCGCCGGTCATCGGCTCGAACACGTCGGCCGTCCGGCCCGATGTGCCCTTGACCTCTTTGCCGCCGATGAAATGTCCGATTGCACGCATGAATCTTCTCCTTGAGGTCCCGGCTGATCGCTTTACAGAGCCCTTTTTGACCTGCATTTTATAGGATTCAAGTCCGATAAATTGCACCATAGATGTGCGGAAATGCTGGATCAAGGCGGCGCCGATCGACTGGGACGACTTCCGTTTCGTGCTGGCCATCGTGCGCGGCGGCTCGGTTTCGGCTGCCGCCAAGCAGCTCGGCGTCGATCATGCCACAGTGATCCGCCGTGTCGACCGGCTGGAGCGGCATCTCTCCGCAAAACTGTTTGATCGGCGCAAGACCGGCTACCTCCTCACCGAAGCCGGCCAGCGCGTCGCCGACAGCGCCGAGGCGATGGAATCGACCATCGTCGCCAACCAGGAGGCGGTCGGCGGCTCGCGGGCGCATCTGACCGGCACGGTGCGGATCGGCGCGCCCGACGGCTTTGGCAGCCATCTTCCTGGCCTCGCGGCTGGCTGCCCTTCGCCGAGCGCTACCCCGATCTCGATCTTGCAACTTGTCGCCACCGCGCGGCTGTTCAGCCTGTCGAAGCGCGAGGCCGATATCGCGATCAGCCTGTCCATGCCGAAGGAAGGCCGCATCGTCGGGCGCAAGCTGCTCGATTACAGCCTCGGGCTCTATGCCGCGCCCGCCTATCTCGACCGCGTGCCGAAAATTGCCGCCCGCGAGCGACCTGCCGCGAGCATCGCTTCGTCGGCTACATCGAGGAACTGCTGTTCACGCCGGAACTCGATTACCTGCCGCAGGTCTCGCCAAAGATTTCCGCACGATTCCGCAGCGCCAATCTGATCGCGCAGCTCAATGCGACCATCGCCGGTTTCGGCATCGCGGTGCTGCCGCACTTCATGGCGACGACGCATCCGCGAACTCCGCGCCGTGCTGCCGAACGAGATCTCGATTACGCGGACCTTCTGGCTATTGATGCACGCCGACAGCAAGGATCTGGCGCGGATCCGCGCGGTAGCGGATTACATCTACGAGACCGTGGAAGCCGAGCGGGCGCTGTTCAGCGGGGCTTAAACCCGCCGCGTCGTCCCAGGCGAACGCCGGGACCCGTAGGCCGTGCGCTTTCGCTTTGGCAAA
The DNA here is from genome assembly GCA_963738765.1 of uncultured Alphaproteobacteria bacterium. Taxonomy (GTDB): domain Bacteria; phylum Pseudomonadota; class Alphaproteobacteria; order Rhizobiales; family Xanthobacteraceae; genus Bradyrhizobium. Next base: position 186,501 of record CAVTYA010000025.1, on the reverse strand, counting down.
GCGTCAGACACCGTCCTCCATTACTTCGGCCGCGGAGTATGGGTCCCGGCTCAAGGCCGCACGACGGGGATGTTACGGCCTCAACTGCCTTCGCCTTCTTCGCCACCGGCTTCGGCCGCCGCGCGCTCCAGCACCGCCTCGCGGCCGGCGCCGAGAATCTCGTCGGAAAACTCGCCGTTGCCGGCGATGCGGGACAGCACCAGCGTTCCCATCATGGTCGGCGAGCGCCGCCATCGCCTGCTTGCGCGCGGCCTTGCGCGGAACATCGGGAATCTGATCGGCCATCATGTCGATCATCTGCTCCAGCTTGGCGGCGAACGCCTTCCGGGTCTTCGGGCTCTCGCGGGCGATCTCGGCGCCCAGCGTCGGGACCGCGCAGCCATGGCCGGGATCGTCGCGATGCACCGGCGTCAGATAGGTCTCCACGATGGTCGCGAGCCGCTTGTCCGGCGCGCGTCTGTTCGGCGAGCTTGCGCCAGCGCTCGGTCGATCGGTCCATCGCATAGGCAAAGGCCTCGATCACCAGCGCTTCGCGCGAATCGAAATGCGCGTAGAAGCCGCCATGGGTCAGCCCGGCCTCCTTCATCAGGTCGGCGACGCCGATGCCATGGGCACCCTTCTCGCGAAGCCGCACCGAGGCCTTCTTCACGATCCGCGCGTGGGTCTCCTGCTTGTGTTCCCTGGAATAGCGCATGGCGGCTCTCATTGGATGTTTGGAGTCATATAATAGCAGTTGGGTCCCGGAAAAGCTGCATCTATTTCGCTTTTATCCGCTCGCCGATCATCGAAAAGGTTGCGGTCGCGTGCACCGCAAGATTACCTGCCCCATCGCGGACGAAGCCTTCGGCGTAGCTGGTCTGGCGGCCGAGTTTTACAACCTTTCCTTCGGCCAGAGATTGTCCCGGAGCGAACTGACAGCGGCCGCAGATAGGTCAATTTCAGGTCGAGGGTGACGGAGGTCTGCCCGGCCGGCAGCATGGTCGAGATCGCGCAGCCCATGGCGGTATCCAGCAACGCCGCGGCGGTAGCGCCATGCAGCAACCCGATGGTGTTTTCCAGGCTCTCGTGCGGCTCCAGTTCCATCACGATCCGCCCCGGCTCGGCCACGGCCATGCGAAAGCCGATCAGCCGCGCCATTGGCGGCGGTGGCAGGATGCCGTCGCGGATCGCGTGCATCGCCTGCAGCCCGGACATCGCCATTGCCGCCTTCGCCACTGGACCCGGCGCCTGCCAGTCCACCACGCGCTTGCGGCGGGTAGCGGGCGAAAACAGGTCGACAGTATCTGACATCATCGTCATGACGGCTCCTTTAAATGATAATCATCATATTGCCTGAGCAGCCTCCCCTTCGCAACGCTGTCCGCCCCCGGTCCCTTGACAAGGCCAGTGATTTGTCCGGGAAGTGGCGTGACCCGCCCTTACCTGCCGAGAAACTTCTTCATGGACATGCTCAACTCCCATTGCGGCATCGACCGCGACCAGCGCGGCGTCGTCCGCCTGACGATCTGCAATGCCGGTTCGCTCAATATCCTCAGCTCCGGCCGTCACCGACGGCGTGCGCGAGGGACTGGAGAAGCTCGCCGGCGACCAGCGATATCCGCGTGGTGATCCTGGCCGGCCAGAGCGAAAAGAGCATGATCGGCGGCGCCGACATCAAGGAGATGGCGAAACTCGATCAGAAATCCGCCGAAGCCTTCATCACCCGCCTGCGCGACCTCTGCGAGGCCGTCCGCAACTTCCCGGCGCCGGTGATCGCGCGGATGCCCGGCTGGTGCCTCGGCGGCGGACTGGAAGTGGCGGCCGCCTGCGATTTCCGGATTGCCGCGCATGACGCCATGTTCGGCATGCCGGAAGTTCGCGTCGGCATCCCCTCGGTGATCCATGCCGCGCTGCTGCCGCGGCTGATCGGCTGGGGCCGCGCCCGCTGGCTGGTGATGACGGCCGAAAACATCGACGCGCCGACCGCGCTGGGCTGGGGCCTCGTCGACGTAGGTCGCACCGCAAGGCGGCCTCGATGCCGCGGTCGAGCACACGGTCAAGGCGCTGCTCGAATGTGGCCCCGAGGCGCTGCGCACGCAAAAGGCCCTGCTGCGGCAATGGGAAGAACTGCCGCTGACGGAATCCGTCAATTTGAGCGTCGGCGTATTCGGACAAGCCTTCCTGACCGGCGAGCCACAGCGGATGATGCAGGGGTTTCTAGACAGGAAGAAATAGGACGCAGGTCGTTTCGCCCCGACCCGCCGAGCCCCCCTTCACGACAAATTATCACAGGATCGCCGTTGCAATTTTTGCAACGCATCATATGATGATCGTAATCTTACATCCACGAACATTCCCGGGAGTTCCGCCATGGCCACGCTTCCGATCCCGTCGTCATCCTCTCCGCCGCCCGCACCCCGCTCGGCCGCTTCATGGGCGAGCTGTCGCCGCTTTCAGCGCGCACAAGCTCGGCTCGCATGTGATCGGCGCGGCGCTGGAGCGGGCGCAAGCTGGCGCCCGAGACAGATCGACGAGGTCTTCATGGGCAACGTGCTGCCGGCCGGACAAGGCCAGGCCCCGGCGCGGCAGGCCGCGCGCGGCGCCAAATTGCCGGATGCCACCGGCGCCACCACCATCAACAAGGTCTGCGGCTCCGGCATGAAGGCGACGATGCTGGCGCACGACATCATCAACGCCGGCTCCGCCGAGATCGTGCTGTCCGGCGGCATGGAGAGCATGAGCAACGCGCCCTATCTGCTGGCAAAGGCCCGCGGCGGCTATCGCGCCGGCCATGACCGCATCATCGACCACATGATGATGGACGGGCTGGAAGACGCCTACGAGACCGGCCGCTCGATGGGCGATTTCGGCGAGGCCACCGCGGAAGCCTATCAGTTCACCCGCAAGGACCAGGACGCCTACGCGATGGAGACGCTGACCCGCGCCCGCAAGGCGGTCGAGGGCGGCGCGTTCAAGGCCGAGATCGCGCCGATCACGCTGGCCGAAAAGGCCGGGCCGCGCATCATCGCCAATGACGAGCATCCGCTGAAAGTCGATCCCGCCAAGATTCCCGGCTTGAAGCCGGCGTTCCGCGCCAACGGCACCATCACGCCGGCCGCCTCCTCGGCGAATGCCGACGGCGCCGCGGCGCTGATTCTGACAAAACGCTCGCTCGCCGATCGCGACGGCCTGCCCGTATCTGGCCGAGATCAAGGGCCACGCCACCCACAGCCAGGAGCCGCAATGGTTCACCACCGCGCCGATCCCGGCGATCCGCAAGCTGCTCGACAAGGTCGGCTGGAACGTCGGCGATGTCGATCTGTTCGAGATCAACGAGGCCTTTGCCGTGGTGGCGATGGCGGCGCAGCGCGATCTCGGCATCCCCAGGGAGAAGCTCAACATCAACGGCGGCGCCTGCGCGCTCGGCCATCCGATCGGCGCCACCGGCGCGCGCCTGATCGTGACGCTGCTGCATGCGCTGGAGGCGCAGAACCTGAAGCGCGGCATTGCCGCCCTCTGCATCGGCGGCGGTGAGGCCACCGCCATCGCGGTGGAGCGGGTTTCGCACTGACGTTACGGTGATGTCCTAAAACGAGGGAAGTGCGGCATTTGTGTCGCACGTCCTTTGGGTTAGGATATGCCGGTCAAACCACACCGCAAACCTTTCCGTCAATTTTCAGAGGCTCAATGATTTCGAACTGGCTGTCGGCCGCCCTCGCCCGCCGCAATATCCATTACGGCTGGGTGATGGTCGGCGTGACCTTCCTCACCGCGCTGATCACCGCCGGCACGGTCGGCGCGCCCGGCGTGTTCATCGTGCCGCTGCAAAAGGAATTCGGCTGGACCACGGCGGAGATCTCCTCGCGCTGTCGATCCGCTTCATCCTGTTCGGGCTGATGGCGCCGTTCGCCGCTGCGCTGTTGAACCGCTACGGCCTGCGCAATGTGACGCTGTCGGCGCTTCTGGTCGTGGTCTCCGGCCTCGTCGCCTCGCTGGCCATGACAAAGGTCTGGCACCTGATGCTGCTGTGGGGCGTGGTGATCGGCATCGGCACCGGCATGACCGCGCTGGTGCTGGGCGCGACCGTCGCCGCACGCTGGTTTGTCGGCGCGGCGCGGGCTGGTGGTCGGCATTCTCACCGCCAGCGTCGCCACCGGCCAGCTCGTCTTCCTGCCGCTGCTGGCCATGCTGACCGACCACTATGGCTGGCGCATCGCGCTGGGCTTCATCTGCATGATGCTGGGCGTCGCCGCGTTCGCCGTGCTGATGATCATGCGCGATCGCCCGAGCGATGTGGGTTTGCGGCCGTTCGGCGATGAGGGCACCGAGCCATTGCCGGCGCCGCCGCCCAACACTGCGCCGATCATGGCGGCGGCGCTCGGCACGCTGCGCGACGCCTCGAAATCACGGGTGTTCTGGATCCTGTTCGCGACCTTCTTCATCTGCGGCGCCTCGACCAACGGCCTGATCCAGGTGCATCTGATTCCGATGTGCCTCGATTTCGGCATCCCGCAGGTTCAGGCCGCGAGCCTGCTCGCCGCCATGGGCATCTTCGATTTCTTCGGCACCATCGTCTCGGGCTGGCTGTCGGACCGTTACGACAACCGGTATCTGCTGTTCTGGTATTACGGGCTGCGCGGCCTGTCGCTGCTGTTCCTGCCCTTCACCAACTTCTCGTTCTATGGGCTGTCGCTGTTTGCGATGTTCTACGGCCTCGACTGGATCGCCACCGTGCCGCCGACCGTGCGCCTCACCGCGCAGCGGTTCGGGCCGGAACGCGCCAATCTGGTGTTCGGCTGGATCTTTGCCGGCCACCAGCTCGGCGCAGCTTCAGCGGCGTTCGGTGCCGGCCTGTCGCGGACGATCTATGCGACCTATTTGCCGGCGTTTTTCGTCGCCGGCGCGCTCTGCGTCGTCGCGTCCGTGATCGTGCTCGCGATCTCGCGGCCGGCGCCGAAGGCTAAGGTGGTGGCGGCGGCGGCGTGAGGTCTCTCAGCCGTCATTGCGAGCCAACGGGTCAGCGTGAAGCGCCGCCCGCTCCTCGCAATGACGGGATCTACGGCCTGATGGTCATATTCGTCGATGGCCCCGGCGTGCGGATCGGCTCAGCCAGCCGCGCGAATTCGCACAGCAGCGCGCGGGTCTTGCGGGGATCGATCACTTCCTCGACCCAGAATTTTTCGGCCGAGCGGAACGGCGAGCGCAATTTGTTGAGCCGGTCCTCGATCTCTTTCAGTTTCGCCGCCGGATCGTCCGCCGCGTCGATGTCGGCGCGATAGGCTGCTTCAATGCCGCCTTCCAGCGGCAGCGAGCCCCAATAGGCCGACGGCCAGGCATAGCGCATCGAGTAACGGTTGGCCGGCTGATGCACGACGCCGGCAACACCAAAGGCATTGCGTACTATGATGGTGCACCAGGGCACTGTCGACTGATTGACCGCGGCCATCGCGCGCACGCCATGGCGGATGGTGGCGGATTTCTCCGCCTCCAGCCCGATCATGAAACCCGGACAATCCATCAGATAGACGACGGGCAGATGGAAGGTCTCGGCAAAGTCGACCCAGCGCACCACCTTCTGGCACGCGTCCGCGGTCCATGACCCGCCATAATGGAAGGGATCGCTGGCCAGCACGAACACTGCGCGGCCTTCCAGCCGGGCAAGCCCGGTGATGACGGGGCGGCCGAAATTCGCCGCAACCTCGAAGAACGAGCCCTTGTCGACGACGGCATCGACGATCGGCCGCATCTTGTAGACCTGACGGCGGTTGCGCGGCACCGCCTTCATCAGGGATTCTTCGGCGCGTTCCGGATCGTCATGACACGGCATTGTCGGCGGCAAGCCATAAACCGACGACGGCAGATAGGACAGGAACCGCCGGGCGCATTCAAAGGCTTCTTCCTCGGTATCGACGGCATGGTCGATACCGCCGGCACGGGTCTGGATCTCGGCGCCGCCGAGCTCCTGTTTGGTCAGATCCTGACCGAGGCGTTTTACGACCGGCGGCCCGGCGACGAACATCGCGGAATTTTTCGTCATCACCGAATAATGGGTTGCCGCCAGTCGCGCGGCGCCGAGACCTGCGACCGAGCCGAGGCCAAGGCCCACCACCGGCACCTGCGCCATATTCGCGGTCGTGAACCAGTAGGCGCGCGTACTGCCGACGCCGCCCGGCAGATTGGCTGCGCCGCGGGTCTCAATCGTCTTCACCGAACCGCCGCCGCCCGAGCCTTCGATCACGCGGATGATCGGCAGGCGGAATTGATGCGCCATCTCTTCGGCCATCAGCGGCTTGGCCGAGATTGACGCATCGGCCGAACCGCCGCGCACGGTAAAATCGTCGCCGACCACGACCACCGCACGGCCGTCGATCTTGCCGCGGCCGAACACGCAGTTCGCCGGCGTCAGATGCTTGAGTTCGCTTTGTTCGTCGTATTCGGCGACGCCGGAAATCGCGCCGATCTCGTGGAAACTTTTCTGGTCGACCAGTTTGTCGATGCGCTCGCGAACGGTGAGCCGGCCCTGGTCATGCTGACGCTTGACCTTGTCAACGCCTCCCATCTCCCGCGCGAAAGCTTCGCGCCGGGCGAGGTCGTCGAGCTCCGGCTTCCAGTTCATTCGTATCCTCCGTCTTGATTTTATTATGGGGGGCGACCGGAAGCGATTTTCTCTCCAGCCGGTTGGCGAAGATATCGCCGTCGGCGCCCTCGAGCAGGCCACCGATCGCAGCGCCCAGCTCCAGCATCCGCGGCGCCACCTCCCGGTGCAGCCGTTTCTCATCATACATCGCGGACAAAAGGCCGATCGTCGTCACGACATAGGTTTGATATTGCGGCGACCACAGCGGCACTGCGAGGCCGTTGATGTGCGGGCTCCAGAGCCCGCAGGCGACGACATAGCCGTGTTCGCGCAGATGACGGCGGTTGCCCTCGATGCGCGGCTTCAGGACCCTGGCGCTATCCGGAACCTCGCGCTCCATTTCCGCCATCAGGGCGTCGCCGACATCGACGTCGAGGGCGGCGGTATAGGCATGGCCCGCGGCCGTGCTCGCCATCGCGATCCGGCTGCCGGTGGTTTCATGCAGGCCGAGCGCATTCGCCGCGCGCGCGAATTCGAGATAGACGAGATGAAAGCGGTCGGGAATGACGAAGCCGACGGTGCCCGGCAATTGCTCGGCGACATCCTGCAGCCGCAGCCGGATCAGATTGCGCAGCTGCAAGCCCTTCATCATCGAGGTGCTCATCGCCACCGCACTCGGGCCGATGCGGTATTTCTGGTCGCGCGGCAGATAGACCAGCTGGCCCATCCGCGTCAGCGTATGCGTGAGCCTTGAAACCGTCGATCGCGGCAGGCCGCAGCGATTGGAGATTTCGAGATTGCCAAGCCTGGCTTCGTGACCTTCGAAGCAGCGCAGCACATCGAAGGCCCGCGACACCACCTGAATCACATCGCCGTCGCCTGCCAGATCGCTGGCGAGCATTCCCTGTTTGCTAAGCCGCTCCGAGCGTCGTCCCATGCGTTTGGCTCCATTCCGCCCTGCGGAATAAAATTCCACTTGCAGATGAAGCTACCTCAGGCAATCTGCGGCTACAACAGAAAGCCGTTCACGGGACGAAATTGTCACGTCACGCGGTCCCGGGGAGTGGCATGCCAGATATCAAGATCATCACCGAAGTCGCCGGCCGCGTTTGCGCGCTTCCCGTCGATGCCGGAACGAGCGTCGGCAATGGCGACGAGATCGCGTTCGTCGAAGCCATGAAGATGGAAATACCGGTGACATCGACGGCGTCAGGGAAAATCAAGGCAATTTTGGTCAAACTCGACGATGTTATCGCCGAAGGCCAGACCGTCGCTATCGTCGAAACCTAGATCTGCGCGGCGAATAACTCATCCGCGATCATCTATCCGGTGACGCAGGCGTCACGACGCCTTGCCACAGACGCGCGCCGACACGACCGGCGGTATCCGGCGACGGCGGGATATGTCGAGACAAATGTTTCGCCTGGCGAAACTAGCCGAAATTCGTCAACCAACGCGTTCACGCCCGCCGCGTTTCGCGCAGCCGCGGGATCGAGTTGCACGCACCGTGATTGCGCGGCAAAACGGGGGCGATGAAAGTATCGCGCACCGGCGGCCCGGCCTGGACCAGTTCGAGACCGCCCTTGCTGCGGTTCCTGAACGCCTGTCATACCGAATACGCCGCCGATGGCAGCGGCGCGGTCGCCGATTATATCCCCGAGCTCGGCAAGGCCGACCCTGCGCATTTCGGCATCAGCCTCGCGACCCTTGACGGCCACGTCTATGAGGTCGGCGACACCAAGGTGCCCTTCACCATCCAATCGATGTCGAAACCGTTCGTGTTCGCTCTGGCCCTGGACACGCTCGGCGCGGGGCGTGTCGAAAGCGCGATCGGCGTCGAGCCGTCGGGCGATCCCTTCAATTCGATCCGCCTCAACGCCGAGAACCACCCGTTCAACGCGATGGTGAATGCCGGCGCCATCGCCTGCTCCGGCCTAATCTTTGAGGCCAAGGGCCCGGATGCGTTCGAATATATCCGGCAGGCGCTCGGGCGGTTTGCCGGCCGCGATCTCGGCGTCGATGAAGCCGTCTACGCTTCCGAAAGCGCGACCGGCGACCGCAACCGCGCCATCGGCTATCTCCTGCGCACCAACGCCGTCATTACCGACAACGTCGCTTCCGTGCTCGATGTCTATTTCCGGCAATGCGCGATCCTGGTGAATGCGCGCGATATCGCGGTGATGGCGGCAACGCTGGCCAATCGCGGCGTCAATCCGGTAACCGGCGAACAGGTGATGAGCGCCTACGCGATTTCGCGGACGCTGTCGGTGATGACCTCGTCCGGCATGTACGACTACGCCGGCGAATGGATTTATCGCGTCGGCATCCCGGCCAAGAGCGGCGTCGGCGGCGGGATATTGGCGGCGCTGCCGGCACGACTCGGTCTCGGCAGCTATTCGCCAAAACTCGACAAGCACGGCAACAGCGTGCGCGGCATCAAGGTCTGCGAGGCGCTGTCGTCACATTACGATCTGCATATGCTCAACCGCAGCGACAACGCGCGCAGCGCCATCATCGCCGATTACAATATCGGCGAAAATCCGTCACGGCGCAGCCGCCGTCCGCATGAGCAGCAGATCCTCGCCGCGCACCGCCAGGATGTCCGCGTCATCGAACTGATGGGGACGTTGTCATTGTCGAACGTCGACTATGTCGCGCGCCGCATCGCCGCCGACCCGCGCCCGCAATTCGTCATCTTCGATCTGCGCCGGGTCACCTCGATGACCCGCGCCGGCGCACGCCTGCTTGCCGAGGAATTCCGCGAACTCGCGGCCTATCATGTCACGGTGGTCGTGTCCGGGATCAAGCGCGCCGACACAGAGTGGGCGGCGATCGCGGAGTGGACCGACAGCCTCGCCAACATGCGCTATTATTTCCTGCTCGATGCCGCGATCGAATGGGCCGAAGACCAGGTGGTCTATCGTCACGGCGGCGCGATCGATTTTTTCGAAGCGACCGAGCTGTCCGAGCAGCCGCTGCTGGCGGGGTTGACCGAGGAGGAACTGACCGACCTCGCCTCGCTGGCCGCGATCAGGACCTATCAACCCGGCGAAAAGATCATCAAGAGCGGCGATGCCGCGACATCGCTGTTCTTTCTCCGAAGCGGCGTGGTGCACGTCACCCTGCCCGACGGCATCCGGCTGGCGACGCTGACGGCCGGCATGCCGTTCGGCGAAATGGCGCTGCTGGAGCCGCACCGCTCGGCGGACGTGCTCGCCGATATGGCGGCGACCGCCTATGAGGTACTGCTGCGCGATTTCGAACGGTTTCGCCGGCAGCATCCGCGGGCCGGCGAACGGATCATGCGCAACCTCGCGCAACTGCTCGCCGAGCGGCTGATCCTTGCGAACGCCAGGGTCAATCTGCTGACGTCGACCTAGGAAACGCGCAGCGAAAACTGCTGTCCTGGCGCAATTATACATAGAGCATTTTCACCGCCACCGCCTAAAAGTGCGGAAATTCATCAAATCAAACAGCATAATCCTCATCGCCGGCATTAATTAGCCCTTCTTAATTTAAGAGGAACTGTTTTGTGGTTTGCTTGGGCCCGCGCGCCCGGAAAGAGGCGAGATCACCAAACACCCGCCACCCGAACACGCTGCGGACTCCCAAGATGCAGGTCGAACGGATCTGGGAATTCCTGCGGAGGCTGAGCCCGTCGACGCAGAACTGCCTGCTCGCCGAGCTGGAGCGGCTGGAATTGTGCGGCGTCGATATGCCGGGCTCCGCAGACATCCGGGCCAGGCTGCGCGTCGAGTTGCGGAAGGATGGATCGCCGGAAGGCACCCCCACTCCGTCCAGTTACTTTTTCGCGCCATTGGTGCCCCTGCTCGTCGACGGCGCGCCCGAGCACGACAATACGGGAAGAATCGCGCGCGGTTCGCTGGCCCCGATCTGGGAATGGATCGGCCGCGACCTGCTGCCGATCATGGCGCGCGACTACAATGACAAAATGGCCGGCTTGATCGCCACCAATAAAAACAAGGAAGCGCAGCTCGCCGCCGTGACCTTCCAGACCAAGGTGACAAAGGCGGTTGAGGGATTCCTGAAAACGCCCGAGACCGGTGAGCAGGCGCGCACCAAGCTCGCGGCCTATACCGCATCGCGTACGGCCTTTGGCGACCTGATCAAGATCATGGCCGCGTTGCGCGCGCGTCAGGCGATTGCGAAGTTCAACCAAGCATTGCCGGCAAAAATTTCGAAATTCGACGACGCGCAGATCAGCAAGATCGTCGCCCAGCTCGATGCGTTCCGGAAGACCGACGCCGACGCGCTACCCTTTGCGCTGGCGCTGGTCGCCACCCGTCTCAAGAAGCCCTGGCAGTTGATCTACCTCGCCACCAAGGCCGCACGCGGCAAGAGCGCGGCCGATGTCGCCGCCACCCCTTACGCGATCGCGGTGTCGATGGTGCTGGATCAGATCGACGACAAGCGTCTGGCGGTGCTTATTGCGCTTAAAAACAACCGCATCATGGTCGCGCGCGATATTCTGGTCGATATCTACGACACCGAATATGCATTGCGGATTCGCATCCGCGAACTCGAGGAATCCGCATGGGGCAAACGGCTGCGCCAAATCATGGACGAGATTGCGGTCCTGGTGGATGCCGAGGTGAGCCGGTTCCCCGATGAAGTCGGCCATGTCCTGACCTCGCGCAGCCTGCGAAAGCATGATCTGTTCGCCGGCCGCCTCGCCCATCTGGCCTGGAAAGCCCGCGATGTCGTCGGCGACGCGCTGTCGTTTGCAAAGAGCTGATCGGACCGCAAGCAAGAAGCCGGGCTAAGCCCCGTTCTTGCCGCGCCCGCTTTTCGCTGGCGCGGCGCAGGGCTTCGGCAAGCGCGCCGCCGCCCGACGCCTCCTGCGGCTTGCGCGGTGCCTGCGACGTCATCGACGCCCGGGAAAAGTCGCGCGGCTTGCCTTGCGCCAGCTTGGGGCCCTTGGTGCCCGATCTCGTCATCGAGCCGCAAGGTCAGCGCGATGCGCTTGCGGGCGACCTCGACCTCCAGCACCTTCACCTTGACGATGTCGCCGGGCTTCACCACCTCGCGCGGATCCTTGATGAAGGTCTTCGACATCGCCGAGATGTGCACCAGCCCGTCCTGATGCACGCCGATATCGACGAAGGCGCCGAACGCCGCGACGTTGGTGACGGTGCCTTCGAGGATCATGCCGCGCTTGAGATCCTTCAGCGTCCTCGACGCCTTCCTTGAACACCGCGGCCTTGAAGGCCGGGCGCGGATCGCGGCCGGGCTTTTCCAGTTCGCGCAGGATGTCGGTCACCGTCGGCAGGCCAAACGTGTCGTCGACGAAAGCCTGCGGCTTCAGCTGGCGCACGATCTCGGCATTGCCGATCAGCGCCTTGATGTCGCTCTTGGTCGCCGCCGAGAATCCGCCTGACCACCGGATAGGCTTCCGGATGCACGCCGGAGGCATCGAGCGGATCCTCGCCGTCGTTGATGCGCAGGAAGCCGGCGCATTGCTCGAACGCCTTCGGCCCGAGCCGCGGCACCTCCTTCAGCGCCTTGCGCGACTTGAACGGACCGTTGGCGTCGCGGTGCTGCACGATGCTTTGCGCCAGCCCGGAGCCGATGCCCGACACCCGCGCCAGCAGCGGCGCGGAAGCGGTGTTGGCATCGACGCCGACCGCGTTGACGCAGTCTTCGACCACGGCATCGAGCGAGCGCGCCAGCTTGGTCTCGCCGAGATCGTGCTGATACTGGCCGACGCCGATCGCCTTCGGATCGATCTTGACCAGTTCGGCCAGCGGATCCTGCAGCCGCCGCGCGATCGACACCGCGCCGCGCAGGGTGACGTCGAGTTCGGGCAATTCCTCGGAGGCAAAGGCCGAGGCCGAATAGACCGACGCGCCGGCTTCCGACACCACGATCTTCGACATTTTCAGATCCGGCAGCAGCTTGACCAGATCCGTGGCCAGCTTGTCGGTCTCGCGCGAGGCGGTGCCGTTGCCGATCGCGATCAGGTCGACGCGATGCGGCGACCGCGAGCTTGCCCAGCGTCGCCAGCGCCTCGTCCCAGTGCCGTTGCGGCTCGTGCGGATAGATCGCCGTGGTCGCCACCACCTTGCCGGTGGCATCGACGACGGCGACCTTGACGCCGGAGCGGAAGCCGGGATCGAGGCCCATGGTGACGCGCGCGCCGGCCGGCGCCGCCAGCAGCAGGTCGCGCAAATTCGAGGCGAACACGCGCACGGCTTCGGTTTCGGCCGCGTCCACAGCCGCATCCGCAGGTCGATGTTGAGATGCACCTGGATCTTGGTGCGCCAGGCCCAGCGCACGGTCTCCACCAGCCAGCGGTCGCCGGGGCGGCCCTGATCGGAAATGCGCGAAGCGCTGCATGATCTTCAGTTCGTAGGAGGCTCGGCACGCAGTCGCCGGCGTGCCGGCGGCCTGCGCGTCGGGCTGCATCTGCAGTTCGAGGATCTCTTCCTTCTCGCCGCGGAACATCGCCAGGATGCGGTGCGACGGCAGCTTGTGCAGCGGCTCGCTGAAATCGAAATAGTCCTTGAACTTCTCGCCCTCGGTCTTCTTGCCGTTGCGCACCGTCGAGGCCATCACGCCGTTCGACCACATCTGCTCGCGCAGCGCCCCGATCAGATCGGCGTCCTCGGCGAAACGCTCGACCAGGATCGCGCGCGCGCCGTCGAGCGCTGCGGCGACATCGGCCACCTGCTTTTCGGCATCGACGAAACCGGCGGCCACGACCTGCGGATCGTTTTGCGGCTGCGTCAGCAACAGCTCCGACAGCGGCTCGAGGCCGGCTTCCTTGGCGATCTCGGCCTTGGTGCGGCGCTTCGGCTTGAACGGCAGATAGATGTCTTCCAGGCGTCCCTTGCTGTCGGCGGCGAGGATCGCGGCTTCCAGCGCGGCATCGAGCTTGCCCTGTTCGCGGACCGAATTGAGAATCGCGGTGCGGCGCTCTTCGAGTTCGCGCAGATAGTTCAGGCGCTCTTCCAGCGTGCGCAATTGCGCGTCGTCGAGCGCGCCGGTGATTTCCTTGCGGTAGCGCGCAACGAACGGCACCGTGGCGCCGCCGTCGAGCAGCGTCACCGTCGCCTCGACCTGCTGCTCGCGAACGCCGAGTTCCTGCGCAATCTGCCGATGAATATTTGCCACGCGAAGTCTTTCCAAAGCAGTCGCGGCGGCCGAATCGCTCGCCGCGGGGACGCCGCTTATGGACCATCGCGGATCGATTCATCAACCCGGCGGCGGAAACAAATTGATCTGTGGATCGGCCATTCGGTGGCCGGGGTGATCCAGCCTGGCGGAAGCGGCACAGGCGTGCTGCGCAGCAAGATAAAGGTGGATCGATGGCGCCGTAATGTGTAGACGGACGCTCCTCCTGGAGCGCTCATGTCAATCTGCGGACTTGATTTCGGAACGTCGAACACGACGCTCGGCACCATCGAAGGCCGTGCGCCGGTTCTGGCGGCGCTGGAGGCCGGTCAGACCACGATTCCCAGCGCGATCTTCTACGAGGTGGACGGCGCCGTCCTGATCGGCCGCAGGGCGATCGAAGCCTATGTCGACGGCGCGCCCGGCCGGCTGATGCGCAGCCTCAAATCGGTGCTCGGCACCTCGCTGATCGACGAGACCACGCGGCTCGGGCGCGAGCGGACCAGCTTTCGCGACGTGATCGCCTATTACCTCGGCGCGGTGAAACGGCGCGCCGAACAGGCCACCGGTCGCGAGCTGCGCGACGTCGTGCACGGCCGTCCGGTGCACTTCGTCGACAACGCGCCCGACGCCGACCGCAAGGCCGAAGCAGACCCTGCGGCGAGATCGCGCGCGAGATCGGCTTCGATGACGTCACCTTCCAGTTCGAGCCGATCGCGGCGGCGCTCGACTATGAGCGCCAGATCACGACCGAGGAAGTCGCACTGATCGCCGATATCGGCGGCGGCACGTCGGATTTCTCGATCGTGCGGCTCGGGCCCGAGCGTCACGGCAAGGCCGATCGCTCCGCCGATATCCTCGCCAATGACGGCGTGCGCATCGGCGGCACCGATTTCGACCGCCAGCTCAGCCTCGGCGTGGTGATGCCGCTGTTCGGCTTCGGCAGCGCCATGAAGCGCGCCGGGCTCGACGTGCCCTCGAGCTATTTCCACGACCTCGCGACCTGGTCGAACATCAACCGCATGTACGAGCCGCGCGTGATCGCGGATATCCGTCAGGTGCGGCAGGAGGCCAGCGAGCCGGCGCTGCTCGACCGGCTGCTGCGCGTGGTCGACGAACAGCGCGGCCATACGCTGGCGATGGAGGTCGAGGACGCCAAGATCGCGCTGTCCGACCAGCGCCGCGCCGACATCCCGCTGGAATGGGTCGCGCCCGGCCTCAGCGCCGCCGATCGGCCGCCCCGATCTCGTCAGCCACACCAGGCAATTGGCCGAGCGCATCGCGGCCCGCATCAAGAATCTGCCTCGACGCAGGCGCGGCTTGGCCGCCGGCGACATCGACGCCGTGTTCCTGACCGGCGGTTCGGTGCGGCTCGCCCATGTCCGCAAGGCGATCACCAAGGCGGTGCCGTCGGCCCGCGTCGTCGAAGGCGACACCTTTGGCGCGGTCGGCAAGGGACTGACGCTCGAGGCGCTCCGGCGATACGGGCCGCGCGACTGACCGGTATTGCGCCGCGGCTCCGGCATCGCCGATTGATCACGAAACCACTTCGTTCACCGGCTGCATGTCGATCGCAAACGTTTCCAGGAACTTCGACGTCATGATGTAGAAGCCGACCGACAATTGCAATTCGACCAGCGCCGCCGGCGTCAGCTTCGAGGCGATGGCGTTGAAGGTCGCGTCCGTCGGCTTGTGCAGCTTGACGATTTCGTCGGTAAAGGCGAGCGCGGCGCGCTGCACCTCGTTGAAGCAGTTGGCCGACTGCCAGTTCTCCAGCGCCTCGTTCTGCTCGTCGGTGACGCCGACATTCTTGCCGATCCGCTTGTGGGCGACAATCTCGTACGGCGCCTCGCACAGGATTCCGGTGCGGGTGATGGCGAGTTCGCGCACGACCGGATCGAGTTCGCCCTTGTGGCGGATCGCGCCGCCGAGCCGGCAATATTGTTCGAAATAGCTCGGCGAATGCGCCATCATCCGGAAAATATTGGCGTTGCGGTTCTTGCCGAGAATTTCGCGGGTGCGATCGCTGGCTTTCGCGGGATCGCTGTAATCGATACGGGCCATTTCTCACCTTGAGTTTTTCGTTGTGATTATTTTCATCGCACGGGTTCCGAAACCCTATCCGGCAGCTGACGCGGAAGCAACACGGCTGAGTCAAAATGCCGCCGCATTGCTGTTCGACCTTGGCACGGTCGATATTCGCTGAGTGGGGACTCAATCAAAGCGAATACTCGTCGCGGGGTGTTCCGAGTAAAAAATGATGACCGTCGCCAGCGCGTCTCCGCGCGCAGCGATGAGTCATGCCCAAGTCTAGGGAGACAGGCATGAAGGAAGCCACCAAGAGGGCGGCCTCGGAAGCGCTTGCGCAAATGCTGGCGGTGACGGCGATGCTCGTCATCGCCAGCATCATCTTCTACTCACGGTGACAGCTGCCGTAGTGTCTGTACGCGTACTATCGGCTTCAGTGTGAAGAGCGTAAGCGACGAAGCAATCCGGATTTATAGTACCGCGTAGGTCTGGATTGCTTCGTGACGCCTCGTTGCAACGACACCGTAGTTCACTTCGCTTTTGCGAAGTATGGAACCAGTCGCCCGGCGAACGGCTGATAGCGCGCGGTGACCTCGTCGCCGATGGCAAGATCGTTGTCGCCATGGGCCATCATGCGAAAGCCCTCGGCGGTATCGACCAGCACGATGTTGTAGGGCACATGCGCGCGGGTCTCCGGCGTCGCCGCGCGGCAGACCAGCGACGTCGCATAGACCGTCCCTTCCCGCTGGCGCGTTTTTCCACCGGGTCCGGCGCGCCGCAGGCCGCGCAAAAGTTCGCGGCGGAAATATTGCACTTTCCCGCAGGCACCGCAGGATTGATAGACGATCGCCTCCGCGCCCGTGGTCCAATCCGCTAAGTTTGCTCGCTCATCGCACCCGCTCCAGGAACATGCTGACATGCGACGACAGCACGCCGCCGTCGCCGTGCAGCAGCGCCATCGAGGCGTCGCGCACCTGGCGATTGCCGGCGCGCCCGGTCATCTGCAGATGGGTTTCGACCAGATGCGCCATCGCGCCGCCGACGCCGCAATGGCCGTAGCTCAGCAGGCCGCCATGGGTGTTGAGCGGCATCTCGCCGTCGCGGCCGAAATGACCGGAGCGCACCCGCGCCGCCGCCTCGCCGCGTCTGGCCAGGCCGAGATCTTCCAGCAGCATCGCCAGCGTGATGGTAAAGCTGTCGTAGACCGCGGCGTAGCGCACATCCGAGATCGCGACGCCCTGACGCAGCCTTCGCCCTGGCGATCGCGATCTCGGCGCCGAGTTCGCTCAAGGCCGGCGCCGCCGTGACGTGCTGATGGGTATGCGCCTGCGCGCAGCCGCGCACGCGCATGCCGGTCTCGCCGGTGCGTCTCGCGGCTGACGACGAACGCCGCGCCGCCGTCGGACACCGGACAGCAATCCAGCAGCTTTAGCGGCATCGCCACCGGCTTTGAGGCCATCACGTCGGCGACCGTGATCGGATCGTGGAATTGCGCGCCGGGATGGGTCAGCGCATGCTTGCGCATCAGCACCGCGAACTCGGCGAGGTCTTCCTGCGTCACGCCGTATTCGTGCATGTAGCGCGAGGCGACGAGGCCGTAATAGGCGGGAATGGTCGGCCCCAGCGGCACCTCGTAATCGGGATGGCCGACCTGCGCCAGCGCCTGGATCGAGGCGTCGCGGCTCTGCCCGGTGAGACGGTTCTCGCCGCCGACCACCAGCACATGCTTCGCCACGCCGGCATCGACCAGATGATGCGCCAGCATGGTCATGGCGAGCCCGGTGGCGCCGCCGACCTGCACCGCGTGGGCGTAGGACGGGCGGATGCCGAAATGCTCGGCGAACACGGTCGCGAGCATGATGTGCGGCGAGACCGTCGAATAGCCGCAAAGAATGCCGTCGATCTCGGCGCGCTTCAGTCCGGCATCGGCGATGGCAAGCTCCGCCGCCTTGCTCATCAGATCGAGCGAGGACGAGCCTTCGTGCTTGCCGTAGGACGTCAGGCCGACGCCGGTGATGAAGCTCATCTCAATACGACTTCTTGTCAGTAGGATTTGGGCAGGCCGAGCACCCTCTCGGCGATAAAGCTGAGAATGAGCTGCGGGCTGATCGGCGCGATGCGCGGGATCAGGATTTCGCGCAAATAGCGCTCGACGTGATATTCCTTGGCGTAGCCGAAACCGCCATGGGTCATCACCGCCTGCTCGCAGGCGTGAAAGCCGGCTTCGGCGGCGAGATATTTCGCGGCATTGGCCGCCGGGCCGCACGGCATGCCCTGGTCGTATTGCCAGCCGGCGGAGAGCACCATCAGCCAGGCAGCCTCCAGCTCCATCCAGTTCTTCGCCAGCGGATGCTGGATGCCCTGGTTCATGCCGATCGGGCGGTTGAACACGATGCGGTTCTTGGCATAGGCCGAGGCGCGCGACAGCGCGATCTGGCCGAGCCCGACCGCTTCGGCGGCGATCAGGATGCGCTCGGGATTCATGCCGTGCAGGATGTATTCGAAGCCGCGGCCTTCCTCGCCGAGCCGATCCTCGACCGGGATTTCGAAATTCTCGAAGAACAATTCGTTGGAATCGACGGCCTTGCGGCCCATCTTCTCGATCTCGTGCACCGCGATGCGCGTCTTGTCGAAATCGGTATAGAACAGGCTCAGGCCCTGCGTCGGGGTCTTTACCTCCTCCAGCGGCGTGGTGCGCGCCAGCAGCAGGATCTTGTTGGCGACCTGCGCGGTGGAGATCCAGACCTTCTGGCCGTTGACGACGTATTTGTCGCCCTTGCGCACCGCGCGGGTCTTCAGCTGCGTGGTGTTGAGCCCGGTATTGGGTTCGGTGACCGCAAAGCAGGATTTGTCGCGGCCGTCGACGATCGGCGGCAGCATGCGCGTGCACTGTTCCTTGGTGCCGAACACGACCACCGGATTGAGCCCGAACACGTTCATGTGCACGGCGGAGGCGCCCGACATGCCGGCGCCGGATTCCGCGATCGTGCGCATCATGATCGCGGCGTCGGTGATGCCGAGGCCCGAGCCGCCATATTCTTCGGGAATGCAGATGCCGAGCCAGCCGGCATCGGCCAGCGCACGGTGGAAGTCGGCGGGATAGCCGCCCTCCTTGTCCTTCTTCAGCCAGTAGGCTCGTCGAAGCGGCGAACAGATTTTCGCCGACGGCGTCGCGGATCGATTCCTGGTTGGCTGACAGCGCAAAATCCATTGTCTCGGTCCTATGTGTTGGGCGCGGCTTTGGTGACGCCGTCGCGCACCATGGCGGCGATCTCGTCCGCGGAGAAGCCCGCTCTCGCGCAGAATCTCCGCGCAGTGCTCGTTGAGGCGCGGCGCCAGCCGCGTGGTCTCGACCGGCGTTTCCGACCATGTCGCGGACACCTTCATGTTGCGAATTCGGCCCTCGGTCGGATGCTCGACGACGGGAAAGAAATCGGTCGCGACGAGGTGCGGGTCCGTCAGCAGGCTCTCGAGATCGTGCATCGGCATGACCGGCACGTCGGCCTTCTCCAGGATATCGCTCCACTCGGCGGTGGTTCTGGTCTCGAGGATGCGCGCGAGTTCGGCGTAGACCGTATCGATGTTGACGGCGCGGCCGGCAAAGGTCGCGAATTTCGGATCGCTGCGCAGGTCGTCGCGGCCGGTGGCCTCGAAGAAATTCTCCCACTGCTTGTCGTTGTAGACGATGACGCAGATATAGCCGTCCGAGGTCTTGTAGGGCCGCCGGTCCGGCGACAGGTGCCGGGCATAGCCGCCCTTGTCGAGCGGCGGCTCGTAGGTCAGGCCGCCCATGTGATCGCCCATCACGAAGCCGGCCATGGTCTCGAACATCGGGATATCGACGCGCTGGCCGCGCCCGGTGCGGTCGCGATCGACCAGGCTGGCGCAGATCGCGCCGACCGCGGTCAGGCCGACGATGCGGTCGACCAGCGCATTCGGCACATAACGCGGCACGCCGTCCGAGGTCTGCGCCATCAGCGCCGGCAGCGCGGTCGCGCCCTGGATCAGGTCGTCATAGGCCGGCTTTGCGGCATAAGGCCCGTCCTGGCCGAAGCCGAACACGCCGGCATAGATCAGGCGCGGATTGACTGCCGACACCACGTCGTAGCCGAGCTGCAAGCCGCGCCATCGCCTGCGGACGCACATTGTAGACCAGCACGTCGGCGGATCTTGATCAGCCGCAGCACCGCATCGCGGCCGGCCGGCTTCTTCAGATCGAGGCAGATCGAGCGCTTGCTGCGGTTGGTGTTGAGGAACACCGGCCCCATGCCGGGATGGCGCGTCGGCCCGATCTGCCGCGTGACGTCGCCATCGAGCGATTCCACCTTGATGACGTCGGCGCCGTAATCGCCGAGCATCTGGGTGGCATAGGGCCCCATCAGCACGGTCGTCATGTCGACGACCTTGATGCCCTTGCAGTGGTCCCATGGTTCGCTCCCGATCGCGCGGCCATGTTCGGCCGCGTCATTGCTTCCGGTCTAGTAACGGCAGCGCGCAGCGCGAAGATCAAGGGCGCCAGGCGTATGGGCGTATGCGCCGCGCCACCGCCGGGCGGCGGCTATTTCTTCGACCGGGCGTCCCGCTCTTTGGTCAGCAGTTCGAGCTCTTCATTCTGCTGGGTGATGCGGTCGGCGATGCGCGATTCGCTCCGTTCGCCGGAGGCGCCGGCTGCCTGCTCGACCAGCTGCCGGATGTTGTCCTGAAGGATCCTGATCCGATCGTTGAGTTCGGACAGTGATAGCGAGCTTTCGTTGCCCATGATGCGTCCTTCTGGCGTTCGCTGATCGTCGCGGCTAATCCAACTGCGTACCCACCAACTTCCTCGCGCTAGCAATGTTCCTGCTTGCTACTTCGCCGGCTCCAGCACGCGAGACGTAATTCGCGACCGCGGCGCCGCCCATGTTGAAGATGCCGGCGAGCTTGCGCGTTCTTGAGCTGCATGCCCTCGGGCGCCTGACCGACCAGCTGCATCGCGCTCATCACATGCATGGAGACGCCGGTGGCGCCGATCGGATGGCCCTTGGCCTTCAGTCCGCCGGACGGATTGACCGGCAGCTTGCCGTCCTTCTGGGTCCAGCCTTCCTTGATGGCGCGGGCGCCCTGCCCGCGCGGCGTCAGGCCCATCGCTTCATATTCGATCAGTTCGGCGACGGTGAAGCAGTCATGGGTCTCGACAAAGGAGAGATCGGACAGCGTCGACGCCGGCCTTCTCCAGCGCGCGCTGCCAGGCGACCGTGCAGCCTTCGAACTGCAGGATGTCGCGCTTGGACATCGGCAGGAAATCCTGCGCATGCGCGGTGGCGCGGATGTTGACGGCCTTGCCCATGGTCTTCGCGGTCTCCGCATCCGTCAGCACCAGCGCGGCCGCGCCGTCCGACACCAGCGAGCAATCGGTGCGCTTCAGGGGTCCGGCGACGATACGGGATTCTTCTCGCTCTCGGAGCGGCAGAACTCGTAACCAAAATCCTTGCGCATCTGCGCATAGGGATTGGCGACGCCGTTCTTGTGGTTCTTGGCCGCGATCATCGCCAGCGCATCGGACTGGTCGCCATATTTCTGGAAATAGCCCTGCGCGATCTTGCCGAACACGCCGGCGAAGCCGCCGACCGTGTCGCCGTCCTCAGGCAGATAGGATGCCTTCAACAGGTACTTTCCGATCTCCGGGCCCGGCGTCCGCGTCATCTGCTCGACGCCGACCACCAGCACGATCTTCGCCGCACCGGCCTCGATCGCGCGGATGCCCTGATGCACGGCAGCCGATCCGGTGGCGCAGGCGTTCTCGACCCGCGTCGTCGGCTTGAAGCGCAATTTCGGGTCGGCCTGCAGCACCAGCGATGCGGTAAAATCCTGCGGCGAGAAGCCGGCGTTGAAATGCCCGAGCACGATCTCGTCGACATCGCCCGCGGAGATGCCGGCGTCCGCCATCGCATCGATCGGCGACCTTGACCACGAGGCTTTCGACGGTTTCGGTGTCGAACTTGCCGAACGGCGTATGCGCCCATCCGACGATGCTGGCTGTCATGGTCGTTCTCCCTGTTCTGGTTCGGCCCGTTATGTAACCTATCTAGACGCCGGTTTCAGCGATTTCATCGCCCGCTCGCACATGGCGGTTATGCCGGCCCAGTTGCCGGTCCTGATATCCGCGGCCGGGCAAAGCCAGGAACCGCCGACCGCCACCACATTCGGCTCCGCCAGCCAGGACGGCGCATTGGCCTCGCCGATGCCGCCGGTCGGGCAAACCCGTACGTTCGGAAACGGTCCTGCCAGCGCCCGCAGTGCCTTGATACCGCCGGACTGCTCGGCCGGGAAGAATTTGACGAGATCAAAGCCGTGCGCCAGCGCCTGCATCAGTTCGGATGCGGTCGCAATGCCCGGCGCGAACGGCAGGCGGCTGGCGGCGGCGGCCTTCAGCAGTTCCGGCGTCGAGCCCGGGCTGATGCCGAATTTGGCGCCGAGCGCCTCGGCGCGCGCCAGATCGTCGGCGTTGAGGATGGTGCCGATGCCGACGATCGCATCCGGCACATCGGCCATCATCGCCTTGGCGGCCTCGATCGCAACCGGCGTGCGCAGCGTGACTTCCAGCGTACGCACGCCACCGGCGACAAGCGCTTTTGCGAGCGGGACTGCGTCTTCCAGCCGTTCGATGGTGAGAACGGGAATCACGGTCGCCTGCCTGAACAGATCGGCGAGCTGTTCCTGTTTCGATGTCGCGTTCATTGGGATGCCTTGCGAGAGAGTTTTGGTCTTGGCGCCTTCTTGGGCGGCATGGCATAGCGCGGGATGATGGCGCCGGGATAGCCCACCACGGCACCGGCGAGCCGATGTCCGGCGCGCGCGGCTTCGACGGGGTCGGAGCCCGCCACCCGGGCGGCGATATAGGCGGCCGCGAAGCTGTCGCCTGCCGCGGTGGTATCGACGACCGGTCTTGTCAGCGGCTCGGCTTTCACTTCCTGCGAACCACCGGCGAAGCGCAGCACGCAGGTGGGCTCGGCGAGCTTGAGCACCACTTCCGGGCTCGAAATGCCCGCCATCAGCATTGCGTTGCTTTCTCCGGGATAGAGCGGCAGCAGATCCTCGGTCGAAGCCAGCACGATATCGGCAGCCTCGAAGGCTTCACTGAAGACTTGACGCGCGACGTCGCGATCGGGCCAGCCGCGAGCGCGAAAATTGGTATCGAACGCAAAGCGCGTCCCGAGCAGCCGGGCGCGCTTCAGCGCGGTCATCAGGCGTCCTCGCCCCGCCTCGCTCAAGATCGACAGCGTGATCGCCGAGAGATAAACGACCTCATAGCTGGCGAGCGAATTCAGGATGTCGTCGGTCTCGGGTAGATCCATCAGGCTGCGCGCCGCCGCGTTCTCGCGCCAGTGAAAGAACTGCCGCTCGCCCTTGTCGTCGGTCTGGATCATGTACAGGCCGGGCAGTTTGCCGGCCAGCCGCGCAACGCGCTTGGTGCCGATGCCCTCGGCGGTCCAGCCCGCGACCATTTCATCGCTCAGGGCATCGTCCCCAAGCGCGGTGATGTAATCGACGTCGACGCCGAGGCGCGCAAGGTAGACGGCGGTGTTGAGCGTATCGCCGCCATAGCCGCGCGCATACAGGCCGCCTCCAGGGCCGCCTTGAGACGTGCCTTGAGACGTGCCTTGGGCCTGTCTCAACTCGATCATGCATTCGCCGATACAGGCTACTCGGGTCATGGCCACACCCTGCGCGAACTTGGCCTGAGCCACATCAGGCCGCGAACTTGCCGCCGAGCTCGTCGTCGATGTGAATCCGGATGATGTCGTCAAAAGTCTTCTCGGCCGTCGTGAAGCCGAGCTTGAGCGCGCGGTCGGTGACGAAATCGCGCGGCCAGCCGCTGACGATGCCGATGATGGTGGGATCAGCCACCCGCTTGATGCGCGCGGTGACGTTCTTGCCCGCCACGCGATCCAATGCCGCGATCTGTTCACCGACGGTCACTGACAGCCCAGGCATGCTGAGATTGCGCCGAGCGCCCATCGCCGTGAGGTCCATGGTGCCGGCGTGGAGCAGAAAACCGACGGCCGATTTCGGCGAGGCGTGCCAATGCCGCACGTCTTCGGAAACCGGCAGCACGGCCTCCTCGCCTGCCAGCGGTTCGCGGATGATGTTGGAGAAGAAGCCGGAGGCCGCCTTGTTCGGCTTGCCCGGCCGCACGCAGATCGTCGGGAGGCGAATGCTGATGCCGTCGAGCAGGCCTTTTCGGGTATAGTCGTTGATGAGCAGTTCGCAGATCGACTTCTGCGTGCCGTAGCTGGTCAGCGGCGTGTGGAAGAACTCGTCGCCGATCTTGTCCGGGAACGGCGCGCCGAACACCGCGATCGAGGATGTGAACACCAGCCGTGGCTTGTAGCCGCCGCCGACGGCGCGGATGGCATCGATCAGATAACGAGTGCCGTCGAGATTGATGCGATAACCCTTGTCGAATTCAGCCTCCGCCTCGCCCGACACGATCGCGGCGAGATGGAAGATGACCTCGGGCCGGTGCGCCACCAGTGGTGCTGCGGTATTGGGATCGGCGAAATCGCTGGTGACAATGCTGATCGGAATAGTGGCGTTGGCGGGCTTTGCGGGCGCTATGACATCCTGGAGCGTCATGCGCGTGATCTCGCGCTTGCCCAGATGTCCGTCGCGCAACAGCCGCTCGGTCAGCTTGCGGCCGACCATGCCGGCGGCGCCCAGAATCAGAATGTGCAAGACCCGTCTCCTTGTTGTTCTTGAATATTTAGGCCCGGGCTTGCGCGCTCACTCTTTCACGGCTCCCGTCATCGCCGACACATAATGCTCCACGAAGAAGGCGTAAAGGATAACCAGCGGCAATGAGCCCGCCAGCGCGCCCGCCATCAGCGATCCCCAGCGATAGACGTCGCCGTCGACGAACTCGTTGACGATCGCGACCGGCACCGTCTTGTTCTGGGTCGATTGCAGGAAGGTCAGCGCGTAGATGAACTCGTTCCAGCACAGCGTGAAGCAGAAGATGAAGGCCGAGATCAGGCCGGGGATCGCCAGCGGCAGCACGATCTTGATCAGGATCTGCCAGCGGCTGGCGCCGTCGATCAGCGCGCACTCCTCCAGCTCGAACGGGATGGTCTTGAAATAGCCCATCAAGAGCCAGGTCGAGAACGGGATCAAAATGGTCGGATAGGTCAGGATCAGCGCCAGCGGCGAGTCGAACAGGCCGTACTGGAACACCACGGTGGCGAGCGGAATGAACAGGATCGAGGGCGGCACCAGATAGGACAGGAAGATCAGCCCGCCGACCCACTGCGCGCCCTTGTAGCGCAGCCGCACGATCGCGTAGGCCGCCAGCACGCTGGCGAAGATCGAAAGGACGGTGGCGCAGACCGCGACATACATCGTGTTCCACAGCCAATGCGGATAATAACTTTCGAACAGCAGCTTGTGGATGTGCTTGAAGGTCGGATTCCAGGTCCAGAACGGATTGAATTTTTCGAGGTCGATCAATTGCTCGTCGGGTTTGATCGCCGTCAGGCCCATCCAGTAGAACGGAAACAACAGGATGAAGACGATGATCGACAGCGGCAGATACAGCGTCACCAGCCGCCGCGGCAGCGACTGCAGATAGCTCATGCCTTCGCTGTGATCGTCCTTCGCAACCGTCGGCGAGGAGCTATGCAGTACCGCCTTGAGATCGATCCGCGTGGTGGGAAGATCAGTCATTGTTCTCTCCCTGCTGCCACTTGCGGCGCTGCAGTCCGAACCACGACACCATGATCGCGGCGAGCAGGAACGGGATCATCGCACTCGAGATCGCGGCGCCCTCGCCGAGCTGCCCCGCGATGATCGCGCGCTGATACGACAAGGTCGCCATCAGGTGCGTGGCGTTGACCGGACCACCCCGCGTCATCGCCCAGATCAACTGGAAATCGGTGAAGGTAAACAGTACCGAGAACGTCATCACGACCGCGATGATCGGGGTCAGCAAGGGATAGGTGATGAAGCGGAACATCTCCCATTTCGATGCGCCGTCGAGGGTCGCCGCTTCATAGAGCGACGGCTGCACGGTCTGCAAACCGGCGAGCAGCGTGATCGCGACAAAGGGAACGCCGCGCCAGATGTTGGCGAAGATCACGCAGATCCGCGCCCAGGTCGGATCACCGAGGAAGTTGATGTTCTGGGTGATCAGCCCCATGTGCTTGAGCGACCATGAGATGATCGAGAATTGCGCATCGAAGATCCACCAGAACGCCAGCGCCGACAGCACGGTCGGCACGATGAACGGGATCAATACCAGCGCGCGCAGCATCGCCTTGAACGGCATGTTTTCGTTCAGCAGCAGCGCCAGATAAAGTCCGACCGCAAACTTGATCGCGCTCGCGATCGTCGTATAGAGCAGCGTATTGAAGACCGAAAGCCAGAAGATCGAATCATCCCAAAGCCATTCGTAATTCTCGGTTCCGATAAATGCGCCGGGACGGCCGATCTTGGCGTCGGTGAATGAAATCCAGATGCCGAGCCCGAGCGGATAAGCCAGGAAGAAGATCAGGAACCCCATCGCCGGCATCATGAACCAGAACCCGAGCCAGTTGCGGTTGGTCCGGATCAGATCCCACGTCGTGGCCTCGCGGATCTGCCGCTTGGCCACCCGAGGTTGGAGCGCGATGTCAGCCATTGGCGATGTCCCGATATCGGTTTCGTTTTGAGCATAATCTCCGCGCAAACGCATTTACGTTTGTCGCGAGGGAAAACCGGTGGCCGCTTTTCCGGATCATGCGCCTGTTGTTGGAGCGGGTGGCGGTCGCCTGCCACCCGCTCCAGTTCGATCAGCGATAGATGCGCTTCAACTGCCGTTCGGCTTCCGCCATGGCGGTCTTGGTATCCTTCGCGCCAGTGCAGTAGTTGGCGAACATGTCGACCACGATGAAGTCGGCGATCGCGCTCGCCGCCTTTTCGCCGGGCGTGCCGATACCCGACGCCGGCAGCGCGCGCTTGCTGGCCTGGCTGAACACCTGGTTCTTCGGATCGGCGGTCCACACCGGAGCCGAGTCGTAGGCGTTGAGCGTGTGGGTGAGATACCCGCGCGCGCCCGAAAGCCACTTCTCGAAATTCTCCTTCTCCAGCATGAAGGCGATGAAGGCCTTCGCCGCATTCGGATATTTGGTGAAGTTGAACGCCAGAATCGGAACCGCGAGCTGCAATTCGGTCGGCTTGCCGATCGGACCGACCGGCCACAGCGCGTGATAGGTGTCTTCCGCGAGATCCTTCATCTTTGGATCGTCTTTTTCGGCAACGTAGATCGAGATGCCGTTGGCAGTGCAGTAGAGTTCGCCCGACAGGAAGGCCTTGTTGTTCGAGCCGTCGTTCCAGGACGCGACGCCGGGAATGAACGTGTCGGAAAGCGCCTTGCAATATTCCAGCGCCTTCGCGGTCTCCGGCGAGTTGATGATGACCTTGTCATCCTTATCGACGGTCCAGGCGTTGTGGCCCCACAACACCCAGTGCAGCCAGCCGTTGGCGTCGCCGGTGGCGTGGCCCAGCGCGAAACCGGCCGGGGTATTGTTCTTCTTCAGTCCCTTGCACATTTCGAGGAAGCCCGGAAAATCCTTCGGGAATTCCTTGAAGCCCGCCTTCTCCATGGCCGACTTGCGATAGGTCATGTAGCCGCCGATGGTGGCGACGGGGATGCCGAGCCAGTCGTTGCCCTGCTTGCAGGTCTTGGCGGCGGCATCGGTCCAGCCGCCGTACTTCTTGCCGAGATAGTCGGCAACGTCGTTCATCTTCAGCACTTTGGTCGGGAACAGCTGCGGCAGCGTATGCAGGCCCCAGGCGAGATCGAGGCCCGAGCCGGTGTTGGCGGCAACGGAGGCCTTGGGCTGCACGTCCTCGAAGGACTTCGAGAACACGTTCATGTCGGTGCCGGTCGCGGCCTTGAATGCCGCAACCATGGCGTTGAAGGCGTCGTCTTCGGCCGGCACGAAGCGCTTCCAGCGCATCACGGTCAGCTTGGCGCCCGGCTCGGCCTTCCACGGCGCCGTCTGGGCCCAGGCCTTGGCGAAATCGAGCAAAGCAGGCCCAGTCAGCGCACCGGCCGCAGCCAGCGCGGTACCGCCCTGAAGCAGAGAGCGGCGAGTAAAGTCATACATAGTCCATCCTCCCTTGAATATTTCTTGGTTATTGCTCAGCCATTCAGTCGCTTGCCAGTCGCCTCGTCGAACAGATGCACGAGCGACGGGTCCGGCTTGAGCCGGACCTTGTCGCCCGGACTGAATTGATGTCGTTCGCGGAACACGGCGACGACCTGTTCGCCGCCGAGCTTTGCAAACACCTGGGTTTCCGAGCCGGTCGGCTCGACCACAATGATCTCGGCTTCGGCGCCGTCATCGGCGATGGTGAAGTGTTCGGGCCGCACGCCGTAGACCGCCGGCTGGCCTTCGGAATTGGCGGGCGCCGACGCCAGCGGCAGTTTGACGCCGTTCGGACCTTCGAAGCTCGCGCTGCCGTTCGACTTCACCTTGCCCTTGAGGAAGTTCATCGCCGGCGAGCCAATGAAGCCCGCGACGAACTGGTTGGCCGGGCGGTCGTAGAGCTCGAGCGGCGTGCCCATCTGCTCGACGATGCCGTCATGCATCACGACGATCTTGTCGGCCATGGTCATGGCTTCGATCTGGTCGTGGGTGACGTAGACCGTCGTGGTCCGCAGGCGCTGGTGCAGTTCCTTGATCTCGGTGCGCATAGCGACGCGCAGCTTGGCGTCGAGGTTGGAGAGCGGTTCGTCAAACAGGAACACCTGGGGATCGCGCACGATGGCGCGGCCCATCGCCACACGCTGGCGCTGTCCACCGGACAATTGCCGGGGATAACGGTCGAGCAGCGGGGTCAACGCCAGGATTTCGGCGGCGCGGTTGACGCCGGAGGAGATTTCCTCCTGCTTGGCCCCGCGCAGCTTGAGCGAAAAACCCATATTGTCGGCGACCGTCATATGCGGATAGAGCGCATAATTCTGGAACACCATCGCAATGTCGCGCTCCTTGGGCTGGACATTGTTGACGACCTTGTCGCCGATCGAAATCGTGCCGGAGGTGATGTTTTCCAACCCCGCCAGCATCCGCAGCAAGGTCGATTTGCCGCAACCGGAGGGGCCGACCAGAACGACGAACTCGCCGTCCTCGATCGGGATCGACACGCCGTGCAGGACTTCAAAATTACCGAACGACTTCCGCACGTCGCGAATCTGTACCGACGACATCCACTTCCCTCCCTCGAGTATTTCCGGCGACATCCGACCGGACGCCGCCGCCGCTCTGTTATTTTTGTTCCGACTGCGTGTTGATCCGAAGTCCGGCCGGACGGATATTGTCCGCAGTTTATACGGTTTTGGCAATCGTTCGATTAGCAATCTGTTGGTAGCGCTGTCAATATGAGTTTGTTTGCGGGAATGCCTGTGATATGAGCGCCAGATGGCACGAAAGCGCACGAAGCCCGACAAGATCCGGCTGACCGAAGTCGCCAAGCTTGCCGGCGTGAGCCCGATTACCGCATCGCGCTTTTTCAGAAACCCCGAAGCGCTGTCGGCCGGCAAACGCGTGCGGGTCGAGAGTGCAGCCAGAGAACTCGGCTATGTGCCGAACCTTGCCGCGCGTGCGCTCGCCTCACAGCGAACCGAAGTTATCGGTGTCCTGATCCCGTCGCTGACCAACAACGTATTCTCGGACGTGTTGCGCGGCATCTACGATACCCTGGATGGCAGCCGTTACAGCATCCAGTTGGCCAACACGCGCTACAGCATCTTCCAGGAGGAAAAACTGCTGCGCCTGTTCCTGGCGCAAAAGCCGGCCGGGCTGATTGTGACGGGAATTAATCAAACCGCCGAATCCCGCGCGATCATGGAATCGGTGGATTGCCCGATCGTCCAGATCATGGAAATTGGACCCGCTCCAGTCGACATGATGATCGGCTTCTCGCATTATGATGCCGCGCGCGCAGGCATTGCCCACCTTCTCGAGCAGGGATACCGCCGGATCGGTTTTCTCGGCGCACGGATGGATCCGCGGGTGCAGCGGCGCTTCGAAGGCTACCAGGCCGCGATGAATGATGCCGAGCTGTTCGACCCGCAACGTGTTGTGACAACGTCGACCCCGACTTCCGTCACGCTCGGTGGTACGCTGTTTGCCGATCTCGTTGCCAAAGCGCCGGATATCGAGGCGGTGTTCTGCGTCAATGACGACCTCGCATTGGGCGCGCTGTTCGAATGCCGGCGCCGGCACATTTCGGTTCCCGAGCAGATGGCGATCATCGGCTTCAATGACCTCGAATTCATGGCGTCCGCGGTCCCGACGCTGACCAGCGTGCGCACCAACCGTTACGAAATGGGCAGGGACGCTGCCACGATGGTAATCGAGGCCATCGAGGGCCGCCGGCCGTCGCAACCGGTCGTCGATCTCGGATTTCAGTGTCATGAAACGGCAAAGCTCGGCGTCGCGGACCTGACGCAGCGCGATCGCGCCTGCATCGTGGCCAGCACGCGGAAAAGACAAAATGATAGCGCTACCAAATTCTTGAACTAAGGTCGCATTCTCAGAGGTGACGACGCGCAATCGCCACCGCAGGGTTTGTAATTTGGACGATTTTGCGCATGGTAGAAATCGAAGCCCCAAGGGCTCAAGGGTTTGCAATCGCGGGAGAAACCAATGAAAAAAAACCTCACCAACGGCCACGATACCGTCGGCAACGGCAAAGGGCCGCAAACTCCGCTCCCTCGAGTGGTTCAACAACCCGCACAATCCGGGGATGACCGCGCTCTATCTCGAGCGCTACCTCAATTACGGCCTGACCCGGCAGGAGCTGCAGTCCGGCAAGCCGATCATCGGCATCGCGCAGACCGGCAACGACCTGTCGCCGTGCAACCGCCATCATCTCGAACTGGCGCACCGCGTTCGCGAGGGCATCCGCGACGCCGGCGGCATCGCGATGGAATTTCCGATGCATCCGATCCAGGAGACCGGCAAGCGCCCGACCGCGGCGCTGGACCGCAACCTCGCCTATCTCGGCCTGGTCGAAATCCTGTTCGGCTATCCGCTCGACGGCGTGGTGCTGACCACCGGCTGCGACAAGACCACGCCGGCCTGCCTGATGGCGGCGGCGACCGTCAACCTGCCGGCCATCGTGCTGTCGGGCGGCCCGATGCTGAACGGCTGGCACAAGGGTGAGCGCACCGGCTCGGGCACCGTGGTCTGGAAAGCGCGCGAGCAGCTCGCCGCCGGCGAGATCGACTACGAGGAATTCATGAACATCGTGGCCTCCTCGGCGCCCTCGGTCGGCCATTGCAACACCATGGGCACCGCCTCGACGATGAACTCGCTGGCCGAAGCGCTCGGCATGTCGCTGCCGGGCTGCGCGGCGATCCCCGCGCCCTATCGCGAGCGCGGCCAGATCGCCTATGAGACCGGCACGCGCATCGTCGACATGGTCTGGGAGGACCTGAAACCCTCCGACATCCTGACCCGCAAGGCGTTCGAGAACTGCATCGTGGTCAATTCGGCGATCGGCGGCTCGACCAATGCGCCGATCCACATCAACGCGCTGGCCCGCCATATCGGCGTCGAGCTCTCGATCGACGACTGGCAGAAGCACGGCCACGACGTTCCGCTGCTGGTCAACATGCAGCCGGCCGGCTTCTATCTCGGCGAGGAATATCACCGCGCCGGCGGCGTGCCCGCGGTGGTGCGCGAATTGATGGAGCACAAGCGCATCCACGAAGACGCCCTGACCGTCAACGGCCACACCATGGGCGACAATTGCCGCGAGGCCGCAAAGCCCGACGCCGACGTGATCTGGAGCTACGACAAGCCGCTGGTGAAGGACGCCGGCTTCCTCGTGCTGCGCGGCAACCTGTTCGATTCCGCGATCATGAAGACCAGCGTGATCTCGAAGGAGTTTCGCGATCGCTATCTGAGCAATCCGAAGGACCTCAACGCGTTCGAGGGCCGCGCCATCGTGTTCGAGGGTCCGGAGGACTATCACCACCGCATCGACGATGCCTCGCTCAATATCGACGAGCACTGCGTGCTGTTCGTGCGCGGCACCGGGCCCGATCGGCTATCCCGGCGGCGCCGAGGTCGTGAACATGCAGCCGCCGGCGGCGCTGATCAAACGCGGCATCCTGGCCCTGCCCTGCATCGGCGACGGCCGGCAGTCCGGCACGTCGGGCTCGCCGTCGATCCTCAACGCCTCGCCGGAAGCCGCCGCCGACGGCGGGCTGGCGATCCTGCGGACCGGCGACAAGGTTCGCATCGACCTCAACAAGGGCAGCGCCAACATCCTGATCTCGGATGACGAACTGAAGCAGCGGCACGCCAAGCTCAAGGCCGATGGCGGCTTCAAATACCCGGCCAACCAGACGCCGTGGCAGGAACTCTATCGCTCGACCGTCGGCCAGCAGGCCACCGGCGCCTGCATGGAACTCGCCACGCGCTATCACGACATCGCCGGCAAGGTCGGCGTCGCGCGGGATAATCATTAGGGTATCGCCGTCATTGCGAGCGAAGCGAAGCAATCCATCTGTCCCGCCGCGGAAACATGGATTGCTTCGTCGCTTCGCTCCTCGCAATGACGAAAAAACAATCAGCAGGAGAAATTCCATGTCAGACCGCCTGAAAGGCAAACGCGCATTCGTGACGGCGGCGGCGGTAGGTATCGGCCGCGCCTGCGCGCTGGCCTTTGCGCGCGAGGGCGCCACCGTGTTCGCCACCGATATCGACGAGGGCAAGCTTGCGGATCTCAAGAAAGACGGCATTGCCGAAATCGCAAAGCTCGACGCGCGCGACAGTGCCGCGGTCGCCGCGATGGCCAAGCGCGTCGGCAAGATCGACATCCTGCTCAACGCCGCGGGCTTCGTGCATCACGGCACCGTGCTCGAGTGCTCCGACGAGGACTGGGATTTTTCGTTCGACCTCAACGTCAAGTCGATGCACCGCACGATCCGCTCGTTCCTGCCGGGCATGCTGGAATCCGGCGGCGGCTCGATCGTCAACATCTCGTCGGCCGCCGGCGTGTTCAAGGCCGCGCCCAACCGCTACGTCTATGGCGCGACCAAGGCCGCTGTCGCAGCGCTGACGCGCGCGGTCGCCGCCGACTTCATCACCAGAGGCATCCGCTGCAACTGCATCTGCCCCGGCACCATCGAGACGCCCTCGATGCTGGAGCGCGCGGCCGCCGCCGGCCCCAACGGGCGCGAGATGTTCGTGTCGCGGCAGCCGATGGGACGGCTCGGCACCGCGGAAGAAATCGCGCTGCTCGCGGTCTATCTCGCCAGCGACGAAAGCGCGTTCACGACCGGCGTCGCCCACGTCATCGACGGCGGCTGGACGCTTTAAAACAGGGAAGAATACGCATGAACAAGATCGATCTGAACGGCCGCTGCGCCGTCGTCACCGGTGGCGCGCAGGGTTTTGGACGCGCGATCACCGAGCGCTTCGTCGCATCCGGCGCCAAAGTCGCGATCTGGGATCACGACTTGCCGTTCGCGGAAAAGACCGCGAAGGAAATCGGCTCTGCTGTCAGCGCCTTCAAGGTCGACGTTTCCGATCTCGCCGCGGTCGAGAAGACCCGCGACGATACGCTGAAAGCGTTCGGCAAGATCGACATCCTCGTCAACAACGCCGGCATCGCCGGCGTCAACAAGACCGTGTGGGAAACCGACCTCGACGAATGGCGCAAGGTGTTGCGCATCAATCTCGACGGTCCCTTCATCTGCTGCAAGGCGATCGTGCCGGCGATGATCACCCAGGGCTACGGCCGCATCGTCAACATCGCCTCGATCGCCGGCAAGGAAGGCAATCCGAACGCCGCGCATTATTCGGCCTCCAAGGCCGGCCTGATCGCGCTGACGAAATCGCTCGGCAAGGAACTGGCGCAGCACGACATCCTCGTCAACGCGGTGACGCCGGCGGCGGCCAAAACCGCGATCTTCGACCAGCTGACGCAGCAGCACATCGACTTCATGCTGTCGAAAATCCCGAAAGGCCGTTTCGTGCTGGTCGAAGAGCTCGCGGCGATGGTGGCGTGGCTGGCCTCGGAGGACTGCGCCTTCTCGACCGGCGCGGTGTTCGATATTTCCGGTGGCCGGGCGACCTACTGAGAGCCATGTGATGACCAGAGAAGGCGGATGTTTGTGCGGGGCGGTCCGGTTCAAGGCCGAGGGCGAACCGCTCAACGTCCGCATCTGCCATTGCCGCACCTGCCAGAAAGCGATGGGCTCGCCATTCTACGCCCGCGCGATGTTCGAGCCCCGCGCGCTGACGGTCGAGGGCGAAACCGCGCACTATCCGTCCTCGGAGGCGATTGACCGGGTGTTCTGCAAGACCTGCGGCACCCGGTTGTTTTCCCGCCGCACCAACGGCACGGCGGTCGGCATCGCGCTTGCCGTCTTCGACGATCGCAATGCCTTTGCGCCGACCGAGCACATCTGGGTGTCGGAGAAGATGGACTGGGTGCGGCTCGACGACGGCCTGCCGCAATATCAGGGGACGGTTCCCCAGTAATCCCGTCGTCCCGCCCTTGAGCCGGGACCCATACCGCGTGATCTATCAATCAGGCAATGTAGCAGACGCTTCCTGTAACGACTACGACCTGTGGTTATGGGTCCCTGCTTTCGCAGGGACGACGCGATGGGAATCCATGTTAGCCTGAACACATCAGCACGCCAACCGGGGCACATCGATTGAACATCTCTCTGTACGACCTCTCCGTCTGGGTGCTGCCGCTCATCATCGCCATCACCTTCCACGAGGCCGCGCACGGCTTTGTCGCGCACCGGCTCGGCGACAACACCGCCTTTCAGCTCGGCCGCGTCAGCTTCAATCCGCTGCGGCATATCGACCCGTTCGGCACCCTGATATTGCCCGGCGATACTGCTGCTGTCGCATTCGCCGTTCCTGTTCGGCTACGCCAAGCCGGTGCCGGTGAACTTTCGCAACTTTGAACCATCCCCGGCTCGACATGGTCTGGGTGGCGCTGGCCGGCCCCGTCACCAACATCGTGCTGGCGCTGGCGGCGGCGTTCGCCTTCCACGCCCTGCCCTTGGTACCCGCAAACGCTGCACAATGGATCGCCGACAACCTAAAAAACGCGCTTGTCATCAATGTCGTGCTGGCCGTCTTCAACATGCTGCCGATCCCGCCGCTGGACGGCGGCCGGGTCGCGGTCGGGCTTGCTGCCGAAGGTGCTGGCCTACCCGCTGTCCCGGCTGGAACCCTACGGCATGCTGATCCTGATTGGCCTTTTGATCCTGCTGCCGCTGCTGGGGGCGCAGTTCGGTCTAAATCTTGATGTTATTTCGGCGATACTGCGGACATCTGACCGGCTATGTGATCCGCGCTGCTTCTCTTCGTCACCGGCAACGCCTAAGTCTGGATCAGGAAGAACGGCGACGGGCAAGAAATCGGCTAGAGGCCATGGTAATCAAAGCTGCCGACATGTTGATCGCACGACGCGCCGACACCCGCGCGCGGGCGGATTTTGCGACCTGGAAGATGATGGCCAAGCTCAACGGCGCCTCCGCGCTGCCCGCCGAGGCGCAGAACTTTCCTGGTCGCCTACAGGCAGCTGCTCGAGCAAGATGACGGACGCCGACGCCTCCGAGGCCACCATCCAGCTCATGTACAAGAGCTATTATGCCGAGATGGGCGGCGCCGGGACGCCGCCCGAGGTCCCCGCTCGCGCCAGCGAGCCCGTGACCGACACCGGCAACGTCACCGCCTTCCGGCGGCCGCCGCCAGCCGAAGTCCGGCGCAACCGGGCCGACATGCAAAGCCGCGGCTTCCGGTGGCGCTGATCTTCACCTGCCTTGTCGTGGTCTATGTCGGCATCCGCTATTACTGGCGCTAGCAGACCCGATTCCGCTTCATTCAGTTGCATGTCGTGACAGCCCGATTTCGCGGCACCTGCGCGAGGCGCGGACGCGCGAAAAATTCGCCGCAAGATGGAATATGCGACCTTCGGACGAGGTGCCGCCACGGCTAGGCGGCGGGCCGAATGCCGGGCATAATGATCGCTTCAATTTATCCAAAAATTCAAAATCCTTGGAGGGGAAATGAAGCGATCTATTGCAGCTTTGGCGATGACCACGAGCCTGGTATTTGCCGGCGGCGCGTTGTTTGCTGGCGGCGCCTGGGCGCAAACGCTCGACAAGGTCGTCAAGGTCGGAAGCCTCGGCGACCAGTCCGGTCTCTATGCCGACATCGGCGGTCCCGGCTCGACCGTCGCCGCGCAAATGGCGATCGAGGATTCCGGACTTCTGGCCAAGGGCTGGAAGATCGACCTGATCTCGGCCGATCACCAGAACAAGCCCGACGTCGGCGTCAACATCGGCAAGCAGTGGATCGACGTCGAGAAGGTCGACGTGTTCGTCGACCTCGCCAGTTCCGGCGTTGGGCTTGCGATCGCCAACCTCGCCAAGGAGAAGAACGTCGTCAACCTGAACTCCGGTTCGGCGTCGTCCGACCTCACCGGCGCGCAATGCTCGCCGAACACGATCCACTGGGTCTACGACACCTGGATGCTCGCCAACGGCACCGGCAAGGCGCTGGTCAAATCCGGCGGCGACAGCTGGTTCTTCCTGACCGCCGACTACGCGTTCGGCCAGGCGCTGGAGCGCGACACCGCAGCGGTCGTCACCGCCAACGGCGGCAAGGTGCTCGGCGGCGTCAAGCATCCGCTCAACAATGCCGACTTCTCCTCGTTCCTGCTGCAGGCGCAAAGCTCGAAGGCAAAAATCATCGGCCTGGCCAACGCCGGCGGCGACACCACCAACGCGATCAAGCAGGCGGCCGAGTTCGGCATCGTCTCCGGCGGCCAGAAGCTCGCGGGCATGCTGCTGTTCATCACCGACGTCAATGCGCTCGGGCTCAAGGTCGCGCAGGGCCTGAACTTCACCGAGACGTTCTACTGGGACATGAACGACCAGACCCGCGCCTTCACCAAGCGCTTCAACGAGCGCTTCAAGAAGAACCCGCCGACCATGGTCCAGGCCGGCGTCTATTCGTCGCTGATCCATTACTTCAAGGCGCTGGAAGCGCTCGGCGGCAATCCGCATGACGGCCGCGCCGTGGTCGCCAAGATGAAGGAAATGCCGACCGACGATCCCCTGTTCGGCAAAGGCTCGATCCGCGCCGACGGCCGCAAGATCCACCCGGCCTATCTGTTCGAGGTGAAGAAGCCGTCGGAATCGAAATATCCGTGGGATTATTACAAGCTGGTCGCCACCATTCCCGCGGACGAAGCTTTTATCCCGCTGGAGAAGAGCGTCTGCTCGCTGGTGAAGAAGAGCTGAGCTAACGATTATCGTCTGACGAGAATGCCGGCGAGCGATCGCCGGCATATATTTCCAATATCGATTTCGATGATCGGGCTTCCACTGACGAAACACATGAGGTGCATCCATGGCGCCCTTCGCCTATGTGACGAATAATGGTTCGC
Source organism: uncultured Alphaproteobacteria bacterium (assembly GCA_963738765.1). Lineage (GTDB taxonomy): Bacteria > Pseudomonadota > Alphaproteobacteria > Rhizobiales > Xanthobacteraceae > Bradyrhizobium. Next base: position 149,330 of record CAVTYA010000025.1, on the reverse strand, counting down.
GCTCGGTCTCAGTGATCGACACCGCCGCCAATGCGGTCGTCGCCACTCCCTCGGTGGAGGGTGCCCCTCTTGCGGTCGCCATCGCCCCTGACGGGGCGCGCGCCTACATAACGATACGAGGCCAAAATCTGGGCTTCGTCGCGATCCTCGACACCGGGACCAACATCGTGACGGCCACGGTCCAGGCCACGGACTTCTTCATTGGCGGATTGGCAATTACGCCTGACGGCAAACACGCCTATGTCACCAGCTCCGGCAACGACCACGTGGTCAGGGTGTTCGACACTGCCACCAACAGGGTGACCGGCACCGTCCCGATGGACCTCTCCATCGACATCGCGATTACGCCCGATGGGAAATTCCTCTATGTGACGAGTTTTGACGGTGTGACGGTGATCAATACCGCCACCAATCAGGTCGAGACGACCATTCAGGTCGGCAAAGGCTCGTCGGTTACCACCGGCCGGGGTATCGCCATCACGCCGAACGGAAAAAATGCCTATTTGACGAATGGCGGCTCAAATACAGTCGCTGTCATCGACACCGCCACCAATACCGTATCAGCCACGATCAATGTGGGGATTGATCCCGTTGCGGTAGCCGTTACGCCGGATGGGAAATACGCCTATGTGACGAACCATGGCTCCGGCAATGTCTCGGTGATCGACATCGCTGCCAATTCCGTGCCGGCCACAATCAATGTGGGGATTAATCCCGAGGGGATAGCCATTACCCCCGATGGGACACGGGTGTACGTGACGAATTCGGGCTCGGGCGCCAACAATGTCTCGGTGATCGATACGGCCACCAATAAAGTCGTGGCTAGCGTCGCGGTCGGGACCACTCCGTTTGGGCTAGCCATTAGTCCCGGCCCCTAGCTGAAGAAACCCATGAACGACCGGATCGATTTGTCGGAAAAGCTGTCTTCGTTTTCCGAACACTGGTCGCCTCGCACCGTCGCGCAGTTCAATGATTGCGATGTCATGGTGGTCAAGGTGCAAGGCGAATTCGTCTGGCACAAGCATGACGACACCGACGATTTTTTCCTGGTCCTGAAGGGCACGCTGGACATCCAGCTTCGGGATCGAACCGTGACGCTTGGACCGGGGCAGATGTACATCGTGCCGAAGGGCGTCGAGCATCGCCCGGTCGCGAAAGACGAGGTGCATTTGTTGCTGATGGAGCCGACCGGGACACCCAACACCGGCGATGTCAAAACGGCGGCGCCGCGCAAGTTGGCGTGAGTAAACGCCTCTCTACTTCCCTTCCGGGTTGAACGCGACCGGCACGAAGCGTTTCAATCCGAGGTCTGCGACCAGCGGCGGCGGTGCGGGTACGGGATCGGATCGCTGAACCATCTTGAGCGCGGCTTCGTCGAACGCCCGTTTGCCGGACCCTTCGGCAATGCTTGCCGAAACGACGTGGCCGAGACGGTCAAACTCGACATCCAGGACGACCCGGACCTTGGCATCTCTGGCCTTCACCGCCTCCGGATAGATCAGGTGCTTCTTGAAGTGGGCCATCAGCTTCTTTTCCCAGCTCACCTTTGCGAGCTGAGTGCTGTTTCCAATTCCCTGTTTCGGTGCTTTTGACGTGTCATCGAGACGGCCGTCCAGCTTGGGCGTCGCCGTTGCTTCCTGCGCCGCCGATTCCGTCGACGCCTGGGTCTGCACCGCCGCGATCTTCGGATCGTCTTCCGTGGGCTTCTTGCGATTCGTTCTGCGTCACCACCCGGTCCGGATCCTCGGCTTCGGTCGGCGTGTCCTTTGGCAGATCGGTTTCCTTGACCTCCGCCTTCTGCTCGGCGAGCGCCGGTGACGCAATGGACGCGTCGGCATCCGGACCCGGCGGCAAGTCGATCGGGTCGGCACGCGGCGAGGTCAATTCGAGTCCGACCTCGATCGCCGGCGCGCCGAGCGAATCCTCGTCGTCCCCGGTCTGCAGATGCGCGATCGCCAGCGCCCCGAATCCGAGATGAAGCGCAAGCGCGCCCGCCGCTGCCAGAATCCACAGCCGCCGCGATGGCTTTTGTTCGATCTCGAAGTCGGACATCTCGACGCCGTTGCGGCTCAGGGTTTTGGACTGTCGGTGGCGACCGGTGGCACGGCGCCGCTATCGGGCACACCCTCCAGCGCCACCAGCTTGACCTTCGAGATAGCCACCGGCGCGCAGGATTTCGAGCACGTCCATCAGCTCGCCGTAGGGCACGGCGCGGTCGGCGCGCAGGAAGATGCGACGGTCCTTGCTGGCGTCGGCCATGCGCGTCGAGCGAGCGCACCAGATCGACCCGCTTGACCGGATTTTCGCCGATCGCGACCGCGAGATCGGCCTTGATCGTGACATAGGTCGGCTTGTCCGGCTTCTTCTGCGGCGTCGCCGTCGAGGACGGCAGATCGATCGGCAGATCGACGGTCGAGAGCGGCGCCGCCACCATGAAGATGATCAGCAGCACCAGGATGACGTCGATGAACGGCGTGACGTTGATCTCGTGCGTTTCGTCGAAATCGTCGTCGTCGTCGAGGTCGCTTCGCGAGCGAGACGGCCATCGCCTACTCCGCCGCGCGCGAGATGCGCGCCGCCATGGGTGCGATCGAGATCGCGCGACAGCAGCCGCCCGGCGGCGCCCGAGCGCCCGGCTGACCAGTTCGAGATAGCCTTCGGTGACGCGCGCGAAATGATTGTAGATGATGACGGCCGGGATCGCCGCGACCAGGCCGATCGCGGTCGCGAGCAGCGCTTCGGCGATGCCGGGCGCGACCACCGCGAGATTGGTGGTCTGCGACTTCGAGATGCCGATGAAGCTGTTCATGATGCCCCACACCGTGCCGAACAGGCCGACGAACGGCGAGGTCGCGCCGATGGTGGCGAGCAGGCCCATGCCGAGCCGGATCCGGCGCGCTTCGGCGCGCACGATCTCGGCGAAGCTCGAGGCCGCGCGCTCCTTGATGCCGCTGTCGCTGGAGATGCCGGCCGACAGCCGCGCCTCGCGCATCGCGGCCGCCAGCAGCGACGACAGCACGTTGCCCTTTGCGCCCAGCGCGAACTGCGCCTCCGCCAGCGATCGCGCGTCGCCGATCTTGGTCGAGCGCCGCGCGCAGCTTGCCGCTGCGCGACGCGACAGCTCGATCATCTTGGCGATGAAGATCGTCCAGGTCACCAGCGAGGCGAAGGCGAGACCGATCATCACCGCCTTGACGAGGATGTCGGCCGACATGAACATCGACCACGGCGACAGCTCGCGCAGCGCGACGGCGGTCGATTTCGGCGGCTTGCCTTCGCCGTCGGCGGGCGCCGCGGTCAGCGGCGCGGGAGTTGATCGGCGATGCGGCAGCGGGCGGCACGGCCGCCGATGGCGCCGGAGCGCCTGGGCGGCGCGCGATCGCCTGCGCCGGAGCCGGCGCGGATTGCGGCACTGCGGGAGACGACGGCGCCGCGGTCGCGCCACAGGCGCCGCTTCTGCTGCGCCAGCGACGGCGCCGCCAGCGACAGCATCGCCAGCGCGGCGATCAATGGCAACGTCGTCGAAACGCAGACGTATTCATACTTCGGCCCAGTAGCGGATCAGGTTGTGATAGATGCCGGTCAATTTGACCGTTTCAGGGTCATCTCGCCCGAGCCGCTCCACCAGGGCCTGGATCGCGGTGTCGAGATCGAAGATCAGGCTGCGCGCATGGGCATCCCGTATCATGCTCTGCAGCCAGAAAAAAGACGCAGACGCGCATGCCGCGCGTGACCGGCGTCACCATGATGCAGACTGGACGCAGGATAAAGCACGAGATCGCCGGCCGGCAGCTTGACCTCGTGCGAGCCGTAGTGGTCCTCGACCACCAGTTCGCCGCCGTCATATTCGTCCGGCTCCGACAGAAACAGCGTGACCGACAGATCGGTGCGGATGCGCAAGCCCGGTCAGATGGTCGCCGCGCACCGCATTGTCGACATGGATGCCGAAATGGTGGCCGTCCGCGGCGGCATAGCGGTTGAACAGCGGCGGAAAGATCTGCAGCGGGATCGCCGCCGAGATGAACAGCGGATTGGCCGTCAGCGCCGAGATGATGCGATGGCCGAGCTTGCGCGCGACCTCGCTGTCCGGCGGCAATTGCTCGTTGCGCTTGACCAGCGCCGACTGCGCGCCGGCGGTCGAGCGGCCGTCCTCCCACGCGCAGCCGTCCATGATGCGGCGGAAATCCGCCACGTCGTCCTTGCTCAGCACATCCGGGACGCAGATCAGCATCGCGTCACGCTCAGAACCTCGCCGAGATCACCAGCGACGCCGTGCGGCCGGGCGCTTCCAGCACGAACGGCGCGGCGCTCTGATACAGCGCGTCGTAATAGAGCTTGTTGAAGATGTTGTTGACGAACAGCTTCGACGGTCCAGTTCTTGTTGATCTTGGCTTCGGCGAAGGCGTCGAAGCGCCAGTAGCTCGGCAGCGGCGTGCCCTGGTTGGCGGCGAGGAAGGTGCCGCCGTAGATCTTCGAGCGATAGACCGCCTGGCCGCCGAGTTCCCAGACTGTCGTTGAGCTGGTACTTGCGTCAGCAGGCTGAACGACTGATGCGCGATGTTGGCGAGCGGCAGCCCGACATTGGTCGTGAACAGGATCGGTGTTCGCCGGCGGCACCAGCGACTTCGTCACCTCCGACTTCATCAGGACGAGGCCGCCGAACACGCTCCATTTGTCGGTGATCTTGCCGCGCGACCTCGAGATCGATGCCGCGGATGCGATAGGCGCACCGCGCTGATGCAGGATACCGTTGCCTGCCGCCGTACCGGTTGGATAATGGGCACGCCGCTGTCGCGGTCGCCGACGGTGACGTTTCGCGACTCACGCGCATTGTCCTTTTCGGTCTGGAACAGCGCCGCCGTCACCAGCAAATGGCGGTCGAACAGCTCCCACTTGGTGCCGACTTCGATCGGCCCGGTTCTGTTCGGGCCCGAAGATCTGGTTGGGATTGCCGTTGAGCGATGGGCGCCAGGCCGCCGTACTGCGCGCTGGTGCCGTCGAACTCGGCGCCGACCGGATTCGACGACGTCGCATAGGCGGCATAGACGCTGGCGATCGGCAGCGGCTTGATCAGCGACGCCGAGATTGAAGTTCGGCATCCCGAATTGCTGGGCCTGCGAGCCAAAGGTACTTGGCCACGTCGTTCACCGTGCCGAACCCGCTCGCCTTGATGTTGTAGTCGTCGTAGCGGATGCCGCCGTTGAGGATGATGAAGTCGTTGTAGTTGGCGGTGTCGAGGACGTAGACGCTCGTGGTGTCGACGCCGATCTTGGTCGGCAGGCCTGCCAGCGTCGCGCCGCCGCCGACGTTTGCGAGCGTATATTGCGGAGAAAATACGCTGACGCCCGTGACCGATCCGCTCGCCGAGGCCACCGGTCAACGCTTCCGAACTCAGGCCGGTATAGTTGTCGATGCTCGCCAGTTCCTGCGAGACTTCCAGACCCGCCAGCGTCGTATGCTTCCAGCCTGCAAGGTTGAATTTGTAGGTCGCCTCGGTCTGGTTGGCGAACGTATCGGTGGTCTGATAGCGGCTCTGCGGATTGGCGCTCAAGGTCGATGCCGAGAGCGGGCTGGCCAGGACGGGTGATTCCGGCAACGTCCCGATGTAATCCAGCACCGAACGCTGGATCCTGGTCTTGTTGCTCAAGGTCAGATCCGGCGTGATCTTGACCTCGCCGTTGATCGTGCCGATGTCCTGCTTGACCTTGTAGAAGTCGCGATTGACGAAACCGTAGAAATTGTTGCGGTTGGCGCCGAAATCCGGGAACGGCCCGCCGGCGGTGCTCGACGTGCTTGGCCGGTAATACGGCACGCCGAAATCCGGCAGGCCGTGCAGATTGGTGTGGATGTAGTTCGCAGTCAGCTTCACCGTGTCGAGCGGCGTCCATTTTGCGGTGACGAAACCGCCGTCGCGGTCGTCCTTGATATAATCGCGGCCGGCGACACCGGCGTCCTGGAACAGGCCGCCGGCGCGGACCGCCAGCGTCGGGCTGATCACCTGGTTGACGTCGAGCACCACGCGCTTGGTGTGATCGGTGCCGAACGTGGTGTCCATGTTGTAGAAGCTTTGTTCCGACGTCGCCTGCTTGGTCACGATGTTGATCGCGCCGCCGGTGGTGCCGCGGCCGGCGAAGGACGAGCCCGGCCCGCGCAGGATCTCGACCTGCTCGGTGAAGAAGTTTTCGCGGACGCTGACGCCGGCGTCGCGCACGCCGTCGATGAAGATGTCATTGCGCGCATCGAAGCCGCGGATGAAGAAGCGGTCGCCGAAGGCGTTGCCGCCCTCGCCGGTGCCGAGCGTCACGCCGGCGGTGCTCAGGATCGCCTGCTTCAGCGTCGTGGCGTTCTTGTCTTCCAGAACTTCCTTGCTGAGCACCGTCACCGTCTTTGGCGTGTTCAGCATCGGCTCGGGAAATTTGCCCGACGCCTGGAGATGATCGATCTTGTAGGGCGCCGCCGCATCCGCATAGGGGTTGCGGTCGGCGCGCAGGCCGCCGGCATTGGGAAACGGCACGGCAGCGGCTTGCGCGGGCTGCGCGCCGCGCGCGGCACGGCGCAACGCGGTGCGGGCGCGGAGCTGATCCGGCGAAGGTCTTGCGGCAGCGGGGCGCGGGCGAGCGACCGGGGCATCGACCGTCACCGGCGGCAGGCTGGATTGCTGGGCTTCGGCGCCGGAGAACGACGCCACCGCCATCAGGCCTGCGACCGCCGACACCGTCTTGCCGGAATTATTTTCAACCATCTGGTTGACCGAGTTGATCGCCCCGTCGAAACGCAGCGACCTCGGTGCTTTGGCTAAGTTCATTACACGCCCCTGAATGAATTTGGTTCGTGCGAGTTTTTGCCGCGCGACGAACCGTCCCAAGGGTGTGGTTATCGACGGCGAAATTTCGGGTCAATGCGATTACAGCAAAAGCGAGTTTGAATCGGTCGAGATCACAGCGATTCTAAAATCGCGCTTGAAATCGTTCTAAACCTACTTTGTAGGCGTTCTAATAACCGTTCTAAAGAGTTGCAAGAAACGCTGTAAAATCGGGCATTACACGGATCGGCTGATTTTGAGCGAAACGTCAATCGGCACTCGGCGGCTTCATCAGCGAAAACAATTCATCGACCGTCTGTTGCGCGATTTGCCGCACGCGATCGGTGTTATCCATGCCGGCGATATTGACGCCCTTCACCACCGACTTGATCTCGTCGCGAAAGTCGGTGAGAAAGCGCAACGGATCGGGCGAGTTGTTGGCGACGCGCGCGATCAAGCCCGTGACCAGGATCTGGCAGGCCATCATGCGTCCGTTCAATTCATCCATCGTGCACTCCCGACTTATCAACTTGGGTAGCGCGCGATATGGACGACCTCGTTCCGCGTTTCAACCCATTCGAGATTGTGCAGCCGGGATGCGCGCACATCACCTCGCGTCAGCCGCGCCGGTTACTTGACGGCAATATCGGGAGATTCGCCGAGGCTCTTGATGCGTTCCTTGACCTCGACCAGCGTATCGAGGCTGGTCTGGAGCGCGCCGGCCGGAACGTCGCGCAACACATCGGTCGCAATCGCGTCGCGCAGGCTGTCGAGATCGTCGACGAGCTGACGGCCGGTTGTGGTCAGGAACAGCCGGTTGGCCCGGCGATCCCTGGGATCGGGCCGGCGCTCGAGCAATCCGTGTTCGACCAGGCGGTCGAGCAGGCGCACCAGCGAGATCGGTTGCAGTTCGAGCACGTCGGCGAGATCGACCTGCGACAGTCCCTCCTGCTGCCGCAGCCGAAACAACACGATCCACTGCGCGCGCGTGGTGCCGCGTTCCTTGGCGCGATGATCGATGTAATTGCGCAGCAGCCGCGAACTCTCCACAAGTTGCGCAATCAGCCGTCGTTTCAGATCGAGCGACATGGATCGAATGGCTTTTCTTCGGTGCCCTGCCGGTTTCCCGGGTCGTTATTCGGGCTGGTTTGCCTGGTAGTTTTGTCGGGTTGTCTTTAGGTAGTTTTCCCGGGCCGTGACGTCCCAAAGCTTTCCAAATGTTTAGGATTTTTCAAGCTATAGTGTGTGTACACATTAAGTGCACGCATATTATATCTATGAACCTTGGGAACTGATTTGAACACCCATAACTTGTTTTCCGAACCCATGAGCCCGCATGTCGAAGTCACGAACAATTGGTTGGGTTTTGCTGATCGCGGCCGTCGGCGCGGCGGGCTATTACGGCTGGCAACGCCTGCACGGCGCCGACCGCGCCGCGCAGGCTGATGCCCAAAAACGCGCGCCCCCCGCCGTCCAGGTCAAGATCGCCCCGGTCGATAAGGCCGACTTTCCGGTCTACCTGACCGGCCTCGGCACCGTGCAGGGCTTCAACACCGTCGTGGTCCGCACCCGGGTCGACGGCCAGATCAACAAGATCGCGTTCAAGGAAGGCCAGTTCGTCAAGCAAGGCGACATCCTGGTCGAGATCGATCCCCGGCCGTTCCAGGCCGCGCTCGACCAGGCCAAGGCCAAGAAAGCGCAGGACGAAGCCAATCTGGCCAACGCCAATCTCGACCTGCAGCGCTACACCAAGCTCGGCGAATTCGCGACCAAGCAGCAGACCGACACGCAGCGCTCCACCGTGGCGCAGCTGACCGCGCAGATCGCGGCCGATGACGGCGGCGATCGACAACGCCCAGACCCAGCTCGATTACGCCACCGTCAAGGCGCCGATCTCCGGCGTCGCCGGCCTGCGCCAGGTCGACGTCGGCAATATCGTCAATGCCGCGACCCAGACCGGCATCGTGACCATCGCCCAGATCGAGCCGATCGCCGTGATCTTCACCGCGCCCGAGGATCAGCTGCCCGATATCAAGGCGGCGCTCGCGGTGGCTCCGCCGAAGACCATCGCGCTCTCGACCGACGGCAAGCGGGTGCTGTCGCACAGGGACGCTGGCGCTGATCAACAACCAGGTCGACACGTCGAGCGGGACTATTCGGCTCAAGGCGGTGTTCGACAACAAGGACCATGCGCTGTGGCCGGGCCAGTCGGTGTCGACCCGGCTCCTGGTCGACGACGCTGAAGGACGCCACCGTGGTGCCCGACGATGCCGTTCAGCACGGCACCGACGGGCTCTATGCGTTCACGGTCAATCAGGAGAACAAGGCCGAACTGCGCAAGATCAAGGTGACACGGTCGATCGACGGCCGTTCGGTGATCGATGAGGGACTATCGCCGGGTGAGCAGGTGATTACGGCGGGTCAATACAAGGTTTCAGCCGGGCACGCTGGTCACGACGGCGGTCGCCAGTTCGGATCCGACCCAAGCAGCCAAGGTCAAGCAGGAATGAGCGACGGGATTTCCGCGCCCTTTATTCGCTACCCGATCGGCACCTCGCTGATGATGGCCGGCATTCTGTTCGTCGGCCTCGTCGCCTATCCGCTGCTGCCGGTCGCGCCGCTGCCGCAGGTCGACTTCCCGACCATCCAGGTCGCGGCCTCCCTGCCCGGCGGCAGCCCGGAGACCATGGCCTCGTCGGTGGCGCAGCCGCTGGAGCGTCAGTTCGCGCAGATTCCCGGCGTCGCGCAGATGACGTCGACGAGTTATCTCGGCACCGCCGCGGTCACGATCCAGTTCGACCTCAACCGCACCATCGACGCCGCCGCCAACGACGTGCAGGCCGCGATCAACGCCGCCGGCGGCCAGTTGCCGAAAAACCTGCCCTCGCCGCCGACCTATCGCAAGGTCAACCCGGCCGACTCGCCGATCCTGCTGCTGTCGGCGACCTCGGACACGCTGCCGCTGACCACCGTCAGCGACGCGGTCGACGCCCAGCTCGCGCAGCAGATCAGCCAGATTTCCGGCGTCGCCCAGGTCATCATCGGCGGCCAGCAGAAGCCGGCGATCCGCATCCAGATCGATCCGGCCAAGCTGGTCGCCAAGGGCCTGTCGCTGGAAGACGTGCGCAGCCAGATCGCGATCACCACCGTCGACAGCCCGAAGGGCAACATCGACGGCGACACCCGCGCCTACACCATCTACGCCAACGACCAGCTGCTGGATTCCAAGGACTGGAACGACGTCATCATCGCCTATCGCAACGGCGGCCCGCTGCGGATCCGCGACATCGGCCAGGCCGTCACCGGTCCGGAAGACGCCAAGCAGGCGGCCTGGGCCAACGGCAAGCGCGGCGTGTTCCTGGTGGTCTTCAAGCAGCCCGGCGCCAACGTCATCGACACCGTCGACAAGATCAAGGCGACGCTGCCGCGGCTGGTCGCCGCGATTCCGCCGGCGATCAAGATCGAGCTCATCAGCGACCGCACCCAGACCATCCGCGCCGCGGTCGAGGACGTGCAGTTCACGCTGCTGCTGACCATCGCGCTGGTGGTGATGGTGATCTTCGTCTTCCTGCGCAGCTTCTGGGCGACCGTGATTCCGACCGTCACGGTGCCGCTGGCGCTGCTCGGCGCCTGCGCGCTGATGTGGGTATTCGGCTACACGCTCGACAATCTGTCGCTGATGGCGCTGACGATCGCGGTCGGCTTCGTGGTCGACGACGCCATCGTGATGCTGGAAAACATCACCCGCTATATCGAGGAAGGCGAAAAGCCGATGGCCGCCGCCTTCAAGGGCGCCAGCGAAATCGGCTTCACCATCGTGTCGATCAGCGTTTCGCTGGTCGCGGTGCTGATTCCGCTGCTGCTGATGGGCGGCATCATCGGGCGCCTGTTCCGCGAATTCGCGGTGACGCTGGCGATGACGATCTTCGTTTCGATGGTCGTGTCGCTGACGCTGACGCCGATGATGGCCTCGCGCTTCCTGCGGGCCGCATCACGAAACCAAGCACGGCCGCTTCTATCAATGGAGCGAGCGCGCCTTCGACGCGATGCTGCGCGGCTACGAGCGCGGTCTCGACCGTTGCGATGCGCTGGAAGTTCACCACGCTGATGATCTTCTTCGCCACGTTGGGACTGTCGGTCTATCTGTTCGTCATCATTCCCAAGGGCTTCTTCCCGCAGCAGGACACCGGCCTGATCACCGCGACCTCGGAAGCCGCGCAGGACATCTCCTTCGCCGACATGAAGCGGCACCAGGAAGAGCTCGGCAAGATCGTGCAGGCCGATCCCGATGTCGCCAGCGGTCGCGATGGCGATCGGCGGCAGCGGCCGGGCCGGCAACAACGGCAACTGTTCATCACGCTGAAGCCGCGCAACGAGCGCAAGGCGACCGCGCAGCAGATCATCGCCCGGCTGCGTCCGAAGCTCGACAAGGTCGAGGGCGCGCGGCTGTACATGCAGGCGGCGCAGGACGTCCGGCTCGGCGGCCGGCCGACCGCGAACCCAGTTCGAGTTCACGCTGCAGGACGCCGATCTCGACGAGCTGAACGCAGTGGGCGCCCAAGATCCTGACCAAGATGGCAGACGCTGCCGGAACTGCGCGACGTCGCGACCGACCAGCAGACCAAGGGCACCACGCTCGAACTGAAGATCAACCGCGACACCGCCTCGCGCTACGGCATCCAGCCGCAGCTGATCGACGACACGCTGTACGACGCGTTCGGCCAGCGCCAGGTGACGCAGTATTTCACGCAGCTCAACAGCTATCACGTGATCCTCGAGGTGCTGCCGGAACTGCAGGGCAGTCTCGACACCCTGAACAAGATCTACATCAAGTCGCCGACCACCGGCGACCAGGTGCCGCTGTCGACCTTCGCGACCTGGACCAGCGTGCCGGTGCGGCCGCTGTCGATCAGCCACCAGGGCCAGTTCCCGGCGATCACGATCAGCTTCAACCTCGCGCAGGGCGTCGCGCTCGGCCAGGCGACCGACGCGGTGCAGAAAGCGATGGTCGAACTCGGCGCGCCGACCACGCTCAATTCCAGCTTCCAGGGCACTGCGCAGGCGTTCCAGCAATCGCTCGGCACCGTGCCGCTGCTGATCCTGGCCGCCCTGGTCGTGGTCTATCTGATCCTCGGCATTCTCTACGAAAGCTACATCCACCCGCTCACGATCCTGTCGACGCTGCCGTCGGCCGGCGTCGGCGCGCTGGCGATCCTGATGCTGTTCGGCTTCGACTTCAGCCTGATCGCGCTGATCGGCATCATTCTGCTGATCGGCATCGTCAAGAAGAACGGCATCATGATGGTCGACTTCGCGATCTCGGCCGAGCGCGACGAGCATCTGGAGCCGGAGGATGCGATCCGCAAGGCAGCCTTGCTGCGCTTCCGCCCGATCATGATGACGACGATGGCGGCGATGCTCGGCGGCGTGCCGCTGATGCTCGGCACCGGCACCGGCTCGGAAATCCGCCAGCCGCTCGGCTACGCGATGGTCGGCGGCCTGATCGTCAGCCAGGCGCTGACGCTGTTCACGACGCCGGTGGTCTATCTCTATCTCGACCGGCTCTCCAATGCCTTCGCGAGCTGGGGACGATCGGACAAGGCCGATCATGAGACGCACCCGCACGAGCAGAACTCGGTCAAGCAGGCCGCCGAGTGACTTGACTTTGAACGCATACCGGCACATCCGAAGAGTGTTCATTTCGGAGCCGGGTCAGTGAAAATTTCAGTCCAACTTATAATTGTCATAGCCGTCGCATTCGGATCGCTGGGCCTCGGCCACGCCCAGCAGGCTGCCAAAGCCAAGAGCCCGCCCCACGCCGCGCAGCCCGCCGCACCGGCGCCTCAAGCCGAAGCTGCACCCGCCAACGCCCCCGCCGCTCCCGGCTGGGTGGCGCGATGCACCAGCGCCAGCCGCGACGCGCCGCTGGAATGCGCGATCGAACAGAGCGCCGTCCTGACCAAGACCGGACAGTTGATCATACTGATCAACATCCGCGTGCCCAGCGACACCCACACGCCGGTCGCCGTCATTCAATTGCCGCTCGGCATTAACTTGCCGGTGGGCGGCAAGATTCAGGTCGACGACGGCAAGACATCCGACCTGCAGATCCAGACCTGCGAGGCGCGCGGCTGCTACACCAACACGCCGATTGCACCCGACATGCTGGCGGCGATGAAGTCCGGCAAGCAGCTGAAGGTGTCGTTCCAGAACATGGCCAAGGAAACCATCAGCATTCCGCTGCCGCTCGCCGATTTTGCCGCGGCTTACGACAAGATCAAGTAGGCGCAAGCTCGTCATTGCGGAGCGCCCCAGCGCAGCCCGAATCCATTCTCTTACGCTGGCGCGATGGATTGGCTCCGCTGCGCCTCGCAATGACGGTGCTACTGCCGCGCCATCTCCGCATTCCCAACGCCCTCGCCGTCGAGCTTCTGGTCGTCATGCATGTCGACGGTCACCCGCAGCAAACGCCCGGTGAATTCGAACGGCGCTTCGTAATGCGATACCGGGCTGGAACGGTCGCGGCCGATGTCGAGGCCGGACCATGAAATCAGGGTGTGGAATCCAAGCTGGGTCTGCAGCGAGCCGGCGGGCTCGCCGTCGATCAACAGCGTATACTCGCTGATCCCGGTGCGCGAACCCTTGGCCGGCGGCTCCTGCCGCACCAGCCGCTCGACATGCACGCCAAGCCGGCGCGCGCCGGCCGGAATCTTGCGGTTTGATGTCACGATCTCATGGCCACCGCCGATATTGAGATCGTGCACCAACATACCCTCCTTGATGTAGAGGCTGTAGCCCGAGGTCGCATCGCCATGCGCGATCAGCACACCCTCCGGATTGCCGTCACCGATCTCGGCGTCGATCTCGACATGGGCTTCGATGGTGTAACTGCGGCTGCGCACGTCCGGCGCGACGTCGGTCGGCACGTGCCCCATGCCGGCGTGAAAGGTGAACTTGTTGCGCGCGCCGTGGAATCGCGTGGCGTTTTCCGCAAAGCGCGGGCCGAAACGGTCGTCGAGCGGCAGCACATTGTGTTTTTCGGCCTCGCGCCACCACAGTTTTATCATCGCCGCCAGGCGTTCGGGCTCCTTTTCCGCGAGATCGTCGACCTCGGAAAAATCCTGGTCGAGATGAAACAGCTCCCATTTGTCGTTCTCGAACGGCGTTCCCGAGGGGTGGAAGGCAACCGCCTTCCAGCCGGTCTGCCAGATCCCGCGATGGCCGAACATTTCGAAATATTGCGGCGAGCTTTTTGACGGCGCGGCGGGATCCGTGATCGAGCGCGCGAAGCTCTCGCCCTCGATCGGCATCTGGGCAATGCCCGCGATCTCGCCGGGCGCGCCGACACCGATCAATTCGAGCAAGGTCGGCGTCAAATCGCTGGCATGGACGAACTGGTGGCGCAGCTCGCCCTTGGCTGCGATCCGTTTCGGCCATGACATCACGAAGGGATCGCGGATGCCGCCGCCATGGGTGTTCTGCTTGTAGCGGCGCAGCGGCGTGTTCGACGCCATCGCCCAGCCGTGCGGAAAATTGGTGTGCGAATCCGGGCCGCCGATATCGTCGATCCGCCGCAGCTTTTCCGCCATCGGTTCGGGACGGAAATTATACGGCCCCATCGCGTTGACGAAGCCGAGCGGACCGCCTTCCTGGCTGGCGCCATTGTCCGACAGCACCAGGATCAGCGTGTTGTCGCGGATGCCGGCCCCCTCGAGGAACGCGACCAGCCGCGCCAGATGGCGGTCGGCGTGGTCGAGCATGCCGGCGAACGCCGCCTGCAGCCGCGTGAACACGCGCTTCTCGTCGCCAGAGTGCTCGTCCCACGCCTTCACGCCGTCGTTGCGCGGCGGCATCTCGGTGTCAGGCGGCACGATGCCCATCGCCTTCTGCCGCGCCATGCGCGCTTCGCGCTCGACGTCCCAGCCATGCGCGAACATTTCGTCATAGTGCTTGATGATATCGGCGGGCGCCTGATGCGGCGCGTGACAGGCGCCGAGCGCGACCCAAGTCAGCCATGGGATGTCAGGCCGGTCGGCGGTGTGATCGGCGATGAAGCGGATCGACTGATCGACCAGATCGGCCGTCAGGTGATAGCCGCTGGCGTAGTTGCCGGGCGGATCGATATGGGTGTTGTCGGAAACCAGTTCCGGCGCGTATTGGTCGGTTTCGGCGTCGAGGAAACCGTAGAAGCGATCAAACCCGCGGCCGAGCGGCCAGCCGTCGAACGGCCCGGTAGCACCGCTTTCGGTCAACGGCGTGACATGCCATTTGCCGACCATGTAGTTGCGGTAGCCGTGCGGCCGCAGCATTTCCGCCAGCGTCCCCGCCTCGCGCGCGATCTTGCCGCGATAGCCGGGATAGCCCGAGTCGAAATTGGCGAGGCAGCCGACGCCGACCGAATGATGGTTGCGCCCGGTGAGCAGTGCCGCGCGCGTGGTCGAGCACATCGCGGTGGTGTGGAATCCGCTGTAGCGCAGGCCCTCGGCGGCCAGTCTGTCGATGGTCGGCGTTTTGATCGCCGAGCCATAACAACCGAAATCCGAAAACCCGACGTCGTCGAACAGCACGACGAGGATGTTTGGCGCGCCTTGCGGCGGCTTTTTCGCCTGCGGCCACCAGGGTTTTGAACCGGCAATGGTCTTGTCGATGATGCCGCCGAATGGCGTGCTCTCGCCCGCGCTCATGCTTGCCTCCCTGTTTGGCCGCGACCGCGGTTGATCCGCTCGGTTCGCGTTTCGATTTCCGGCATTGCCCGAAATGATAATCCGAATTATGATTAGGATTATTGGGAGACGCAAGCCCGGATGCAGCCGCCACGCCAACAATTCGACCTGCCCGGCGTCACGCCGTCGCGGCAGAAACGCAGCCGCGAAACCACGCTGGCGCTGCTGCAGGCCGGCGCCGAGCTGCTGCGGACGCGCAGCCTTGGCGAATTGTCGATCGAAGCGCTGTGCAGCAATGTCGGTGCCACCGTTGGCGCGTTCTACAGCCGGTTCGACAGCAAGGAAGCGTACTTCAACGCGCTGATGGAGCTGGCGGCACGCGACGGCGCGCACCGGCTGTCGGAACTGCCCGCCGCGGCGCTGCTGAAAGAGCTCGATCTCGCCAACCGCTGCCGGTTGCTGGTGAGCGGGGTCACCGGCTGGATCCGCGCCCATGAAGGCGTGCTGCGCGCCGCGCTCCAGCACGACGACACACGGCCGGACCAATGGACCAGCTTCAAGGCGCTTGCACGCGCCACCACCGCGCGCGCCACCCCTCTCCTGCTTCCGGCGATGGGCAAGGGCCGCACCGCCGCCAAGACCCGTGGCATCGCGTTCGGCTTTCAGGTGGTGCTGGGGACGCTCGTCAACGCCATCCTCAACGATCCCGGGCCGCTGTCGCTGCACGATGAGGAAATGGAAGTGCGGCTGGGCAATTGCTTGTTATTGTTGCTGCAGGCCGAGATGGGTTAGTGACGCTTGGCATCCACTCCGGTTCGCGGCAATAAGGTTGCCGCCATTCGGTGGCCGAATATGGAGCAGGCGATGGATCCTTTGCCGACTGCGAATACGGAGATCACGCAATTCTTCCGCCAATGGCTGGATACCTTTGCGGGCTATGTCCGTGAGGTCGACTACGCCTCGGCGCGGCCGCTGTTTCATCCGGACGTGCTGGCCTTCGGCACCCACAACGACGTCATCTCCGGCGTGGACAGATGGGTCGCGACGCAATGGGACAATGTCTGGCCGAAGACGACCGACTTCCGTTTCGTGCTCGAGCAGACCTCGGTTCTGGCGTCGCCCGATCGCATGATGGCGACCGTGATCGCGGCGTGGACCAGCACCGGCTATCATCCCGACGGCACCCCGTTTCCGCGCCCCGGCCGGGCCACTCTGGTGTTTTCCAAAAATGCCGATGGCTGGCTTTGCATGCATTCCCACATGTCGCTCAACCGCGGCGTGCCGCAGGCCAGTCATGCCAATCGGCCGGTGAAGGCCTAGCCTCGATGATGGCCCTCTCGGCAGACTAATCGGCCTTCATCGCCACGTAGACCGTGTTGCTGGCCTCGGGATCCCCGCGCAAATTGTTGAAGGTCACGACATGGGTCGTCGAAGTCGCAAACGCGGCGGCGAGATCGCGCTCGAACGCTTCGTCCGGCGGATCGTTCGACCACAGCGCGAACACGCCGCCCGGATGCAGATGGGCGGCGAGCCGCGCCAGGCCCTCCGGCCCGTACAGCGCGGCGTGGCGCGGATGCAGCAGGTTGCGCGGCGAATGATCGATGTCGACCAGCACCGCATCGAAGCGGCGCGCAGGTGCTGCGGAATCAAAACCTGCGGCAGAATCCGACAGCGCGAAGAAGTCGCCATGGACCAGACGGCAGCGCGGATCGCCGGTCAGCTCCTTGCCGAGCGGCAGCAATCCCTGGGCGTGCCATTCGATGACTTCCGCCAGCGCGTCGACCACGATCAACGATCGCACCTCGGCGTTGTCGAGCACGGCGCGCGCGGTGTAGCCGAGCCCGAGGCCGCCGACCACGACGTCGAGATGCTTGCTACCGAGCGCCGCCAATCCGAGCCGCGCCAGTTCGATTTCGGCCGCGGTGAACTGGCTCGACATCAAGAACTCGTCGCCGAGTTTGATCTCGTAGATGTCCACGTCAGACATGGGTGGCCGCCGCCGCCTCAAAGTGAGCAGCCCCATCGGCGTCGGGCGAAAATCCAGTTCTTCGAAAGAAAGGCTCATGCGCCACCCGCCCCGACCGCGGCGCTGATGGCACCGCCCTGGGGCCGCGGATTTGCCGCGGCCCCCGTGCATCAAGCCCATCGGCGCGCGCTTGCCAAGGGGAGCAGGTAGCGGGTAGAAGGGCGCCAGACGCGCCGGATCAAGCGAATCCGGCCGCGAGCATTGCCCCAACGGCCCACTAACATGTTGATGTCGTTGAGCAATTATTGGGGAATGGTGTAACGGTAGCACAACAGACTCTGACTCTGTTTGTCTAGGTTCGAATCCTAGTTCCCCAGCCAGTGACCGGCGGCCCGTTCCCCCACCCGTATCGTGCTTCATATAGGACATGCCTTCACAGTCTCGCGGCGCGATGCGCCCGAGTTTTCACAGGGTTCACCCTCGAAAATAAGAGGGCGCAGGGAATGCCGGGTGCGCGCTGCACCCGCGGTCTCGTGTGCAAGATGCACAAGGAAATGCGCACACGAGCATACAGATGAAGCGGAGGCATCCGGCATCCCCTGCGTGATGGCTTTACGGCTTATGCCACGCTCTCCCCGGCGACGAATTCGTGTTGTCACCGTCGCCGGCGGATTTTGCGGCTTCTCAATCCCGGTCGGGTTTGAGTTGCCACCGCCGGCCTGGCACCAGCAACGGGTGTCGGGTCCACATGGTTTTGCCGTACGCTCAAACGCCGTTCGTCCTGCACGCCTGCCAATCGCTCACGAGGTTCAACCCGCCCTGCGACCGCACTTCGCGCCGACGCTCTCGCGTCCAGCACATCCCATCCCGCGTTCGTGACGACGCGCGACCGCCCCTCTCCTTGGAACGGGATGGCCGGAGATAGGCGACTGATTTGGGGTTTTGGCGAAGCGGAATTTTTCCCGTCGCGTTAATTTGTCGCAAGGCGACGGGCAAACCGGTGGCTGGTCCGATCGGCTTGCCTGACGCACTCGATTAACAATCAGTGAAAACAAAACACCGAAGAGAGATTGAAAAATGGGCAGTTAAACAACTTGGGCGAGATACACTGTAAGCAGTGCGGCGCTAGGAAGTGAGTGATCATCCGGTGACAGTGCTCAAAACTGCTGGTGCTCACCGCAATTCGCGCCGGGTCGGTGATGTCAAGCGTCGGATCTTTATCAGATCCTGAGCCGCTCCGCGCTTGCAGCGCTTACGGCGTCGCGATCAATCCACCGGCTGTTGCAACGATCCAGCGGTTGCCCCAATGCACGATCGAGTTGATACGCCCGATGCCGGGCACGGTGTCCCCGCGCTTTGCCATCCGGACCCCGTCGGGCCCTCCGAGCACCGCCGTCCCGCCTCGAACGTCAAGCACCGTCCAACCCTCGATCGTCGTCGGTCCTGTCTCCGCCGCCGGCATCATAGGTCCCCTGGGCGCTATCGAGCCGGTCGGAATGATATCGGCCTGTTCAACAGATAATTGCGCCCCGTCTGACGCCGCGGCCAGCGGCCTGGCGGAAACGCTCGCGCCAACTGCGGCGATCTGGGTTGCACCTGACGGTGTTCGCGAAGCAAACGTGGATGTCGTCTTTCGGGCGCCGTCGATCTTCCCGCCCAACTTTGTTTCGGCCATTCGATGCGAAGGCGTTTCTGTCTGAGCGGTTGGAGTGAGGGCCGAGATATTTGCAAGACCGTACCAGCCAAAGCCGCCGGCCCATCCCAATCCAAATCCCGCAACCAGTGCGCCTGCGACCAGCCAACGGGTGCGCGTTCGATCGTCCGGCTTCAACAATGCCAGGATTTCATCTCCATTGGGACTTGAGAAATCCCAAGGCTCCCGCGCCGCAGGCTGCGTCGGGACTTCGCTACGGCCGTCAATTCCAGCCGGCTCGATCCGTTCCAAGGTATTCGCCTGGTGCAAGTGCATGACCGGACTCCTTATGGTCTCCGATGATCATGCCTGGAACTAAACCAACTATTAACGGCGAATCAGCCGCGACATTTTGGGCGGGAAAGAATTAGGCAGAGGGCGATCATTCATCGCAATGGAGCCGGAGCACTGAAGTGACGTCAGGAATCACAGGGTGGTGACAGGTTCAGCTTTCTCAGGAGTGGATCCAGCCCGTCCGAACGACACCGCTTGACGTCACTCACCTGGTTTGGCGGCTTATCGGCGGCGTCCTTCTTCGATTGCTGTTTGATGCCGGCTCTATTGCTTGCAGCCTTGGCGTTAAGATCATGCGGATCGTGCCAATGACGAGGGATGATGCCGCGCTGCGGTGGAATGGCGGCTTGCCTTGGAGCTGGTGGCGGCAAATCGGCCTGGCCTTGTTCGCTCGGCTGAACATAGACGACATCCATCTTCTCAGCGGCGGTCGGCCTGTCCTGATTGACGACAAGCGGCAGGCGATCGGCTTTGTCACCCGCCACTACCGGCATGACAATCTCAGGCGCGGGCGGCGGCGCCGATTTCTTCGCAGCCGCAGCAATCGCGCCCAGTCCAGCCAAGCAAACCAATCCGAGCGCGACGGCTCTGATCACGTGGGAGCCCCCCATGAGAGGCTCCAAGCCTTGCGATCAAATTGGTTTAGAATGAGGCCGCTACGCCAATGTCACTGACCTGGTGCAGAAGCTGGGTGAGTTATACCAAATCTCAGCAATTGTGACTCGTTGACGATTCCCAAATCAGTTTTGCTCTGATTCATTGGTGGCGAACGATGGAGGTTCGTCATGTCTATTCCAGTATCGTTGCGCGGGGACTTCAAGGCATCTCAGCTGCGCGCACTTGCGAGGAAGACGAAGGATGGCCCGCAGGCTCGGCGGCTTCTGGCGCTGGCGGCCATTTACGATGGGGCGACCCGCACTGAGGCGGCGAGGATTGGCGGCGTGACGCTGCAGATCATCCGGGACTGGGTGATGCGGTTCAATGCGCGGGGTGCTGCCGGCCTGCTTGACGGCAAATCGCCAGGTCAACCCTCGAGGCTCAATGATGTGCAACGCCAGGCGATTGTGCGGATGATCGAGAGCCGCCCAATCCCGGCGATCCACGGTGTAGTG
The DNA here is from genome assembly GCA_963738765.1 of uncultured Alphaproteobacteria bacterium. Taxonomy (GTDB): domain Bacteria; phylum Pseudomonadota; class Alphaproteobacteria; order Rhizobiales; family Xanthobacteraceae; genus Bradyrhizobium. The sequence goes on along the minus strand of CAVTYA010000025.1, from coordinate 128,800 downwards.
CGCTGGCGGCTGATCGATCTTTCGCAATGGATATACGAGGAGTTCCGTATCACGGTCGCCAAACAGACGCTGAGCCGGGAGCTTCGCGCGATGGGCTACCGCAAGCTCTCAGCACGACCCCGCCATCATGCGCAAGCCGAGGGAGCAATCGAGGATTTTAAAAAAAGTTCCCAGCGCGCCTGGATGATGTCGCGCGCGCGATCAGTCCGTGCGCATAGAAATTCGTCCGGAGTGTCGGATCGTCGATCAGTTTCTGCAGCGCATCCTGCAGCGTGGAAGAGCGCAGCTTCAGCTTCGTCGCGATAAACTCGTTCACTACGGTGCAAAGCAGACTGAGCATGAGATACATCAGTATCAGGCCGATAGCGACATCAATGGCTGCGTTTTGAAACATACTGCCCTCCAAAAAGTGCCCCTAAAAACTGCTCGCTAACCGAAAACGTTAGTACGGAGCACAGTAAACTCCCAGCGTTGTGGCCCTGTAAAGCTTCCCGGGTTGCCTCGACAAAACGATCCGAGCGGCGCCCGCTAAAAGGAGCGGAGCATGAAGGGCGATAGAGAAGTCATCGAATACCTCAACAAAGCGCTGCGACACGAGCTCACCGCGGTGAACCAGTACTGGCTGCATTACCGCCTGCTCGACAATTGGGGCTACAAGGTACTGGCCAGGACCTGGCGCAAGGAATCGATTGAAGAGATGCAACATGCAGACAAGCTGATCGAACGTATCATCTTCCTCGATGGATCTCCCAACATGCAGACGCTGGAATCCCTTCATATCGGGAAGACCGTGAAGGCCGTGCTCGATAGCGACCTGCAAGCCGAAGTGTCGGCGCGCTCGCTCTACGCCGAAGCCGCGACCCATTGCCATTCCGTCAAGGACTACGTGACACGGGATTTGTTCGAGCAACTCATGCATGATGAGGAAGAGCACATCGACTTCCTGGAAACCCAGATCGACCTCTTCGCGAGGATCGGCCTTGAGCTATATGCCCAGTCATATCGGTGAGCTTAAAATTACAGGTGCACAAAACTGCTGGTGAGTTAAATGCACCGTCACCGCCAAAACCGCACGCTAAGGACGGCGTACTTCGAAGTAGGTTTTGCCCCCACGATGAAAGCCCGCTCCCTCATAGAAGCGCAGGGTGGTCTCCCGCTTCGAACCCGTCGCCAACAGGACTTTGTAGCAGTCGGCCTGCCACGCAATATCGAGCGCATGAACAAGAACCCGTCGGCCGAGCCCGAGCCGACGGTAGTCGGCGTGAGTGACCACATTCTCAATCACCCCATATGATCTACCGCCCCGAGACAGGTTAGGCACGATCGCGAGCGTGCACGAAGATGCCAGCGTCGCTGCTTGCGCCACGATCACGGTCATGAAGCTTGATGTAAGCAACGTCGACCAGACGCGCTCGGCAGTAGCCGTCTCCAGCTTAGGATCGTGCGGATGAAGGTGTCGGTAAAGGTTCAACACCTCGGGCAGATCGTGTTCTGCCGCAGAGCGGACAATGGCTTCGGTCATGTAGTGATACCAGGGATCAAGGATAATCGGTGACTGTGCACAAGCTGCTGGAATTTCGCTGAGGTTCAGGCAAAGGCGATCACGTCTACCAGATAGTGGGCAACAGAGACCGGCCATAACGCCACCGACCGTCGGAGCATGATCGCAAACAGGATGCCTAGGACGGTGGCCAGAAGGATATTTCCGAGCCCGGCCCACCAATGATAAAAACCGAAGACGAGTGACGTGGCTAGAATAACGGCCGTCCTGCTGCCCAGGAAAGGCTGCAACACATGACGGGCGCATTGGCGGAAGATGATCTCCTCACTGGCGGCGACCAGCGCCAACCCGAAGACGAGATCGAACCAATACAACCAACCGGTTGATTGCGGATAGACGCCGAGGACGGTCGCTGGAAATGCCGCATTAATGATGCGTAGCGGCCACTGGCCCAGCCGTTCGACCAATGACAGCCCGACAATCCAAAGAGCGATTTCCAACAGCGATATTTGGCGCTGGTCCAATCGAAATGCGACAGCTCGCGCGGAAGGGATCGCCGCCAGGATGCCAAGCGCGCCAAACCGCCCGGCATAATCCCAGGCAATCCAACTGCCCGCGTCATGTTGGTGCAGTCGCACGACCTGGGACACAATCATGGGAAGTAAGGCAACTGCGAACCAAAGCGCCGGGACAATATTGCTACCATCCTCCTCGGCCCCCTCAGCGTTGTTCGGGAAATGGCCTTCCATAGTGCTCCAGCAAATTCCACCCGATCGAAACAATGGGCTACGCAGATCGTCAATGCAACCGCGGATAGTTATCGAGCAGGGCATCGTCTTGAACCCTATATCTCCACGCTTCGACCAATGCGCGGCTGGTGGGCGTTTGGGGGACTGTGAATGTCGAAGCCGACAATCCGGCAGTCTTCAAATTCGAAAATTCGGAAAATCTCGATGAAGACTTCGCTGACAATCGCATTGTTGATGCTGACGCCGGCAGCGGCGTGCTGGGCACAAGCGGCCGAAAAACCCGCCTGCAACGCCGAGGTCGACATCACCGATACCGGATCCGAAGGGGACCAATGTCAGGGCCTCCCCGGGCGACGCGATCATTGCGTCGCTGAAAAATCCCACCAGCGACGGCTGGATCGTGGTGCACCTCACCGGCCAGTTCGATGACTGGTACGAAATCGACCGCGCCAGCCTGATCGATGCCGGTCAGCCCACCGGGGGAAAAGTGATCTTCCACGGCAAGGGATATTTGCACAAAAGTGTGCTCGGCGTCAGCGGCATGCAGAACGGCGGCGCCATCTATAGCAATCACGTTGTCAACAGCAATCCGGTCGATATCCACGCTGCCGGCGACCAGCAAGTGGACTTGCTGGGTTGCTGGGGTGACTTTCTCAGGATTTCATGTCAAGAAGGCCACCGGCTGGACTATGCAGGCTTGCACCAATATGAACACGACCTGCGTCTGACCTTTCCGATCCCGTTTCTTCCAAAGAGAGTTTGAAGATGAAGTCGTTTGCTGCGGGCCTGATGTGCCTCGGATTGACCGCCATGCCGGCCTTGAGCGCCGACTTCGACACGACCGAAAAGTCGCCATTGGTTGAACTGCATCTGCGGGTGCCCGAGACCGCGATCTCGATCGCGCCGCTGAAGCAAACGATCCTGGCGCTCTACAAGGCCGACGCCGATCAGGCCAAAACTGACGCCAAGGCGAATAAGAAAGACAACCCCGGCTTCGAGCCCTACAGCATCGACACGATCTGGCGTGTGACCTTCGAGAACGCGGCGGTGGTGAGCCTGTCAGGCGACACCGTTGCCGACACCGGCGGGGCACATCCGAACGAGGCCTTCCAGACCATTGTCTGGGACAAGAAGGCCAACCGTACCGTGCCGATCGAGGCGCTGTTTCAGCCCGATCAGGTCAAGATAGCGCTGACCGCCATCGCCGATGCCGCCGCCAAAGCCTGGACAAAAACCTACATCCAGCGCAGCGGTCAGAAGCCGGGCCCCGATACCGACCTCGCCAGCATCGGCATCGAAGCCGATCCCGAGAAGCTCAAGACTTATGCGTTGACCTACGCCAAGGGAGACACGGCGGCCAACGGCATTGTGCTGCTGTACGGCGCCGGCCAGATATGGCCGACTGCGCTGGGCGATTTTCGCCCAGCGGTGCCGGCTGCGGTGTTCACGAAATATCTCGCGCCGCAGTGGAAGGCCGTGTTCGCCGCGGGCTGAGCCCCCGGTCACGAGCCAGGCTTGCCCCCAAGGTCTTGCCGAACATCTGGCCCTCGTCTTGCTGAAGGGAGCGCAACGCCAACAACAGATAAGCGAGATGTACCATGCCGGCACAAGCATCTTCGGTTGCGGTTCGATTTGAGGCACTGGATGCGCTGCGCGGGGTTTGCGCGCTGCTGGTCGTGCTGTTCCATATCCCGATTTACCATGCGCTCAAGGACGTCGGCGCGTTCGCCAATCTGCAGTTCTGCGTCGACATGTTCTTTGCGCTGTCCGGCTTCGTGCTCTGCCACGCCTATGGCCAGCGCCTCAACGACGGCGCCGACGGCGTCCGCTTCATGGCGATGCGGTTCGCCCGGCTCTGGCCATTGCATATGGTCGTGCTGGCGCTGTTCGTGATGCTCGAATTTACCAAATTCGTGTTTGCCCGCGCCGACGGCTCGATGGCCCTGGATTCGCAGCCCTTTGCGTCAGGACATTCGCTCTGGGAAATCGTCACCAATACCCTGTTCCTGCAGTCGTTCGGCCTGCATCCGGCGCTGAGCTGGAACGGACCGGCCTGGAGCGCGGCGCTCGAATTCTACGTCTCGATCCTGTTCGCCGCCGTGGTCCTGCTGTTTCCGCGCCGGCGCTACGACGTGTTCTTCGGCCTCTGCCTGCTGGCCGGGCTGCTGCTCTACATGGTTTCGCCGCATACGCTGTTCGTCTCCTCCGACTGGGGTATCCTGCGCACCATCTTCAGCTTCTTCGCGGGCTGCCTGGTCTATGACTGGCGCGTGCGCTCCAGCGGCCATCTGCTGGCGCCGAATTTGCTGGAGGCCAGCTGCGTCCTATTGGCGATAGCCTTCGCGGCGACCACGCCGCCGGGCGGGACCCAATATGCCTTTCCGATCCTCGCCGCGATCGTGATCTACGTGTTTTCGTTCGACCAGGGCATCGTCTCGGCCGTGCTGCGCTCGTCGGCGCTGCAGAAACTCGGGCTGTGGTCGTACTCGATCTACATGATTTACACGTTCGTATTCCAACTGATCAAGATGGTCGCCTCCGTCGTCGGCCACAAAATCCACCTCGAGCTGGTCGGCTGGCACAACAACGAGAAGCTGATGTTTTTGGGAACGCCGGGCCAAGCGCTGGTGCCGTCATTGATCCTCGCCGTCGTCCTCGTCGTGCCGATCGCCGCGCTGACCTATCGCTGGATCGAAAAACCGGCGATGGATGCGGCCCGGCTGCGGATCGCCAACCCGCTAACGTGGCTCGGTGCGGTCTCCGCGACCTCTGGCGCCGTCGCGATCCTGCGCTTGCGCGTGAAATCGCTGGCGCTCTCCGCCGGCCGTTCGATCGCCCATGGCCTCGACGCCGTCGCCGCGATGTCCCGGCACGGCGACAGGGGCATTCGAACGTGATCCGTCTGTCGTCAACGATTTTGCACATCCGGCCGGGGGTCCGCGACGAACGCGTCGCGGTTCGGCATCTTGATGGCGGCTAGCGCTTTCGCGTCGAGCACGGCGTCGGCGGCAACAAGACCGTTGAGATTGAGAATGTAGGCGGACACCGCATAGACGTCCTCATTACCAAGGGATTGCGGCGCGTTTTGCGGCATCGCGCGGCGGATGTAGTCGAACAGCGTCGGTGCGTATGGCCAGTAGCTGCCGACAGTGCGCACCGGCTTTGCCGAAGCGAGCGTGCCCTGGCCGCCCACCAGACGATCGCCGAGCCCGCCCTGCCCTTCGGCGCCGTGACAAGCGGCGCACTGCTCGCTGAAAATAATTTTTCCGCGCGCGACACTTCCGCTGCCGGGCGGCAGGTTCGATCCGTTGCGGCCGATGTCGATGTTCCAGCCGGCGATTTCCGCTGCGGAGGCCGACCGCCCGATGCCATAGCGTTCCTGCGCTTCTGCGGAAGCAGCAACTGCGGTTACAGTGGCGGCGAGCAGTGCGATCTTTAGTTTACGCCTGGCCATTGCTGACCTCGCCATTCGCATCGATGCGCCAGGGCCAGATGGCGTTGTTGTGGTAGAAATGATTGGCGCCGCGAACCGCCAGCAATTCGGCCAGCGTCGGCTGGACGTAATCGGTCTCATCGATGGCGCGGCTCTGAATCAGGGCGGGTTTGCCGTCCCACTGCCACGGCATCCGAAAGCGCGTGAGCGCGCGGGTAAAAATTGGCTCCTGCAATTGCGCCGGCTGCCACGCCTTGCCGCCATCGACGGAAATCTCGACCCGCTTGATCCGCCCGTGCCCGCTCCATGAGATGCCCGTGATCTCGTGGAAACCGGGCGCGCTCAAATGTTGCCCGCCGGAGGGCCGCGTGATGATCGATTTCGCCTCCATGTAGAAGGTAAATTCGCGCGACGTGCCGTCCGGCATCAGGTCGGTATATTTCGAAGTCTCTTCGCGCGAATAAGCCGGCTCGGCGACCACCTTGAGCCGGCGCAGCCATTTGACGTTCATGTTGCCCTCAAAACCCGGCAACAGCAGCCGCAGCGGATAGCCCTGTTGCGGCCGCAGCCGTTCGCCGTTCTGGCTATAGACCAGCATGGCGTCGTCGAGGCATTTTTCGATCGGGATGCTGCGGGTCAGCGCCGCGGCGTCGGCGCCCTCGGCCACGATCCATTTTGCATCGTTCTGCAGGCCGGCTTCGTCCAGCACGTCCTTCAATCTCACGCCGGTCCATTCGGCGCAGCTCAATAGCCCGACCAGATCGGAAGCGGTCTTGCCATAGGGCTTGGTGTAAACAGGATTGCCGGAGCACTCGATGAAATGGATCCGCGATTGCGATGGGAATCGCCGGATATCCTCCATGGTGAACACCATCGAACGGTCGACCATCCCGTGCAGCATCAGCCGGTGCTGCGCCGGATCGATGGTGGGTACGCCGCCATGATGGCGCTCGTAGAACAGCCCGTTCGGGGTGATGATGCCGTCGAGATCCTGCAGCGGCGTGCGGCCCGCTGCCGAGATGTATTGCGGCAACGTCTTGGAGATGTTCTTGACGACGCCTTTTTCGAACGACGATGGCGCGCCGTAAGGCTGACTCCCCATCGGGTCACCCGGCGCCTTCATCCACTCGGGAACGTTGGGCGGTAGATTGCCGGCGTCGCTGCCGGCCTGCTCCGCGAGCGCGCCGGCCCCACTCAATCCGCCGATCGCGGAACCGCCGGCCAATGCGGCGCTGGCCTGCAAGAAACTCCGGCGCGACGCGTTGCGCGATCTTTTCTCTGTCGCTTGTTCGCTCATGAACCTTCCCCGTTTTTTGCGCTTCAGCTTTCGACATTAGCATCGAAGGCCGGGCGGTGACATTTCACATCTGCGAATGACGGTTCGCCTTCATGCTGTGCCGGGAACCGTATGCGAAATAGATGACCAGCCCGACCGCTAGCCAGATCGCCAATCTGATCCAGGTATCCAGCGGCAGGCTGACCATCAGGAAAATCGAGATGGCGGCGCCGGCCGGGGCCACCAACCAGATCGCGGGAGATCGAAACGGACGGTTCAGGTCCGGCTCGATCAACCGCAGCACCAGCGTGCCGATTGAAACCACCGCGAACGCAAACAGCGTTCCGATGCTGACGAGCTCGCCAACGAGGCCGATCGGCAGCAGGCCGGCGAGAACCGCGGCGACAATTCCGCCGCCGATGGTGGCGACATAGGGCGTCCGGAACCGGGGGTGAATTTTCGCGGCCAGCGGCGGCAGCAATCCGTCATACGCCATGGCGCGAAAGATTTCTGGGCTGTCCGAGCAGCGAGACCAGAATGACCGAGGTCAGCCCGAACAGGATTCCAAGCTTGATGAGCGGCGAAAGCCACTTTATCCCGGCGGCATCGATACCGACCGAGATCGGATCCGCAACGTCGAGGCGGTCGAACGGCACGATCCCGGTCAACACGAAACCCACCGCGACGTAGAGCACGGCGCAGATCACGAGCGAGCCCAGAATTCCGATCGGCATATCGCGTTCCGGCACCTTCGCTTCCTGGGCCACGGTGGAGACGGCATCGAAACCGATGTAGGAAAAAAACACCACCGCCGCGCCGCGGACCACGCCCGACCAGCCAAATACGCCGGCGCCTGCGTTCGGCGGAATCAACGCGCCACCCGGATTGCTCGACGTGACCCAGTTGGCGGTCGTGACCGAGGAAGCCGCAGCGGCGATGAACAGCAGGATGACGATCAATTTGACGGCGACGATGAAGCCATTGAACCGCGCCGACTCCCGGATACCCACCACCAGCAACATCGTCACGACGACGATGATGAACATCGCCGGCAGATTGATGACGGCCCCGGTCGACGACCAGGCATGGGTATTGACGTCAAAGTCCAGCGGTGCCGAAGCGAACCGCGAAGGCAGATCGATGCCAAGATCCCGGGCAAAACTGACGACATAGGCGGACCAGCCGATCGCGACCGCGATCGCGCCGACCGCATATTCGAGAATGAGGTCCCAGCCGATGATCCAGGCGATCAGTTCGCCGAAGGTTGCATAGGCATAGGTATAGGCGCTGCCGCTGATCGGAACGGTCGACGACATCTCGGCGTAGCACAGCCCGGCGAATAGACAGGCGACCGCGCCGAGCAGAAACGAAAGTGTAACGGCGGGACCCGCGTTCGCAGCGGCGGCGTGTCCGGTCAGGATGAAGATGCCCGCCCCGATGATGCCGCCGACGCCGAGGGCGATAAGGTTGAGCGCGGACAGCGAACGCTTCAGCGGATGCACCTCCGCGTCCCGCTCCCCGAGCGCGGCCTCCTGCAACAGCTCCGCCGCGGATTTCCGGGCCCAGATGTTTGCCAACGGCCGCTCCCTCCCGAACCGCGGCCGCGGTCATTCGCCCAATCCTGTTCGCCACCCCGGCCGCACCCGCAAGCAAGGCTAGCATGCTTTTGACGCGGGTTGCGACCTGACGGACCAGGCGAGCGCTACTGCCGGGACGACAGATAGACCTGCCGGTAGCGCAGGACTTCCGGCGGCCGTTTGTCTCCGGTGACCGGCACCAGCGTCACCGAGAGATTTTCCTTGCCCGACAGGCTGGCGGCCTGTTCCGCCGACAACGGGAAACCGAAATTGCGCGTGATCGTCGGGTGCAGGCCCAGCGAACGTTTTCCGGTCGACGGCACGATGATGATGCTGCCGACATAGCCGGGTTCGGGCCCCTTGGCTGGAGCTGTGACATCGGGCCGGTTGAGGAAGACCTGGACCACCGCGCCGCGATCGGCGGGGATTTCCACGCCGTCGACGCGCAGCACCAGGGTCGCCGGGCTCACCCCCGTCGCCAGCGCGGTGATGCGGGGCCTGACCTCCTGCGGCAGCGCGAGCTGCAATGTCGTCGGCTGCGACGACAGCGCGCGGGGTTCCGCACCGGTATTGATCGAAGCCAGCGGCGTACTGAGCGGCGCCACCTGCGCCACGCGAATCGGCGCGGGCGCACCGGGTGCGGCCGCGGCTACCGCGGCGCCGGGCGGCCATTGCGGCGGCTGGTAGCGGTATCCCAGCGACTTTTCGGAATCCAGCATCTGACTGACGACGATTCCGGTCCAGATCTGCGCCTTGTCGTAAAAATAGAACGGCTGCTGATTGAGCCAGCGATCGTTGGACGGGTTGGCGTGGTCGGGCATCGCGACCCATTTGCTCCAGAGCCGGTCGATGTTGGCGTGGTGCGCGAAAAACACCGGATCGAAAGCTGCCGCCGCCAGCATCCCCATATCGGCGAGGCCGGAGAAGTTTTTTGGATCGGTGGTCCAGAGATGGACCAGGCCATGCGGGCCGGCCTCGAGCGTGCCGGCCTGCTGCGGCGCGTTGGCGGTTTGGGCGAACACCGGCAGTTCCTCGTTGCCGCTGCCGCCGAAATCCGAAAACGACTTTGCGCCGAGGATCGCGTTCATGGACGTCGGACCGACCACCGAGGTCGGAATCCGGTCGTCCTTCGCCACCGCCCGCGTGGTGTCGAACAGCGGGTTTGCCGCAAGATCGGTCGGAAAGCCGTAGACCTCGCCGGGGAAGCGGTTGCGCCCCGTCGTGTCGTTCGGATCGTCCTTGCAGGAATCCCAATCCCAATAGGGCAACGCGAACGTGGGATCGCCGATCAGCGAGCCGAGGATGGTTTCGTGGAAATAGAGATAGGCGCGATGCCAGGCGAAGAACCACCAGCCGCCGTGGATCTCCATGCCGTTGAGGCTGTCGCCGGCGCCGCTGCAGTACCAGCAATGCACCGCGCCCTGCCGGTACCATCCGCGGGGGTCGTCGTTTTTGGTGAGCTTGAAGAGCTCGGTATAGGCGGCCTTGAGACGATCGATTTCGGTGGCCGAGAGTTCGAACACGCTCTTGCGAATCCGCACCGGCCCGGATCCCGGAGAACCAAAGGCGCTCGCCTGCCCGAACGGCACCGGCGGCACGCATTCGATCGGTATCGTCGGCGACGGCGTCGGCGCCTGCTGCGACCAGGCCTTCCAGGCCGTGGTGGCGCCGGCGGCGAGCCCCGCGCCCACCGTCAAGGAGCCCGTGACAAAATCGCGGCGACCCAGCTTGAGCTTGCTGCCCGGCTTCTTTGAGGTGTGATGGTCAGTCATTTCTGGTCTCCTCCCGGTCAATGCGAGGGGAGCGCGCCGACTGTTGAGCCGGTCGTGCTGCCGAAAGACGCCTGCGCCCGCGCGCAATTTATCACTCCTCCTGAGATTGCTCCATGTGAAATAGACTACACTTGGTTGCCATTTTTATGCGCGCCGTCATTTGGCGGTCACCCGGCAGCTGGTGTCTGCCGATGTTAAAACCGAAACCCCTGAGCGCGGAGACTCCAGCGCCTGCTGGCGGTCCACTTCCACACACGTGTTGCGCTTCGTTCGGGACATACCTTCGCACTCTCGCGGCGCGGCGCGCCCGAGTTTTGCCAGGGTTCACCCTCGAAAATGAGAGGGCGCAGGGAATGCCGGGTGCGCGCTGCACCCGCGGTCTCGTGCGCAATGGAGAGTGGATGCGCGCACGAGCATACAGGCTCAGCGGAGGCACCCGGCATCCCCTGCGTGATGGCTTTACGGCTTATGCCGTGATCTCCCCGGCGACGAATTCGTCTTGTCACCGTCATCGGCGGATTTAAGCGGCTCCTCAATCCCGGTCGGGTTCGAGGTAGCCACCGCCGACTTGGCACCAGCAACGGGTGTCGGAACCACACGGTTTTGCCGTACGCGATAACCCGTCTCCGCCAAGAGGCTTCGCCGGGCTTTGACGTCGTTCGTCTTGCGCGCCTGCCAATCGCTCACGAGGTTCAACCCGCCCTGCGACCGCCTTCGCGCCGACGCTCTCGCGTCCACCACATCCCGTCCCACGTTCGTGACGACGCGCGACCGCCCCTCTTCTTGGAACGGGATGGCCGGAGATAGGCCACTGATTTGGGGTTTTGGCGAAGCGAAATTTTGCCCGTCGTGCCAATTTGTCGCAAGGCGACGGGCAAGCGGGCTTGACTGGCAAGTGAACTCCCACTGATCTCTTGCGCATCAATAACGCAGGAATTCGGCCGCTAGAAGCGTGTCGTGAAGATATAGACGCACCACCAATAGGCGCCGCAAACGATCGCGCGCAGCCCCGACCAGCTCTCCTGCGGCGCGGTCGCAAACGGCGTGGAAATCTGTCCGTGCAGCGCGGCCCAAAGCCAGTTCAACGGCAGCAGGAGCCATCGCCCCAACGGTGCAAGGGCCCCACATAGTTCCGAATACGGCCTGCCGGCCGCGCAATCCAATCCGGGCAAATCCGCTACAGACGATCCCAGCCGGAAAACGCCCACGCCATGCACGGAGTTTATGAGAGCCACGCCAAATCCGAGCACAAGCCAGAGCAGGCTCAGCAGAATCAAGCTGGACACCCATCCCGACGCGACCATCCACCATCGCCTGCGAGGCCTGAAATCACCGCCCGGCGCATCCGGAGCCCGTCCACCTCTGACAATGAAGCGGGCGATTTGGTCCCATTGCGTCTCCGTCAAGGCCGCAGAGTGACTTCCCTCGATGTAGTGGGACTTGGAAAGGCGCAGAGAAGCACCTCCTCGTTGGTGTTGGTCGAAGCCATCGTGCCCCCCGCTTCCCAGATCGAAGAAACGAAACGGCTGGAACGCCTTGGAGAAAATCGCAACCACCCAGTCGCGGGTAGCTACGTAGTTCAGGACCTCCGTTACGCGCGGCGGCTGCACAGCGGACTCGCGGGTAAGCCATTTGGCCCAATCGAAGTCGCGTCGGATGACGCTGCCTGCCAGCACGACCCGCTTGAAGTAGGCGGCCGGATAATCGTCCAGCGCACGCGCCAGCAGATAGGTCCCGTTGGAATGTCCAACGAAGGAAATATCTGCCTTCGGATAACGCGCGCAGACCTCGACATAATGATCCATCAACCATTCGGATTTCCAGCGGCGGATCCAGGGAAGCACAAACGGAACCATCGCAAAGTATCCATAGCTCCCGGTAAACGAGCGAAAGCTGTGACGCGCGCCCTTCTCCGCATTGTCCTTTTCCGCTTCCTTCTTGATCACTCGGGCGATCTTTTGAGTCCAAAACCCATGATCGCGAATGCCGTAAATCACCAACACGACATGAGTGGCCTCATTGTCCGCCTGCAACGCCGGCGTATCGGTCATGAACTGCGGATCGATTTCAATGTCCGAGAGCTTGCACTTGGGCTGCGACATCGCCCGGCCGAACAAAATCCATCTGGCCTGCCGTGAAAGTCCGGACTGCTTGCAGACCTCGCTGAGATTGCCCTGATCGATCCCGCTTTCGATCAGCTTGCGCTGGCCGGGATCGGGTTGCTCCATGAGATGGGCATTGTGGTAAGTCGCAAACGGGAGTTCGATCAGCACGAAGGGCGCCGCGCGTGCGCCGCCCACGTCACAGGCAAAATCGACGGAGTCGTCGGGCGCGACCAAATCGTCGGCCGCGCCCAGAAGCTGGACGCCCAGAATAGAGCGACGGCCGTAGCGGGGATTACCGTTAGCCCTCGCCAGCGCCAACCATTGCAGCCGCGTCTGGACGATGAAAGGTGCGCCTTGGCGAATTCCGGAAATCGTCGGTCGTAGCCGACCAAACGAGGCGACTGCAAGCAGTTCGCTCAGCCACGATCCAACCGTCCACTTCGCGGCGGTCATCCAGTCGCGGGCAGATGCTGGCGACCACCCCCTGCTCATGCCGGCCAAAAGAACAATACGCTCAATCCTGTCGCCCCAGTTGCGCCCATGCAGGAAGTCTTTTCTGAGCAGAGGCTCGAACGCGGCATCGGGAAGCTCGCCATTTGCGATGACCGCAACTTTCCGCGCGATCACCCCACCAAAACTGTGACCGGCGAAGATGAATCGCTCATATGTGCCGGCCAAGCGCGCGCGCTCTTCGATCGCCTTGTCGACGCGCGTCACAACCTTCGCTGCTACGAGCTCAGCAGGCTCAACAGCGAAAAGACCGAAAGGCCCCGCAAAAGCCAGCCTAACAGCCAGAATATCTGCATTGGGCCGCGTCGCAGCAACCGAACTGATAACGCCCGACATTTCCTCAGGCGAGCCGCCCAATCCGTGAAGCACCACAACGAGCTCGTTGCGGGCATTCCCCGTCTGGAATATCTCGACTGTCTTATCAGGCATTTTCTTGCCCCCTTGAATGCACACGCCTCGACGACGCAGTCGCCATGGCATCCGGCCCGGACACAACGATAACGTGCATTCTCCTTCGTCCGCAAGACATGCGTCCCGCTCCCTATTGCGGACGAGCTATTGGCCGGTGGATATCGACTTGCGGTCCCCGCGAGCGCGGCCATGACGGCCGCTTAAAATGGGCCTGCGAGGTAATGAATGCCGGCTCGAGACAAGGCAGTGCCTGCAGGCCCTGTAACAGGTGCCAATGCAGCCCCTCACACCGGCGGCGTGCCGTGGGTGTGGAACGACTCGATGGTCTTCAGCCCCCAGGCCTGGCCCTTCTTGCGTTCTTCCTCGGTCCACACGATCGGCTTCCAGTCCGGGCGCCAGGATCAGGCGGGCGCCGGCGTTGGCGACTTCGACGCGGTTGCCGCCGGGCTCGTAGACGTAGAGGAAGAAGGTCTGCTGGATCGCGTGCTTGTGCGGGCCGGTCTCGATGTAGACGCCGTTCTCCAGAAAAATGTCGGCGGCGCGCAGGATTTCCTCGCGGCTGTCGAGCGCGTAGGTGACGTGATGGAAGCGGCCCGTCGTGCCGTAGTGATCGCGCGTGTAGGCGAAGTCGTAGCTCTTGTTCGACATCGTCATCCACATCGCGGCTTCGGTGCCGTCGTTCGAGCACGATCTGCTCGGTGAGTCCGGCAGGCCGAGATAATTCTCGAAGAACATGCGATTGGCCTTGATGTCGACCGCGAGACAATTGAAGTGATCGAGCCGGCGAACATTGACGCCGCGCGCGGGAAAGCGCTGCGCCTGGTTTTTCAGCGCGGGCTTCAGCTCGGGCGGCGCCTGATACCATTCGGTCTCGTAATAGAGTTCGACGATATGGCCGTCGGGATCCCGGCAGCGGAACGCCGGCCCCTGCCCCATGTCGCCATCGATCCAGCCGATGTCGAATCCGGAACCCTTCAGCGCGGCGACGCGGCGCTCCAGCGCCTGCGGGCTGCGCGCGCGCAGCGCCATGTGCTCCATGCCGGACGTCTTCGACGCGGTCAGCTTGAGCGAATAGCGCTCGTAATCGTCCCAGCCGCGCAGATAGACCGACTCGCCCTTGCGGCCGCTGACGGTCATGCCCATGACGTCGACGAAGAACTTCAGGCTCTCCTCCGGCTTCGGCGTCAGCATTTCCATGTGGCCGAGATGGGCGAGATCGAAGATCGGTTCGGGGTGTCATTGGAGGCCTCATTCGTAGGGTGGGCAAAGCGAAGCGTGCCCACCAGTTCAAGCCGGACGGTGGGCACGGCGCGTGGCGCCTTTGCCCACCCTACAATTATAGCGCCCGCGTCACGTCGTCGAACAACTCATCGACGGTGTAGGCGCGGCGGATCAGCCCCTGCTGCGCGGTATAGAAGATGATCAGTTTCCAGCGAGCGGCGCATTTCGTCCGCGCTGAAGCGCGGCGCGTCGGCAACGCCGCTGGCGCGCACTCGCGCAAGCAGCCGATGCACTTCCCGCACGGCGTCAGGATGTCTGGCGGACAGTTCCTGCTTCACGACCACCATATGGTTGATCGGCAGCACGCCGTGCTTGGCAAACCAGGCTTTCTCTTCGCCGTCGACATCCGCAAACAGCGGCTTCAGGTCGGGATGATCGGACTTTTCGCCGAGCACCGCGTCGAGCTCGCCGTCGATCAGCATCTGGATGATCTGCTTGTCCGCCGGCGCCCGCTTGGTCGTATCCCTGAATTCGGCGACATGGGCATCCTCGAAGGTGACCCAGTCGATCGAATTGAGATCGACGCCATAATCATTGGCGAGAATGCCGCGCAGCCAGGCGCCGGTCGTGGTGGTGAAGGAGCGGATGCCGACGCGCTTGCCGTTGAGATCGGCCGGCTTCAGCGTTCCCTGCTTGGCATTATAGAGCGCAAAGCCGTGCTGAAACCGCGCCACCACCACGCTCGGCAGCAGCACCATCGGCTTGCCAAAGCTCTTCGCCATCAGATAGGTGACGATCGCCATCTCCGAGACGTCGAACGCCGCTTCGCGGACCATCGGCTTGAAGCCCTTGTTGGTCGGCGAATAGTCGACGAAGTCGAACGTCGACCAGATCGGATCTGATCGAGCCGTTCTTCAGCGCCGTGGTGCCGGGATGGTCGCCGAGCAGCGTGCGCAGGCGCATCGCCACCTCAGTCCTCCTCCGGCTCGTCGATATAGACGAGGCCCGCCTTCGCGAGCGCTTCGCGCATGTGGTACATGTCGAGTCCGAGTTTTCCCGCGGCAAGCTGCTTTCGCTTGCCCTCCTCGTCGGCAAAGCGCTTTTCGCCCTTCGCGACGACGTCGGCGGCATCCCTTCGCCTGACCACCACGACGCCGTCGTCATCGGCGACCACGGCATCGCCCGGCATGACGTTGATGCCGGCGCAGACCACCGGCACGTTGACGGCACCGAGGGTTGCCTTCACCGTGCCCTTGGCGGAAATCGCCTTCGACCACACCGGAAAGCCCATCTCGCGCAGCGACTTTGCGTCGCGCGCGCCGGCATCGATGATGAGCCCGGTGACGCCGCGCGCCATCAGCGAGGTCGCCAGCAGATCGCCGAACATGCCGTCGGTGTTGTCGGCGCTGCAGCCGACCACCAGGATGTCGCCGGGCTTGCACTGCTCGACCGCGACATGGATCATCCAGTTGTCGCCGGGATGCGCCAGCACGGTCACGGCCGTGCCCGCGGCCTCGGCGCCGGTCCAGACCGGGCGCAGATAGGGCTTCATCAGGCCGAAGCGGCCATAGGCTTCGTGCACCGTGGCGGTGCCGAGCGCGCCGAGCCGTTTGACCAGATCGGCCTCGGTTCGCTTGATGTTGCGGACGACGACGGTCTTCATGCCAGTTCCTCCAATGCCATCGGGAACAGCCGCTGATAGGCCTCGCCATAGGTCATGGCCTTGCCCGAATTGCGGCCGCCCTGCATGCCGCGCTGCAGCGCGACCCGCTCATAATAGGCCCACAGGTGTTTTTGTGCCGCGAGAATTTCAAACGTCTTGCGCTTGATGTCCCAGACCTCGTCGATGTTGAGGATCACCTGCGGCTTGAAATTGCACATCTCCGGCTGATGCGGCTCGAACAGGAACACCGGCGGCGCGTTGTAGCTGTACTCGGCCTGCGGCTTGTGTCCCATCGCCTGCGCCACGATCCGCGCCTCCTGCGCATAGGCCGTGGCTGCGGGGTGATCGACGTTGTAGGGATCTTCCAGCGAATGGGTGAGAACAAAACTCGGATTGGTTTCGCGGTAGATGTCGATCAGCCGCTCCATATGGGCATCCGTCAGCCGCAGCGGATAATCGCCGGCATCGAAGAATTCGATCTCGGCGCCGAGCGATGCCGCCGCCCGCTCCGCCTCGTCCTTGCGGCCGGCCTTGACCTTCTCCAGCGTCATGCCCGGCTGCTTCCAGGCGAACTGGGATTCGCCGCGCTCGCCGAACGCCAGGCAAACGATCTTGACGCGATAACCCTTCTTGACGTGAAGCGCGATGGCGCCGCCGGCGCGCCAGACGAAATCTCCGGGATGGGCTGACACAACAAGTCCGGTCTTCATGGGATGCAAACTCCCCTTTTGGTTGGAATTTTGGAAACAGGCCCCTTGGGCGGATCAAGGATGCTACACCACGGCCGCGGGCAAGGCTTCTCCATTCAAGACCCGCTGCATACGTCCCTCGTCGAGCGCATTTTCCCATTTGGCGATGACGATGGTCGCGACCGCGTTGCCGATTAAATTGGTCGGCGTCAGCGCTTGCGACATCAGCCGGTGGATTCCGAGCACCAGCGCGACGCTGGCGACCGGAATGGCCCCGGTGGCCGAAAGCGTTGCCGCCAGCACCACGAACGCCGCACCGGCGATGCCCGCCGCGCCCTTGGAAGTGACCAGCAGAATGAAGAGAAGACCGATCTGCTGGCTGAGATCCAGCGGCGTGTTGGTCGCCTGGGCCAGGAATACAGCCGTCACCGCCAGATAGAGACAGGTGCCGTCGAGGTTGAACGAGTAGCCGGTCGGGAATCACCAGCCCCACCACGCTCCGTTCGCATCCGAGCTGCTCGAGCTTTGAGATCATCCGTGGCAGCACCGTTTCGGACGACGTGGTCGCGATACAGATCAGCAATTCTTCCCAGATGTAGCGGATCAGCTTGATCAGGCTGACGCCGCAGAACCAGGCAACCGGCCCCAACGCCACGATCACGAAAATTGCGCAGGTGAGGTAAAACTCTCCGATCAGCTTGCCGAACGACGCCAGCGAGCCGACGCCGAATTTTCCGACCGTAAAGGCGATTGCGCCGAACGCCCCGAGGGGCGCTGCCCACATCACGATGGCAACCACGGCAAAGATCATCTTCGCCGCGACGTCGATGATGTCGACCAGCGCCCGCGCCCGCTCGCCCAGCCGGATCAGGGCAAAGCCGCACACCACGGAAATGAACAGCACCTGCAGGATATTGCCCTCGGCAAACGCGCCGATGAAGGTGCCGGGAATGATGTTCATCAGGAACGGCACGAATCCGACGGCCGCGGTCTGCTTGACATAGGGCTCGATCACGCTGGCGTTGATGGTGGTGGGATCGATGTTCATCCCGGCGCCAGGTTTCAGCAGATTGACCATGATCAAGACGATCACCAGCGCAATCGTGGTGATGATCTCGAAATAGACGATGGCCTTGAGCGCGACGCGGCCGACCCGGGCCATGTCGGCCATATGCGCGATGCCGTGCACGACGGTGCAGAAGATGATCGGCGCGATCAGCATGCGGATCGCCTTGATGAAAGCGTCGCCGAACGGCTGCATCTTCTCGGCAAGATCCGGGTGGAAGATTCCGAGCGCAATGCCGGCCGCCATCGCGATCAGGACCTGAACCCAGAGTTCCTTCCACCACGCTCTTGTGCGCCGCGTTTCTATCGCCAACGTCGTCATTTCCCCGTCCCATCTTTTTGATGCGGCAGGCAAGCCGCTTTGAATGATGCCCGCGCCTAGCTGTCAAATTCGAACAGCCGGGCCGGATTGCTGACCAGCAGTTTCCGCTGAAGCTCCGGCTCCGGCGCGAACAGGGGGATCAGGTCGACCAGATCGCCGTCGTTCGGCATCACCTTGACGTTGGGATGCGGCCAGTCGGTGCCCCAGATGACACGGTCCGGCGCGGTCTCGACGATGCGCCGCGCGAACGGCACCGCATCGACGAACGGCGGACCGGCGGAAGATACGCGCTCGCTGCCGCAGACCTTGACCCAGCATTTTTCGTCACGCTGCATCAGGTCGATCAGGGTTTTGAACGGAAGCTGATCGAGGCCGTCCGACGCCTTCACCCGTCCCATATGATCGATGGTGTAGCGCACCGGAAGCTTCGCCAGCATGCCGGCATAATCTGGAAGGTCGATGGCGTCGAAGTGCAGATCGATGTGCCAGCCCAGCGGCGCAATCATCTGCACCACCCGGTCGAACACCCCCATGTCGGGAACGCCACCGAGATGCCGGACAAAATTGAACCGGCAGCCGCGAAAGCCTCCGTCGTGAAGCACCTGCAATTCGCGTTCGGTGATTCCGTCATCGATATTGGCAACGGCCCGATACGCGCCATTACTGGCGGCGATCGCATCGAGCGCAACCCGGTTGTCGGTTCCATGCACGCTGGCATTGACGATCACGGCGCGGCCGACGCCGAGCTTGGTGTGCAACGTGCGAAAATCTTCCAGCCCGGCGTCGGGCGGCGTGTAGGGCCGATCCGCCGCATAGGGATATTTCGCGTGCGGCCCGAAGATGTGGCAATGCGCGTCGCAGGCCAGCGCAGGCAGTTTGAATTTCGGAGTCCTCGTGTCCGGATCGGGTCCGGGAATGGTCGGAGTGAGCATCGCAGCCTAACTGAACTTGAACAAGCGGGCGGGATTTTCGACGAGAAGTTTTTGGCGCACCGCCGGATCCGGCGCGTAGAGCGGGATCAGGTCGACGATCTCGCCGTCGTTCGGCATGATCTTGACATTGGGGTGCGGCCAGTCGGTGCCCCAGAGCACGCGATCGGGCGCGTTGTCGATCAGCTTCTTGGCAAACGGCACTGAATCATGGAACGGCTTGCCGGCGGCGGACGCCCGTTCCAGGCCTGATATCTTGACCCAGCATTTTTCGTCTTTGGCTTGCAGGTCGAGCAGCGCGTTGAACGCGGCATCGTCGAGGCCTTTTGCGGCTAGCGTAGTCCCCATGTGGTCGATGACATAGCTGGTCGGCAGCGCGCTCAAAATCGGCGCGAATTCGCCGATGGTGCCGGGCTCGAAATAGACATCGACGTGCCAGCCGAGTTCGGCGACGCGGTGGACGATGCGATTGAACTTGCCCATGTCGCCGACGCCGCCGAGGCGCTTGAGGAATGCAAAGCGGCAGCCGCGAATGCCGGCCTTGTCGAGAGCCTCGAGTTCCTTGTCGGACATCTCGTCCTTGACGTTGGCGATCCCCTTGTACGCTCCGTTACTCTGCGCAATGGCGTCGGTCACCACCCGGTTATCGGTGCCGTGGACCGTCGCATTCACGATCACGCAGCGCTCGACGCCGATTTTCTGGTGCAGCGCACGAAAGGCTTCCAGCGGCGCCTCGGGCGGGTCGTAGGGACGATTGGCGGCGAAGGGATATTTGCTGGCCGGGCCAAAGATATGCGTGTGGGTGTCGCAGGACTTTGGCGGCAGCTTGAAGTCCGGAATTTTGGTGTTCGGATCCGGCGGCGCTATCGTCGGAATGGATTTCGGCGCCTCGGTTTGGCCACGGGCCGCCGACGCCAAAACAGCCGTGCCGGCAGCGCCCGCCAGCACGCGCAAATACTCTCGCCTGTTCATTTGGTTTTTCCCGGTTAGTGGAGGCGTTGCTTGACGATCAACGCCAGCGGCACCGCATAGAAGAGGTGCGACATGAAGCCGCCAATGACGACGAACGGATCGAAATAGTTCGGGTGGTCATTCGAGGCGATCGCGATCGCGACATGCATCACGATCCAGAGCACGACGGCAAAGAACAATGCCACCAGCGTTACCTCATACCCGCGACGGCGGAAGTACGGCCATATGAATGCGAACAACACGCCCCAGGCCAGCGCAAAGAAGAAGTGAATGCCGGTGCCGACAATGTAAGCCAATGCGCCCAGCGACTCCTGGACTCCCTTGCCGAACACCAGCCCGGTCGCATTGCGCGGAATGCCGGCCATCGGCATCAGGTGCTGCACCCCGACCCAGACGATCGCCTCGTAAATCCAGATGACGACACCGCCGACAAGCCCGCCAAGCAGGCCGGCGCGAACCATCTGCCTGGGCGCTGCCATGGAAGCGGCTTCGGACGTTATTGCGCTCATGACAATGTCTCCTCCCCTACACTTGCAATTTCGATGCGCGTGCCAATGATGCTCGTAGCGTTCGCCGCTATCATGTCTTTGGGCCGGTCTAGGCCTTGGTCTGCTCTGCAGGCCGCCGCCGTGCCGGCGCCGGTTGATCGAGGGCGGGCGCCTGGAACGAAGCGACCGTCGCCCGCACCAATTGCTCGATGGCATTTCCGGCATCGCCGCCATCGGCGCTGCCGCGCGACAGGCGCGAGACGCGTTCCGGCGTCACCAGCGTGTAGTAGAGCGCACCGAGCAGGAAATGGCTGCGCCAGACGATCTCGGTCCGCGGGACATGCGGCAGGCTTTCGCGGATCGCATCGATGAAGGCATGACTGGTATCGTCAAAGGTCTGTGCGATGATCTTGCGCGCCACTTCGTTGCCCTCGGCCGACATCACGGCGCGCAGCCGCGTGAAGCGCGCGCCCCCACCGGCGAGATCGTTGCCTGACGAGAACGCCGGCAACACATAGGCGCGGACGATTGCCTCCAGCCTGTCCTGCAGATCGCGAACCCTTCTGGCGGCCGCCAGCAACTCGGAACGCCTCTGGTTCATCGGCCCGCAGTGACGCCGGTAGATCTCCAGCAGCAGACCGTCCTTGGTCTTGAAGTGATAGGTCACGCTGCCGGGATTGGCGCCGGCGGCCTGCGCGATGTCGCGGACCGAGACGGCGTTGAAGCCGTTGGTCGAGAACAATTCTTCGGCGGCAGCAAGAATCGCCTCCCGCAAATTCGGCTTGCGGTTCGCGGCGGCCTTGTCAGCGGGCTTGCTGGTCGGTTTCCGGATCATGCTATTTGTACGTATGTACAAAAGATAAGGTCTGGTCAACAGGAATAGTGGGCGATAGTACTGGACCGGGCCGCGATTGTCGCCGCGGCGCTTCACGTAATCCCGTCCGGCAACGTCCACTCACGGCGACGGGCGGCAAAACAAAAGCAAAGGGAACGCTGGGTATGCAGGGCTTGATCACAAAATTCGGCTGTCTCGTCGCGGCAGCTACGCTGCTGGCCGCCGCCGGCGCGAACGCCGAGAATTTTCCGAGCAAGCCGGTCCACATCCTGGTGCCGTACGCGGCGGGCGGCGCGGTCGACGTGCTCGCGCGCACGCTCGGCCAGTCGCTGGCCAAGACCTGGGGCCAGCAGCCCGTGATCGACAATCGTCCCGGCGCCGGCGGCATCATTGCTTCCCAAGCGCTCGCGCAATCGGCTCCGGATGGCTACACGCTGATCCTGGTGGCGAGCGGTCATCCGCTCAATCAGTTCATCTACCAAAGCCTGCCCTACGACACCTTCAAGGATTTTACCGCAATCAGCGAGATCGCCTCCTCGCCGCTCGCCGTCCTCGTCGCCAAGACAAGTCCATATGCGAATCTCGGCGACCTCCTCGCCGCCGCGCGAAAAGACCCGGACGCGCTGTCCTACGGCATGTCCGGCAACGGCACCTCCGCGCATCTGGCGGGCGAGCTGTTGAAATACATGGCGGGGGTGAAGATCGTTGCCGTTCCCTACAAGGGCGGCGCGCCGGCGCTGACCGCGGTGATGGCCGGCGATATTCCGATCAGCCTCAACCCGCTGGCGGAAGCGGTGGGCCAGCTCGATGGCGGTCAATTGCGCGCAATCGCCGTGACGACCGCGCAGCGTTCAAAAGCCCTGCCCGACGTCCCGACCGTCGCGGAATCCGGCGTCCCCGGCTATGACGTTGCGGTGTGGTGGGGTTTCCTTGGACCAGCGCACATGGCGCCCGAGATCGTGGCAAAACTCGAGACCGACCTGAAAGCCGCGTTGCAGGATCCGAACGTCCTGACGACACTGGGAAAGATCGGCGCGACGCCGGTCGGCAGCGGATCAAAGGATTTTGACGCCTACATGCATTCAGAGGCCGCGAAATGGGAGCCGGTGCTGAAGGCGGCACACATTCGGGCCCAGTAAGACATCCCACGACAAGGACACATCAAGATGATCCGATCCAAATTGTTACGCTCGCTCGTATGTTCAGCCAACAACGCCCTGCTCGCCTGCATCGCTCTCGCCGCGATCGGCGCGCTGTCGGCCCATGCCGGCAGCGAGACGGAATGGCTCGCCCCCAAGGGCCATTTGCGCGTCGGCGTCTATCCGGGCAGTCCGACCTCGATGGTGGTCGATCCCGCCACCAGGCAAAGCCACGGCGTGGCCTACGATCTCGGCGCGGAGTTCGCCAGGCGGCTGCAGGTGCCGGTCGAATACGTCACGTTCCAGCGGGTCGCCGACGTCGTCAGCGCCATCAAGAACGGCGAGGTGGATTTCACGGTCACCAATGCCACGCCGGCGCGGGCGAACGACGTCAGCTTCAGCCCGCCCGTGATGTCCGTCGAGCTTGGCTATCTCGTCCCGGCCAATTCGCCGATCAGCCGCGCCGACGAACTGGACCGGCCGGGCGTTCGCATTGGCGTCACCAAGGGCAGCACGTCAGAGCGCACGCTGCCCGCAAAATTCAAGGACGCGAAAATCGTTCCGGCTGAAAGCGTCAAGCTCGCGGTCGGGATGTTCGCTCGCGGCGAGCTCGATACCTATGCCACCAACAAGCCGACGTTGTTCGAAATGTCGGATTCGATGCCGGGCGCACGGATCCTCGATGGCAATTGGGGGCTGGAGCACATGGCCGTCGCCATTCCCAAAGGGCGCGAGCAAGGCGCGTCCTTCGTCGCGACGTTCGTGAAGGACGTTCAATCCAGCGGACTACTGGAGCAGATCCAGAAGCAGGCCGGACTGCGGGGCGCGGTCAAAGCAGACTCCAGGTAGACCTGCTTCAACCGGCGCCCTTTTCGCTCAGTCGTGCTCGTAGCCGTAGACCTCCGGCAGGATGAAGATCGCCGCCAGCAGCCCGATCAGCGGAAAGATGGCGACGAACAGCGTGGCGTTGGCCTGCCCGATCGCCGCGAACAGCGACGGGAACAGGAAGATCGCCAGGAACGACGGCAGCTTGACGAACATGTAGGCGAAGCCGCTCGCCGTGCCGCGGTATTCCGGTTTCGCCACCATGGTCGGGATGGTCATGCAGTTCGAGGCGTCCCAATAATGGCCCCACAGCATGCCGGCCGCCGCGAACGGCAGCACGTATTTGTGGTCGGTATAGAGCGCGGCGGCGGCGATCAGCAGCGACACCAGCACGATCGAAAATCCGGCGATGCCGATGCCGCGATGGCCGATCTTCGGCGTCAGCAGCGGTCCGACCCAGCCGGAAACCGCCGCGAACGAAAACAGCGCCATGGTGACGAGGTTGTTGCCGAGGATCGAGGAGACGCCGACCATCACGAACAGCACCGGCAGATAGAACGCGAAGGTCGAAAACTCGCTCGCCTGCGCAAAGCAGGCGATCCAGCCATACAGCGTGGCGCGCCAGCGGATCGGGTCCTTGCGCAGATCGGCGAGGAAGGCCGTCGGGCGCGCCTTCGGCACCACGACGTCCTCGTTCGGCAGCATGTCGAGCGGATCGTTGTACATCTCGCGCGCGACCTGCTTGGCCTCGCGGAAGCGGCCCTGCTGCACCAGCCACACCGCGGTTTCCGGCACGTCGTGGCGCATGACCAGAATGACGAACGCCGGCACCGCGCCGAGGCCGAGCGTCACGCGCCAGACGGTCTCGTGGTCGAGGTTGAGAATGAGGAAGACCGCGATCACCGCCAGCGTCAGCACCTCGCCGACCGCGAACATGAACTGCCAGCGGTTGCCCATCACCTCGCGCTCGCCCTTGGCCATGGACTCCATGATGTAGGTGTAGCCGGTCGAGATATCGCTGCCGAGCGGAACGCCGAGCAGGAAGCGAATCACGATCGAGCCAGCCGACGCTGGGCACGAAGGCCTGCGCCAGCGCCAGCACGATGAACATGCACCATCGTCACCAGGAACATGATGCGGCGGCCGATCTTGTCGGACAGCCAGCCGCCGAGCAGCGCGCCGATCAGCGCGCCGCCCTGCGTGCCGGCGGCGGCAAGACCCAGCATCAGCGGATCCGGATGATACTGTTCGCGGATGAAGATCAGCACGAAGGCGATCGAATAGAGGTCCCAGGCCTCGACCAGGATCGAGGCCATCATCAGCCATCCGACCTTGTTGCCCTTGGGGCTGTATTTGGTGATGAGATAGCGGACGGCGCTATCCATCGCCGCGCTGTTGTGGAAGAGCTGCCGTCGTCATGTTCGTTACTCCCCGTGTTTTTTAAATCGCGATGACTAGAAGCTTGGCAGCGGCTCGATGCTGCAATCGAGCAGGCCGGATCGATGCCGGATTCCATTCCGTCGAACATGCCGTCCATGAAATCGATCAGCGCATCGATCGCCGCCACGGCGCGATCGACGCGCCGGTTGGCGACGACGCTGAGGATCGCAAGATGGCGATCGATCGTGCCGGACAGATCGGCCTGACCCGGCATGTAGCGGTGATGGATGAAGCCGATGCGGCGATAGATCGTATGCAGCGGCCTCAGCGTATGGGTCGAGGAACGGCTCGCCGGCGGCAGCCAGCATCAGCGCATCGATGCGGCGATCGAGGCTGTTGAATTCGTCGAGCGTCAGCGTGTCGTGCTTCTCCCGCAGCACGCGCTCGATGTGAAGCGCCTGATTGCGGTGCGAGAGGCTGGCGCGCTCGGCCGCGAGCTTGACGACGAAGCGCTCGATGTCGCGCCGCAGCCCCAGCAGCAACCGCTCGCGCGCCAGATCGATCGGCGCGATCTGCAGGCCGTGACGCGGCCGGATGATGATCAGCGTATCGGCCGCGAACTGGTTGACGGCGTTATGCACCGGCGTCCGTCCGAAGCCGGTGACGGTCTGCAGCTCCTGCACGGTGAGGAAACGTCCGGGCTTCAGCTCGCAATTGACCAGCAGGTCTTCGATGCGCTGGTAGGCGAGTTCGAAGAAATTGATGCGGTTGCGCCGGCTCGGCGCGCCGTCTGCGTCCGGACGCACCAGTTCGAGAGCGCCTTTGCGCCGTGCCATCCCTGTTTCCTCCGCCCGCATTGCTCGCCGGGTCGCTTTCCCTGGCGTCAACCATAAAACATATTGTGATATATTACAAGCGAAGCTAATGCTGGCGCGCCGATCGCGGCCCGCAATGCGGCCGCCGCAACCAACAAGAGCCCCTGCGTCCGGCTGGCCGGCGCGCAGGGCCATGCCTGATGGGAGGATGTCGCCGTGAAGATCACGTCGATCGAGACCCTGCGCACGGAAGAATTCGCCAACGTGCTCTGGGTCCGCGTCCACACCGATGCCGGCGTGATCGGCCTCGGCGAAACCTTCTACGGCGCCGGCGCCGTCGAGGCCCAGATCCACGACACGCTTTGCCGGACGCCTGCTCGGCCGCGATCCGCTGCACATCGAGGCGATCCATCGCGACATGCTCAACCTGCCGATGGCGCAGTCCTCGACCGGCGTCGAATATCGCGCCGCCTCGGCCATCGACATCGCGCTGTGGGACCTGTTCGGCAAGGTCTGCCACCAGCCGGTGCATCAGATGCTCGGCGGCCTCTGCCGCGACAGGCAGCGCATCTACAACACCTGCGCCGGCTATCAGATATGTCCGCTCCACCAACATCAAGCCGGTGTCGAACTGGAACCTCGGCGAGTCCGACGGCCCCTACGAGGACCTCGACGGCTTCATGAACCGCGCCGATGCGCTGGCCGAGAGCCTGCTGGAGAGCGGCATCACGCGCCATGAAGATCTGGCCGTTCGATCCGGCGGCGCAGGAGAACAACGGCCTGTTCATCATCGGCCGCACAGATGAAGAAGGCGATCGAGCCGTTCGAGAAGATCCGCAAGGCCGTCGGCGACAAGATGGAGATCATGGTCGAATTCCACTCGCTGTGGAACCTGCCGACCGCCAAGAAGATCGCCAAGGCGCTCGAGCCCTACGACGCCGACCTGGTACGAAGACCCGATCCGGATGAACTCGCCGCAGGCGCTGGCCGAATATGCGCGCTCGACCGACGTCTGGGTCTGCGCCAGCGAGACGCTGGGCTCGCGCTATCCCTACAAGGACATGCTCGACCGCGACGCGATGCATGTGGTGATGGCCGATCTGTGCTGGACCGGCGGGCTCACCGAGGGCCGCAAGATCGCCGCCATGGCCGAGACCTACCACCGGCCGTTCGCGCCGCATGACTGCATCGGCCCGGTCGGCTTCGCCGCCGCGATGCACATGTCGTTCAGCCAGCCCAACACGCTGATCCAGGAATCCGTGCGCGCCTTCTACAAGGGCTGGTACAACGAACTCGTCACCAACGATGCCGGTGATCAAGGACGGCTACGTCTATCCGATGGAAGGGCGAGGGCCTCTGCATCGACCTGCTGCCCGCGGTCTATCGAGCGTTCCGACCTGACCGTGCGCCGCAGCAACGTTTGAAGGTCTGCGATGTCGCAGGCCTTGTTCGATCTCTCCGGCCGCACCGCGCTGGTGACCGGTTCCTCGCGCGGCCTTGGCCGCGCCATCGCCGAAGGGCTGGCGAAGGCCGGCGCGCGATTGATCGTCAACGGCGTCGATCCGGCGCGCGTCGAGGCCGCCGTCGGCCGAGATGCGCGCCGCCGGACACGCGGCGCGAGGGTGCGGCCTTCGACGTGACCGACGAGGCGGCGATCGTCGCGGCCTTCGAGCGCTTCGACGCGGCCGGCATCGACGATCGACATCCTCGTCAACAATGCCGGCATCCAGGTCCGCAAGCCGCTGGTCGAATTCAGCACCGCCGAATGGCGCAAGGTGATCGAGACCAATCTCACCAGCGCCTTCGTCATCGGCCGCGAAGCGGCGAAGCGGATGATCCCGCGCAGGCCGCGGCAAGATCATCAACATCGGCTCGCTGGCGAGCGAACTGGCGCGGCCGACGGTCGGGCCCTACACCGCGGCCAAGGGCGGCATCAAGAACCTGACGCGCGCGATGGCGGTCGAATGGGCGGCGAGCGGCATCCAGGCCAACGCCATCGGCCCCGGCTACATGCTGACCGACATGAACCAGGCGCTGGTCAACAATCCCGACTTCAACGCCTGGCTGATGTCCCGCATCCCGTCGAAGCGCTGGGGCACGCCCGAGGAACTGGTCGGCGCGGCCGTGTTCCTCGCCTCGAGCGCGTCCGACTACGTCAACGGCCAGATCATCTATGTCGATGGCGGCATGCTGGCGGCGATGTAGATCGCGCCGACCGCCAACGAGAATCACGGGAGGACAAGTCCATGCAAGCCGTCGTCATTCATGCCCCGAAAGATCTGCGGATCGACAGCTTTCCCGATCCGGCGCCCGGCGCCGGGCGAAGTGCGCGTCAAGATCGCCGCCGGCGGCATCTGCGGTTCGGACCTGCACTACTACCACCATGGCGGCTTCGGCACGGTCCGGATCCAGCAGCCGATGGCGCTCGGACACGAAATCGCCGGCGTGATCGCCGCGGTCGGCGGCGGCGTGTCGCATCTGACGCCCGGCATGCGGGTGGCGGTCAATCCGAGCCAGCCCTGCGGCACCTGCCTGCATTGCCGCGAGGGCATGCGCAATCAGTGCCTCGACATGCGCTTCATGGGCAGCGCGATGCGCATGCCGCACGTGCAGGGCGGCTTTCGCGAGCATGTCACGGTCGATGCGTCGCAGGCGATCCCGATCGCCGAATACGCTGTCGCTCGGCGAAGCCGCGATGGCCGAGCCGCTTGCGGTCTGTCTTCACGCCGGCAAGCAGGCCGGCCCGCTGCTCGGCAAGCGCGTGCTGGTGACCGGCTGCGGTCCGATCGGCGCGCTGATGGTCGTGGTGGCGCGCTATGGCGGCGCGGCGGAAGTCGTCGTGACCGATATCGCCGACGCACCGCTCGCGGTGGCGCGCAAGCTCGGCGCGAGCCGCACCGTCAACAGTGCGACGGAAGCCGCCGCGCTCGATCCCTATCGCGCCGGCAAGGGCGTCTTCGACGTTCTGTTCGAGGCCTCCGGCAATCAGGCGGCGCTGCGCTCCGCGCTCGATCTGATGCGTCCCGGCGGCGATCATCGTCCAACTCGGGCTCGGCGGCGAAATGACGCTGCCGGTCAACACCATCGTCACCAAGGAATTGCAGTTGCGCGGCACCTTCCGCTTCGATCCGGAATTCGAACTGGCGCTGCGCCTGATGGGCGAGGGCCTGATCGACGTGAAGCCGCTGATCACGGCATCGCTGCCGTTCGAGTCCGCGGTCGAGGCATTCGAACTGGCCAGCGACCGATCGAAATCGATGAAGGTGCAATTGACGTTTTGAGACGCGGCGTCCAGGCGGACGTCCGAATCTCACCTCGCATTGGCCGGCGCATGGACATGCCACAGATCGGCGCGCCAGTGCAGGACGACCGCCATCATCAGCGCCAGCCCGCCCGCCGCATAGAGCGTTCCGGTCGCGGCAAAGCCGATCTCCTCGATCAGGCTGCCGGCCGCCAGAAGGCCGAGCGGCAGGCCATAGATCACCATCATCCGCACGCCCATCACGCGGCCGCGGAAATGTTCGCTGGAGGTGCGCATCAGGATCACCGCGATCGAGATCATGGCCAGGCTCTGCGAGAAGCCTGCAATGCACCAGGCATGCGATCGCGGTCGGCACGGTCTGCATCTGCACGAACAGCAGCAGCGTCGCGTACCACAGCAAAGTCGAGGCAATCATCAGCCGCGCCACCCTTATGCCGCCGATCAGGCTCAGTGCAATCGAGCCGACCAGCGAGCCGATGGCAAAGCTCGCCGACAGATAGCCAAGCCCGGTCTGATTGGTGCCGTAAATCGTTCGCGCGATATAGGGCAGCAACCCGTTGGTCAGCGGATACCCGGTCAAATTGGCGAGGAATGCAATCCAGAGCGCGGCGCGCATCCGCGGCGTGGTCCAGACATAGGCGACACCCTCCTTCAGGTCGCGCAGCGGGGAGCGCTGCAGCGCCTCGCCGGCGATGTCGCCGACCGGATGCGGCCTGGACGGCGCCACCACACACAGCGTCAGTGCGGTCGCGGCCAGATAGAGGCCGACGATCGCCACATAGGCCGGCCCCATCCCGAGCGAAGCAAATAATCCGGCGCCGCTCAGCGCGCCGGCGATGCGTGCGGTGTCCATCGTGGTGCGGGAAAGGCTGATCGCGCCGATCAGCTGATCGTGCGGCATGATGGTCGCAACCAGCGCGGCGCGCACGCCGAGGTCCGACGGCCGCACGACGCCCATCAGCGCTGCGATGACAAAGACAATCAGCGGCGTGAGATGACCCGACAGCGCCAGCGTCATCAGCGAAGCCGCCAGCACGGCATAGGCCGCGCGCATCATCGCCAGCAGGTCGCGATGACCGATACGGTCGCCGACGACGCCAAACATCGGGGCGACCAAAGTGCCGACATAGCTGAGCGAGGCGAACACCGTGAGCAACAGCACCGAGCCGGTCTCGACCAGCACATACCAGCCGAGAATGAGCGTCTCCATCTCGAACGCCCAGGAGGTGAGCAGATCGGCAGGCCATTGGAAACGATAATTCCGGATCCGGAATGGCGCGAGCGCGGAAGGCCGCGCGAGATCGCTCAAGACGCGCTGTCGCAATTCATCGCGTTCCACCCTGCCCTGTTTTTTATTGTCAGCGTGGATACCGCGCGGCTGTTGCCGGTGTCAATTACGATGGCGTCCGTCTCCGGCCGATCCGCCGACGGTGTCGGCCAACCCGCACGCCGCGTCGGCGTGCTGCGTTAGCGAACAGGCGAGCCTCGCCAGGATGCTTCCGGCCAGGCGGGCTACAATTGCGAAGTCACCCGGGGTTCCGGTAAAGGAAGAGCGTGTCACGCAGGTCTTGATGCGACGTCGCCAGTTTGGTTCGCCCGCCCTCGAAGTCCTTGACGTGAATACTGGAACGGCCGATGCGGGCCGATACGGGCGCGACTACTCCGTCGTCACATGCGCAGGTGAGCTGATGGAAGAACACAGAGCGGAACAGCGCCGGCGTGTCCTCAAGGCCGGCACGATTTCCTTCGGCGGCGGCGGTGCGATAACCTGCACGGTCCGCAATCTGTCCGAAGCAGGCGCGGCGCTCGACGTCGAGTCTCCGGTCGGCATTCCCGATCAATTGACCCTGTTGATCGAAGCGGAGCACACCAGCCGCCATTGCCAGGTTATTTGGAGGAAAGAGAAGAGGATCGGCGTCCGCTTCGTGCCCGGCTAGAGCACGGCACAACGACGCGCTGGTGGCTGCGTGAATCAGGACAGCCACTCGTGACTGACCTTGCTGTCACCTGACGATCGCTGATGATAGCTGGCAACGCCATCGCCGGGATGTTTCGCCAGGAATGCCGCCAACAGATCTTTCGCCACGGCCAGCGGCTCATTTCGAAGTGCCGCATAGACAATCTCCCATTCGCGGCAAAACTCCGGGTCTTCCGCATCCTCGCGATCGCGCTCGCCCCTCAGTTCGTAAATTTCGAAGGCTTCGGCAAAGCCCTTTGGGCGGATGCGGTCGACGCCGCGGAATACAAATCTGGAGGCCACACATTGGCGCAAGGCGGAACTGACGAGAATTGACGTTCCGTAGCTCTTGTTGAGCCCTTCAAGCCGCGCCGCCAGGTTCACGGTCGCACCGAGCGCCGTATAGTTCATCCGATCCTCGGATCCGATATTGCCGACGACCGCCTCACCGGTATGCAGGCCGCATCGCGTTTGGTACACTGGCCATCCTTCGCGCTCAAACTCGGCATTCAGGCGACAGTTGGCGCGCTGGAAGGCGAGTGCCGCAGCGCAGGCGTTGGCAGCGTGATCGGGATCGTCGGCGGGCGCGTTCCAGATCGCCATGATGGCATCGCCGATGAATTTATCGACGGTGCCTGAATGGCTCATGATTTCATGCGACATGGCCGCGAAATAGCGCGACGTGTACTGCATCACCTGGGTCGGGTCTGCTTTCTCCGTAATCTCGGTAAAATTGACGACATCGGAAAACAGCAGCGTGACTTCCCTTCGGGTGCCGCCGAGCTGCAGCGGCGTGCCGGTTTCGATCAGCCGCTCCACCAGCCGCCTTGGCACGAAACGCGAGAATGTCTCCGTCATCGTGCGCATGGTGGCAACGGAATGGCCGAGGTCGTCGATCTCGCGGATGATCGAACGCACCGGCGGGGCGGCCGACGGTTCGAACCGCTGGATCCGGTCGGTTTCCTCGGCCAGCGCCCGCAGCGATCGCGACAGCAGCGAGCCCATGAAGAACACGATCGGCACCATCAGCGCGACGAATCCGAGCGCGACGGCAAACAGCCGGCCGCGTTCGGACAGGATGCTGGCGAAGAATTCGTCGACCGGCGCCACCACGCCGACGCGCATATTGGCCGGGCCGGCATAGGGGATCGGCTGGAACGCCGCGGCATACAGACGTCCCGCGGGATCGGCAAAGAGCTGTTCGGACATTCCGCCGGCGCGCCAGGCGCGGATCGCGCCGAGTACACCCGCCATGTCGGTCTCGCGCAGATGCGGAATCGTGCCCGAAACCTCACGTCCGATCATTTCCGACATCCGGGGATGGGCCAGAATGCGATCGTCGTCATCGAACAGGAAGGCGACACCGGAAGGCGTCAGCTTCTCCCGTTTCAACACCTCCTCTGTCGAATCCAGCAGCAGATCACCCGCAATCACACCGCTCCGTCCCTGATTCAAGGCCGACTGCACGGTGTAGCCCTGCTTTCCCGTTGCGAAGAAGACGTACGGCCCGGTCAGCCAGCTGCCATCGTGGCGTTCGGCGTCCTTGTACCAGGGCCGCTCGCGTGGATCGTAGTCGAGAGGACCCGGCAGTTCCCTTATCGTTTCGAGCTTGTCGGACAGAAACAATCTTCTCGATTTGACTTGGGCAGCGTCGGACCTCGAGATCACGACCAGCCGGAACGCGGCCTGCTCGGGCGCCTCCAGCCTTGCGCGCGCACCGCGCCCGGTACCGCCGATGTCGTCCAACTCGATGAACGAGCCATCGTCGTAGCCGACATACAGGCTGAAGAGCTCGTCATTATTCTTCAGCATGGCCGCGAGCAGCGCGTAGAGCGGCGGGTTATTCTCGATCTCCGCGGACTGGATCGGCGGCAGCGCATTCAATATTTCGAGATTGTCCCTCACCAGCTTCAACTGCGAACCGATCCGGTCCGCCGACAATTCGGCCACCTTGCCGATGAACTTGCTGGCGGCCGATTGGGTGACCGCCGATATTCGCTCGAAACTGAGATAGACCAGCGTCAGGCCGATCACGAGCACGATGCCGACGAACAGCCCGATGATGGACGTCTTGAAGCCGAGCTGAACAGAACCGCCCCTTGCCGAAGTCTGTGCGTTGGAGAGCGCCATGGGTCGGCCCCTTCGTAGTCGGCCGTGGGTTAAATTCACTCAAAACGGATTGATATAGGTGGTGATCGCGATCTGGCGCAGCAGCACCTTGCGGATGATATGGGCCAGCCTGACGTGTTCGGTGAAAATGCCTCAGTGTTGTAGACAGCATCCGTTGACCGGCACGTCGTTGACGTTCGGCTTGTAGATCGTCGCGCCGTCGTTCACCCTGCTGCCGAGGTACAAATCCGAACTCGGCGCCGGCAAAGTTGTCGACGCTGACGGGAATTGGGCCTGCGGCCGGCGATTGCGCCAGAGACGTACCCGTCGTTGCCAGTATCACAGCCAGGGCAGGCCCTTTCGATTTTCAACGCGCCGCATCTTTGATGTGTGCGGCGATGGTATTGGTCAGCACATCTTCCCTATTCGACCTTCCGATCTCTTCTCCGACGATTCGACCAACAACCTTAAATTGATCGCCAATCTAGGCCCATTTTTGGGCGGGCGGGACGTACGATTTCGGCTCATCAGACATGTCATTTCCAAAGATTGAGCAAGTATCGCTCGGATTGATCAATCATTTCCGATCGAGATCGTACCCGTTTGTCGCAGAATTCGATTCAAAGATTGCGAAAGTGCTTCGTGGGCTCCAGGCCAAAGAAACTTCGGCTGTTACCGATCTGTCACGGCTTTTCAGGGCCGGCCGTGGCTTACTATCGAAAGTTGCGAAAGCTCGATGCGAGAGTCCGCGCGTTCGAACCCGATCGTTTCGCAGCCCGGCAGTGAGCGTGGGGAGCGTTGCATGGCGAAAATCGAATCCAGCATCCTGCGAATTGGTTGCATCGCAGCAACTGCGGCGCTGGTCCTGTATCCTGAAATCTCCCGCGCCGACGAGAGCGGTATCTCGTTCTGGGTTCCCGGACTATATGGCAGCCTGGCCGCTGTTCCCACGACACCCGGCTGGTCGGTGGCGACAATCTACTACCACACCTCCGTGACCGGTGGCGGAGCGGAGGCAGCGTCGCGGGAAGTCCAGGTCGGAAGATTTTCTCCGACCATCAATGTCAATCTGAGTGTGGCCCTGAGCGGACAGGCCGACCTGCAGTTCATCGTCCCGACCTACACTTTCGCGGAGCCGGTGCTTGGCGGCCAGTTGTCGGCCAGCGTGGCGGGCATCTGGGGAAGAAACTCGGCGAGCGTCGCCGGCACCTTGACGGGGCCGCTTGGCAACACGTTCACAGGATTCCTGCAAGACGCGCTCGTCTCTTATGGCGATCTCTATCCGACGTTGAAGCTGAAATGGAACAGCGGCGTCAACAATTACATGGTCTACGGTACCGGCGACATTCCGGTCGGGGCCTATAATCCGAACCAGCTCGCCAACATCGGCATCGGTCACGGCGCGATCGATTTCGGCGGCGGTTACACCTATTTGAACCCGGCGTCGGGCACGGAATTTTCCGGCGTCGGCGGCTTCACTTACAATTTCAAGAACCCCGATACGCAGTACCAGAGCGGCATCGATTTCCATTTCGACTGGGGCGTGTCGCAATTCCTGTCGAAACAGGTCTTTGTCGGCTTCGTCGGCTACGCCTATCAGCAGGTCACCAACGATTTCGGTCAGCCGGCGGTTCTCGGCGGCTTCCGCTCGCGCGTTCTCGGCATCGGCCCGCAGCTTGGCTACATTTTCAAGATCGGCGACAACGCGGCATTCCTCGGCGTGAAAGGATATGGCGAGTTCGATCACGCCAACCGCCCGTCGGGCTGGAACACGTGGCTGACATTCTCGATTTCGGAGGCCGTACCCGCCATGGTGACGCCGACCAAGCATCTCGTGACCAAATAGACGCCGTCCGCGCTTTTTCAGGCCGCCGATACCGCGCGGCTGCGGTGCGAACGCAGCAACTGGCGTATCTCCACCGCAGGGATTGCCGGGCTGAACAGATAGCCCTGCATCTCGGTACAGCCGAGCACGCGCAGCAACTCTTTCTGCTGTTCGGTTTCCACGCCCTCCGCCGTCGTCGTCATGTTGCTCGCGGCGGCGATGTTGACGACGGCCTCGACGATGGAAGATGAGGCAACCGCGCTGGCGATATCCTTGACGAAGGAGCGATCGATCTTGATCTTGTCGAACGGAAACCGCTGCAGATAGCTCAGCGAGGAATAGCCGGTGCCGAAATCGTCCAGCGCGATGCGCACGCCGAGCGCCCGCAACTGATGCAGCACCTCGAGCGCGACCTCATCGTCGCGAATGAGCACCGCCTCGGTGATCTCGAGCTCGAGCCTGGAGGCAGCGAGGCCCGAGGCAGCAAGGGCGGCAGCCACGTTGAGCGCCAGGGTCTGGCTCCTGAACTGAACCGGCGAGACATTGACCGCGACGCGGACGTCATCCGGCCAGTTTGCAGCCTCGGCGCACGCCGTGTGCAGCACCCAATGACCGAGCTGGTTGATCAGGCCGGTCTCTTCGGCGATCGGAATGAATTCCGCCGGCGAGATCATCCCGCGTTCGGCGTGGCGCCACCGCAGCAGCGCCTCGCAACAGCTGACCTTGCCATGATCGAGCGTGATCACCGGCTGGTAATAGGCTTCCAGGCCGCCATCAATGATCGCCTGACGCAGTTCGAGCTCGAGGCTTCGCCGCGCCTTGGCGCGTGCATCCATGCCGGCCTCGAAGAACCGGTAGGTCCGGCGTCCGTCGCCCTTGGCCCCATATAGCGCGAGGTCGGCATTTTTCAGCAACTGATCCAGATCCAGCCCGTCGCCGGAAGCGAGCGCGATACCGATGCTGGCATCGGTGGTGATCAGGTGGCCGGTGCACTCGAAAGGCTCTCTGATCGCAGCAAAGATGCAATCGACGAGATGGGTGGTTTCCGATTGGCTTTTGATGGCGGTCTGAATCACCGCGAATTCGTCGCCGCCCAGCCGCGCCGCCACGTCGGTCACCTTGAGACAGCCACGCAGGCGATCGGCGACGCCTTTCAACAGCTCATCGCCGATCGGGTGGCCGAGCGCATCGTTGATGCTCTTGAACTCGTCGATGTCGATATACATCACGGCCAGCCGTTCGCCCGGCCTGATCGCCTTCACGGCTTGTTCGAGCCGCGCCCGGAACAGGACCCGGTTGGGCAGGTCGGTGAGCGCGTCGTAATGCGCCATGTGCGCGATCTTCTCGTCGGCGCGGGTGCGTTCGGTAATGTCTTCGATGGTGGCAACCCACCCGCCTCCTTTCAGCGGCTGATTGACGATCTCGATCGCCCGACCGCCCGGAGCCTCCGTCAGCTGACGCGTGGCTTTTCCGAGCGATACGCTGCGTATGATGGCGCCGCAGAATTGATCGACATCGCCGTCGAAGGATCCGGTTTCCTTCCGGTGCGCGATCAACCGCTGCATGGTGCAGCCCTGCTTGACCACTTCCGGCGACAGACCGAACATCTCGATGTAACGCTGGTTGCAGATGATGATCCGCGCCGACGCGTCGTAGAGCACGAGGCCTTGCGGAATGTTGTTCACGGCAATGCTGAGGTTTCGCCGCTCCACCGCGAGTCTCTGGCCCGACAACCGGTGGCGCTGCAGCAACAGGCCGACGACGACGGCGAGGACGGCGGCAACGGCAAGCAATACGCGTTCGCGCAAGCTCCAGTCGGTCAATCCCGCGCCGAACAGGATCGCCGCCGACAGCCCGGCGCAAAAGGCCGACCATCCGACCTTCCCCACCGTTTCAGCAGGCCTCGCAGAACCGCCTGGCGACTGATGGCCGCTATCGATACTCACCTGGTGCCCTCCCCGCGCGACAACGTTACGCACGACAGATGGAAGGCGGGTTACAACTTGCAGTTAGCAATCGGTTATCGTGATCCAATGGCTGACCCAATCGTTGGTCGGGGATCGCAGGGTAGCGTCACACGGCCGCCGGGCCGGGCCTCTCCTTCGACGTGGTAAACGAAAGATTAAGCTTGGGCCTGCGACGACGGCGCCAGCGGAAGCGAGAAAACGCTGATTTTTCAGCGTTACCCGCGCCCGATGCGGCACCCGGGGTGCGCTGGCAAAACAAATCCTGACCAAGATGCCGCAGATTTAGCCAATCCGGAACCCGGCCGATTTAACCGTTTCGGTAACTCGCCTCGTCATAATGCAGCTGACCCAATTTCATGACATGCCAGGTTTAACACTGTGACATCCTTCGGACGCGTGATTTCGGTGCGCGGCTCGCTCGCCCGGGTCGGACTTCTGGCGGTCAAGCCAGATGGGCCTCTCCGAAGTGCGGGCCACCGTCGGCCGCTTCGTCAGCATCCGCTGCGCAAATTCCACCATCGTCGCCATGATCACCGAAGTGTCCTGCGAGGATCTGCCGACCTCCGACAGCTACATCGCCAGCGCCTCGGTCGACCTGCTCGGCGAAATCCTCGGCGGGCCCGAGCGCCCCAAATTCCAGCGCGGCGTCACCAACTATCCGACCATCGGCGATGCCGTCGACCTGATCAGCAATCAGGAGCTGCGCACGGTCTACGCGCCGAGCGGATCGGACCAGATCAATGTCGGCACCCTGCAGCAGGATCCGTCCGTCATCGCCTATGTCGATGTCGAGGAAATGCTCTCCAAGCATTTCGCGGTGCTCGGCTCGACCGGCGTCGGCAAATCGAGCGGCGTGTCGCTGCTGCTGAACGAAATCCTCAAGTCGCGGCCGAACCTGCGGATCTTCCTGCTCGACGTCCACAACGAATACGGCCGCTGCTTCGGCGACCGCTCGCTGGTGCTCAACCCGCGCAATCTGAAACTGCCGTTCTGGCTGTTCAATTTCGAAGAGATCGTCGACGTGCTGTTCGCCGGCCGGCCCGGCGTGCCCGAGGAACTCGACATCCTCGCCGAAGTCATTCCGATGGCGAAGGGCATCTATACGCAATACCAGAACGCCGACCGGCGTCGGGCTGAAGCGCATCGATCCCAAGACGATCGGCTACACCGTCGATACGCCGGTGCCCTATCGCCTGGTCGACCTGATTTCGCTGATCGACGAGCGCATGGGCAAGCTCGAAAACCGCTCGTCGCGCATCATCTATCACAAGCTGATTTCGCGCATCGAGACCGTGCGCAACGATCCGCGCTACGCCTTCATGTTCGACAACGCCAATGTCGGCGGCGACACCATGGCGGAAGTCATCAGCCATCTGTTCCGGCTGCCGGCCAACGGCCGGCCGATGACCATCATGCAGCTGGCCGGCTTCCCCGCCGAAGTCGTCGATTCCGTGGTGTCGGTGCTGTGCCGCATGGCGTTCGA
The DNA here is from genome assembly GCA_963738765.1 of uncultured Alphaproteobacteria bacterium. Lineage (GTDB taxonomy): Bacteria > Pseudomonadota > Alphaproteobacteria > Rhizobiales > Xanthobacteraceae > Bradyrhizobium. Next base: position 90,520 of record CAVTYA010000025.1, on the reverse strand, counting down.
CTTCGGGCTGTGGAGCGACGGCGTCTCGCCGCTGTTGTTCGTCTGCGAAGAGGCGCATCGCTACGCCTCCGCCGACCGCAACATCGGCTTCGGGCCGACCCGCAAGGCGGTCTCGCGCATCGCCAAGGAAGGCCGCAAATACGGCGTCTATCTCGGCCTCGTCACCCAGCGTCCGGCCGAACTCGACGCCACCATCATCTCCCAGTGCAACACGCTGTTCGCGATGCGGCTTGCCAACGACCGCGACCAGGCGCTGCTGCGCTCGGCGGTCTCGGACGCCGCCGCCAACCTGCTGTCGTTCGTCCCCTCGCTCGGCACCCGCGAAGTGCTGGCGTTCGGCGAAGGCGTGGCGCTGCCGACCCGGCTGCGCTTCAAGGAAGTGCCGGCTGCATCAACTGCCGCGCAGCGAAGCCACCATCGCGACGGTGCCGTCGGTCGCCGCCGGCCACGACATGCATTTCGTCAGCGCCGTGCTGGAGCGCTGGCGCGGCGCCACCTCGCATCGCGACGTGCCGAACGATCCCACCATCAACGAACGGCCCGCCGCACGACCATGACGCGGTGGAAGCGCCGATGCTGCAGCCGTCGATGGGGCTCGATCCCGACCGCTTCTCGCTGCTGAAGAAACCGCTGCGCTAAAGCGCATTCCAGCAAGCTCACCGCCGCGCTTTGCGCCGCAGCCGCCATCGACTATGGTTTCGCCGTCAGCCGCATCACGCGGCCTGAGCCGGAACCGTTCATGACCCAGCCGATCGCAAAGCGCTTTCCCACGCCCTCCCATCGACAAGCTGCCGGACGATATCCGCACCCGCATCCTCGCGGTGCAGGAGAAATCCGGCTTCGTCCCGAACGTCTTCCTGACGCTGGCCTATCGGCCCGACGAGTTCCGCGCCTTCTTTGCCTATCACGACGCGCTGATGGACAAGGACGGCGGCCTGACCAAGGCCGAGCGCGAGATGATCGTGGTGGCGACGATCAGCGCCAACCAGTGCCACTACTGCGTCATCGCGCACGGCGCGATCCTGCGCATCCGCGCCAAGAATCCGCTGATCGCCGACCAGATCGCGATCAACTACCGCAAGGCCGACATCACGCCGCGCCAGCGCGCGATGCTCGACTTCGCGATGAAGGTGAGCGCCGAGGCGCACACGGATTTCGGAGGACGATTTCGCCGACGCTCGCCGGCCACGGCTTCAGCGACGACGACATCTGGGACATCGCCGCGATCGCGGCCTTCTTCGCGCTGTCGAACCGGATGGCCAACGTCACCGCGATGCGCCCGAACGACGAGTTCTACATGATGGGCCGGCTGCCGAAATAGAGCCGGGCGCGCCGGGCGCTCAGCTCGTCCGACGCCGGCCCGCACCAGCCGGGCAGATAGATCGCGTCCTTGCTCTTGGCGAAAGCCAGCGCCTTCTCCATCGCCTTGGAGAAATTTTCTTCCACGCTCTTGCGCGACATTTTCCGGCGCAGGAAATCCGCCCACAGGAATTCGCTGAACGGCGTCGTGTCCTTGGCAAAGCCGCCGGCGCGGCGCAATTCGCCGGCGAGGCTGCGGAACGGATCGTCCTTGAGGTCGGCTACCGATTTCGGAATGTCCTTGAAATGCCGGCGTTCGACCCTTGGCGTCGTACGGATAGACCCATCGCTTGTTGTCCATCACGCCCCAGAACGCGTCACGATCGACCATGGTGAGATCGCCGATCACGGTGACCAGGATATCCTTGACGCCTTCGTCGTGCAGCGCACGCGCCAGATGGTGATGGTCGACCACGTAGTAGTTCCGGTCCGGCCCGAGAACCACCGGGATCATGTGCTTGCCGAGCAGTTCGCGCGCTTCTTCGCCGACTTGTGCTCGCGCCAGCGCTTGCGCTTTTCCTTCACTTCCCGCATTCCGACCGTCATCTGGGTCGGACGCAGCGAGAGGATCGGAACCGGCTTGACATATGGTTCGCGCGTATTGGTCATGACTTGAAACCTCGTATTTGACTGGCGAAAACTGCTCTGAAGCCGGTTCCACTATGCCATGATGGCGCAGGCGATCAAATGCCCGCCTGTCAGCTCAAAGAGATTTGCGAGAGATTTCAAGCCATGGCGAAAAGCCCGAACGAACGAATGTCGAACGCCCGGGTCGTGCGCTTGGGCGGCCGCGAAATCATCACCGAAGGCCTGCACCTCAATTTCTGGGCCGATATCAGCCATCGCTGCATGACGGCATCATGGCCGGCCTTTATCGGCGGTGCGGCGCTGGTGTTCGTCGCCTTCAACGCGTTTTTCGCGGTGTTCTACTGGATCGGGGACCAGCCGATCTCCAACGTGCCCGGCGGCGCCTATATCGACTATCTCTATTTCAGCATCGAAACGCTTTCGACCGCCGGTTATGGCGACATGCATCCGCAGACCCATTACGGGCATTTCATCGCAACCGTCGAGCTGTTCACGGGCGTCTTTTCGATGTCGCTGATGACCGGGCTGATCTTTGCACGCTTCTCGCGTCCGAGCGCGCGGCTGCTGTTCGCCGACAACCCCGTCATTTCGGACCATGAGGGCGAACAGACGCTGATGATCCGGCTCGCCAACGAACGCCACAACATCATCAGCAATGCCACCGCCAGACTATGGCTGTTCAAGAATATCGTCAGCAAGGAAGGCCAGTCGTTCCGGCGGTTCTACGAGTTGCCCTTGCTGCGCAACGAGAGCCCGGCGCTGGCGCTGAGCTGGACGCTGTTTCACGTCATCGACGACGGCAGTCCGCTTTACGGACTGGGCGCTGATGAGCTCGAAGCCATCGAGGTCTCCCTCGTCGTGGTGGTGTCCGGACACGATGTCGTTGCGGCGCAAACGGTGCATGCGCGAAAGTCCTACGATTATCCCGAGATCCGCTTTGGCCAGCGCTATGCGGAAATCCTCGGCACCGCCGAGGACGGCCGTCTCAGGATCGATTACGGCCGGTTCCATGACACCGTGCAGGGTTAGACTTGCGTTCACGCGCACCAAGATTTTATGTGAGGCGCAGAGCGAGCGTGTTAAAGTGAAATCACAACGCCCCCGGACCGACAGCAGTGAAAACCCAGCGGCCTATTACCAGGGATGACGAGCACGTCGTGCTCAAATTCCGGCCGCGCACGTCGGCCCATCCGCCGGGCCGGCAGGACGAGCCGGGTGGCCAGGCAAAAATCCAGCAAGCCGCAAACGATCTGTCCCGCTACGAGCGGCCCCGGGAGGAGCCGGACGACTTCCGTCATCGCATGCTGGCGAACATTGCGGCCTTCGCGTTCACCGTGGCGTTGACCGCGATCGGGATTTGGCTTGCAATGAGCATTTCAGACCTCCGCAAGACCCAGGATTGCGTGCTGATGGGGCGCCGCGACTGCGCCCGGATTTCCGTGATGCCGCACGTCTAGGTTACGGAACCTGCAAAGCCATTTCGCCGGTAAATCCGTCCCCGCCCGGGGTGCCCACCTCCATTGAACTCGGGGCTCCGCTCCGATATACGGGCACTCAACTCCGGCCGGAGGCATAGGGCATTCCGGGCCGACGCACCCGCCCGGTCCAAGCCGCTCCAGAATTATCTCCAATATATCAAAGGCTTAATGATGTCTTCCACATTCGATCAGATCGCCAACATTATCGCTGAGACCTGCGACATTCCGCGCGACACGATCAAGCCGGAGAGCCATGCCATCGACGATCTCGGGATCGACAGCCTGGACTTCCTCGACATCGCCTTTGCTATCGACAAAGCGTTCGGAATCAAGATGCCGCTCGAAAAATGGACCCAGGAGGTCAACGACGGCAAGGCCACGACCGAGCAGTATTTCGTGCTGAAAAACCTCGCCGATCGCATCGACGAACTGGTCGCGGCCAAGAACGCAGGCACGGGCGCGTAATCGCCTGCCATGGACCTTGATTATTTCAAGCTGATTGACCGTATCGTCGACCTCAACCTCGCCGAGCGCACCATCACGGTCGAAGCGCAGGTTCCGCAGCAGCACACCATCTTCGAGGGGCACTTCCCGGGCTTTCCGATCATGCCCGGCGTTCTCCTGACCGAAGCGATGGCGCAAAGCTCCGGCTGGCTTTTGCTCGGCGTATTGAAGTTCGAGCGCATGCCGTTCCTGGCCATCGTGAAGGAAGCCAAGATGCGGGGTTTCGTCAGTCCCGGTCAGTTGCTGACGATCGATGCGAAGGTCGAGCACGAAGGTTCCGGCTTTGCGGTCACCAAGGCAAAAGGGCGCGTCGGCAAGGAGCTGAAGTGCAGCGCCGAAATAACCTTCGGTCTTGCCCCCTTCCCCGATCCCGCCTTTCGCGTGTTCATGGACGCGAGAGCCAACGAGATCGGCTTCCCACTGCAGGCGATGCCGCATGACTGAGTCGAAATCACCGAACCCAAAAGAAGTCTGGATCACCGGCATCGGCATCTTGTCCTCGCTCGGTGAAGGGCTCGACGCGCATTGGGATGCGCTCAACGCCCGGCGCATCAACGTCGATGACAAGCGTTTCGCGCCCTACATCGTCCATCCGCTGGCCCCGGTCAGCTTCGACGCCCAGATCCCGAAAAAAGGCGACCAGCGTCAGATGGAGGCGTGGCAGCGCATCGGCACCTATGCCGCCGGACTGGCGCTTGATTCCGCCGGCGTCAAAGGCAATCAGGAAATCCTTTCCCGGATGGACATGGTCATCGCCGCCGGCGGCGGCGAACGCGACATCGCGGTCGACATGGCAATCCTGAACGCCGACGCACAGGGCAATTCGAGCCCCGGCTTTCTCAACGAACGGCTGATGAACGACCTGCGGCCGACCCTGTTTCTGGCCCAGCTCTCCAACCTGCTCGCCGGCAATATCGCCATCGTTCACGGCGTCTGCGGCACGTCGCGCACGTTCATGGGCGAGGAAGCAGCAAGCATCGACGCGGCGCGGATTGCACTCGCGCGCATCGAGGCCGGTCAAAGCGACATCGCCCTGATCGGCGGCGCCCATAATGGCGAACGTCCGGACCTGATGATCCTTTATGAATTCGGCGATTTCAACCTGACCGGCAAGTTCACCCCGGTCTGGGAGCGCGAGGGCAACAGCGGGTTCGCCATGGGCTCCGCCGGCGCTTTCCTGGTGATGGAATCCAGGGAACACGCCGAGGCGCGCGGCGCCAAGCCCTACGCCAAGCTGACCAGGGTGGTCGCCGATCTCGCCCAGCGCAAACAACCGGGCGCGGTGACGAAATCGCTGGAAGCGCTGTGGCCGAAGCTTGGCATCCTCAACGAAAATGGCAGCCTCATCACCGGGGCGACCGGGGTCGAGCCGGTGACGTCGGAAGAGAAAGCCTTCCTGCGCCAGCACCCCGGCTTCGCCGTGCGCGCCACCGGCACGACGTTCGGCCATACGATGGACACCCAGTTCGCGCTCGGGCTGGCGCTCGCCGCGCTCTCGATCTCGCGCGGGGCGCTGTTTCCACCGAACGATCCGACCGGGTTCGAGGTTGCAAAGTCCGATCCCCCGACCCAGATTGTCGTTGTGGGGGCCGGTCACTGGCAGGGCGAAGGCATGGCCCTGGTCGAGGCTATCTAGCAGGGCAAGACCTTAAGCGCGCTTCTGGCGCGGAATCGACGGGGAAACCATGGCAGCACCACGCGACAAATTCGGCCGGCCGATCGTCGTCGTCACCGGCATGGGCATCGTCACCTCGCTCGGCACCGGCAAGACCGATAATTGGAAGAAGCTGACCGCAGGCGAATCCGGCATCAAGACGGTGACGCGTTTCTGCGTCGACGGCCTGAAGTCGACGATGGCCGGGGCGATCGATTTCGTCTCCGTCGAGCCCTTCTCGTCGACCAGCTTGTCCGAGCGTCTTGCCGAGATGGCGACCGAGGAAGCGCTGGAGCAGTCCGGGATCGGCAGCAAGGGTGATTTCCCAGGCCCGTTGTTTCTGGCGGTCGCGCCGGTGGAGACCGAATGGCCGCAACGGCTGGAAGTCGGCCGCGCCGTCGGCAAGAAGGAATTCGACATTCAGGATGTGCTGCGCGCGAGCGGCGGCGGCAGGTTCGCGGAATACCACCATCGTTTCATGTTCGGCTCGGTGGCCGGTCACCTCGCCGAAACCTTCGGCACCAAGGGATCACCGATTTCGCTGTCGACCGCCTGCGCGTCCGGCGCAACCTCGATCCAGCTCGGCGTGGAGGCGATCCGTCGCGGCGAAGCCGATGCGGCGCTCTGTGTCGCGACCGACGGCTCGGTCAATCCGGAGGCCATCGTCCGCTTCTCCCTGCTCTCGGCTTTGTCGACGCAAAACGATCCGCCGCAGGCCGCATCAAAGCCGTTTTCGAAGAACCGCGACGGGTTCGTGATGGCGGAAGGCGCCGGCGCGCTGGTGCTTGAAAGCTTCGATGCGGCGATGGCGCGCGGCGCGCCGATCCTCGGCGTCGTCGCCGGCTGCGGTGAACTGACCGAACTCGTTCCATCGCACGCGGTCGAGCCCCGACGGCAAGCCGATCATCGGCTGCATGCGCAAGACACTGGCCGATGCCGGCATGACGCCCGAGCAGATCGATCATATCAACGCGCACGGCACCGCGACGCCGGAAAACGACAAGATGGAATATCTGACCACCGCGGCCGTGTTCGGCGAACGCGTCCAGCAGATTCCGGTGTCGTCGAACAAATCGATGGTCGGCCATACCATTTCGGCGGCCGGCGCGGTCGAGGCCATCTTCTCGCTGCTGACACTCGAACATCAGCGGATTCCGCCGACCATCAACTACGATATGCCCGATCCGGCGATCCCGTTCGACGTGGTGGCGAACAAGGCGCGCGATGCCCGCGTCACGGCCGTGATGTCCAACTCGTTCGGCTTCGGCGGGCAGAATGCCTCGCTGATCCTGACGCGCGAACCGGTCTGACGGGCCGCGCGTACGCAGCGATGAACCGCCTGCTCCTTCGCACCAAGGCGCGCCTTCGCGACGCCGCCAAGCCGATGACCGAAGGCGCCGTCGGCGCGCTCACGGTCGGCATGTTGCGCACCACGCGCTATTTCGATCCGGTCAAGACTGCCAACCTGTTCGGCCGCGTCACCCGCTTCATCGGCCGAAGGCTGCGCGAGGACGGGATCGGCCGCGAAAATCTGAAAGCTGCTTTTCCGGAAAAATCTTCGGAAGAGATCGAGACGATTCTGGCGGGGGTGTGGGATAATCTCGGCCGCATCGCCGCCGAGTTCGCGCATCTCGACCACATCTGGGACTACGATCCCGATCATCCCGAAAAGGCAAGCCGCATCGAGTTCTCGCCGCGGACCAAGGAACTGTTCGATCAGCTCAGGGATGACGGCAAGCCTGCGTTGTTCTTCGCCTGCCATCTCGGCAGCTGGGAACTGCCCGCACTCGGCGCCGTCGCGCACGGGCTCGATGCCGCAATCATGTATCGACGGCCGAACATCCAATCGGCCGACCGTGCCATCGAGCGGATCCGCGCGGTCAACATGGGCACATTGATTCCGGCCGGCCGTGACGCGCCGCTGAAGCTCGCCGAAGCCCTGCAGAAAGGCCAGCACGTCGCGATGCTGGTGGATCAGTACCTGACCAATGGCGTCGACGTCACCTTCTTCGGCCGCAAGACCAAGGCCAATCCGATGCTGGCCCGCTTGCTGCGGCAGGTCGACTGTCCGATCCACGGTACGCGTATTATCCGCTTGCCCGGCAATCGCTTCCGCGCCGAGCTGTCGGAGGAAGTAAAGCCGGTGCGCGATGCCTCCGGCCAGGTCAATATTCAGGGCACGATGCAGGCGATCACCGACGTCGTCGAAAGCTGGGTTCGGGAATATCCGGAACAATGGCTGTGGCTGCACCGAAGGTGGCGGTAGCTACCGCCCCGTCTTCACCTTGGTCCAGAGCCGGTTGATGACCCGTTGGGTCGCGGGATCCCGCGCGGTGATCACGAACAGCTTCTTCAGTGTCGCATCATCGGGATAGATATTTTTGTCGTTCAGGATTTTCGGGTCGACCAGTTTCTGGCTGGCCAAATTGCCATTGGCATAGGACAGAAAATCCGAATTTTTGGCCGCGACGTCGGGCCGGTAGAGATAATTGATCAGCTCATAGGCTTCCGCGACATTTTTGGCGTCGGCAGGGATCGCGAGATTGTCGAAGAACATCTGCGCGCCCTCTCTAGGGATGGTGTAGCCGATCTCGATGTCGGACTTGGCCTCGGCGGCGCGGCTGCGCGCCTGCATGACGTCGCCGGACCAGCCGACCACAAAACAGATCTCGCCCGAGGCCAGCGCGCTCAGATATTCGGAGGAGTGGAATTTTCGGATATATGGCCGGATCTTGATGACGAGATCGGCGGCCTTCTCCAGATCGGCTTGCTTGGTGGAATTCGGATCGATGCCGAGATAGCCCAGCGCCGCGGGAAGGATATCGTCGGCGGAATCCAGCATGTGGATGCCGCAGTCTTTGAACTTGGCGAGGTTCTCGGGCTTGAACACCATGTCCCAGCTGTCGATCCTGGCGTCGGGTCCGAGTATTTTCTGCGCCATCTTGACGTTGTAGCCGATGCCGGTGGTGCCCCACATGTAGTTGGCGCCGTAATTGTTGCCGGGATCGTAGGTCGCAAGCTCTTTTGTTATCACCGGCCAGGCGTTGGCGAGGTTCGGCAGTTTTGACTTGTCGAGCTTCAGAAAGACCTTTGCCGTGATCTGGCGCTGCAGGAAGTAGCCGGTGGGCACGACGACGTCGTAACCCGATTTGCCCGCGAGCAGCCGCGTCTCCAGCGTCTCGTTGGCGTCGAAGGTGTCGTAGACCACCTTGATGCCGGTTTCCCTGGTAAAATCCTCCAGCACCCCCGGCGCCATGTAGTTCGACCAATTGTAGAAGTTGACGGTGCGCTGCTCGGCCCTGGCGGGCGACAACAACAGGACCGCAGCCATCGCGCCGACGAATGCAATGGAATTTCGGGACTGATCGCGCATTCCTACCTCTTCCGGCGATGCACCGCATCCGATAAACGCTCCAGCGCGGTGTCGAGCGTTGCGTCTTTCTTGGAAAAACAGAACCGCACCACCGATGTCACCGCATCCTGCTCGTAGAACGCCGACACCGGGATCGCGGCGACTTTATAATCGGTCACGATACGTTTGCAGAAATCCACATCGGTTTCGTTGAGGCCGAGCGGCGAGAGATCGACGGTGAGAAAATACGTCCCCTGCGATTTCAGGACCGGGAAGCCGATGCTCTCCAACCCCTTGGTGAGACGGTCCCTGCTCCGCGCCAGATCTTTCCGCATGTCGTAAAAATATTCGGCCGGTTTGCCGAGGCCATAGGCGACTGCGGCCTGCAGATTGGGCGCCGTGGTGAAGGTGAGAAACTGGTGCACCTTGGCGGCCACGCGCAACAGCGGCGGTGCTGCGCAGACAAAGCCGATCTTCCATCCCGTCAGTGAAAAGATCTTGCCGGCGGAGCCGACCTTGATGGTGCGATCGCGCATGCCCGGGATCGTGATCAGCGGGATATGCTCGCGGCCGTCGAACACCACATGCTCCCAGACCTCGTCGCAGATCGCAATGGTGTCGAACTGCTGGCAGAACCGCGCCAGCAATTCGAGGTCCTCGCGCGGATAGACCACGGCGGCCGGATTGAGCGGATTGTTGAACAGCACCGCCTTGGTCTTGTGGTTGAAGACGCTTGCCAGCATCTCCTCGGTCAGCCGCCAGTCCGGTGGCTCGAGCCGCAACAGACGCGGGATGCCGCCGGCCTGGCGGATGATCGGAAGATAGCTGTCATAGACCGGCTGGAACACGACGACTTCGTCGCCGGGCTCGACCACGGCGAGAATGGCCGATGTCAGCGCCTCGGTGCCGCCCGAGGTCACCATCACCTCGGTCATCGGATCGAGGCTGAGCTTGTGCCAGCGTCCGTAATGATCCGCGATCGCCTGCCGCAGTTCCGGAATGCCCATCATCGACGGATACTGATTATAGCCGTTGATCGACGCGTCGGCGGCGGCCCGCCGGATATCCTCCGGGCCGGGATCGTCGGGAAAACCCTGGCCGAGATTGATGGCGTTGTTGTCGCGGGCAAGCTGCGACATGGCCTCGAAGATGGTGACGGGAAGGTCGGCGAAGACCTTGTTCATGGACCTCATGGCAAGGTCAGCCGCCGGCCCTGGTCGGCATTCCCGCAGCCTTCCAGCCCAAAATGCCGCCGGCGAGGTGCTTGTCGTAGGGCAGGCCCGCGGCCTGGGCGGCCAGCGAGGCCGTCACCGACCGCTTGCCCGAGCGGCAGGCGAAAACCACCTGCTTGCCCTCGGGATCGGGAATGGCGCTGGGATCGAACGTCGACAGCGGAACCACGACGCCGCCGGGATAGGCTTCCACCGCGACTTCATTCGGCTCGCGGACATCGACGAGGAGATAGCGTCCGTCCGCCATTCCCTGCGATACCTCCTCCGGCGTTAAATCGTGCACCTGATGATCCGCCACGCGCATCTCCTCCCGACAGCCTTTTGGCTGATTTCAGCCCCGCCATTGCGGGCGCAAAGTCGCCCCTGGCGCGACGAAAATCAAGCGCTGTAAACGGCTTAAACCGGCGACTTTAGTTCTGTTTTGACGCGTTTTCTTAACGCGAACCGGCGCCCACTTCGCTCGAAAACGCTATGGAAGCTAGATCGTGACCTGCGTGCCGACCTCGACCACCCGCCCGGTCGGAATCTGGAAATAGTCGGTGGCGTCGTTGGCGGAGCGGCTGAGGCGGATGAAAAGCAGGTCCTGCCAGCGCGGCATTCCCGAATGCGCGGCCGGCTTGAGCGAGCGCCGGGACAGGAAGAACGACGTCGACATGATGTCGAACTGCCAGCCGAGCTTGCGGGCGATCGCCAGCGTCTTCGGCACGTTCGGCGATTCCATGAAGCCGAATTTCAGCGTCACGCGCGGAGAAGGTCTCGCTGAGCTGTTCCATCCGCACCCGCTCGGACGGGTCGATCCGCGGCGTCGGCGCAGTCTCGATGGTGAGGATGACGTTCTTCTCGTGCAGCACCTTGTAGTGTTTCAGACTATGCATCAGCGCCGTCGGCGCGCTGTCGGGGTCGCTGGTCAGGAACACCGCGGTGCCGGAGACCCGCTGCGGCGGCCGCTTTTCCAGCATCGCCACCAGCTCGTCGAGCGGGAATTCCAGCTTGCGCGATTTCTCGAACAACAGCCGGCTGCCGCGCCGCCAGGTGTACATCAGGAGCATCACGATGCCGCCGAGCGCCAGCGGCACCCAGCCGCCCTCGATCACCTTCAGCAGGTTGGCCGCAAGGAAGGTGAGATCGAGAAACAGGAACGGCGCGATCAGCGCGGCGGCCGCGATCGGCGACCATTTCCAGACCTTCCAGATCACGACAAAGCCCATCATCGCCGTGACCACCATGGTGCCGGTGACGGAAATGCCGTAGGCCGACGCCAGCGCGCTGGAGGAGCGGAACAGCAGCACCAGCAGCATCACCGCGATCAGCAGCAGCATATTGATGCGCGGAATGTAGATCTGGCCGGAATGCGATTCCGAGGTGTGGCGGATTTCAAATCGCGGCAACAGACCGAGCTGGATGGCCTGCCGCGTCAGCGAGTAGGCGCCGGTGATCACGGCCTGGCTTGCGATCACGGTCGCCGCCGTTGCCAGCGCGACCATCGGGATCAGCGCCCAATCCGGAAACATCAGGAAGAACGGATTCTCGATCCCCTTGGGATCGCCGATGATCAGCGCGCCCTGCCCCAGATAGTTCAACGCCAGCGACGGCAGCACGATGAAGAGCCAGGCGGTCTGGATCGGCTTCTTGCCGAAATGGCCGAGGTCGGCATAGAGCGCCTCGGCGCCGGTGACCGCGAGGAATACCGCGCCGAGCGTCACGAAGCCGATGACGCCGTGATGGATCATGAACAAAACCGCGTAGAGCGGATTGAGCGCAAGCAAAACTTCCGGATGCCGAACGATCGGGTGCAAGGCCGCGATCGCAATGACGGCGAACCAGACGCACATCACCGGCCCGAAGAAGGCCGCGACCCGCGCGGTGCCGCGCGACTGAACCGCAAACAGCACCAGCAGAATGAGCACGGTCAGCGGCACGACATAGGGATCGAAGGCGGCGGTGACGAGCTTGATGCCTTCGATCGCCGACAGCACCGACAGCGCCGGCGTGATCACGGCGTCGCCGTAGAACAGCGCGCCAGAGATGATTCCGAGCAGAACGATCGTGCCGGCGCCCTTGCTGACCGCGCGTTGCGCCAGCGCCATCAACGCCAGCGTGCCGCCCTCGCCGTGGTTATCGGCGCGCAGCAGGATCACGCACGTATTTCAGCGTGACGACGACGATCAGCGCCCACAGGATCAGCGAGAGCACGCCGAGCACGGCCTGCGTGGTGACGCCGCCTTCGGTCGCGCTCGCAGCCACGATCGCTTCGCGCAGCGCGTAGAGCGGGCTGGTGCCGATGTCGCCATAGACGACGCCGATGCTGCCGAGCATCAGGGCGTTGAAGCCGGCGGTGGAATGCGCTTCCCCATGTCCGTTGGCCGCGGGCGTTTCCGCCGCGGTGATCGTACTCTCGGACGACATGGGAAGGGGCCTCTATTGTTCACTGCACAATGCAGGATGGCAGGCCTATACCCCCACCGTGAATGCATAGGTTAGACTGTATTCAGGCCTCCGGCATGCGTCAAATGCATAGGTCGCGATGCCGAAAAGGACGAATATTGTTGAAATATCAAATGGTTACCTGCGTACCGACCTCGACGACCCGGCCGGTCGGGATCTGGAAGTAGTCGGTGGCATCGTTCGCCGAGCGGCTCATCGCAATGAACAGGTGATCCTGCCATTGCGGCATGCCCGACTGCGCGGACGGCTTGAGCGAGCGCCGCGACACGAAGAACGATGTCGCCATGATGTCGAACTGCCAGCCGAGCTTGCGCGCGATCACCAGCGCCTTGGGCACGTTCGGCGATTCCATGAAACCGAACCGCAGCCGCACCGTGGAAAACTTGTCGCTGATGGTCTCCATCCTGACGCGCTCGGCCGGATCGACGCGCGGCGTCTGCGCGGTTTCGATGGTCAGGATCACATTGTGCTCGTGCAGCACCTTGTTGTGCTTGAGATTGTGCAGCAGCGCCGTCGGTACGAAATTCGGATCGCTGGTCAGAAACACCGCGGTGCCCTTGACGACGTGCGGCGGACGCTTTTCGAGGCTCTTGATCAGATCCTTCAGCGGCACCTCGATGCGGCGGGTCTTGGCGATCAGGATCGCCGCACCCCGGCGCCAGGTCCAGATCATCACGGCCATCGTCGCGCCGAACAGCAACGGCACCCACGCGCCCTCGAACAGTTTCAGCAGGTTTGCGCTGAAGAAGGTCATGTCGACGACGACGAACGGCAGGATGACAGCGGCAGCGGTCGCGACGCGCCAATTCCACAATTTCCAGATCACGACGAATCCCATGATCCCGTCGGCGACCATGGTGGTGGAAACGGCGATGCCATAGGCCGAAGCCAGTCCGCTCGAGGTGCGGAACAACAGCACCAGCAAAAGCACGCCGATCAGCAGCAGCCGGTTGACCCGCGGCAGATAGATCTGTCCGGCGTGGGTCTCCGAGGTGTAGCGAACCTCGAAGCGCGGCAGCAGGCCAAGCTGCACCGCCTGCCGGGTCAGCGAATAGGCGCCCGTGATCACCGCCTGGCTGGCGATCACGGTTGCCGCAGTCGCCAGCGCCACCAGCGGCAACAGCAGCACCTCCGGCACCATCCGGTAGAACGAATTTTCAATCGCCGCCGGATCGGACAGCACCAGCGCGCCCTGCCCGAAATAATTGATCAGCAGAGCAGGCAGGACGAAATAGAGCCAGCCGGCCTGTATCGGTTTGCGTCCGAAGTGGCCGAGATCGGCATAGAGCGCTTCACCGCCGGTCACCGCGAGAAATACCGCGCCCAGCGTCACCAGTCCGATGGTGCCGTGGGAAAGCAGGAACCGGATCGCGTACCAGGGATTGATCGCCGCCAGCACCGACGGATCGTCGCTGATGTGAACGAGGCCCATCGCCGCCAACGTTGCAAACCATACCACCATGACAGGACCGAACGCCGAAGCGACGCGGGCGGTGCCGCTGCGCTGCACCGAGAACAGCAGCACCAGGATGATGATCGTCAGCGGCACCACATAATGTTCGAGCGCCGGTGCTGCGAGCTTGAGGCCTTCCACCGCCGACAGCACCGAGATCGCAGGCGTGATCATGGAATCGCCGATGAACATCGAGGCGCCGATGACGCCGAGCGCCAGCAGCGGCCAGCTTCTGCGGCCGATTGCCCGCTGCCCCAACGCCATCAGCGAGAGCGTGCCGCCCTCGCCGTTATTGTCGGCGCGCAGCAACAGCAACACGTATTTTGCGGTGACGACGATGAACAGCGCCCACAGGATCAGGCTGAGCACGCCGAGCACGATCACGCGCGTGACCGGCTGGCCATGGGCGGCGCCGGCCACCGCTTCGCGGAATGCATACAACGGCGAGGTTCCGATATCGCCGAAGACGACGCCGATGCTCCCCAGCATCGGCGCCCAAAAGCCAGAGGTGGCCGGCGCCTCATGGGCTTCGGCGGATGTGGCGCTGACAGTCATGACGGAGGAAAAACGCTCTCACGGTTGGTTTGATCCGGGCGGCTATCGACGCTTCCGCGCTGCCTGTCAATCAGGCAACCATAGCACCGCTGGCGGTGCGGGACCGCTGCCAAAGCAGGCATGCGACCATATGCAGAGATGGTAATATAGTACTCGCGCTTACGGCTTCAGGCCCGGCGGCAGCGGCGGATTTTCGCGCATCAACGTGATGGTCACGCGACGGTTCGCCGGCAGGGTCGGATCGTCGGGAAACAGCGGCTGGCTGTCGGCCTTGCCGGAAACCGCAAAGATGTGCGACGGCGGCAGCCCTTCGCGCTCGAGGATCTGGCGCACCACGTTGGCGCGGTCGGCCGAAAGATCGAACGCACCATAGTCGCTTCGCGCCGGCACGAAGCCCGCGGCGGTGTGGCCGATGATGGAAACCCTGAGCGGCGTCGCCCTGAGCGGGGCCGCGAGTTTCTGGATCAGCCGCCGCGTGCGCTCGTACGGCTCCTTGGAGCCGTCGGCGAACATCGACCGGCCATCCTGGTCGACGATTTCGAGGTTGAGACCCTCGCTGGTCTCCTCGAACATGATGTGCTTGGACACTTCCGTCAGTTCCGGCATGTCCTGCAGCGCCTGCCGCAACGAGGCCGAGGCGAGCGCGAATTCACGGTCGACGATGTTGCGGGCGCCGTCGGTTTGTTTCTTCTCATCGGGGCTCGGCGTCGCCGACGATTCTTCCGGCGTGACGTGATCGGTGTTTTTCAGCATCGGCCGCGTCGGCAGGCCGTCGGATTCGACGATTCCGGAATAGCGTACCTGGGTCTGCACGCCGAACGCGTCGCGCATCGAACCGGCGACGATCTTGAGCTTGTTGTTGTCCATGGTGGAGAAGGCGACGAGCATCACAAAGAAGCTCATCATCAGGCCCATGAGATCCGCGAAGGTCACGAACCAGCCGTGCCCTCCGCCATGTGCATCGCCGCGTTTTTTCTTGGCCATTGCTTGCTTTCCGGACCGCCGTCAGCCGCGAAATTATGCGGGAACCGGTTCGCCCTCTTCGTGGCGATGCTTCTCGGGCAGATAGGCCAGCAGCATTTCCCGAACCAGCGCCGGGCTCTTGGAGTCGCGGATCATCAGGATGCCGTCGATGATCAGCGTGCGATTGGTTTCCTCGTCGAGCAGCTTGCCGTGCAGCTTGTCGGCGATCGGAAGACAGAACAGGTTCGCGACCAATGCGCCGTACAGCGTCGCCAGCAGCGCGGTCGCCATGAACGGGCCGAGTTTTGAGGGGTCCGTCATGTTGGCGAACATCTGCACCATGCCGATCAGAGTTCCGATCATGCCGAACGCCGGGGCGCAGTCGCCGATGGCGCGGTAGATCTTGCTGCCTTCGTCGAGATGCATCAGGAAGTTGTCGCGGTCGCGCTCCAGATTGTCGCGAATGAATTCGAGATCGTAACCGTCGGCGACGTAGCGGATTCCCTTGGCGAGGAACGGCTCGTCGGTCTCGACCTTTTCCAGGCCGACGGGACCCTGCTTGCGGGCGATTTCGGCGATGCGGGCGAGTTCGTCGACCAGGTCGCGTGCGGACAGCCGGCTCATCGTGAACGCAAACTTCGCCCCCAGCGGCAGGCCATGCAGCATCACACCGAGCGGAAAACGGATCATCGTGGCGGCGATCGATCCGCCGAAGATGATGATCACGGCATGTTCAGAGACGAACATGTGCAGATCGCCACCCATGAACACCATCGTTGCGATAACAACGATGCCGAATACGAGCCCGGCGCCCGTCATAATATCCATGGGAGACTCCAACGCGTACGCAACACCCGGCCATCCTGGACGGAACGCGGCCCAAAGCGGACCACGTGGGCAAACCCTACGTCGCCGCCATTAAAGACGCGTAAAGGTTAAGCGTCGGCGCGGCCGTACAATTCCCGATAAGCGCGCATTTGACGCGGCTGGCCGCAAGACCGGGAAGCCGGGCTTGCGCCACGGCACGATCTCAACCCTTTGCTAACCATGATGTTCGGCGGCCCCAGCCGCGAATACTCTGGAGGCGAGGACGTCGGAGGCCTCCAGCGACATGATGTCCTCGGCGCTGAGCACGCGATCGAGATCGGCGACCAGGCGATTGGCCTGGCGCAGCCGCATGCGGTCGAGCGCGTTGCGGATCGAGCGGGCATTGGAGAACAACGGCTGCGTCTTGCGCAGCGCGATGTAGCGCACGAAGGCTTCGCGCGCCCCGGAACTGAACCTGTAGTTCATGTCGCCCAGCATCAGCTCGGCGATGGCGAGCAATTCGTCGTCGGCATAGTCGGGAAAGTCGATGTGGTGGGCGATGCGCGAGCGGAAGCCGGGATTGCTGCCGAAGAACTTGTCCATGCGATCGCCATAGCCGGCCAGGATCACCACCAGATCCTCGCGCTGCGATTCCATCACCTGCAGCAGGATCTCGATCGCCTCCTGGCCGTAGTCGCGCTCGTTGTCCGGCCGATGCAGGTAATAGGCCTCGTCGATGAACAGCACGCCGCCCATCGCCTTCTTCAGTATCTCCTTGGTCTTCGGCGCGGTGTGGCCGATATATTGGCCGACCAGATCGTCGCGCGTGACCGAGACCACCTGACCGCGGCGCACGAAGCCGAGCCTGTGCAGGATGCTGGCCATCCGCAGCGCCACCGTGGTCTTGCCGGTGCCGGGATTGCCGGTGAACGACATGTGCAAGGTCGGCACCTCCGACGTCAGTCCCATGCGCTTGCGGATGCGCTCGATCAGCAGCAGCGAGGCGATCTCGCGAATCCGGGTCTTGACCGGCTTGAGGCCGATCAGCTCGCGATCGAGCTGCGTCGAGCACCTCCTCGATGCCGACGGCCTCGAGTTCCTCGCGGAGATTGACCCTGTCCGTCATCGGTATGGTATCCAGATCCATCTGCGAAACCCTTGGCGTGCGGCGCGGCTTTTACGGAAAGAAAAACTCCGCCGCCGCTTTCACAGCGACGGAGCAGTGCATCCGGCAGGGAACGATGAGGGGGCAAACGTCCCCGCTGGCCGGATGGGGGAGCTATCGGTAGCGCTCGCCTTCGGGACGATCGACCGCGTAGGATGTCGTGGTGTAGCGGATGTTGCGGCCATCGACCTCCTGCCGCTCGAGCCGGAAGCCGGGCTCGTCCTTCGGCCGGTTGACGATGAACGACAGCCGCAGCGACTCCCAGCCATGGCTGGAATCGAACGCCGACATCCGGATGTAGCGGTCGCCATAGACCTTGCGGCATTCGTTGAGCTCCATCATCACGCCGGCGGCATCGTGCAGATCGAACATCGGCAGGCCCCACATCTCCCAGTAGGTGTTGCGGGGATGCGGATCGTCGGTGAACTCGATGTTCACCGCCCAGCCTTTGTCGAGGCAATACTGCACCTGCCGCGGAGATCTGCTCGTCGGTGAGATCGGGCAGGAACGAGAAAGCAGCCTTGGGTGATGTCGCATGATCCGTGCTCCTTACATCGAGACGCTGGCGGTGGGGGCGAAGTCGGGCGTGTCGGTCGATTCGTAGTTGAAGGTGACGTCCTTCCAGACCTCGAGCGCGGCCTTCAGCGGCGTGCAGGTCTTCGCCGCCTTGGCGAGAATCTCCGGACCTTCGTGCAGATAGTCGCGGCCCTCGTTGCGGGCGAGGATCATCGCTTCCAGCGCGACGCGGTTGGCGGTGGCGCCGGCCTGGATGCCCATCGGATGGCCGATGGTGCCGCCGCCGAACTGCAGCACCACGTCCTCGCCGAGGTGATCGAGCAGCTGATGCATCTGGCCGGCGTGGATGCCGCCGGACGCCACCGGCATCAGCTTGTTGAGGCTCGCCCAGTCCTGGTCGAAGAACACGCCGTGTTCGAGTCTTGCCGGATTGAAGTCCTCGCGGCAGATGTCGTAGTAGCCGCGCGTCGTCGGCGGGATCGCCTTCGAGCTTGCCGACCACCGTGCCGGCATGGATGTGGTCGACGCCGGCCAGCCGCATCCACTTGGCGATGACGCGGAACGAGACGCCGTGGTTCGTCTGCCGCGTGTAGGTCGAATGGCCGGCGCGATGCAGATGCAGGATCATGTCGTTGCGGCGCGCCCATTTCGCCATCGACTGGATCGCGGTGTAGCCGATCACGAGATCGATCATGATGATGACCGAGCCGAGCTCCTTGGCGAACTCGGCGCGCTCGTACATGTCCTCCATGGTGCCGGCGGTGACGTTGAGATAGGTGCCCTTGATCTCGCCGGTCGCCGCCTGCGCCTTGTTGACCGCTTCCATGCAATAGAGGAAGCGATCGCGCCAATGCATGAACGGCTGCGAGTTGATGTTCTCGTCGTCCTTGGTGAAGTCGAGGCCGCCCTTCAGCGCCTCGTAGACCACGCGGCCGTAGTTGCGGCCGGACAGGCCGAGCTTCGGCTTCACGGTGGCGCCGAGCAGCGGACGGCCGAACTTGTCGAGGCGTTCGCGCTCGACCACGATGCCGGTCGCCGGGCCCTGGAACGTCTTCACATAGGCGACCGGCAGCCGCATGTCCTCGAGCCGCAGCGCCTTCAGCGGCTTGAAGCCGAACACGTTGCCGATGATCGAGGCCGTGAGATTGGCGATCGATCCGGTCTCGAACAGATCGAGATCGTAGGCGATGTAGGCGAAATACTGCCCCGGCGAATTCGGCACCGGATCGACGCGATAGCATTTGGCGCGGTATTTCTCCGCGGCCGTCAGCCGATCGGTCCACACCACCGTCCAGGTCGCGGTCGAGGATTCGCCGGCGACCGCCGCCGAGGCCTCGATCGGATCGACGCCGTCCTGCGGCGTCACCCGGAACAGCGCGATGATGTCGGTGTCCTTGGGCTCGTAATCGGGCTCCCAATAGCCCATCTTCTTGTATTCCATGACGCCGGACTTGTAGCGATCCTTGCCGCGGATGGTCATCGATTGGTCGTTCATGGCTATTCTCCTTGTGTGTTGGCGGCGGATGATCGACGGGCGTTCGGTCATTCGGCCGCCTCGGCCATGTCGCCGATACGCGGATCGAGCGCTCCCGAGCGATAGCGCCTCGCCATCTCGCGACAGCGGGATCACCTTGATCTTGCGCGGCATGGCCGGCCGTGCCGAATTGCTCGAAACGCTCGCGGCAGAGGTCGCGCATCGCATCCATCGCCGGCTTCAGGAATTTGCGCGGATCGAATTCGCTTTTGCTCTGCGTCGCGACCTTGCGGAACGCCGCCGTCATCGCCAGCCGGCAATCGGTGTCGATATTGACCTTGCGCACGCCGTGCCTGATGCCGCGGACGATTTCCTCGACCGGCACGCCCCAGGTCTGCGGCATCTCGCCGCCGAACTGCGTTGAACATGTCCTGCAGCGGCTGCGGCACCGAGGACGAGCCGTGCATCACCAGATGCGTATTGGGCAGCCGGCGGTGGATTTCCTCGACCACCTGCATCGCCAGGATGTCGCCGTCCGGCTTGCGCGAGAACTTGTAGGCGCCGTGCGAGGTGCCCATCGCGATCGCCAGCGCATCGACCTTGGTGGCGCGAACGAAATCGACCGCCTGGTCCGGATCGGTCAGCAACTGGTCGTGGCTGACCTTGCCTTCGACGCCGTGGCCGTCCTCCTGCTCGCCGCCGCCATGTTCGAGCGAGCCGAGCACGCCGAGTTCGCCTTCGACCGAAGCGCCGATCCAGTGCGCCATGTCGACCACGCGGCGGGTGATGTCGACATTGTAGTCGTAGTCGGCCGCGGTCTTGGCGTCGGCCTTGAGCGAGCCGTCCATCATCACCGAGGTAAAGCCGTGCTTGATCGCGGTGGCGCAGGTCGCTTCCTCGTTGCCGTGGTCCTGATGCAGGCAGAGCGGAATCTGCGGATACATCTCCTCCAGCGCGTCGATCATCTTCGACAGCATGATGTCGTTGGCGTAGGAGCGCGCGCCGCGCGAGGCCTGGATGATGACGGGCGCATCGACCGCGGCCGCCGCCTCCATGATCGCGAGCCCCTGCTCCATATTGTTGATGTTGAACGCCGGCACGCCGTAGCCGTGCTCGGCGGCGTGATCCAGCAATTGCCTCAGCGTGATTCGTGCCATTGGAATCTCCTCTCAATGTCCTCTTGATCGTCATGCGCAGGTCGCCGCCATCCTCGACCGCGCGATGCAGCGCAGCGCCGCTTCCGCGACCGCCTCGGCGGTGATGCCGAATTCGCGATAGAGCGTCTCCGCCGGCGCGGAGGCGCCGAAGCCGGTCATGCCGACGAATTCGCCGTCGTCGCCGAGCCAGCGCGCCCAGTCGCCCTCGATCGCGGCTTCGACGCCGATCCGCGGAGCGCTGTCCGAGAACCGCGGCCCGGTATTCGCGCGATTGCTGCGCGAAACAGATCGAAGCACGGCGCCGAGACGACGGCGGCGCGGACGCTGTCGCTTGCCAGCAGCTTGGCTGCGTCGCAGCGCGATCGACACCTCCGAGCCGGTCGCGATCAGGGTGACGTCGCGGCCGCCGTCCGGCTCGACCACGACGTAGGCGCCGAGCGCGACCAGGTTCTGCGTCGCCGCTGGCCTCGCGGAAGGTCGGCAGCGCCTGCCGCGACAGGCACAGCACCGAGGGCTGGTCCTGTGCCCGCAGCGCGCAATCCCAGGCCTCCGCGGTCTCGACGGCGTCGCCGGGCCGGAACACGAGCAGGTTCGGAATCGCGCGCAGCGATCGCGAGATGCTCGACCGGCTGATGGGTCGGGCCGTCCTCGCCGAGGCCGATCGAATCGTGCGTCATCACATGGATGACGCGCATGCCCATCAGCGCCGCCAGCCGGATCGCCGGGCGGCTGTAGTCGGCGAAGGCGAGGAACGTGCCGCCATAGGGGATGAAGCCGCCATGCAGCGCGATGCCGTTCATCGCCGCCGCCATGGCGTGCTCGCGGACGCCGTAATGGATGTAGCTGCCCGTCGAAGCGGCCGGGCCGCACCGGCTGCTGCGTCTTGGCCCGGGTCAGGTTGGAGTGGGTCAGATCGGCCGAGCCGCCGAGCAGATTCGGCAAGGCCTCCGCGATGGCGTCGATCACCAGCTGCGACGCCTGCCGGCGTCGCGATATTCGGCCGTTCGGCCGCGAAGCGAGCGCGGATCTGCGCCATCGCCTCGGCATAGCCGCACGGCAGATTTCGATTGAGCGCATCGTGAAACGGCGAGCGCGCGAGCCGAGTTGGCGCGCCGCGTCCGCTCGATCCAGCTCCGGCGGGCGGCATGCCCGCGCGCGCCGATCTCGCGCCATCGCCGCGAGGACGGCTTCCGGAATCTCGAACGGCGGGTGCGGCCAGTCCAGCGCGGCGCGGGTCTTGGCGATCTCGTCGGCGCCGAGCGGCGCGCCATGCGCCTTTTCGGTGCCCTGCCGGTTCGGGCGCGCCGAAGCCGATCACCGTGCGGCAGGCGATCAGCGACGGGCGGTCGCTGTTGCGGGCGCGTTCGATCGCCGCTGCGATCGCCTCGGGATCGTGGCCGTCGATCGCGGCCGGCCGACCAGCCCGAGGCCTTGAAGCGCGCCAGCTGGTCGTCCGAGCAGGACAGCGAGGTCGCGCCGTCGATCGAGATCTCGTTGTCGTCGAACAGCACGATCAGCCGGCCGAGCCTGAGATGCCCGGCGAGCGAGATCGCCTCGTGGCTGAGGCCCTCCATCAGGCAGCCGTCGCCGGCGATCACATAGGTGATAGTGATCGACGAGATCGTCGCCGAAGCGCGCATTCATCAGCCGCTCGGCCAGCGCCATGCCGACCGCGGTGGCGATGCCCTGCCCGAGCGGTCCGGTCGTGGTCTCGACGCCCGGCGTGTGGCCGTATTCGGGATGGCCCGGGGTCTTCGATCCCCACTGCCGGAAGCGCCTTGCAGCTCGTCGATCGTCACGCCCTCGTAGCCGGTCAGATGCAGCAGCGCGTAGAGCAGCATCGAGCCGTGGCCGGCCGACAGCACGAAGCGGTCGCGATCCGGCCACGCCGGATCGGCCGGGATCGAATTTGAGGAAGCGCGAGAACAGCACGGTCGCGACGTCGGCCATGCCCATCGGCATGCCGGGATGGCCGGACTTCGCCTTCTCGACCGCGTCGATCGCGAGAAAGCGGATCGCATTGGCCATTTCGCGCATGCGCGACATCCGGACGGCTGGCATCATGCAGGACGAGAGCTGGAGCGGTCATACCGTGCGCCTCTTGCGTTCCATCAGTTGCAGGATCAGCGGGGTGAGGATGAGCTGCATCGCGAGGTCGAGCTTCGCCGCCGTGGATCACGATCGAGTTGGCGCGCGACATGAAGCTGTTCGGGATCATCGACAGCAGATAGGGAAAATCGATGCCGCGCGGATTGCGTAAGCGGATCACCACCATCGATTCGTCCGGCGTCGGGATCCAGCGCGCGATGAACGGGTTCGAGGTGTCGACCGTCGGCACGCGCTGGAAGTTGATGTCGGTCTCGGCGAATTGCGGGCAGATGTAGTTCACGTAGTCCGGCATGCGCCGCAGGATGGTGTCGGTCACCGCCTCGGTCGTGTAGCCGCGGTCGCTGCGGTCGCGATGCAGCTTCTGGATCCACTCCAGATTGATGACCGGCACGACGCCGATCTTGAGATCGGCATGCTGGGCGACGTTGACCTTGTCGGTGACGACGGCGCCGTGCAGGCCTTCGTAGAACAGCAGGTCGGACTTTTCCGGCAGCGCGCCCCATTCGGTGAAGGTGCCGGGCGCGGCGCCGTAGCAGCTTGGCCTCGTCGTCGTCGTGGACGTAGTGCCGCGTGCGTTCCGGTGCCGGACTCGCCGTAGTCGCGAAACACCGTCTCCAGCTCCTCGAACAGATTGGTTTCCGGGCTGAAATGGCTGAAATGCTTGTTGCCGCGCTCGGCCTCCTCCGCCATCTTGCGTGCGCATCTCGACGCGGTTGTAGCGATGGAATGCGTCGCCCTCGATATAGGCGGCGGCGACCTTCTCGCGGCGGAAGATCTTCTCGAACGTCTTCTTGACCGACGTCGTGCCGGCGCCCGAAGAGCCCGTGATCGATATGATGGGATGGCTGCGCGACATCTGCGTTGATCCGGCTTCAGCGAAACAGGCCGCGCCGCGCAAACAGCGGCGCGTCGCTATTGTCGAACATCGGCTCGATGCCTTCGTGGATGGCGGCGACGTCGCGAACGCCGCGCGCCGAGCCCATGATCAGCGGCACGCGCTGGTGCGGCGTCTTCGCCGAGAGTTCGAGGATGCGGCGGCGGCCGGTGGTCGCGGCGCCGCCGGCCCATTCCATGACCAGCGCCATCGGATGGGCCTCGTACAGCAGCCGCAGCCGCCCTCGCGATAGCCGGGGCGCGCATCGGCCGGATAGAGAAACACGCCGCCGCGCATCAGGATGCGAGCGACTTCGGCGACCAGCGAGCCGATCCAGCGCATGTTGAAATCCGCCCGCCGCCGCCGTGGCTGCCGGCGAGGCACTCGTCGATATAGGCGCGGACCGGCCCGTGCCAGTGCCGGCGGTTCGACGCGTTGATGGCGAATTCCGGCGTGTCGGGCGCGATCTTGCACGCCGCTGCGCGATCAGCAGGAACTCGCGGGCTGCGCCGATCGAGAATGAAGATATCGACGCTGTGCGTCGAGCGCCAGCACCAGCGTGGTCTGCGGACCGTAAACGAAGAAGCCCGCGGCGCACTGCGCCGTGCCGGGTTCGAAGAAGGTCGAGAGCACGTCGTTGCCGCGCGGACGGATCGAGAAGATCGTCCCGACCGAGATATTGTTTTCCAGATTGGCCGATCCGTCGAGCGGATCGATCGCGACGCAGAGCGGCGCCTCGGGATCGAGTATTTCCGGAAGTTCCGCTTCCTCGGACAGGATCGCCGGCGACCGGCGCGATGCGCAGCGCACGGCGCATCATGTGGTCGGCGGCGACATCGATATCCTTCTGCAGATCGCCGTCGGGATTGACGCCGCTATGCGCGCCCGGTGATGCCGGCCAGCGGCCCATCGGCGATCAGGACGGCAAGATCGATCGCCGCGGCAGCAATCGCCTCGATCACGGCGGCGACGGCTGGCCCGTTCGGTGCGTCCTGCGACCGAGCGGTCGAGATGCGAACGCAAGGTCGCGCGCTCGTCCATGGCCGTTCCCCTGTCACCGCCCTCTGCGGGGCCATTTGCAAAGCGCCATGCCGGTCGGCAGTGCGCCTCGCAACAACACTCCAATTTGCAAAATTAGGGAAATTTTCTTATCTTTGGTTTGAGCAAAGTTTTTCTTATAGAGGGATCCGATGGCCGGCCGATTTCCCCGGGAATTGACCATCCGCCAGCTCCGCGCGCTGGCCGCCGTTCACCGCGATCGCTCGGTGACCGCGGCGGCCAAACAGCTTCATCTGACGCAGCCGGCGGTGACGCTTCAGATTCGCAACCTGCAGGCGCTCGCCGGCCTGCCGCTGATCCAGCGCACCGGCTGACGGCATGCTGCTGACCGATGCCGGGCGCGACGTGCTCGCGCTGTCCGAGCGGATCGAGGCCGCGATCGCCGATTGCGAAACCTCGCTCGAGATGATGGCGGGAAAAACCGCGGGCCGCATTTCGATCGGCGCGGTCAGCACCGCGAAATATTTCGTGCCGTTCATGATCTCCGGATTTTCCAAACTGCATCCCGAAGATCGACGTCACGCTGTCGATCGGAAACCGCCAGGAGATCGGCACCGCGCTGCGCGGCTATGATCTCGACTTCGCCATCATGGGCCGCCCGCCGGTCGATATCGACATGAACGTCCACCTGATCGGCGATCACCCCCATGTCATCATCGCGCCGACGGCGCATCGCCTGGCGCGAAGATCCGGCATTGCGCCCGTCGAACTCGCCGGCGAAACGTTCCTGACGCGCGAGCCCGGCTCGGGCACGCGCGGCCTGATGGAGCAGCTGTTCGAAACCGCCGGCATTCGTCCCGAAGATCGGCATGGCGATGAGCAGCAACGAGACCATCAAGCAGGCCGTGATCGCCGGACTCGGCATCGCCTTCATCTCCGCACACACGGTCGCCACCGAACTCGACGAGCGACGGCTGGTGACGCTCGACGTCGATGGCCTGCCGATCGTCCGGCAGTGGTTCGCGCTGTCCCGCAAGGACAAGGTCCTGCTGCCGCCGGCGCAGGCGATGCTCGAATTCCTGAGCGCGCGCGGCGCGCAATTTCTGCCGCGCACCCATGGCCGGCTCCGCCTCACCCGCACCACCGCCCGCGGCAAGCGCCGGTGAGGCACCGTTTGCATTTCGCGGCTGGCTGGTCTTAATCTCCGCGCGCACCGCGACCCCCTCGCGCGGTTGCCGAACGGAGCGCCGGTAGTGGCAGTTACAATGCGGATAGGCACGCGCAAGAGCACGATGGCGCTGGCCCAGACCGAGGATATTGCGCGGCGCCTGTCGATCGCAGCCCCCGAGTTGAGCGTCGAGATCGTCAAGTTCGAAACCGTCAGGCGATACCGACCAGACCAGCAAGCTCCTGGTCCATGGCGGCAAGGGCGGCGCGTTCGTCGCCGAAATCCGCGCCGCCGTGGTATCGGGCCAGCTCCACGCCGCCATGCATTCGCTGAAGGACATGCCCGGCAACGAGGACACGCCGGGGCTGGTGATCGGCGCGACGCTGGCGCGCGATCCGCCGACCGACGCGCTGGTGCTGCGGCCCGGCGTTTCGATCGACGATATCAGGCGCTCGCGCGGCAAGGGTTTTAAGATCGGGACCAATGCCGTGCGGCGCGCGGCCTATGCGCGGCGGCTGTTTCCGGAGATCGAGGTGATCCATTTTCGCGGCGCCGCCGATACGCGCGTGCGCAAGCTCGACGGCAGGCGAAATGCAGCGCCTGCCCGGTGGCGGCGAAGTCGGGCCGGCCGACGCACTGATCATGGCCCGTGCCGGGCTGGAGCGCGTCGGTCTCGCCGACCGTATCGCCTGCGAACTATCCCCTCAGGAAATGTTGCCCGCGGTGGGACAGGGCATCGTCGCCGTGGAATGCGCCGATCAACGATTGGCAGACCCGGCGCTATCTCGCGCTGATCGACGATCCCGCCGCGCATCTGAGCTGCGACGCCGAGCGCGAGGTGTTGTGGGTGCTCAACGGCCACTGCAATTCGCCGATCGCGGGCTATTCGACGATCACGGCCTCCGAGATGACCCTCACCGCCTCGGTGCTGGATGAAGCCCGCGACGGAAAATTCATCGAGGTCACGCGCACAGGTCCCGCCAACCGCCCGCGCGAACTCGGCCGCGCGGTCGGGCTCGAACTGCTGCACAAGGGTGCGGCCGACATCATCGCGCGCACGCGGCCAGAGTCGTAAGACAGCCGATCAGCCCTTATAGGCCCGCACCCGCTTCACCATCTGCTCGACATGCGCGATCGGGGTTTCCGGCTGAATGCCATGGCCGAGGTTGAAAATCAGCCGGCCCGCGGCGTAGTTCGACAGCACGTCATCGACCGCGCGATCGAGCGCCTCGCCGCCTGCGATCAGGACCAGCGGATCGAGATTGCCCTGCACCGCGACGCGGCTCTGCACCTTGTTGCGGATCAGCGACGGTTCGGCGGCCCAGTCGATGCTGACCGCGTCGACTTCGGTGGCTTCGACATAGGACGGCAACATCGCGCCGGCGCCGCGCGGAAAACCGATGATCTTTGCATCGGGCACTTTTTTGCGCACGCCTTCGACGATCCGTTTGGTCGGCTCGACCGACCAGCGCTGGAATTCGCGCGGCGGCAGCACGCCGGCCCAGGTGTCGAATACCTGCAGCACGTCGGCGCCGGCCTTGAGCTGGCCCAGCAGATATTCAATCGAGTTCTCGACGATGGTATCGATGATCTTTGCGAACGCGTTGGGGTGGCGATAGGCCATCATCCGCGCCGGCGCCTGGTCCGGCGTGCCCTGGCCCGCCACCATATAGGTCGCCACCGTCCACGGCGCGCCGCAAAATCCGATCAGCGCGATTTTTGGATCGAGCTCGCGCCGCACCCGGTGCAAAGCCTCATACACCGGCTCAAGCTTGCTGAAGTCGGCCGTCGATGCCAGCGTGCCGACCTTGTCGGGCGTATCCAGGGGATCGAGCCGCGGGCCTTCGCCAACCTCGAACCGGACATCGCGTCCGAGCGCGTAGGGAAGGACCAGAATATCCGAAAAAATGACCGCGGCGTCGAACGCGAAGCGGCGGATCGGTTGCAGCGTCACCTCGACGGCGAATTCGGGCGTGAAGCAGAGGTCGAGAAAGCCGCCGGCCTTGGCGCGGACTTCGCGGTATTCCGGCAGATAGCGGCCGGCCTGCCGCATCATCCACAGCGGCGGAACCGCCTGGCGGCGGCCCGAAAGCACCTCGAGAAAGGGTTTTGTGGTCGGAGACTGGGTCAAGCGGCGATTCCGGTGTTAATCGACAGGTCAGATGGTCCGTTCCGATACACTGCCGACGCGGTCTTGGCCACGGCGCTTTTGGAAAACCGCTCGTTTGCGTCAGGCTGCCGCCAGACCCGTCAGTTCGAGGCTGAGCGCCCGCAGACGCTTCCGCGCCGTCGCGTCATAGGCCTGCGGATTGGCTTTCATCTCGTTCATGCCGTTGAAGAACAGGCCGCTTTTGCCGGCGACGTCGTCGCCGCTCACCAGATGCAGGATGGCATCGCCGCCCTGCTCGACCGTCGACATCGGCGTGATGCCGCCGGCCCGCACCATCGTGGTGTTCATATAGGTCGCGGGATGTAGTGAATTGACCGTCACGCCCGCTCCCTTCAGTTCCTCGGCGAGATCGATGGTGAACATGATCTGCGACAGCTTGCTCTGTGCGTAAGCGCGGCTGCCGCTGTAGTTCTTGGTGATCATCACATCGTCGAAGTCGATCGGATGCTGGCCGAGCGAGGCGACATTGACGATCCGCGACGGTGCGCTCGCCTTCAACAGCGGCAGCAACCGACGCGCGAGCAGGAAGCCCGCGAGATAGTTCACCGCAAAGCGCAGTTCGTAGCCATCCCGGCTGGTCTGCCGCTCAGGTCCCTCGTTCTGCGATCCGATCCCGGCGTTGCTGACGAACACGTCGAGCCGCCTGTGATCGGCCAGCACCGCATCCGCCAACTTTCGCGTATCGGCGAGCGACGACAGGTCGGCTGGATAGAAGGCCGGCTCAAAGCCCCCCGCCCGCTTGATCTCATCGGCCACCGTTTTGGCCCGCGCACCGTCGCGGCCGTGGATCAGCACTTTTGCGCCGGCGACGGCCAATTTGGTCGCGACATATCGACCGACGCCGTCGGTCGAGCCCGTGATCAATACCGTCTTGCCGTCCATTTCCATGGTGAGGCGTCAGTGGATCTCGGCCGACTTCTTCAGCGCGGCCTTCAATTTTTCGAGCGAAAAATCCTTGGCTCGCGCGATCTCCAGGATCGGCGTCTCACGCCGACCGCAGAGTTCGGCGGCTTCGGGAATCTTTGCGGCGATGTCGACCGGGATCACGATCGCACCATGCTGGTCGGCATGGATCAGATCATCGGAGCGCACCGTCATTCCGGCGACGCGCACTTCGCCGCCGAAATTCTCGGCATGGACCCAGGCGTGCGACGGACCGATCGATCCGGCCAGCGCCTGAAAGCCCGGCGCCCATTGCGGGATGTCGCGGATCGAGCCGTCGGTGATGACGCCGAGGCAGCCGAGCGCCTTGTGCACGTTGCTCTGCACCTCGCCCCAGAACGCGCCGTAGCCGACATCGGCGCCGTCGATATCCTGGATCACGGTGATGCGCGGGCCGAAACCGGTGCCGACATATTCGTAATATTCGATGCGGCGCTTGGCCTGCTCGTCGGCCGGAAGGCCGGACTTGAGCACCGAACGGATCGTCACGGTGCGGGCATAGCCGACCATCGGCGGCAAATCGGGAAACGGGCATACCAGCGGCTTGGTGGTGTAGCCGATCAGGCGGCGCTCGGGCGCCACGATTTCCATCGCATTGCAGATCGTCGGCGTGTCGTAGCGCGCCAGGGCTTCGAGAACGGATGCAGGCAGCGGGGCGGTAGCGTGCTTGTTCACGGCGTTTCTCCTGATGTTGCACCGGCCATTTTGAAAGCCGCGGTTCGCCAAGCCGTATAGCCGAGATCGGGATCGAACCCAACTCGGCGATCGCTCATGGCAGATATCTCGGCAGATACTTCGGAGCAAAACCGTGCAGGCCGCTCAGTTCAGCCGGGCCGGCCGTTCCTGTTCGGGATCGGTTACGGCCGGCGCGAGGGCGGCCGGCGCCGGGCTTGGCGGCGCGGCAGCATCGGTCGGCGCAGCAGCCTGCGCGGCCGCAGCGGCGCTCCGCTCATGGTCGCGATAATTCTTCCATCCCAGCGGCAGGCTCATCAGATAGAGCACCGAGCCGAACGACAGGATGTGCCAGGGATAGCCGACCAATAGCGCAATGAAGAACACCACCGAGACGAAAACCGGCAGCACCATTTCCGGCGGAACGCGCATCTTCACCGTCTTGCCGGAAAATACCGGCAGCCGCGACACCATCAGGAAGCCGATCAAAAGAGTATAGATCGCGGTGAGCGTCGCCGGCGGTTTCGGTGTGCCCAAAAATGCCAGATAGATCGGCAGCAGCACCGTGATCGCGCCCGCCGGCGCCGGTACGCCGGTGAAGAAATTCGCCGCGAACGCCGGCTTGTTCGGATCGTCGATCGAGGCGTTGAAACGGGCGAGCCTCAAGCCGCCGGAAATCGCAAACACCATCGCCGCGATCCATCCGCCATTGTTGAGTTCATGCAACTGCCAGAAATACAGGATCAGGCCGGGTGCGACACCGAAATTGACGAAGTCGGCGAGGCTGTCGAGTTCGGCACCGAATTTCGACTGGCCCTTGATCATGCGCGCGACGCGGCCGTCCAGAAAATCGAGTACGGCGGCGAATGCGATCGCAGCCACCGCGAGCTCCATCCGGCCTTCGGTCGACAGCCGGATCGCCGTCAGCCCGGCGCAGATCGCCAGCAACGTGATGAAGTTCGGCACCAGCATCCGCACCGGGATCGGACGAAACCGGCGGCGGCGCATTTCCGGATATTGGGGGTCTGATGGCATCATGGCTTGCCAATATATAGCAAACGCCACGCCCCTCCGCCATCGCGCCGGGGAACCGGCTGATTCCCAGCGCTAAATGGTTAATCAGCCCGATATGTTCGCTGGGCGTCGGCGGACCTGAAATCGGCCAAAATGGTCTCGCCGGCAACCGCGGTCTGCCCCTCGGAAACCAGCGATTTGGTGCCTTCGGGCAAATAAACGTCGAGGCGCGACCCAAAGCGGATCAGGCCGAACCGCTCGCCGGCGCCGATCGACTGCCCCTCGCGCACGAACGAGACAATTCGCCGCGCCACCAGCCCTGCGATCTGGACCACCCCGATGCGTCCATTCGCCGTCGAGATCACCAGCGAGTTGCGCTCATTGTCCTCGCTGGCCTTGTCGAGTTCGGCGTTGATGAAGGTGCCCGGCCGGTACGCGATACGGTCGATCCGCCCCGCAACCGGACTGCGGTTCACATGGCAATTGAACACGCTCATGAACACCGAAATCCGCGTCAGCGGCTTGTCACCGAGACCGAGTTCGGCCGGCGGCAACACCTGCGCGATCATCGAGACCCGTCCGTCGGCCGGAGACACCACGATGCCCTCGCGTACCGGCGTCACCCGCACCGGATCGCGGAAGAACAGCGCACACCAGACCGTCAACAGCGTCCCGATCCAGCCCAGCGGCGTCCATATCCAGAACAGGATCAAACTTGCGAGCGCAAAGCCGCCGATGAAGGGATAGCCCTCGGGATGGATCGGGGGGATTTGCGCGCGGATGGAATTGGCGATGGACATGGGGGCTCGCTGTCGTCTCTTCCGACTCCCGAGGCGGGAGATGGAGCTTTGTTTCGGTTATTCTGCGGCGGTTGCCAAGGAGTCTTTGACCGGACCGCCCGCCGGGTCTTTGCCCGGGTCCTGCACGGAATCCTCGACCGGCGGCGGAACGCGGTTCGGCGCCTCGTTGTCGTCGGCGATCCGCGCCAGTCTCTCCCGCGCCTCCTGGGCCTCACGCTGCCGGTTCCACATACTGGCATAAAGTCCGCCGGAAGCCAAAAGCTGCGCATGGGTTCCGCGCTCGGCGATGCGGCCCTGATCCAGCACAATGATCTCGTCGGCGCCGACGATGGTCGAAAGCCGGTGCGCGATCACGAGCGAGGTGCGATTGCGCGAGACACGTTCGAGCGATTCCTGGATTTCGTGCTCGGTGTGGCTGTCAAGCGCCGAGGTCGCCTCGTCGAGCACGAGGATCGGCGGCGCCTTGAGCACGGTGCGCGCGATCGCCACCCGCTGCTTCTCGCCGCCGGACAATTTCAAGCCCCGTTCGCCGACCTGGGTTTCATATCCTTTGGGCGACATCTTGATGAAGCTATCGATCTGCGCCAATTGCGCCGCCGCTTCCACCTCGGCATCACTGGCGTCCCAGCGGCCGTAGCGGATGTTGTAACGGATGGTGTCGTTGAACAGCACGGTATCCTGCGGCACCATGCCGATCGAGGCGCGCAACGTGGCCTGCGTGACGTTTCGGATATCCTGACCGTCGATCAGTATCTTGCCGCTGGAGACGTCATAGAGCCGGAACAGCAGCCGCGAAATCGTCGATTTGCCGGCGCCGGAGGGGCCTACGATCGCGACCGTCTTGCCGGCCGGCACCTCGAAGCTGAGGCCTTTGAGGATCGGCCGCTCGGGATCGTAGGCAAACCGCACGTCGTCGAACCGCACATTGCCGGAGCTCACGACCAGCGGCACAGCGCCGGGAATATCCCTGATCTCGGGATTGCGCGACAGCACGTTGAACATCTTCTCGATGTCGATCACCGCCTGCTTGATCTCGCGATAGACCATGCCCATGAAATTCAGCGGCTGGTAGAGCTGGATCATCATGGCATTGACCAGCACGAAATCGCCGACCGTCTTGCTGCCGTTGCGGACGCCGAACGCGCACAGCAGCATGATCGAGGTCAGACCGGCTGTGAAAATGATCGCCTGCCCGGTGTTGAGAACCGCCAGCGAGGTATAGGTCTTGACGCTGTTGTGCTCGTAGCGCTCCATCGAGCGATCGTAGCGCGTGGCTTCGCGCTGTTCGGCGCTGAAATATTTCACCGTCTCGTAGTTCAACAGCGAGTCGATCGCCTTGGTGTTCGCTTCGGTATCGGAATCGTTCATCTTGCGGCGGATCTCGATCCGCCATTCGGTCGCGATATAGGTGTAGTACATGTAGACCACGACCGTGATCGCGGTGACGAGTACATAGCGCCAATCGAACTGCCAAAGCAGCACGCCCATCAATAGCGACACCTCGACGATGGTCGGGATCAGCTGCAGGATCACCATCCGCACGATCACTTCGATGCCGGTGCGGCCGCGCTCCAGCACGCGCGTCAGCCCGCCGGTCTTGCGCTCCAGATGGAAGCGCAATGACAGTTCGTGCATGTGAACGAAGGTGATGTAGGCGAGCTTGCGCACCGCATGCATCGCGACGCGGGCAAAGATGCCGTCGCGCCACTGCGTCAGCACCGCCATCAGGACCCGCACCGCGCCGTAGCTTGCGGTCATCAGCAGCGGCGAGGCGATCAGCCACATCGTCCAGTTCGACGGCTGCACCGGCGCGCTGCGGCGTACCGTTGAGCGCGTCGATCGCCCATTTGAAGGTGAACGGCACCGACAGCGTCGCCAGCTTGGCGATCAGCAGCAGCACCATCGACCAGACCACGCGCATCTTCAGGTCAGCGCGATCGCCCGGCCAGATATAGGGCCACAGATGCACCAGCGTCCCGATCAGGGTCGCCTTTTCGGGTGACGTGTCGGCGGGAGACGGCGCAGCGCCGGCGTGAGGGTGCGAATCGGTGTGGGCCATCAGTTCGGACGCCTCAGGGAGAACGGCGCGCCGGTTCGCTGTCACGTGATTTCCAATGATCTGCATTCTGCCCGTCATATAGAGCGTTTAGACGCCGGGTACAGCCTCGGGGAGCAATTCTTTCGCAATTTGCAGGCATTTACGGGTAAATTCCGCCCTGGCAGGGGATACGCCGGACTTGACGCATTTTACGTTGCAGTGCCACATAACCGCATGAATCAAATCAAAACCGTCTGTGTCTATTGCGGCTCCGGCCCCGGCACCAACCCCCGCTTTGTCGAAGCCGCCACCGCGCTGGGCAAGGTCTTCGCCGAAAACGATATCCGCCTCGTCTATGGCGGCGGTTCGATCGGCCTGATGGGCGCGGTCGCCAAATCCGTGCTGGATCATGGCGGCTCCGTCACCGGGATCATTCCGGATTTTCTGAGAGCCCGGGAAAACGCGCTGACGCGCGTTCAGGAGATGATCGTGACCCCCGATATGCATGAGCGCAAGCGGCTGATGTTCGAACGCTCGGATGCGTTCATCGCGCTGCCCGGCGGCATCGGCACGCTGGAGGAACTGGTCGAGCAGATGACCTGGCAGCAGCTCGGCCGGCACGCCAAGCCAGTGCTGCTCGCCAACATCGATAATTTCTGGGAGCCCCTGCTCTCGCTGCTGGCGCATATGCGCGCCACCGAGTTCATCCGCCCAACGCTGCCGCTCGATGTTCTCACTGCCGACCGGGTCGAGGATATTCTGCCGCGGTTACGCACTGCCGCGGCCCGCGCGCCGAAAGGCAGCGAGGAAATGGTACCGGAAGTGGCGCGACGGCTGTAGGGCTTCGCACCATCGCGCCTCACTCGCTCGGAAACGTCACTGCCTCGATGCGGTTGCCGTCGGAATCGACCACGAACGCCGCGTAGTATTTTACGCGGTCATGCGGACGCAGCCCTGGCGCACCGTCGGAGCGGCCGCCGGCGGCAAGCGCTGCGGCGTAAAAAGCATCGACATCGCCGGTCGATTTGGCGCGAAGACAGATGTGGGTGCCGCTCTCCGGCGCAACCGGCGCCATGCCGGTGCGCAAATTGATCCAGAACTCCGGATAGCTTTTGCCGAAGCCGATCGTCGCCGGGCGCGTCACGAGGCGCGAGAGGCCGAGCGTCGCGAGCGTCATCTCGTAGAAGCGTGCGGCGCGTTCGAGGTCAGCGACACCGACGGAGATGTGGTCGATCATGGAAGGCCCCCGCTTTCTCAACGTCATTGCGAGGAGCGAAGCGACGAAGCAATCCACACTTGCTTTGTTGCACGATGGATTGCTTCGCTTCGCTCGCAATGACGGCTGAGATCGTTAACTCCCTCACGCCGGCGCGCCTGACTTCACCAGCTTGTAGATCACCGAATCCATCAGCGCCTGGAACGAGGCGTCGATGATGTTGGGCGACACGCCGATCGTGGTCCAGCTTTCGCCCGCCTCGTCCTCACTCTCGATCAGCACCCGCGTCACCGCTTCGGTACCGCCATTGAGGATACGGACGCGATAGTCGATCAGCTTCAGGCCTTCGATGTATTTCTGGTATTTGCCGAGGTCCTTGCGCAGCGCGACGTCGAGCGCGTTGACCGGACCGTTGCCTTCGGCCGCCGAGATCAAATGTTCGCCGGCGACATCGACCTTCACCACCGCCAGCGCCACCGTGACGCGCTGGCCGTTGGCGTTGTAGCGCTGCTCGACATTGACGTCGAACTGCTCGACCCGGAAATATTCCGGCACTTTTCCGAGCGTGCGCCGCGCCAGCAGGTCGAACGAGGCGTTGGCGGATTCGTAGGCATAGCCCGCGGCTTCGCGCTCCTTCAATTCGTCGACCAGACGCGCCAGTTTGGGATCGCTCTTCTCGTAGGCGATGCCGGCCCGGTCGAGTTCGGCGATCACGTTGGAGCGGCCGGCCTGATCGGATACCAGCACTTTGCGATGATTGCCGACCAGTTCAGGCAGCACGTGCTCGTAGCTGTGCGGGTCCTTCATCATGGCAGAGGCGTGAATGCCGGCTTTGGTGACGAACGCGCTCTCGCCGACATAGGCGGCGTGGCGGTTGGGCGCGCGATTGAGCATGTCGTCGAGCGTCCGCGACACCTTCATCAGGGTCGCCATCTTCTCGGTGGTGACGCCGATCTCCAGGGCATCGGAGAATTCGTTCTTCAGCCGCAACGTCGGGATCAGCGAACACAAATTCGCGTTGCCGCAGCGCTCGCCGAGCCCGTTGAGCGTGCCCTGGATCTGCCGCGCGCCCGCGCGCACCGCGGCGAGCGAATTGGCGACCGCCTGTTCGGTGTCGTTATGGGCGTGAATGCCGACATGGCCGCCGGGGATGTGCTTGATCACATCGCCGACGATGGTTTCGACCTCATGCGGCATGGTGCCGCCATTGGTGTCGCACAGCACCACCCAGCGCGCGCCGGAATCGTAGGCGGCCTTGGCGCAGGCCAGCGCGAAATCGGCGTTCTCCTTGTAGCCGTCGAAGAAATGCTCGCAATCGACCATCACCTCGCGGCCGGCGGCTTTCGCAGCACCGACGCTGTCGCGGATCGAGGCGAGATTTTCCTCATTGGTGGTCTCGAGCGCGACGCGCACCTGATAGGCCGAGGCTTTTGCGACGAAACAGATCGCATCCGCCTTGGCTTCCAGCAGCCCCGCGAGCCCGGGATCGTTCGAGGCCGAGCGGCCCGGCCGTCGCGTCATGCCGAACGCGGTGAACTTCGCATGATCGAGTTTCGGCTTTTCGGCGAAGAATTCGGTGTCGGTCGGATTAGCGCCGGGATAGCCGCCCTCGACGTAGTCGATGCCGAGTTCGTCGAGCATCCCTGCAATGATCCGCTTGTCATGCAGGGTGAAATCGACGCCGTTGGTTTGCGCGCCGTCGCGCAGCGTGGTGTCGAACAGATAGAGGCGTTCGCGGCTCATTGTGGGCCTCCCGGCGCGGCCGCATCGGCCAGCGTCTTCTGCATCGTGGTATTGGCGAGCCACTCGCCATTGACGGTCACGGTGTTGCGCTGCTTGCCGACATAGCCGCGCTTTTGGAAAAACTCCGCCGAATTGTCGCTGGCATCGACCGTCAGGCTTTTCGCGCCGCGGGCACCTGCAAGTTTTTCGAGCGCCTCGCACAGCATCGAGGCGACGCCCTGGCCTGCGACACCGGGATGGACATAGAGCAGGTCGATATGGTCCGGCCCCTTCAGCGAGGCGAACCCGACCGGCGAGTTCTGCAGCGTCGCGATCAGCGTGAGCTGGCCGGCGAGGCGTTTGCCGAACTGCTCTTCATCCTCGGCGGTGGCCGCCCAGGCTTCCTGCTGCGCTTCGCTGTAGTCGTCGCCGGTCAACTCCGCGATGGCGGCGACGAAGATCGCCGCCAGCAAGCGGCGTATCCGCCGCGAGGAACGGCCGTAGCGCAGGTCTGGGCAAAGCCTGTCCCATCGCGTCAAAATACTCCGAACAGTCTGAGCGCAAGCACGATCGCGGCGATGATAACCGCCCACTTGATGAAGATGTAGTAGCGCCAGTGTTTTGGGAAAGGCGTATCGGGTTTGGTCATCGCGCGACCTCCCAGGTGGTGCCGTCCTTGGAATCCTTGATCACGACGCCCATCGCAGCGAGTTCATCGCGGATACGATCGGACTCCCCGAAGTCTTTGCGGGCGCGCGCGGCCGTGCGGTCGGCAATCAGGCCGTCGATCTGTTTTGCATCGATGCCGCTCGCCTGCTGCTTTCGGGCCTTCCAGTCCGCCGCACTCTCCGACAGGAAACCGAGAAGCCGCAAGGAAGCGGCAAACCGGTCGCGATCGCCATCGTTTCCGGAAGCCGCACTGTTCCGCAAGCCGTGCAGCGCGGCGATCATCTGCGGCGTGTTCAGGTCGTCCGACAGCGCCGCGATGACAGCTTCGGAAGGCCGCCCGCCCTTGATGTCGGCCGCGACCCAATACCAGTCGTCGAGCGTCTTGGCGCTTTCTTCCAATCCCTTCAGCGTCCAGTCCATCGGAGAGCGGTAATGCGCCTTCAACATATTGAGGCGCAGCACTTCGCCCGGCCAATCGGCCAGCAGCTCCCGGATGGTGACGAAGTTGCCGAGCGACTTCGACATCTTGGTGTCTTCGATCTGCACGAATTCATTGTGCATCCAGTAGTTCGCCATCGCAGGCGTGCCGTGCGCGCAACGCGATTGCGCGATTTCGTTCTCGTGATGCGGAAAGATCAAGTCCAGGCCACCGCCATGGATATCGAAGACATCGCCGAGATACGCAGCAGCCATGGCCGAGCATTCGATGTGCCATCCCGGGCGGCCCCTTCCCCACGGGCTTTCCCATCCCGGCTCGTCGCCGGACGATTGCTTCCACAACACGAAATCGCCCGGATTTTTCTTGTGCGCATCGACCGCGACGCGCGCGCCCGGCCGCTGCTCGTCCAGCTTGCGGCCCGAAAGCGCGCCATAGTCCGGCATCGACGCGGTATCGAACAGAACTTCGCCGCCGGCCTCGTAAGCATGACCACGCGCGATCAATTGCTCGATCAGCGTCACCATATCGGTCTTGCCATCGGCGCGCGGCAGTACGAAATCGGTCGCGCGGGGTTCGAACGTCGGCGGCAGTGAGCCCAATGCCGCGGCGTCGGCGTAAAACTGGTTGGCGGTCACTTCGGTGACCTTGCGGATCGCCTCGTTCAGCGGCAGACCCGGAAAATCCCGCACCGCCCGCGCGTTGATCTTGTCGTCGACGTCGGTGATGTTGCGGACATAGGTGACGTGCTCGTCGCCGTAGAGATGCCGCAGCAGCCGAACAACACGTCGAACACGATGACCGGGCGCGCATTGCCGATATGGGCGAAGTCGTAGACCGTCGGTCCGCAGACATACATGCGGACATTCGAGGGATCGAGCGGCGTGAACGGCCGCTTCTCCTTGGTCAACGTATCGTAGAGGCGCAATTGCATGGATATCCCGTCCGTTGCGGCCGGGCGTCGAGTGATCTCATGTTGAGAAAAGACGGCCTCAGCCAGCGAATCGCTAGCTAATAATCTCGCGGCAAATGCTGCAGATGGCGAGGAGACCGTTCATGGTTCCCACCATGTCCCAGCCCGGGGGACGCCGTCAAGGGCCTGCTTGCGCCTGTTTTGCGACCAATTTTGACCGTCCGGCCCCCGCGCCAGGCCTCATGGTTAATCATTATTAAGGCTTTGGGTTTACCTGATAAAGGGCGGTCCCCTCCTTCCCCGGTGCACCATGCGACCTTTGTCAGCATTCATTGCCTGCGCATTGCCTGCTCGCCGCGTCCGCCGCCTCGGCCGACAGCCGCGTTTTCATCATCGCCAACCAGGCCGACGGCTACGGCGTCGACCAGTGCCTCGCCAAGGGCGAGAAATGCGGCGCCCATGCCGCCCGCTCCTATTGCCAGTCACGGGATTTTGCTCAGGCCACCGCCTTCCGGCGCGTCGATCCCGACGAGATTACCGGCGCGGTTCCCGGAAACGAGAAATGCTCAGGTTCCAGCTGCGGGGAATACGTCGCCATTACCTGCCAGCGCTGAACCGGTCCGCCGCGGCGGATTTCAAGGGGTGGTTTGCCACATCGGTGCCCCGGAAACGACGTGACGCTGCCCCGAGAAGCAGGTATGTGAGGCGGCCTTGGTATGGGAAGCGGTTTTGGCCGCGCCCTGCCGCCTTGGCCGCGCCTTTCGGTTTCGATGCCGCGCGGATTCGCTCTCAATGGCCGGATATGCCTGAAACCCTCAACTCGTCCTGTTCCCGCTGGATTTTGACCTGCGCCATGCTGCTCGGCATCGCGCTGCCGTGCACGAGCGCCTTCGCGCAGATGAATCCCGGCGCCTCGCCGCCGCCACCACCGCCGCAACAGCAGGGGGCGCAGGGCAATCCGATCTGCATCCGCCTGGAAGGACAGCTCGCGACCATCGATCGCGGCGCCGGCAGCGGGGATCCGGCCAAGGACGACCAGATTCGCCGTTACCAGGATGCCGCCACCAAGCAGCAATCCGAGCTCGACCGCGTCACGCAGCAGGCCAAGCGGATGGGGTGCGACAGCTCGGGCTTCTTCTCGCTGTTCAACGGCCAGTCGGCGCAATGCGGACCGGTCAACAACCAGATCCAGCAGATGCGCGGCAATCTCGATCAGATCACGACCAGCCTCGAGCGCCTGCGCAGCGGCGGCATCGGCGGCGCCGACCGCGAGAACCAGCGCCGCTCGGTCCTGACCGCGCTGGCGCAGAACAATTGCGGCCCGCAATATGCCAATGCGGCGCGGGGCCCGGGCAATTTCATCGACAATCTCTTTGGCAACAACAATCCGGGCGCACCCGGCGTCGATCTGGGTCCGCAATCCGGAACGTTCAAGACGGTCTGCGTGCGCACCTGCGACGGCGCCTATTTCCCGGTCTCGTTCGCCACGGTGCAGGCGCGTTTCGCCGACGACGAGAAGACGTGCAAGGCGCTGTGCCCGGCGACGGAAGCGAACCTGTTCGCCTACCGCAATCCCGGCGAGGACATCAACCAGGCGGTGTCAACCACCGGCCAGCCCTACACCGCGCTGCCCAATGCGTTCAAATTCCGCACCGAGTTCAACCCGTCCTGCGCCTGCAAGGCCGCCGGCCAGACCTGGTCGGACGCGCTGAAATCGGTCGACGACAAGGCCGCCGTCGAGCAGCAGGGCGACATCATCGTCACCGAAGAGAGCGCGAAGAAAATGCAGCAGCGCGCCCAGCCGCAACCGGCGAAAGGCGCGGCCGCCAGGAAGGGCGCAGCCCCCGCCGGCACCACGGCGACCGCGCCGGCAGCAACCGCTCCCGCGGCCGATTCCGCGGCTCCGCGCCGGCGACAGGCCGATCCGCACCGTTGGTCCGACCTTCATTCCGCCGAAGCAGTAAGATCAACCCTCGAACGCGTCCGCCGAAGCCCGGCCCGCGCGTGACAGCAGCGTGTCGTCGGGCTCGGGCAACGCCTTGCCGGAATCGCGAAAGCGGTTGGTGATGGGATAGCGGCGATCCCGGCCAAAGTTCTTTTGCGTGACCTTGACGCCGGGGGCTGCCTGCCGGCGCTTGTATTCGGCGACGTTGAGCAGGCGATCGATCCGCGTCACCACCTCTGCCGGGAAACCGGCTGATATGATCGAAGCCAAAGGCTCCTCGCGCTCGACGAGACGCTCCAGGATCGCGTCCAGCATATCGTAGGGCGGCAGCGAATCCTGGTCGGTCTGGTTCTCGCGCAATTCAGCGGTCGGCGGCCGCGTGATGATGTTGACGGGAATCACCTCGCCCGATGGGCCGAGCGCGCCTTCCGGCTTCCATTCATTGCGCAGGCTCGACAGCCGGAACACTTCGGTCTTGTAGATATCCTTGATCGGATTGAAGCCGCCGTTCAT
The DNA here is from genome assembly GCA_963738765.1 of uncultured Alphaproteobacteria bacterium. Lineage (GTDB taxonomy): Bacteria > Pseudomonadota > Alphaproteobacteria > Rhizobiales > Xanthobacteraceae > Bradyrhizobium. Next base: position 49,618 of record CAVTYA010000025.1, on the reverse strand, counting down.
GTCGCCGTACAGCGTGGCGTAGCCGACCGACATTTCCGACTTGTTGCCGGTCGTGACCACCATCGCGCCGGTCTTGTTGGAAATCGCCATCAACAGCGTGCCGCGGGTGCGCGCCTGCAGGTTTTCTTCGGTGATGTCGCGCGGCAGGCCCTTGAAGGTCTCGGACAAAATCTTCTCAAAGCCGTTCACGGCGTCCGCGATCGGCAGCACCTCGTAGCGGATGCCGAGCGCCTTCGCGAGTTTTGCGGCATCGTCCAGCGATTCCTGCGCGGTAAAGCGAAACGGCAGCATCACCCCGCGCACGGCCTCCGCACCCAGCGCATCGACCGCAATCGCCGCGCAAAGCGCGGAATCGATGCCGCCGGAGACGCCGAGCAGCACGCCCGGAAAGCCGGTCTTGTGCACGTAATCGCGCAGGCCCAGCACGCAGGCGGCGTAATCGGCCTTGTCGCCCTCGAGCAGCGGCACGATCGGCCCTGAGCAGCGCCAGCCGTCGGCGCCCTTGCTCCAGCGCAAGGTCGTGACGCTTTCCTCGAACGCCGGCAACTGCGCCGCCACCGACAGGTCGGCATTGAGCGCAAACGAGGCGCCGTCAAAAATCAGTTCGTCCTGTCCGCCGACCTCGTTGAGATAGATCAGCGGCAACCCGCTCTCGGTGACCCGCGCCACCGCGATCGACAGCCGCAGATCGTTCTTGTCGCGCGCATAGGGCGAGCCGTTCGGCACCACCAGAATTTCCGCGCCGGTCTCCGCCAGGCATTCGACGACATTTTCGTACTCTTCGGACTCTTCGAGCCAGATGTCCTCACAGATGGGAACGCCGACCCGCACGCCCCTGACCGTCACCGGCCCCGAAGCGGGTCCGCGCGCGAACAGCCGTTTTTCGTCGAACACGCCGTAGTTCGGCAAGTTCGCCTTGAAGCGCAGCGCAGCGATACGGCCCTCATCCAGCAAGGCGACCGCATTATAGAGTTTGCCATCCTCGACCCAGGGCGTGCCGATCAGCATGGCCGGGCCGCCACCGGCAGTCTCGCGCGCCAGTTCCTCGACCGCCGCGCGGCAGGCCGCCTGGAACGCCGGTTTGAGGATCAGATCTTCCGGCGGGTAGCCGGCGATGAACAGTTCGGACAACACGACGAGATCGGCACCGGCCGCCTTCGCCTTCTCGCGCGCGACGCGCGCCTTGGCGGCGTTGCCGGCGACGTCACCGACGGTCGGGTTCAACTGGGCCAGGGTAATAGTGAACTGCGGTTCGCTCATGCGCCAATGGTGCCCTGCACAAGCCCAAACTTCAATAACCGGCTTCAGATCGCGCCCATGCGTTCGGCGATGGCAAACAGCCAGAACAGCCCGGTCATGATCAGGGTGACGCCGACCGCGGCCGAGCCCATGTCCTTGACCCGCCCGATCTGCGGGTCATGGTCGGTGGTGAGGCGATCGGCGAGCTTTTCGATCGCGGTATTCAAAAGCTCGACCACGAGCACCAGCCCCACGGCCGCGACCAGCTCGACGCGGCGCATCATGGTGGCGCCACACACCCACGCCAGCGGCAGCGAGAGCGCCAGCGCCCCCACTTCCTCGCGAATAGCCTGTTCCGAACGAATCGCGAAGGCGAGTCCGTTGCGCGAGTTGATGGTGGCCCGCCAGAACCTGATCAATGGTTACAGCCCCGCTGCGGCCGGCATCGGCTGGACTTTTCCGCCGCGGTCCTGCTTCAGCAGTTCCGCGATCAGGAAAGCCATGTCGATCGATTGTTCGGCGTTCAAACGCGGATCGCAGACCGTGTGATAGCGGTCGTTGAGATCCTCGTCGGTGATGGCGCGCGCGCCGCCGATGCATTCGGTGACGTCCTGGCCGGTCATCTCCAGATGCACGCCGCCGGCGTGGGTGCCTTCGGCCTGATGGATGGCGAAGAACGACTTCACTTCCGACAGCACCCGGTCGAACGGCCGGGTCTTGTAGCCCGAGGTCGAGGTGATGGTGTTGCCGTGCATCGGATCGCACGACCAGACCACGACGCGCCCTTCCCGCTTCACCGCGCGGATCAGACCCGGCAGGTGATCGCCGACCTTGTCGGCGCCGAAGCGGTTGATCAGCGTCAGCCGTCCCGGCTCGTTGTCGGGATTGAGCACGTCGATCAGCTTCAGCAACTCGTCAGGCTTCAGCGACGGGCCGCATTTCAGGCCGATCGGATTCTTGATGCCGCGGAAATATTCGACATGACCATGGTCAAGCTGGCGGGTACGATCGCCGATCCAGATCATGTGGCCCGAGGTCGCATACCAGTCGCCGGTGGTGGAATCGACCCGGGTGAAGGCCTGCTCGTAGCCGAGGAGGAGCGCCTCATGGCTGGTGTAGAAATCGGTGGCGCGCAATTCCGGATGGCTTTCGAGATCGAGGCCGCAGGCGCGCATGAAATTCAGCGCATCCGAAATGCGGTCGGCCAGTTCCTTGTACCGGCGCGACTGCGGCGAATCCTTGAGGAAGCCGAGCATCCACTGATGCACGCTGCCGAGATTGGCAAAGCCGCCGGTCGCGAACGCGCGCAACAGATTGAGCGTCGCCGCCGACTGCCGGTAGGCGTTGAGCTGGCGCTGCGGATCGGGCGTGCGCGCTTCCCTGGTGAACGCGATGTCGTTGATGATGTCGCCGCGATAGCTCGGCAGTTCGACGCCGTCGATCTTCTCGGTATTGGACGAGCGCGGCTTTGCGAATTGTCCGGCGATGCGGCCGACCTTCACCACCGGCAGCGCGCCGGCGTAGGTCAGCACCACCGCCATCTGCAGCAGTACGCGGAAAAAGTCGCGGATGTTGTTGGCGCCGTGCTCGGCAAAGCTCTCGGCGCAATCGCCGCCCTGCAGCAGGAAGGCTTCGCCGGCGGCGACGCGGCCGAGCGCCTTTTTCAGGTTGCGGGCCTCGCCGGCGAACACCAGCGGCGGGAACGTGGCAAGCTGGGCCTCGACATCGGCCAATGCCTTGGCATCGGGGAAGTCGGGCACTTGCAGCACCGGCTTGGTGCGCCAGCTATCGGGTGTCCACCGCTCGGACATGGCGTTAACTCCTGAGCAAAAACCGCTACTTATGGCACGTAGCGGAGTTCCGGCTTATACACACGCAAAAGCCCGGCCGCCAGTTGGATTTCCGCTTCCCCGGACAAGCCCTTGCGGCAAAAGCCGAATTCGCATTTGCTGTGGCGCTCGCAAAACCAGGGAGGAGATCGCGGTGGCCGAGCCGGGGCTGGACGACGTATTTGCCGACGACATCACGGTGCCTGCAGCGGACGGCTATCCGCTGGCCGCGACGCTGTTTTTGCCGCGCGGCGCCAAGCGCCATGCCGTGCTGATCAACTCGGCCAACGCCACCCCGCGCAACATCTACAAGGGCTTTGCCGGCTATCTCGCCAAGCGCGGCTGCGCGGTGTTGACCTACGATTACCGCGGCACCGGCGACTCCAGGCAGAAATCGCTGACCGGCTACAACCAGCCGAAATCGCTGGTCGGCTTCAAGGCCTCGATGTCGGACTGGGCGGCGCAGGACGTCACCTCCGCGGTGTCGTGGATGCGCGAGCGCTACAAGGCGTTGCCGTTCGCCTATGTCGGCCATTCCTTCGGCGGCCAGGCGCTGGGGCTGCTGCCGAACAATGCCGAGATTTCGCGCGCGCTGCTGATCGCAGCGCAAGCCGGCTACTGGAAGCTGATGGCCGCACCCGAGCGCTATCGTGTCTACGCCATGCTGAATTTCGTCGGCTCCCCGCTGACCCGCGCGCTCGGCTACATGCCGGGCTGGGCGGGCCTCGGTCAGGATCTGCCGAAGGATGTGTTTCTGCAGTGGGTCGGCTGGGTGATGAACCCGCGCTATCTGCTTGGCGATCCCACGCTCACGGCGTTGCAGAATTTTTCGAAATACAAGGGCGCGCTGCGCGCGCTGTGCCTGTCCGACGACCCCTGGGCGACGCGGCCCGCGGTCGAATTGCTGTGTTCGGGATTTACCGCGATCAAGCCCGAGGTCATCACGGTGACGCCGGCGGATACGGGTGTCGCCAAGATCGGCCATTTCGGTTTCTTCCGCCCCGAGCATCGCGACACGCTGTGGCGGGGGGCGGCGGAATGGATCGAAACGGCGGGGTAGTATTCCGAAACGGTTCAGAGCACGAATTTGATGCCGAACATCCTGCCTCGGCGCCAAACCACCTCGCAGGGCTGGCGCTTCGGATGATCCGGCACCAGCGCCAGCTTGAACCGGTCGGCGACATCGATCTCGGCATCGGTCACGATCCTGGCGCCGCCGGGCGAGACGTCCATCACGATGCAATCGGTCTTCGTGATCTCGTCGTCGACCGTGAGCCAGGCCAGGTGCTTCTGCAGTTGCCGTCGCGGTTCGCGCTGGACCTTGGCCCTGGGCGCGTCAACAATCGTCATGATGACCATCCGTCGTAGGACTTTTTCGATCATCAGATTTACGGGGTATCCCGTAAAGGTCTTGTTAGGACATTGGATTGGAATTTAAGGGTTTTTCGCTGCGGCGGGGTCCTCAGCCAGGAGTTTTTTCGTGTTTCAGCTATTCAGATCACTTAAGCGACTAATGGGCGGTGAAAAACTGCAGACTGTCGACGTCGCGATTCACAACGGTCGAACAAGGACGTCGCTGACGCTGAAGCGCGATACCAAATCGACCGCGCTCTACGTGGTGCTCGCCAATGTTTCGGCTGGCAACAAGCAATACAGCGTATTCGAGCCGGGCGAATTTGATCAATTCGCCGATGCGGTTCGCACGATCCAAGCCTCGCTGCGGCAATACCCGCAGGCAACATGCCAAAGCTAGGCAAATCAGCGCTGCGATCCACAGCGAGATTGATCTCGGCCAACGGGCCTACGGCGTTGGCGGTTCGACATCCGGCGGATGCGGGCTTGGGTCGGGCGCCTGCTCAACCCGCGCCTTGAGATCGGCGGCCTTTTCGACCAGCGCCGCGGCCACTTTCGGATCCGATGTTGTCTGGGCGAATTTGAGAAGGATGGTTGCCTGACGCTTTACATATTGCCTGCCGACCACTTTTTTATCCCCGGTTGCCTGCCCGCACGGATATGCGCGAGGCCGGGAAATCGTTCCTGCGCATTGCAACAAACTGCACTTTATTTTTTGTTCCGGGCAAAAGCTCTTTATTTTCAACGGCGCCCCCCGCTGGAACCGGAACCCGGTGCACGCGCCGGGGCCGTTTACGGGCTTGCGCGTGTGCACGACAAAACGGCTCCAGCGCGGGGGCGAGCTGGAGCCGCCAGTTTCAGTAGTAAATGCACCGGGGCGGCCCGGCGCACCTCGAACAACAGCGCGGCCGGCAGGCGGTTCCAAAATCGCTTCACCGAGCGCGACGGGGGCGCAAAGCCCGGCTGTTACGCCGGGCGATCGCAAGTATCCTTCAAGTGATGCAATGCCTCACGCTATCCGAAGGAAAAGCGCCCTGTCTGTGCACAAAGTAACTTGGCGTTGGCGTTCAGGCGGCCACCCGCGCGCGCTGCCGCTCAATGCTGTTTCTCGTCCTTTTCGATCAGCGGCCTTTCCTGCAACACCGCGTTCAACAGCGAACGATGCACCTCCACCTTGCCGTTGTAACTGATGAAGCCCAGTTTCCGGAATTTGTTCATGAAGGAGCTGACGCGGGACCGCGTCGTGCCGATCATCTCCGCCAATGTTCCCTGATCGAAGTTTGCATCGATGGGCTGCGGGCTGCCCTCCTTGCCGAAATTGGCGAGCAGAAGCAGAAGGCGCGCGAGCCGCTTCTCGCTGGAATTGAACAACTGATCGATCAAATCCTCTTCAACCCGGCTGTTCCGGATCAGCAGATACGCGACGAACATCTCGGCGAAACTCGGCTCGCTGTGCAGCAGCGCCGTCGTGGCTGTTTTCGTGATCGAAGTGATCCGGCATTTTTCCATCGCGGTCGCCGTCGCGATCCGCAGTGACTGGCCATTGAGACAGCCTTCGCCGAAGAACTGGTCGGGCTCCATAATTCCGACGACCGCTTCCTTGCCCTGGTCGGATGTAACGACGATTTTGACCCTGCCCTCCTGAATGTAAAAGATCGTATCCGCGACATCGCCCTGGGCGAAAATGATTTGGTCCTTGGCGTAATTCGATATCGATTTCCCAGTACCTACCTTGCCCAGAAAAACCTTGGGATCGAACCCGTTGTTTGCTGCTTTCCCCATGAGACCCTCCTTCGGTCCGACGAGACAGTGAAAATACAACGCATAAATCGGGATGTTCAATACGGAACAGCTCCCGCAATTTTTTGCTGTGGCAAAAATTCCCGATAGCGGTCGAGCGAGTGGCCATTCTCGGATGTGGTGTGCGCCCGCCTGATAGCGGACGCGTGACATGCCGGAATTTCAACCTTCGGAATCCGGCAGTCCCGTCACCGCGATCGCATGCCCGTGCTGTCCGCATGGCGTAACCCGCCTCTTCAGGCGACTTCCAGCGTCGGAATATTCTTGATCGTCTCGCCGAGGTCTATTTCCTCGTTTTTGTCGTCGCTGGAGATCACGCGCGCGACGTCAAGTTTGCCTTGCGGGCACGATGCCATGCGGCAAAGGCCCCAACAACTTGATTGAAGAACCGCGGCGGCAAGAAGCCATAGTCATAGCGATCACTGCGGCCGATTTTCCTGAGATCATAGCCAGGCCAATCGAATTCGTTGCCCTCAGCAACAACGGTCCAGGAGCGCTCATCATCAAGTCCGAGATGACGTTTAACCGCAGCGGGAATTTCAACGGCAGCCGTGGGATCAAGCGGAGGAGCATGCGTGATTGGTAGAACTACGACGAGCGTCGTGTCATTCGCCGGGCGCTCGACTGCAAGCACAATCACGCTCGGGCGATCTTTGCGCCCCTCTTCCCGTCCTGCTTCGTGCTCATGGTGCCACAGATAAGCATAGGAGATGACGAGGCCCGGTTCGGGTGTGGGGATCGGCACATGCGCCTGCGCTATTTCGGCTCAAGCACAGAATCGAGATGCGCGTGCCGCTCGTCCATGCGCGAGGAGCCGATCGCCTGAACGCGCTCGTCGGAAAGCTCGGCCGTCGCAAAACTGCGGCGACGCTCCTTGAAACGACGAAATTCTTCGTACTCGTCCGCCGCAACGAAATAGCCAGTAATCGATCCGTGACTCGATACTGCCACGGCCTCTCGTTGGGCGAGCATTCGATAACGGCCAAAATTCCGGGTGAATTCCGAAGCTGGGATGGTGTCAGCCATGTCGATTGTTCTCCCTTGCGCCATTTCAATATACGCAATTTTCGTGAAAAGCGCAACTTACGCGATTCGACGTCATAGCCAATATCGACCTAACAGACTGATAATATTTGGTAATCTGAAATCAAGACGAAACCTGGCGGCGTTGTCTCCGGCCGCAAGGGTCGCTGTAATCTCTGCCCATGAGCATCAAGTCGCGCAAGGTCATCTGGGGAGGCCGCGTCATGGGCGCGAAAATCCGCGCCAAAGGTTCGCGCGAAGGCGCCAAAAAAGCCATCCGCGAAGCCGACCGCGCCCTAAAGCGAGCTCGTTCTATAGTCGAGCACGGGCCGAATCCAACCGGCCAAGAGGCGTCATGATCGACTTGCTCATGGCGCCGTGTTTCGGGGAACCGGCCAAGCCTACTCCGCCGCCGCTTCCCGCACATGCCGCGCCGTCGGCGTCCGCATCGTCACCAGTTCTTCCGCCGCCGTCGGATGCAGCGCGATCGTGGCGTCGAAATCGGCTTTGGTTGCTTTCATCTTCACGGCGATGCCGACCGCCTGCGTGATCTCGGCGGCAGAGTCTCCAACGATATGGCAGCCGAGCACGCGGTCGCTCAGTCCGTCGACCACGAGTTTCATCAGCACGCGGGTGTCGCGGCCGGACATCGTCGACTTGATCGGCCTGAAATCGGCCTTGTAGATGTCGACGTGGGAGAATTGCGCGCGCGCCTCCGCTTCCGTCAGGCCGACGGTGCCGACTTCGGGCTGCGAGAACACGGCGGTCGGAATGGTCGCGTGATCGACCTGCACCGGGCGTTTGCCGAACACGGTGTCGGCGAAGGCATGGCCCTCGCGGATCGCGACCGGCGTGAGGTTCGTGCGGTGGGTGACGTCACCGATGGCGTAGATGTTCGGCACCGACGTTTTTGACCAGCCGTCGACCGCGATGCCGCCATTCTTCGGGTTGAGCGCGACGCCGGCCTTCTCCAGCCCGAGTCCCGCGACGTTCGGATGGCGGCCGATCGCGAACATCACCTTGTCGGAGGCGATGCTGGAGCCGTTCGACAGATGGGTGGTGAATTCCTTGCCGTGCTGGTCGATCTTGTTGACGGTGCAGCCGGTCAGGATCGTGATGCCCTGTTTCTCCATCTCGGCGCGCAGATGCTTTCGGACGTCCTCGTCAAATCCGCGCAAGATGTTGTCGCCGCGATAGACGACTGTGACGTCGGAGCCGTAGCCGGCAAAGATGCCGGCGAATTCCAGCGCGATGTAGCCGCCGCCCTGAATCACGATACGCTTGGGCAATTCGGTGAGATAAAACGCCTCGTTCGACGAGATCACATGCTCGATGCCGGGAAACGCTGGCCCATGATTGGGCGCGCCGCCGGTCGCGATCAAAATGGTTTTTGCGGTGATGGCTTCGCCGGTGGCGAGCCGCAGCGTGTGGGCGTCTTCGAGCACGGCGCGGGTCTTGACGATGCGCGCGCCTGATTTTTCGACATTGGCGGCGTAGATGCCCTCCAGCCGCGCGATCTCCTTGTCCTTGTTGGCGACCAGCGTCGGCCAGTCGAAGGTCGCTTCCGGAATGGTCCAGCCAAAACCCGCGGCATCGTCGATCTCGTGACGGACGTGGCTGCCCATCACGAACAGCTTTTTCGGCACGCAGCCGCGGATCACGCAGGTGCCGCCCATGCGGTATTCTTCGGCGACCATGACCTTTGCGCCGTAATTGGCGGCGATGCGGGCGGCGCGAACCCCGCCCGAACCGCCCCCAATGACGAACAGATCGACGTCGAACTCAGCCATGGCAGCCTCTTGCCTGTGTTCTCGCTCGCCCCGCTTGCGGGGAGAGGGTTGGGGTGAGGGGCTGGCTCAACGATTCGGAACTCGCGGAGAGTCCCCCTCACCCGGATTGCTTCGCAATCCGACCTCTCCCCGCATGCGGGGCGAGGTGAGAAAGACGATCAGATCTGCTTGCCGCGCTTGCGCATCTCGCCGCGAAATTCGCCGTTGATCACTTCGGCAAAATTCTGCGCCCACTGGTTCATGTAGGACATGCTGAACTGGATCGCGCGCGGTTCGGTCGAAAGCAGCTTCGCCCCCAGCGGCGATTTATAGAAGGTGACGAGATCCTTCAGCTCCTGTTCGGTGAACTCGTTGGCGTAGATCTTCGCCATGCCGTCGCCGATTTCCTTCTCGCGGCCGGCAAGCTTCTGGGCGACGATGACCGCAACCTCATTGAGGTCTTTTTGATAATTGAGGTTGCTCTGCAGCAACTGGTCCTTGGTTTGCTGCACGAGGTTGGGAATGGCATTGGCGTACATCGCGCTCGCGTTCTTCATGGCCAGGATTTCCTTGGCCGCCGCGATCGCCGCCGGCGAACCTTCCTTGAGCGGCACAGAGGTGCCCTGCTGCGCCATGGCGGGAGCGCCCAAGAGCGCCATTCCCAAAGCGAGGCTCGCAGCCGCCAAAATTCCCGAAAAACGCTTCATTCCGATTCTCCCAAAATTGCGGCGCTAGCGCCGTTCAACTACGCGAATTCCCTGCGCGCCCGCCAGAACGGCGATGCTGGCAAGGCCGATGAATAGACCGTGTTCGACGACGCCGGGGATCAGGCTCAGCAAGCCCGCCAGCCGCGGCGCATCCTTTATCTGCCCGAGATGGGCGTCGATGATCCAGTGGCCGCCATCGGTGACAAAAACGTGGCCGTCCCTGCCCTTTCGTACCCCCATTTGCCCGGAAACGCCGCTTTCCGCAAATGCCGCGGTCATGGCGCGCTCTGTCGCGGCCAGGCCGAACGGGATCACTTCCACAGGTAGGGGGAAACGGCCGAGAACATCGACCCATTTGCTGTCGTCGGCGATCACGATCATGCGATCCGAGGCCACCGCCACGATCTTTTCCCGGAGCAGCGCGCCGCCGCCGCCCTTGATCAGGTTGAGCGCGGGATCCATCTCGTCGGCGCCGTCCACGGTGATGTCCAGCCGGTCGATGTCATCGAGCGTGGTCAGCGGGATTCCGCAGGCTTGTGCCTGCGCGCGGGTCGCTTCCGAGGTCGGCACCCCCACGATCTTCATGCCGGCGCGGACTTTTTCACCGAGCAGATCGACGAAATGTTTGGCGGTCGAACCGGTGCCGAGCCCGAGCTTCATGCCGTCCTGGACATACTCCAGCGCGCGCGCCGCAGCCTGCCGTTTCAGTGCGTCCATGTCCACGTGACGACGATGCCTCTCAAATCCAGTTGATCTTGCCAGTTGATCTTGCAAATCCGGTCGATCCTGCAAATCCCGCCCGATCTTGCGGGCGCATATCTAGCGTCGTTTCGAGGGCAGGAACAGCGCTATAAGCGCCTGATGCGGGCTTGTTCAGGGCGCCGGGACCTTGTCCATGGCCGCCAGAATCGCGGCGAACCGCCCCTCCACCTCGGTGCGCGAGCCGGGATGGGTGAAAATGTAGAACGCGTCCCCGCGGATCGCGGCCAGCACGCGCGCTGCGACATGGTCGGGCTCGAGCCCGGCGTCGATCAACCGTTTGATCTCGGCGACCATGGCTGCGGCCGTGCTGTTGGGATCGGGTGCGCGCGCCGGACCGTAGCGCTCCGGCCGGTTGCGCCCGCTCTCGCCGATGCCGGTGCGCACAAAGCTCGGGCACAGCACGCTGACGCCGATGCCGTGCGGCTTGAGCTGGGCGACGAGGCCCTCCGACATCGCGACGACGGCGAATTTGCTCGCCGCGTAGGGGCTGAAGCCGAGGCCGCCATTCATGCCCGCCATCGACGCGGTGTTGACGATATGGCCGCCTTCACCGTGCTTGCGCATATGCGGCAGAAAACTTCTTATGCCGTGCAGCACGCCCATCAGATTGACGTCGAGCACCCAACGCCAGTTGTCGATCGAGATCAGGTCGATGCCGCCGCCGGCGGCGACGCCGGCATTGTTGCAGACGATATGGACATTGCCGAACGCGTCGAACGTGGTTTGCGCGGCGCGCTCGACGCTTGCGGGATCGGCGACGTCGCAGACGGTGCCGCTGACATCAGGCGCGATCGCGTGCAGGCTTTTCACGGCGGCCTGCAGCGTTTCCGCCTCGATATCGGCGAGCATCACCTTCATGCCGCTTTGCGCAAACGCGCGGCCGAGCGCCAGGCCGATACCGCTGGCGCCGCCGGTCACAAAAGCGGTCTTGCCGGCCAATTCTCGCATGTTCCCTCCGATATTTTTTCGATCGCCGATCATCTCTACTTGCATGATAGCGCCGACATCGATAGCGAATTTAACATGACCCTTCCCCGCATGCTCGTATTCGATCTCGACGGCACCCTGGTGGACACCGCGCCCGACCTCATCAGCGCGCTCAATTATGTGCTCGATCGCGAGGGCCTGGCCCCGGTGCCGCTACATGCCGCGCGCAACATGATCGGCGCCGGTGCGCGAAAACTGCTCGAGCGCGGCCTCGAGGTCGAGGGCCGCGCGATGAGCGTGACTGACATCGATCGTCTGACCAAGGATTTCATCGATTATTACGCCGATCACATCGCCGACGCCTCGCGCCCGTTCGATGGACTGGTCGGCGCACTCGACGATCTCGAGCGCCAGGGTTATCGCTTCGCGGTTTGCACCAACAAGCTGGAGTGGCTGTCAAAGCGCCTGCTCGATGCGCTCGGACTGAGCCCGCGGTTTGCCGCGATCTGCGGCGCCGATACTTTTGGCGTGTCGAAGCCGGATCCGGCGTTCCTGCGCGAGACGGTGAAGCGCGCCGGCGGCCAGATCGCGGCGACCATCATGATCGGCGATGCCGGTCCCGATGTCGGAGTTGCCCGGCGCGCCGGGGTTCCCGTGATCGGGGTCGAATTCGGCTACACCGATGTTCCCATCGCGGAACTGAACCCGGACCGCCTGATCGGGCACATGCGCGACCTGCCGGAGGCCGTGGATAGCCTCGTCAGGGCCGATGGCATTTTCTAAGTTATTGATTTTACATCAATATCAAAAAGCACACGATTTCGGCGTTAACCATCCTTTAACGATTACGCCTCGCGCGGTTGACCTCTGTTCTCACTCTCATATGGTCGGGTTGGGGATTGTGGCTGTTGGCCGCAGTAGAGTGATTGATCATGCGTCGTGTCATCGCGATTGCCGTCACCGGGATGAGCCTGGCCGGATGTTCCTCGTTCTCGCTCGATTCGCTAAAGCCCACGCCGCCGCCGGTCCAGGTGCAGCTCGAATCGGCGCCATCAGGCGCCGATGCAGTGACCTCGCTCGGACCGGGCTGCAAGACGCCTTGCTCGGTCTCGGTTCCCGCGCCCGACGCCGGCTTCTCCGTCACCTTCAACCTGCCAAGATTCCAGCCGGCGACGGTGCAGGTGCAGGTGATCCATAACCCCGGCGACTTCGCCACCCCCGCCTCCACCATCGTCGATCCCAGTCCGGTGTTCGCGGAACTGAGGCCCGCGGGCCCGCCGCCGAAGGCCGTGCGCAAGGTGATGCGACCGAAAAAGCCGAAAAAGCCCAAGGCAGCCCCTGCCGATGCAGGCTCGCCGTTCCCTGATCCGAACGCCGCCCCAGCCGCAGCTGCACCTGCGGCGGCGCCGCCGCCCGCGGCAGCACCACCGGCTGCGGCACCCAAGCCCGCCCGCTGATCCCTGCACTGCACACACCGGCTTACACATTGTGAGCCGGTGGCAACGTGCCTAGATTGTGCTAGCGCAGCAGACGGATGTCGTGGCTGTCACGCCGGACGAGGCACTTTCCAGAATGAGCGGACCACAAAATACCCCGGAACTGTTTGCGCCGATGACCGATCCGTTCGGCCGCACCATCCGCTATTTGCGCGTATCGGTCACCGACCGCTGCGACCTGCGCTGCTTCTACTGCATGTCCGAGGACATGACGTTCCTGCCCAAGGCCGACCTCTTGACGCTGGAAGAGCTCGACCGGCTGTGCTCGGCCTTCATCGCCAAGGGCGTGCGGAAAATCCGGCTCACCGGCGGCGAGCCATTGGTTCGCCGCAACGTGATGTCGCTGGTGCGTTCGCTGTCGCGGCATCTCGGCTCCGGCGCGCTCGATGAACTGACGCTGACCACCAACGGCTCGCAACTGCAGCGCTTCGCCGCCGAACTGCGCGACTGCGGCGTGCGCCGGGTCAACGTATCGCTGGATACGCTGGACCCCGCAAAATTCCGCGCCATCACCCGCTGGGGCGATCTCGACAAGGTATTGGCCGGCATCGAGGCTGCGCGCCAGGCCGGGCTTGCCGTCAAGATCAACGCGGTGGCGCTGAAGAACATGAACGAGGACGAGATTCCATCGCTGATGGAATGGGCGCATGGCAAGGACATGGCGCTGACGCTGATCGAGGTGATGCCGATGGGCGATATCGGCGAGGGCCGCATCGACCAGTATGTGCCGCTGTCGCTGCTGCGCGCCCGGCTCGCCAAATCGTACACCATGACCGATCTCGCCGACGACACCGGCGGCCCTGCCCGCTACGTCCGCATCAGCGAAACCGGCGGCAAGCTCGGCTTCATTACGCCGATGACCCATAATTTCTGCGAGTCCTGTAACCGGGTACGGATCACCTGCACCGGCACGCTGCATACCTGCCTCGGCCACGAGGACGCCTCGGATTTGCGGAAACCATTGCGCGCGTCCGCCGACAACGACCTGCTCGCCGCCGCGATCGATCGCGCCATCGGGCTGAAGCCGAAGGGCCACGACTTCATCATCGACCGCCGGCATAACCGCCCGAGCGTCAGCCGCCATATGAGTGTAACCGGCGGCTAGGGATTGCGGCCAAGACCGCACCGCCGCGACCGAACCCCGGCCGTCGGGGCAAATTCCCGTTCAACATCAACAAACTTCCAATTGACGACGGCGCTGCCCGCTGGTTTGGTGCGGCGGCTTCATGCTAGCTCGGCTGGATAGGCCGCTGCGCCCGATTGGCGCGGCCAAGACGGCAGAAGCGCATCTGGGGGAGGACCTATCGTTGCAATCGCTCCTGAAACTGAGCAATGGAATCGACGCGTTCACACGGTGGACGGGAAAACGTCTGGCGTGGCTGATCCTGGTTGCCGTGGTCGTATCGGCGATGAACGCCATCGTCCGCAAGACGTTCGACACCTCTTCCAACTCCTGGCTCGAGCTTCAATGGGTGCTGTTCAGCGTCGTGTTTCTGTTGTGCTCGCCCTGGACGTTGCTCGATAACGAACACATCCGGATCGATATCGTCAACAACGCGTTGCCGAAGACCGTGCGGAACATCATCGACCTTGTCGGCCACGCGGTTTTTCTGCTGCCGCTGTGCGTCGTCATGATCATTACCGGCGGCCCGTTCTTCAGGCGCTCGTTTGAAATCAACGAGCAGTCGGGCAACGCGGGCGGACTGCCGCAATGGCCGGCCAAGTCGCTGATCATCATCGCATTCGCCTTTCTGTTCGTTCAAGGCATATCGGAATTGATCAAGCGCATCGCGATCATGCGCGGACTGATACCGGATCCGCACGAATCACAAGTGAATGCGATCGAGGCCGAGGTCGAGCACCTGGTCGAGGCGATGGAAAAACGCTGATCGCCGGTTGCGGTCGGCAGGGGGACTAGATGGCTGCTTTTCTTATCGCGAACATGGCGCCGATTATGTTCGCGTCGTTGGTTGTCGTGTTGCTGCTGGGCTATCCGGCGGCATTCTCACTCGGCGCGGTGGGGCTTATCTACGCCGTTGTCGGCATATCGCTCGGCGAATTCCGCCCCGACTTCCTGCAGGCGTTGCCCGAGCGCGTCTATGGCGTGATGAACAACGATACGCTGCTGGCGATTCCGTTCTTCACGTTCATGGGACTGGTGCTGGAACGATCCGGCATGGCGGAAGATCTGCTCGACACCATCGGGCAATTGTTCGGCACGATCCGCGGTGGTCTCGCCTACGCCGTCGTCTTCGTCGGCGCGCTGCTTGCGGCCACCACCGGCGTCGTCGCAGCCTCCGTGATCTCGATGGGCCTGATTTCGCTGCCGATCATGCTGCGCTATGGCTACGATCGCCGGATGGCGACCGGCATCATCGCGGCCTCGGGCACACTGGCCCAGATCATCCCGCCGTCGCTGGTGCTGATCGTGATGGCCGACCAGCTCGGCAAGTCGGTCGGCGACATGTACGAGGGCGCCTTTATTCCCGGACTGGTGCTCGCCGGGCTTTACGCAGGCTATGCGTTCCTCGTCACGCTGATCTTTCCGAAGGCCGCGCCCGGCCTGCCGCCGGAGGCCATCGGTTTCCGTCAGAAGGACGGCAGCCGCGGTTTGTGGTCGCTACTGGTGCTGTTCCTCGCCAGCTGCGTGTTCGGATGGTTCATGATGCGGAACTCGGAGACGCACGGCGCCGACTACGTCGTGCTCAGCATGTTCTTCGGCATCCTGTTTGCGTTCTTCGTCGCCGTTGTGAACTGGATCATCGACAAGCTCACCGGATTCCGCTTCCTTTCCGCCATGGCGCAACAGACCACGTTCGTGATGGTCCCGCCGTTGTTCCTGATCTTCCTGGTGCTCGGGACCATCTTCATCGGTATCGCGACGCCAACGGAAGGCGGCGCCATGGGCGCCGCCGGCGCCATCATCCTCGGGGCCGCCAAGCGGCGCCTGACCTGGGACCTGATCCGCCAAGCCACCGAATCGACCGCGAAACTATCGGCCTTCGTGGTCTTCATCCTGGTCGGCGCCCGCGTGTTCTCGCTGACCTTTTACGGCGTGAACGGCCACGTCTGGGTCGAGCATTTGCTGACCTCCCTGCCCGGCGGCCAGATCGGCTTCCTCGTCTTCGTCAACGCTTTCGTGTTCGTGCTCGCCTTCTTCCTCGACTTCTTCGAGTTGGCCTTCATCGTCATCCCGCTGCTTGGACCCGCGGCGGAAAAGCTGGGCATCGACCTGATCTGGTTCGGTGTGATCCTCGGCGTCAACATGCAGACCTCGTTCATGCATCCGCCATTCGGGTTCGCGCTGTTCTATCTGCGTTCGGTGGCGCCGAAGGATTCGTATCTCGATCGCGTCACCGGCAAACGGATGGAACCGGTGACGACGGGT
Organism: uncultured Alphaproteobacteria bacterium; assembly: GCA_963738765.1. Lineage (GTDB taxonomy): Bacteria > Pseudomonadota > Alphaproteobacteria > Rhizobiales > Xanthobacteraceae > Bradyrhizobium. The sequence goes on along the minus strand of CAVTYA010000025.1, from coordinate 33,325 downwards.
CAGATCTACTGGGGTGCGATGCCGTTCGTGGTGATCCAGGTCATCATGGTGTTGCTGGTGATCACGTTCCCGTCGATGGTGATGCACTACAAAGGCACCCTGTCGACGGTCGATCCCAACACCATCAAGATCGAGATTCCGCAGATGGAATTGCCGCCGCTGGACTTCGGGCAACCCAAGCAATAGCGATCCCCTAATAGCGATCTCGGGATCGGTCAAAAAAACAACCCCGGAGCCTTCGCTCCGGGGTTTTTCGTTGGCAGAAACGGCGACGATCAGCTCTGCGCGTGTCGCGCCATGAAATTGTCGTAGCCGACTTCGGCGACCTGGAACCACTGATAACCGATGCTCGAGAAGGCAGACAACGATTCGTAGACCTTCTTGAAGTCCGCGTTGCCAGCAGCGACCTCGCTGTGCAGTTCCTTGGCTGCCTTGAACGAGGCCTCCATCACCGGTGCCGGGAATGCGTGCAGCTTGGCGCCGCCCGCCAGCAGGCGCTTCAGCGCCGGCGGATTGGCCTGATCGTATTTCGCCATCATCCAGTTATTTGCGTAGTGGCCAGCCTGTTCGAGGATCGACTGGTAATATTTCGGCAGCGCATTCCACTTATCGAGATTGACGAAGGAGAGCAGCATCGGGCCGCCTTCCCACCATCCCGGATAGTAATAATGCGGCGCGACCTTGTAGAAGCCGAGCCTCTCGTCATCGTAAGGGCCGACCCATTCCGCGCCATCGATCGTGCCCTTTTCCAGCGCGGGATAGATGTCACCGCCGGCGATCTGCTGCGGCACCGCACCCATCTTCTGCAGCACGCGCCCGGCAAAGCCGCCGATCCGGAATTTGAGACCCTTGAGATCGTCGACGGTGTTGATCTCCTTGCGGAACCAGCCGCCCATCTGGCAGCCGGTGTTGCCGGCCAGCAGCGAGACGACATTGTATTTTTTGTAGAACTCGTTGAGCACTTCCCTGCCGCCGCCCAACATGTACCAGGCCTGGTTGATACGCATGTTCGGTCCGAACGGCACCGACGAGCCGAAGGTGAAGGTCGGGTCCTTGCCGAAATAATAGTAGGATGCGGTGTGGCCAATTTCGCAGGTGCCGTTCTGGACGGCGTCGAGAACCTGCAGTCCCGGCACGATTTCGCCGCCCGCGAAAGTTTGAATCTGGAATTTGCCGTCGGTTGCTTCGCCGACGACCTTGGCCATGATCTCGGCGCCACCGTAGAGCGTGTCGAGCGACTTCGGCCAGCTCGTCGGCATGCGCCATTTGATTTCCGGCATCGATTGCGCGATCGCCGGCGCGGCCATCGTCGCGGCACCGGCCGCGCCCAAACCAGTGACCTTGAGAAAATCTCTTCGCTTCATTGAAATCCATCCCTTGTGATTGTGTCGGTCAGCCTTCGTGTCGAGGCTTGCGTCCACCATGGAGCATCCGGTTCCCGATTTCCATCCCGAACTGGTGAGGACGACGCAAAAAGCCCGGCTTCCTCAGGGAATCCGGGCGTTTCCTGCTACTAAAGGTTTAGAGTCCCAGCTCTGGTCACTCGGATCCGGGACACTATTCAGCCAGTTCGCGCATCACCTTGATCAGGTCGGACTTGCCCTCGAAGCCGATGCCGGGCAGCTCCGGCATCACGATGTGACCGTCCTCGACACGAACGCCGTCGGGGAAGCCGCCGTAGGGCTGGAACAGGTCCGGGTAGCTCTCGTTGCCGCCGAGCCCGAGGCCGGCCGCGATGTTCAGCGACATCTGATGCCCGCCATGGGGGATGCAGCGCGCACGGCGACCAGCCGTACTGGGCCAGCACGTCGAGGGTCCGCAGATATTCGACAAGCCCGTATGACAGCGCGCAGTCGAACTGCAGCCAGTCGCGATCCGGCCGCATGCCGCCGTAGCGCAGCAGGTTGCGCGCGTCCTGGTGCGAGAACAGGTTCTCGCCCGTCGCCATCGGGCCCGGATAGAATTCCGACAGCGCCGCCTGCAGCGCGTAGTCGAGCGGGATCGCCGACCTCCTCGTACCAGAACAGCGGATAGTCGCGCAGCATCTTGGCATAGGCGATCGCCGGTCTCGAGATCGAAGCGGCCGTTGGCATCGACGGCGAGCTGCGCCTGCGCGCCGATCTCCTTCAAGCACCGCCTCGATCCGTCGGCGGTCCTCGTCGATCGGCGCGCCGCCGATCTTCATCTTGACGACGTTGTAGCCGCGGTCGAGATAGCCGCGCATTTCGGCCCGCAGCGCCGATCGTCCTTGCCCGGATAATAGTAGCCGCCGGCCGCATAGACGAAGACGCGCGGATTGGCCTCGCGGCCCTTCCGCTCGGCGAGCAGGCGGAACAGCGGCTTGCCGGCGATCTTCGCGACCGCGTCCCAGACCGCCATGTCGAGCGTGCCGACCGCGACCGAGCGCTCGCCGTGCCCGCCGGGCTTCTCGTTGGTCATCATCGCAGCCCAGATGCGCGTGCGGATCGAGATTGTCGCCGGCGTCGTCGAGCAGGCTGTTGGGCTCGGCCTCGAGGATGCGATTGCGGAACCGCTCGCGGATCAGGCCGCCCTGACCGTAGCGGCCGTTCGAGTTGAAGCCGTAACCGACGACGCGGCGCCCGTCGCGCACCACGTCGGTCACCACGGCGACGAGGCTCGCGGTCATCTTCGAAAAATCGATGTAGGCGTTGCGGATCGGCGAGGCGATCGGCTTGGTGATTTCGCCGACGTCGACGATGCGCATCGTATTTTCCTTCCGAGTAACTGGCGGGCCATCGCGATTGCCCTCGGCCGCCATTATATTTGGTTATGCCGATAACGATCGTAAGCGAAGGCGTTCGAAGAGATCGATAAGGCTGGATCTCCGCGAAGACCAATGCTATTCGCGAGATTGGTTATGCAAGATAGGCATTACCAAATGGAACTGATCTGGCTTGAGGATTATCTGGCGCTCGCCGAAACCCTGAATTTTTCCAGGGCCGCCGAGCTGCGTCATGTCACCCAGCCGGCCTTCAGCCGGCGGATTCGCGCGCTGGAGAGTTGGGTCGGCGCAGCGTTATTCTCCCGCACCACGCACGGCGTCGCGCTCACACCGGCCGGAGAGCATTTTCACAATCAGGCGGAGATCCTGACACGCGCACTGCATCAACTGCGCCGCGATACCATCGAAGTTTCCGGCCGTGGCGCGCGCCTGTTGTCGATCGCGGCGACGCATGCGCTTTCTTTCACGTTTTTTCCAAAGTGGGTTCGCAGCAATGAAAAAGTTCTGGCGCTCGGCAATCTCAATCTGATTTCCGACAGCATGCAGGCCTGCGAGCAGATGATGCTGCGGGGCGAGGCGCAGTTTCTGCTGTGTCACCACCACCAGAACATGAGCAGCCGATTGGACGCCGGTCAATTCAGGAGCATCGTGGTCGGTGCCGACACGCTGGTTGCGCTCTGCGCGCCTGCCGGAAATGGCGCGCCGCGGTGGCGGCTTCGCGGCGGCAAACCGGTAAAATATCTTGCTTATAGCGCGCAATCCGGGTTGGGCCGCATCGTCGCGGCCCGGTGGGGAGCAAAGGATCGCGCCTTCGCGCTCGATACGGTGTTTACCTCGCATCTCGCCGCGACGCTGCTCTCGATGGCCCGCGCCGGAGATGGCGTCGCATGGCTGCCCCGGACGTTGGCCGAAGACGATATTTCGGCGGGGCTGCTCGTCGAAGCGGGCGATCCGGATATGGCGATACCGATCGAAATCCGTCTTTTCCGTCCTGTCGCGCCTCAGAGTCATGCGGCCGAAAAGGTCTGGGCGGCGTTTGAGCGGAGCTGACACTTCTCCGGATCCGGACAAAGCAAAGCCCGCCTCGGATCAATTCCGGGGCGGGCTTTCACTCAAAACCGCAATTATCAGCCGCGCGTGCGCGAGCGGATCATGAAGCTGTCAAAGGTGTATTCGGCGACCTGCCACCACAGATACTGGTCGGAGCGGTAGGCCTGCATCGCATCGATCGACTTCTTGAAGTCGGCGTTCTTGGCCGAGATCTCGCCCCACAATTCGTTGGTCGCCTTCAGGCAGGCTTCCAGCACTTCGGTCGTGAAGGGACGCAGCTGCGTCCCGCCCGCGACCAGACGCTTCAACGCCGACGGGTTCTGCATGTCATAGCGTGCCGCCATCCATGTGTTGGCATTCGCCGTGGCGTTGGTGAGGATCGCCTGATAGCTCTTCGGCAGCGCATTCCACTTCTCGAGATTGGCGAAGGCGTGGACGGTCGGGCCGCCCTCCCAGAAGCCAGGATAATAGTAGTATTTTGCGACCTTCTGGAATCCGAGCTTCTCGTCGTCATAGGGGCCAACCCACTCGGCCGCATCGATGGTGCCCTTTTCCAGCGCCGGGTAAATATCGCCACCGGCGAGCTGCTGCGGTACGACGCCGACTTTCTGCAGCACCTGTCCGGCGATGCCGCCGATGCGGAATTTGAGGCCGGAGAGATCGGCGACCGTCTTGATCTCCTTGCGGAACCAGCCACCCATCTGCGTGCCGGTATTGCCGCAGGGAAATCCGATCACGCCGAACTTCTTGAAGAACTCGTTGCCGAGCTCCATGCCGCCGCCCTGATACCACCACGAATTCTGCTGGCGCGCATTGAGGCCGAACGGGACCGAGGCGTAAATCGCGAAGGTCGGGTCCTTGCCGACGTAGTAATAGGAGACCGTGTGGCACATCTCGACGGTGCCGTTCGAGGTCGCGTCGAGCGCCTGCAGACCCGGCGCGAGTTCGCCTGCCGCGAATACCTGGATCTGGAACTTGTTGTCGGTCATTTCAGCGACGTATTTCGACAGTTGTTCGGCGCCGCCATAGATGGTGTCGAGCGATTTCGGGAAGCTCGACGTCAAGCGCCATTTGATCTCCGGGGACGATTGCGCGATCGCCGGCGAGGCAACGGCTGTCGCGGCGGCACCGACCGCTGAAACCTTCAAAAAATCACGACGCTTCATTCAGGCATCTCCTTAAAGTCTGGGCGTTTCCCATATTTTTAAAGTCTGGGCGTTTCCCATATTTTCCGCGAGCGTTCCTCCGGCGGGGCGAATTCCACGTCATCCGGGGCGCTCTGGCCGGGCGGCTTTAACACGGAAGTTGGTCAGCGAAAACGCGACAAAGGCATGACTGCACCGATTAAACGAAAGTCGAATGCGAGGCAAAAAAGCCTTCAGGCCGCCGCGATCACGCCCTGCAGCTGGTCGCGCACCTTGGTACCGATCGCGCGGTAAATCGCCGCGTGCGGACCATCCGGCTCGCTGGCCACCACCGGATTTCCGGAATCCGAGGTGGTGCGAATCGACATGTGCAGCGGGATTTCGCCGAGGAACGGCACGCCGAGCCGTTCCGCCTCGTGGCGCGCGCCGCCATGTCCGAAGATGTCGGATCTTGTTCCGCATTCCGGGCACTGGAAATAGCTCATGTTCTCGACAATGCCGAGCACGGGCACGTTGACCTTCCTGAACATCGCAAGCCCTCGCCGCGCGTCGATCAGGGACAGGTCCTGCGGCGTCGAGACGATCACCGCGCCCTTCAGCGGCACGTTCTGCGCCAGCGTCAGTTGCGCGTCGCCGGTGCCGGGCGGCATATCGACCACGAGAACGTCGAGCGTGCCCCAGGCGACGTCGCGCAGCATCTGGGTGATCGCCGACATCACCATCGGCCCGCGCCAGATCATCGCGGTGTCTTCCTCGACCAGGAAACCGATCGACATGATGGCGAGGCCGAAGCGCGCAATCGGAATCATTTTCCGGTTGTCGTCGAGTTGGGGCTTCTCGTGAATGCCGGTCAGCCGCGGCACCGATGGCCCGTAGATGTCGGCATCGAGCAGGCCGACGCGCAGGCCGAGATCGCGCAGGCCCAGCGCCAGATTGAGCGCGGTGGTCGATTTGCCGACGCCGCCCTTGCCCGAGGCCACCGCGATCACGGCGGCGACGCCCGGAATCTCCGACTGTTTGGACATCGGCGAGCCCGGGCTTTGCGGCGGCTTGTGCGCGGCGACCGGCTGCACGCCGTGGGCATGACGATGCGGTTGCGGCGGCGGCGGTGATGCAGCGCCCGGCTTGCGTTCGGCGGTGAGCGCGATCATGGCGACCGTGACGCCGGGAATGCCGCGCACGGCGGCTTCGGCCTGCGCGCGCACGCTTTCCCAGGCGCGGGCCTCGGCGGCATCGACATTGATCGAAAAGAACACCTTGCCGTCGGTGACCGTGATCGCCGACAGCACATTGGCGTTGGTCAGGGCGACGCCGCGCGGCGACGCCACCTTGGCCAAGGCATCCTGAACCTGTTGCTGCGTGACGCTCACGGCGCATCTCCTTGATCAATTTCGATGCGACCCATAAAGCGTTACAGCGCGAAAGGCTATATCGCTCGCATGTCGTCTGCCCGCTCGGCGGGCGCCGCCTCGGTGCCTTCCTTGGCGGCCTCGTAGTTCAGTTCGATCATCACGCCATTGGGGTCATTGACGAAGATCTGCCAGAGATCGCCGCCGGGAACCTGGCGCGAGTCGTATTTGAACCCGCCGGACTTCAGCCGCTGCGTCATGCCGGCAAATCCCCGGCTGATGAAGGCGACATGGTGGACGACGCCGGAATCCGGCTTTTGCGACTCATCGGTCCGGGAAATATCGACCAGATGCACCACCGCCTTGCCCTCGGAATACATCCATGCGCCCGGGAAGGCGAAGTTCGGCCGGGGTCCCTTTTCCAGGCCCAGGACGTCCTCATAAAACCGGACCGTGTCGGCAAGGTTGCGGGTCCGGATGTTGAAATGATCGAGCACGCCAACGCTCACACCCATGCGATACACTCCCTTTTTTGTGAAGTTTGTTTTGGACGGCCGATCCTAGCACAAAATGCGCCCCGGACACCAAACCAAGGCGGGTTGCCCTTCGCGGCGCAGGGGTTATGGTGCGGCCTCCCTCCTCCAGGAAGTCGCCCGGCAGGCCCTTTTCCGCCGGCAAAACCCCAAGGTAATGGCCCGGACGGGCAAACGATAAGGTAGCACACATGGCTAAAGTCGCTTTTCTCGGTCTCGGCGTAATGGGTTTCCCGATGGCAGGACACCTCGTCAAAAAGGGTGGCCACGAGGTGACCGTGTACAACCGTACCGCGGCGAAGGCCAAGGAATGGGCCGACAAGTTCGGCGGCCGTGCGGCGCCGACGCCGAAAGCCGCCGCCGAAGGTCAGGATTTCGTGATGTGCTGCGTCGGCAACGACAATGACCTGCGCTCGGTCACGCTCGGCGCCGACGGCGGCTTTGCCGGCATGAAAAAGGGCGCGACCTTCGTCGACCACACCACCGCTTCCGCCGAGGTCGCGCGCGAGCTCGATGCCGCCGCCACCAAGGCCGGCTTCCAATTCATCGATGCGCCGGTGTCCGGCGGCCAGGCCGGCGCCGAAAACGGCGTGCTCACGGTGATGTGCGGCGGCAAGGAAGACGCCTATGCCGGCGCCGAGCCGGTGATCGCGGCCTATGCGCGAATGTGCAAGCTGCTGGGTCCCGCCGGTTCCGGGCAACTGACCAAAATGGTCAACCAGATCTGCATCGCGGGTCTCGTTCAAGGCCTCTCGGAGGGCATTCACTTTGCGAAAAAGTCGGGGCTCGACGTCCATGCCGTGATCGAGACCATCTCCAAGGGCGCCGCCCAATCCTGGCAGATGGAGAACCGCTACAAGACCATGAATGACGGCAAGTTCGATTTCGGATTTGCGGTCGAATGGATGCGCAAGGACCTGTCGATCTGCATCGCCGAATCCCGCCGCAACGGCGCCAATTTGCCGGTAACCGCGCTGGTCGATCAGTTCTACTCCGAAGTCGAGAAGATGGGCGGCAAGCGCTGGGATACGTCGAGTCTCTTGGCGCGGCTCGAGCGCTGAACGGCGGAGCCTCGACGATCGAGGCTCGGCGCGGTCGAGGCCGGATCAATCGGGTCCGGTCTCCGGGGCGGAAGCCGCCTCCAACGCACAGACCGCGGCCGCGGTGCGGGTCTCGACCCCGAGCTTCTGGAAGATATGCTCCAGATGCTTTTGCACGGTGCGGGCGCTGATCGAAAGGATAGTCGCGATCTCGCCATTGGTCTTGCCGCCCGCGACGAGGGCCAGGACCTCGCGTTCGCGTGCGGATAGCAGCAACATGGCGAGATCATCCGCGCGCACGTCGACGCGGTTGGCTTTCATCAGCAGGTAGCCGACGGAGCCGACGTCGGGATCCGGAATGAAATGCAGGGTCAGCCGGGTGCCGGGACGCGACGCGGTGAACTGTTGTCCGTGGTTGACGGCCGGCCGCTCCAGGCCCCAATTGCGGCTGCGCGCAAGCCACGCCGATAGTCGCGCCGGAAGATTTGTTTGCTGGCCGGAAGCCGCGGGGAAAAACCGCGCCAGCAACCTGAGCGCCACCGGCGACGCCTCCAGGATGCGACCGGCCAACGAGATCCGCATCATCTGCCAGCCGCCATCGGCGGCCAGTTGATTGACGCATTTCAGCCCGACGCCGGCTTCCTCGCAAACCACGAGATTGCGGTACATGGCGGCAAGCGGCTGGCGAATGGCATCGAGCATGACGCGCTCGCAGTCGCGAAAATCCGAACGTCCGCGGTTGAATACGATGCTGATGACGTTGGCGTCGTCGATGCGCAGCGGCAGCGCCATCACATAATTGATGCCGATGCGCCGGTAATAGTCGGCGTGAAGCGCCGAATTGCGAAAGGCAAACGTGCTCACGCAATCGGAAATCCGCTGGGTCGGCCCGCCCGGGTGCGAACTGTGGAAGCGCACCAGCGGATGCTGGTGAAAATGCCGATCGAACGCAGCCCGATCTGCCGGCGACAGTTGCTCACCCTTGCGTCCGACCACCGAACGGGTGCCCTGCTCCAGATCGCAAATGCTTAAGGTAGTGAGATCGGACGCGACGATCCCGGTCAATTGCTCGAGCGTCGCGTCAACGAAGGAGCCGCAGTTCATGCCTTGCGCGGCCAGCGCTTGCAGCGCGCCAAGCGCGGCACGCAAGTCGCGACTGGGGAGGCTCGCGAGCAGTTCGGCCATGAGACAATCCAACCAGATCTGGACGCCGTCTCGACGGCCGAAATATATCGAATTCGCCTCCCCCCTGCAAAGCAATCAGCACGACCGCCGGGAACGGTATCTCGCCGCCGCCGGACTCAACTGCCTCCGGAACATACGCTAGGCGGCGTGCTTATGGTCCGACGCGTAGTCGATCATGCCCTGGAAATCCACCACAACGACCGTTTCGTTGCCGACCACCCAGGCATCGTGGCCGCTCGGAAGCAGCGATACATCGCCCGGCCGGCAATCGAATTCGGTGCCGTCGTCCATTCGGATCCTCAGTGTTCCCGCGACGTGATATTGAAAATGGGGCGCTTCGCAGCTCTGCGTTCCGACGATCGGTTGAACCGAGGTCGCCCACCGCCAACCGGGCTCGAACACGGCACGGCCGATCGTGGCGCCGCCGATCTTGAGCAGTTCCAGGCGCCCTTTTGCAAACTCCCGCACCTCGTCGGGCTTCCCAAAATTCTTGAGTTCTGCTTGTTCCGTGATCGCGTTTGCGAGCTGGGCCATGGTCTGCTCCTGAGCTGGGGCCTCGTTGATATCGTGCGGAAGGGTTAAGGACCCGCCTGTCCGGCGCGATACGCAAGTTGGCGTATGCAGGTCGGCCACGCCAAATCCACCCGGCAGCACACGTCCAGTGCCCGCTGGAGCCTTCGACCGAAAGTTAATTTAACCCCGCGTTAACGTGATTCTTTAGCTCTTTAAGTCATCGCTTAACGATTTGGGCCCACAGATAGACAATGCAAAAAGCCCGCGCTCTTCGCGGGCAGGACTTGTGTTGTTTAATGAGTAAACCCGCAGAAAAGCCTGAAGTTGTCCAGCTTCCGGCCGAGCCTCAGGTCGCGGCGCCGGTGAACACCCGCCGCGCCGCAGCGCAGCGGGTGCGCGAGGCCCGCGATCGGTTAACGTCGACCAGCGGAACCCGCCCGGCCTTCGACACCGAACTGCTCCGGCAATACGCCCAGACCCGGATGTCGGCATCCTATGTCGTGATGCTGCTGGTGGTTGCGACCGGCGTGCTGTTCGGCGTCTGGATGCAGCCGTTGCCTGCGGCGGCCTGGACCTTCGGCATGCTCTGCATCCACGCCGTCATCATCCGCAATTGCCGCCGCTTCCTGGCCGAGTCCCCCTCGCTCGCCGCCACGCGCAAATGGCGAACCCAATTCGTGCTGCTCGACCTGCTGTATGGCCTGTGCTGGACCGCGATCCTGATGCATCCGGCGGGCCTCGACATCGTCTCCAACACGCTGATGATGTTCCTGATGCTCCTGGTGATCGCGGTGTCGAGCATGCTCGCGGCCTCGCTGCCGATCGCAGCGCTTGCGGCGACCGCGCCGGTCACGGCCGCGATCGCGCTGAATTTCGTGCTGAGCGGCACGTTCGACAATTACGTGCTGGCTTTGCTCGCGATCGCCGCCGAAGGCTATTTTGCGCTGCTCGCCCATCGCCTGCATTCGACCACCTTGGCGACGCTGGAGGCGCGCGCCGAAAAGGATGCGCTGATCGGCGAACTCGAACAGGCCAAGGCGATCTCCGACGAGGCGCGGCACCGCGCCGAATCCGCCAATGTCGCCAAGTCGCGCTTTCTGGCGCAGATGAGCCACGAATTGCGCACGCCGCTGAACGCGATCCTCGGCTTCTCCGAGGTGATGAAGAGTGAAATTTTCGGGCCGCACACCGTGCCGGTCTACAAGGAATATTCCGCCGACATCCACAATTCCGGCGTGCACCTGCTCAATCTCATCAATGAAATCCTCGACCTGTCGCGGATCGAGGCCGGCCGTTACGAGCTCAACGAGGAAGCGGTTTCGCTGGTGCATGTCGTCGCCGACTGCCATCATCTGTTGAAGCTGCGCGCCACCAGCCGCGGCATCACCATCCACGAGGTGTTCGAACAGGGCATGCCGCGGATCTGGGGCGACGAACGCGCCACGCGCCAGATCGTGCTCAATCTGTTGTCGAACTCGATCAAGTTCACGCCGCAGGGCGGCGAGATCTGGCTGAAGGTCGGCTGGACCGCGTCCGGCGGACAATATCTGAGCGTCAAGGATACCGGCTCCGGCATCGCCGAAGATGAAATCCCGATCGTGCTGGCCTCGTTCGGCCAGGGCTCCAATTCGATCAAGTCGGCCGAGCAAGGCGCCGGGCTCGGCCTGCCGATCGCCAAGAGCCTGATCGACATGCATGGCGGCACGTTCACGCTGAAATCGAAGCTGCGGATCGGCACCGAAGTCATCGTCACCTTCCCGCCGGAGCGCGTGATGTCGGCGCTGGCGCCGATGGCGGAAGAAGCCCCGCCGCTGCAGCCGGAAACCGCACCGCACCGCCGACGACAAGCGCCGGGTGCGCAACAAACCGATCATGAGCGCGGGGACCGGGTTGTAACTGGAGCGCTTGCGCAAGCGACTAAAACCGTTTCACACTTCCAACATGAGCAAAGAAACGCCGTGTATCGCAGTCTGCATGATGGACCCCAAAACCAAACTCTGCTTCGGCTGCGGACGCACGCTGCCGGAGATCGCGCGCTGGCACCGGATGGAGCGCGCCGAACGGCTTGCGGTGATGGAGCTGTTGCCGGCGCGGATGGCGGACGCCGGGCTGGAGCCGATGGCGGCACAGTCCAAAGCCCGGCTGACCGACAGCCGGCGCAGCGGAGGCACACCATGAGCCGCGTCCTGCTCGTCATCCTCCTGCTCGCCGGCACCGCCGGCGCCGTCGTCGCCTATGGCGACCCCGAACAGATCGCGCATGCCAGCCAGCAGGTTTCGCAGATGCTGCGCCAGCGCAGCACCGCATCGGCTCCCGCCCCCGCCGTGCAGGTCTCGCGCGGACAGGGCGGCGAATTCGCACTGCGCGCCAAGATCAACGGCGTCACCGCGCCGATGGTGATCGATACCGGCGCGACCTCGGTGGTGCTGACCTGGGAGACCGCGAAGGCGATCGGGTTGCCGCTGGAAATGCTCGAATATGACGTCGATGTCGAAACCGCCGGCGGCCACACCAAGGCGGCGCGGCTGACGATCGACCGGCTCGCGGTCGGTCAACTGGTCGAGAAATCAGTGCCGGCGCTGGTGGTGCCGCGCGGGCAGATGAAGACCAATTTGCTCGGCATGAGCTTTCTGGACCGGCTGGAAAGCTGGGGCGTTCGCGCCGACAAGCTGATGCTGCACGGCTACCCCGATGTCTCAGGCCGCCATCGTCGCGACCGCGCGGCCTTCGACTAGCGCGATCGCATCGCGCAGTACATTGACGCCGGCGCCGGGCCGGACGCCGTTCTCGGCCAGATGGCGGCGGAACGCGCGGGCGCCGGGCACGCCAAAAAACGCACCGACGAAATGCCGCGTGATCGAATGCAGCCGCGTGCCCCGCGCCAGCTGATCCTCGATGTAGGGCATCATGGCCTCGAAGACGTCCTTCATCGCGGCAAGCGGCGCCGCCTCGCCAAAAATCCGGGGATCGACGTCAAGCAGACGCCACGGCTCCTGATAGGCCGCTCGCCCCAGCATCACGCCATCGACATGCGCAAGATGCTGCTTCGCCTCATCGAGGCTGGCGATGCCGCCATTGATGATGACGGGCACGTCGGGCATCGCGGCCTTCAGCCGATATACCCGGTCGTAATCGAGCGGCGGGATGTCGCGGTTTTCCTTCGGCGACAATCCGTTGAGCCAGGCCTTTCGCGCATGCACGATCAAAGCATCGGCGCCGGCCGCAACCACGCTGCGCGCCAGCACGTCGAGCGCGACTTCCGGATCCTGATCGTCGATGCCGATCCGACATTTGACGGTGACGCGAATTTTCACCGCGCGCTTCATCGCCGCGACACCCTCGGCGACCAGCGCAGGCTCCGCCATCAGGCAGGCGCCGAAGCGGCCGTCCTTGACCCGGTCCGACGGGCAGCCGACATTGAGATTGATTTCGTCGTAGCCGAACTCCTCGCCGATTTTGGCGGCGGTGGCGAGATCGCGCGCCTCGGAGCCGCCGAGCTGCAACGCGACCTGATGCTCGCTCGCATCGAAGCCAAGCAACCGCGCGCGATCGCCATGAATGATCGCGCCGGTCGTGAGCATCTCGGTGTAGAGCAGCGCGCGCCGCGTCATCAGGCGGTGGAAGACGCGGCAATGCCGGTCGGTCCAATCCATCATGGGTGCCACGGAAAATCGATGCGCTAACATATTGATGTTATTTCGCTTTATTATCTCGTCCGGAATAGCTGATTTTTGGGCCGACAGGAATCTCAAGCTGACAGTTGAGGCATTTTCCATTCATTTCAAGTGTTTAAGCGAACCACCTAGTCGTCCTTCGACGTCGCCGAACCTTGCCCGGTACGGCGTCAAGGCAGAGGCGTGCGGATATCGCCTGCGCCTAGCTGTGTCGAGCACCGCTTGAAGGGTACCAGGTTAGCACCGCGGGTCCTGCAAGCGCGAGCAACCCCTGCGCTACCGTTGACGCCTATCTCGAAGTCCGGTGCCCCGGTTGCGATGCCCGCCAGGCTGTAGCGCCGAATATTGTGGCAGGCCGCCGACTACCACGCGTAGCGCACGACGCCCTTGCCGGCATAACTGGTGGTGACGTTGGAGAACTCGCCTTCGAAGGTCGCGGCCGCCGACCACCCGCTGATCCATTTGCGTTCGATGGATGCGGTGGTGAGTGCGGAATTGGCCGACTGCGCCGCGCCGTTGACGACGAACGAAGCGCCGGGCAGCGACTGGAAGGTGGCGCCGATGGCGCGGTCCGGATTGTAGTCGTGCGCCCAGGCGGCGCGGCCGCGCAGGGTCAGGACGCCGTCTGGCATCGCGAATGATTTGTCGGCGCGGAGGCCCAATTCGCTGCGGGTGTCGGTGACACTCGTTGAGCCGTAGGCCAGCGCAAATGTCTTCGCGCCCGATAACACCTGCTCGGCATAGCCAGGAATATCGAACGTCGTGAATTGCGCGGCGGCGTAGGGCGTGACGCCGATGCCGCCGATCCAGGGCGTGACGAAACGATAGCCGCCCTCGACACGGCCGGAGAAGGCGTTGGCGTTGAAGCGCGCCTGCAATTGATCGACACCTGCAATCGTCACGGTGCGGTTGGTCGTGATGTCCTGCCAGCCATAGGCCAGCGCGCCGGAGATATAGGCCGCACCCACGGTGTGGCGGACAAAGGCGCCGGCCTGGAACAGGTCGGAGCGGCCCGTGCCGCCGTTGGCGACGCTGAAATTCGTCCCGCCGCCGGCCAAGGCAAACCCGGCGATGGTGCGCGGCGAGAAAATGTAGTCTGCCCCGGCCGCCATGCCGAACACGCGGCTGGTCGTATTGTTGGATCCCTGCGCGGCATTGCCGTCGGTCGATTGCGAGCCGCCGAAACCGGCCGCCCACACGCTCCAATGCGGATCGTAGGTCTTCGCCAGCGGCGCCTTGGTGAACATGGCATAGGCGTCGCGCTCGGCGGCCGTGCGTTTGCGGCGGGCAGCATAGGCGAGCGAATCTTCCTCGGCATAGGGGGAAGCACCCGACGGCGGCGCGGCAGGTGCGCCACGGCCGTCGATGAAGGGATCGAGCAGGATGCCTAAAAACTGCGTCATCGCATTGAACGTCGTCTGCTGCGAGCCGGTTGCGGTCTCGCCGGACAATTGCGTCAGGCCGTTGAGCAAGGGATTGCCTGATGCATTGAAGATGGCGTTGAACGCATTGGTAGGATTGTTTCCGGCAAGCAAAGCATTATCGATCGCGCCCGCGACCTTGACCTGATTGGCGGGCGCATTTGCAGGCAGGGCCGGCGACAACAGCCCGGGCAGGAGCGTGAGCAGCACATTGTCGCCCACATAAGTCAGCACCGCATCGCGGGCAAAATTGTTATCAAGACTGACCGAGTTGAAGGTCCCGCTCAGCGGGTTGGCCGAGGAAAAGATGGTGTAGGTGGTCTTCTGCGTCAGCCGGCTCAGCACGTCGACCTCGACATTGCCGGCCAGGCTGGCGGCGCCGCGAACCGCGATCTGGCCCGCGTTCGACCCCGACACCTGCACCATATAAAGCGCGCCGGAGGTGAAGGCGAGGCTGCCGCTGACGGTCACAAGCTGCTGCTGACCGACGATAAAGGTTCCAGCCCCAGCGAGCGAGCCGACGTTGAGCCGGTCATCGCCGCTCGGCCCCGAAGTACCTGAAAAATCGATTGTCCCGCCCGCGCCGTTGATCAGATGCGCAGCTCCGCCGTCGCTTCGACCAAAAAATGCAACAATGCCGCTGTTGTTCGTGATGGTGGCGCTGCCGGCCGTGCTGGTGCCGTTGAAAAGGATGGAGCCGTTAACATTGGTGATCGCGGCGTTGCCGGCCGTGCTGGCGTTGAGGAACTGGGTGAGGCCGCCGCTGTTGTTCGCGATGGTGGCGTTGCCGGCGGTACTGGTGGCGTAGAAATAGATGTTGCCGCCGCCGTTGTTCGTGATCGCGGCGCTGCCGGCGCTGCTGGTGGCGTTGAACTGGGTGGAGCCGTTGTTGTTGTTCGTGATCGCGGCGCTGCCGGCCGTGCTGGTGTTGTTGAACAGGGTGGAGCCGCTGTTATTCGTGATGACTGCGCTGCCGGCCGTGCTGGTGGCGTTGAACTGGGTGTTGCCGTAGTTGCTGTTCGTGATCGCGGCGCTGCCGGCCGTGGTGGTGGCGTTGAAAACGGTGACGCCGCCGTTATTCGTGATGACGGCGCTGCCGGCCGTGCTGGTGGCGTTGAACTGGGTGTTGCCGTTGTTGTTGTTCGTGATCGCGGCGCTGCCCGCGGTGCTGGTCTGGAAGAACTCGGTGACGCCGCCGCTGTTGTTCGTGATCGTGGCGCTGCCGGCGGTGCTGCTGGCGTTGAAGGAGGTATTGCCGCTGTTGTTGATGGTGGCGTTGCCGGCCGTGGCACTGGCGAAGAAGAAGGTCGTGCCGCCGCTGTTATTCGTGATTTGGGCGGTACCGGCGGTCGCGGTGTCGGTCCCTCCCTGTAAACCGAACTGCGCCAGGCCGCCGCTATTGTTCGTGATCGTTGCGCTGCCGGCGCTGCTGGCGTCGAAGACGTAGGTGCTGCCTTGATCGTTGTTGGTAAGGGTGGCGCTGCCGGCGGTGGTGTGGGCGAGGAAATATGTGCCACCGCCGCTGTTGTTCGTGATATTGGCGGTGCCGGCGCTGGCGGTGTCGGCCCCTAGGGATACACCGAAGCTGGTGAAGCCGCCGAAGTTGTTCGTGATGGTGGCGCCGCCGGCCGTGCTGGCGTTGAGGAAGTTGATGGCGTTGCTGTTCGTGATGGTGGCGCTGCCGCCGTTGATGACGATGCCGGCGCTGGTGAAGTCCAGGACCTGGTTGTTGCTGAAGCTGTAGGCGAACGCGCCGGGATTGAAGGTGAAGCCGCCGAGGGTGGTGTTGGCCGTGAACAACAGGCCGGTGATCGTCGACGGACCGAAAAAGGCAGTGCCTGTCGGCACGAAACCCGAAGTCCAGTTCGCCGCCGTGTTGAAATCGCCGGAGCCGGGCGTGGTGCTCCAGGTCGCGTCCGCCACCGGTGCAGCCGCCACCGGCGCAGCCCAGATCAGCACGACGCCAGTCAGCAGCGCCCGCATCCTCCCAGCCACGCCCCGAACCAAATGGGCCGAGCCGGCCCCCAAAACCGAGCTGAGCCCGACCCCGTCATTCCACATGCTACCCCAACCCCGTGGCCGGCCATGCGCGCATCCATTGGCGGAGCGCGAGGCGACCGATGGCCAACCTAGCAATGGTCAGGGGCTAGCGGTGAGGTCCGCGCAAAATGTTCCAAATTGTGGCGACAAAATCCGCAAAGTGTGGCGCGAAATCCACATGTTCCCCTTTGGGAACATTGAACTATTTGCCTCTTGGGGAAAGCTGCGAACTATGTGCCTGCCGTGCCAAAAATTCGCGCTTGAAACTATGTGCGTAGAAGATAGGTGGTGGGCCACCGCAAAGCCGCAGAGCCCGCCCGCAGATGTCCTTCCCTTCCCCATCCGTCGCCAGCACCGTTCACGCCCCCGAAGAGATCCTCGCCCACCCGCGCTTTGCGGCCGCCCGCGCGGCCTTCGTCGACGCGGTTCTCGCGCTACATGAGGGCGATCTATTCCGCAGCCGGTTGCTGGTCGAGGCGATGCGACAGGTGACATTCAACCTGATCGTGTCCCTGCATCTGCGCCATGACGTGACCGATCGTTCGACATGGGCGACCCCGCAGCGGCTCGAGGATGAAATCAAGCCGTTCGGAATGGCGAGCCCGCGCCGGGTCGATGCGCTGGTGGCCCGGCTTGTCCAGCTTGGCTATGTCGACATCCGCCCCTCGGAGCACGACGGCCGGGTGCGCATTCTCACCCCCACGGACAAGATGATGTCGCTCGATCGCGACTGGCTGGTCTATCACTATACGCCGCTGCATGTGATGTTTCCGGATCCCGGCTATGGCGAGCCGATGACGCACAATGCCGCGTTCCAGCGCGCCCAGCGGCTGGTCGCCCTCGATTTTTCCGGCAAGGGTGCTGAGATCATGGCGAACAATCCCGCCGTGATGCGGTTCATGGGTCGCGATTCCGGCGTGCTGGTCCTGATCAAGCTCATTCAAATTTCCACCGCCGGCAGCGCCAAGGATCTCTCCTATTCGGATATCGGCGCGCGGTTCGGCGTATCGCGCACCCATGTGCGGGCGCTGCTGGAAGACGCG
The DNA here is from genome assembly GCA_963738765.1 of uncultured Alphaproteobacteria bacterium. Lineage (GTDB taxonomy): Bacteria > Pseudomonadota > Alphaproteobacteria > Rhizobiales > Xanthobacteraceae > Bradyrhizobium. The sequence goes on along the minus strand of CAVTYA010000025.1, from coordinate 15,589 downwards.
GCGGAACACGGCGATGTCGGCCTCTCAGGGCGCGGCGGACGCCTGGTCGAGCTCAAGCCTGCCCTGCTGCAAGCGTTCGACCGCTTCCTCGCGGACGCCATGTCGGGCCACGATATGCTGTACAAGCTCGCGCGCGCGCGGATGGCGAAGACGGAACGGAGCGCTTTGTCAGAAAAATTGGACTGATTTTGCGTCCTCGGCAAGGCAGCCTTAACTGCTACTTGAGGGGTGGTCCGTCTACCTTGACGTTGGCGGCCTTGATCATCGGCCAGAAGCGGCTGGAAAGCCGATCAAAGTCAGAAGCAAGGTAGCGCTGCGCTTGACGCACGACCAGGCCAGCAACCCACCGATCGTCAGATTCGGCGGCCAAGTCGCATGGAAAGCTGCGCACGGCGCGATCCTCGCGCATGTCGAACGAGCGCCTGACGTCACAGCACCCGCCACTGGAGCAGACTAAAAGGTGGCTCCGATGCCGCGTGATGCTCGAATTCACCGACGACTTCGGTGCCGATGGAGACTTGCTGACGCGGATCCCCAAGCAGATTGCCGATCAACCTCACCGTCTTCGGCTCCCTGAGTTCGACAAGCACCACCAGATATGGGACCGCCGTTTTCAGAGCTGGATGAACCGAATGCCAGACGCGCTCCCAGCTATAGATGCGGCCTTCCGCCCTCACCTCTTCCCATGCGAGATCGAAGCAATGACAGGAATGGCAGATCCATTCCGGACCCCATTGCCAAACTCCGCAATCGGAACATCTCTGGATCAGCAACCGCCCAGCCCTGAGCCCCTCCCAATACGGTTTGCTCAGCCCGTCCGGTTCGGCGCCAGGGATCGGGAGCCCTGCGGGCAGGTAGTGTTCGGTCATCGTGTCGCCTCCGAACCAAGAATGAGGCTGCTGACCGGTGTCACCATTGGGCCCGCGATCATCATGGCAACGTCAACATCTTCGATCTGGTTTGCTGACTGTCCCCAGATCTGCCTGACGCTCTCGATGATGAGATTCATGCCGTGCATATAGCATTCGGCCAGATGACCGCCGCTGGTGTTCAGTGGAAGCTTGCCGTCAGGAGCGGAGAGGTTTTCGAGAGTGAGTACGTCATCTGCCTCCTCCGGCCGGAAGAAACCGTGCTCGGCAAGGCTGAGCAACACGCCGCCGGTGAAGTTCTCGTAAGCCTGCACGACATCGACGTCGGACGGTTCGACGCGCGCCATCTCATAGAGTCGTCGCGCGACGGTACGAAAATCGGCCGTCCAGGCGCGGTGTGCGAGGAAGCTCCATGTCGGTAGTCAGCGCCGGCCGCCACGCCGAGAAGATATGCGGGCGGATGCGGAAAATCCCGGGCGCGCTCGGCCGAGACCAGAACGACAGCAGCGGCGCCGTCGTTCTCCATGCAGCAATCGAACAGCCGAAACGGCTCCACGATCCAGCGCGACGCATCATATTGCTTTTCGCTAAGCGGTCGACCTCGCATGAGGGCGCGCGGATTGGCCTGCGCGTGATGATAGGAGGCAAGTGCGATCGCGCGCAACGCAGCCTGCGCGATCCTATGCTCCTCCATGAAACGTCGCACCTTCATCGCAAATCGCTGGGCCGGCGATATCGCGCCGTGCGGAACCGGGAAAGCCATCTCGCCGGTAATCGCGGGCGCCGCACTGCCATAGCCGAACGCCATCCCGCCCTGCCCGTAGCGAACGAACTGCCCTTGAGCCAGAGCGCGAAACACAACGACACAGTCCGCAAGGCCGCCGGCAATCGCAGCGGCGGCATGAGCGACGGCCGCCGCCGTGCCGCCGCCACCCCCACCCCATTGCATGCTTGAATGGCGCAGTTCCGGAATGCCGAGCGCGGTTGCGAGGCGCACGGCATCGTTGCGATCGTCGCTGTAGGAGGCGAAGCCGTCGATCTCGTGCGGCGAGATGCCCGCGCTGGCGCAGGCGGCAAGGATGGCCTTCAGGGCCAGCTTGAACTCGGGGTCAGGTGACTGACCATGCTTGAAATATTGCGTTTCGCCGACACCAACGATGGCAACCTTGTGCCGGAGAGTTCTATCGCTCATCTTCGCCTACCGGGTCAGGCGCTGGCTTCACTTTTTCGGCTTGTCTTCCTCGATCGTGACAATGTCGCCAAATGGCACCCAGTTGGTGCCATTGAAGCGCGCCATCATTGCCTTGCGCCAGGGGGTCCTGTCGGTTGGCGAGATGCTGAGTGTGACACCGTCAATAAAGAGCGATGGATGAAATCCGCTCAGACTGGTGACCTGCCTCTGGAGATTTTCCCGCGTCAGATCCTCACCACATTTCCTCAGCACTTCGGCCAACGTCTGCGCCCATGAATAGCCGGTGGCCGACAGGAACAGGTCTCCCGCTTCGCCCGGCGCCCATTGCTTCATAAATGCCTGGAACTCGATCATGTTCTTGTCGCTCGTCCAGGTTGGATCGTTCGGAACCTTCTGAAAGAGCGAAGTCACCAGCCCCGTCGCCGCTTCAAAGCCAGCAGGCTTCAACGTCGCCTCGGTTTGACTCGATGCCGTGATGACGATTTGCAGCGGCTTCCATCCGATCTCGTGCGCTTTACGAATCGCTTGAGCCGTGAATTTCGGGGACGACGCGTAGAATATCGTGTCGGCACCTGATGCCGCGAGCCTGACCAACTCGGAATCGATGCTTGGATAGGTGATGTCGTAGCTGGCCTCCGCGACCACCATCGACGCCTTCTCGCCAAGTCCCGCCTTGAAGGCAGTGAGATAACCCTTACCGTAATCGTCATTTTGGTAGAGAACGGCGATCTTCGCTTCAGGTTTGGTCTTGAGAACATATTGCGCGTAAATCTGGCCTTCGACGGTCTGGGAGGCATACCACGTCGTCGTCCATGGCAGGTGCTCAGGATCATTAAGCTTCGGTGAGCCGGACATTCCCATCATTTGCGGCACGCCCCTGCTGTTCAGGTATTTGGCGATCGTCATGTTGCCGGGCGTGCCAAGCGTCCCTGCTATGGCCAAAACTTCCTCGCCTTCAACGAGTTTGCGGGTTTGCTCCATCGTCTTCGGCGGGCTGTAGGCGTCGTCGAGCGAGATCAGATTGATTTTACGCCCGTTGATCCCCCCTTCGGAATTGATCATCTTGAAATAGGCAATGATCGCGCGGGAGGTCGCGCCAAACGACGAAGCAGGGCCACTATAGGGGGTCGTCTGGCCGAGCTTGATCTCGGTATCAGATACACCCGGACCATATTTCTTCTCGGCCGCGGCAGGCTGCGCGGCCAGCAGAAGAACCACACCGACTTTCAAGCCGGTCGAAACAGCCCATCCCGACCGAGCGGCACGTGAGATTAGCGAGTGGCCTCTTAACGGTCTGTCCATGAGTCCCCTCCTCTCGTTCCCCGGCGGCAGCGTCAAAGCTGTCGCGGCTTCTGTTCTTGGGCCACTCGAGTGTTGGCCTCTTTCGCCTGTCCCGCCCGAGCCCTTGTTGCGCCCGAGCTGGAGCCAGCCATTACGTACACGCAATATCGCGCCAAAAGGCGACAATCAAGTTTTTGGTCTATTGGTTCTACCATTTGATGAGATCCCCTTTGTGTCGATCCTCAGTCGAACCGCTCCGCAAGCTTTCGCAATTGCTCTAGCCGCTCCGGACCGAGACCGGGCGCAGGAGGTCCCGGCCTGTAGGTCACCGACCTGAGCTTGCCGGTGAACGCGAATGTCCCGTCAGAGGAAAAGCGTTGCCAGGAGACCGGCGAACGGCGGTCGATGCCGACGTCGATACCCTGAAACAGCGCCTGGCCAATCAACATCGCGAGGCCGCGCTTCTCTCCGCGCTTTTCCCCGTCGATCAGGATCGCGATGTCGAGTTCGGTGGCGGATTTTGCGGTCGCCGAAATCACGACGTGCCGGCCACCGGCCGGGATCGCGCCGCCATTGACGTCGGTCGTGTCGCCGTAGCCGTTGTGGAGGTAGTGCACCTCGTCCTTTTCGATGTAAATGCTGTAGCCACCGCCCTGCTGTCCGTGCGCGACCAGCGTCCCGCGGTCGCCCGGCTTGAAATCCAGATCGATTTCGATCTCGAACGAGCGCTGGTCGACGAGCTTGAGCGACCTGTATCTGGCAAGCGTCGGCGTACCCGGCACCAGGCGAACCGGCGCTTCGTACCTCAACTCATAGTCGGAGCGCTGAAATTTCCTGATGCCGCTGCCTTCGTCGAGCGGAAATACCTGATTGTCCCATGCAGCCCGCTCCCAAGCGCGCGCCAACCGATTGACACGGTCTGGCTCCGACTTGGCAAGGTCCGTGATCTCGGTCGGATCGACTGACAGATTGTAGAGTTCGAATTCATCGTCGGTGAATTTCGTCATCGGCGCATGCCGGCTGACGATCTCCCAACCCTCTTCGTAATACCCGCGATGACCCGACAGCTCGTAATATTGGGAAGTATGCGCGTGTGCCGCTTCGCCGCGGAAGACGGTCTCACCGAAGCTCGCCCCGGATAGCGCCCGGACGGGATTTCCGTGACGCGCCTGCAGGTCGTTTGCGCCTGCCAGGTCCAACAATGTCGGATAGAGGTCGGTGACGTGCACATATTGCTGTCGCGTCTGCCCCGCGACATCGCGCAAGCGAGCGGGCCACGACATCACCATAGGCACCCGGTGACCGCCGGCGTGAGTATTGCCCTTGTAGAGACGGAACGGCGTGTTGGACGCCATCGCCCAGCCTCGCGGATAGTGCGGCATGCTGGTGGGTCCGCCGATGACGTCCAGAGCGGCAATATCCCGATCGATCGAGTCGGTCGTCTTCTTGTCATAAAACATGCGCAGCGCATCGAAATATTGCGTCGTCCCGAACACCTGCCCCTCGCGCGAGGCGCCATTGTCCGACGTCAGGATCACGAGCGTATTGTCCCACTCGCCCAGTTCCTCGAAGGTCTGGCGAATCCGCCCGACGCTCTCATCGATCGTGCCGATCATCGCCGCGTAGACTTCCATGTAGCGGGCAAACAGCCGTTTCTCGTCCGCCGTCAATTCATCCCATGGCTTGACGTCGTCGCCGGGCTCCCTGTTTCGCGGCGGAAGTTTCGTGCCGGCCGGAACGATACCGAGTTCGATCTGCTTCTGGAACCGCGCGACGCGAACTGCATCCCAGCCCCGTTCATAGCTGCCACGATGCCGTTCGATATCCTCAGGCTTGGCATGCAGCGGCGCGTGTACAGCCGGATGCGCAAAATAGAGGAAGACCGGCTTCGAAGAGTCCGAAGCTTTCGACGATCGGATCATCGACACCGCGCGATCCGTGAGATCGTCGGTCAAATAATAGCCGTCCGGGTAGCGTTCGGGCGCGACCTCCGAATTGTCGACCATCAGCGTCGGAGGATGATGATAGTTGGAGAAGGCCTCTAGGAAACCGTAGAACCTGTCGAATCCGCGCTGCACCGGCCAGGAAGCTCGCGACGCGGTCTCGGTATGGTCAAAATCCTTGCACAGATGCCACTTGCCGACCATGTAGCTCGCGTAGCCTTGTGCACGCAGCGTTTCCGGGATCGTCGTAACGTCCTCCGGAAGTTCCATCGCATAGCCCGGGAAACCCGGATCGGCGTGGGCCACCCAGCCAACTCCGGCGGCATGCGAATTTCTCCCAGTAAGGAGCGCCGCGCGCGTCGGCGAGCACATCGGCATCACATGGAAATTGGTGTAGCGCAGCCCCTGCTCCGCCAGGCGATCGATATTCGGTGTCGGTATCTCGGAGCCGAAGCATCCAAAATCCGAATAACCGACGTCGTCGCAGAGAATGACGACGATATTGGGCGCGCCCGCCGGCGCCTCCGGACGCGACGGCCAGTCCGGCTTTGACTGGGCCATCGTACGGGCAATTTTGCCCGCAAAATTGTGATAGGCATGGGTTTCTGCGCTGACATTCTCTGGAATTCCGCGCTCATCTTTGTCCGACGCATCATTCGGCGTATGCGCCGGACGCAAACCGGAACTGCCTTTAGTCTTCTCCACCGAATCCTCCTGTTAATGCCGCACTCTAGCCAGTCAGGCCGGCGCGCCGGCTTCGATTGTCATGATCTCATCCGCGAACCGGCCATTCTTGAGCAAGCTCGCCATGGTTCGCATGGGGCGATCGATGTGATTGAAGAACTTCCTGTATCCAGCGCACAGATAGTTCAGGCGGAAGAACCGATAGACCTCGAGACCATGGTCACCGTTCGCCGCATGGACGGTGCAGAGAATATTGACGTCAACCTCATTGCTGACGAGGCACGGACCGTCGATGCTCAGGCCGACCAGGAAACCATGCGCCTTGAAGAAGCGCGCCCATTCGTCGTTGAGAAGGATCCCGTTGGTCTGGATCGTGTGCATGATCTTCTGACCTGGCTTCTTGTACTTCGCCACCAGATCACTGCTGCGCCTGAAAAACGCCAGGCCCATCAAGGTAGGCTCGCCGCCCTGCCAGGCGACATTCACCTCCGAATCCGGTTGCGCCGCCAGCAGCTGGCGGATGTAGATCTCAAGCACATCGTCGGCCATCCGCAAGGGACCTCCCCCGTAGAGCCGGTCCTTGCTCAGAAAGAAGCAATATTTGCAGTCGAGATTGCAGTCGGCGCCGGTCGGCTTGGCCAGCAGATGAAACGCCATCGGTTGTTGCACCCTGTCCTCCACGACCCGCACGGAGCGTCTATGCCGGCGCTTGGCGCGCCCAGGAACTTCGCGACTGAGCGGATCATAAGATGGACATTGCCGGATTGCAATGGTACTACCATTGAGATGTACACTCTCGCGTTGGGGCGCTGGGGCCTGCCATGTTCGATTCCGGCCGGAGCTTCTGCAGCGCGAAAACGAAATGACCAGGGAGCAGCTGCGGTGATTGCCCAGGACAGGACGGACTTTGATTTCATCGTGATCGGGGCCGGCGCCGCGGGCTGTCTGCTGGCAAACCGTCTTTCGAAAGATCCGGCCGCTCGCGTGGCGCTGATCGAGGCCGGTCCTTCCGACCGGCATTTCCCGGTCAACGTCAAAACGACGCTGCCGATCGGCAACGTGTTCCTGCTACCGCACGCCCGCTACAACTGGCAGCACGTCTATAGCGGCGGTCCGGAGGTCAACGGGCGCCAGATCCCCTGCCCGCGGGGCAAGCTGTTCGGAGGTTGCACGTCCGTCAACGGCACGGTCTACATGCGCGGCCACCCGACGGATTATGACGAATGGGGCGCGCTCGGAAATGAGGGTTGGGACCATCAGAATGTCCTCGCCCACTACAAGCGGCACGAGAATTACGTCGGCGAAGCATCGAATTTTCACGGTGCCGGCGGAGAACTCGACGTACAGAAGCCCCGTGAAAGCAACCCGCTGGCGCACGCCCTTATTGCGGCCGCCATCGAGGCCGGCCATCAGCGCAACGACGATTTCAACGGCGAACGACAGGACGGCTTTGGAATTTTTGACCTCAACCAGCGCAACGGCGTCAGGCTAAGCAGTTCGCGGGCATTTCTGCATCCCGCGCTTGGCCGAAACAACCTGCGCGTCTTTGCCGATACGCTGGTCGAACGCGTCAATCTGCAGGGATCGCGGGCAACAGGCATTACCATCCGTCGCGAAGGCAAAAAGCAGGTGCTCGCGGCATCAACGGAGATCATCCTCGCAGCCGGTACCGTCAACTCGCCGCAACTGCTGATGCTGTCCGGCATCGGGCCGGCCGACATGCTGCGCCGTCAGGGCATAGACGTCGTAGAGGATCTGCCGGGCGTCGGCGCCAATCTGCAGGACCATCCGACGGTCTCGGTAGCCATGAGCAATCCCGGCGCAGAATCATACGCGCTTTCCTGGCGTACGGCACCGCGCGCCGCTCTGGCTCCGTTGCGCTATCTGTTCGGTCGCAGCGGGATGCTTGCCTCCAACGCCGCCGAAGCGGGCGGCTTTTTGCATAGCCGAGCCGGCCTCGCCCGGCCCGATCTGCAGATGACGTTCATGGTTGGATTGAAGGACAACCCACGCACCCTGCCGCGCCGGCACGGCTTCGTGCTGCACGTCGCGGTACTCCGGCCGGCGACGCGCGGCCGGCTCGAGCTTGCTTCCGCCGATCCGGCGGCACGGCCGGTGATGCATCCGTGCTTCCTGGGAGATCGCGCCGACGTCGAGGCCCTGATCTCCGGACTGAAGCAGGCGCGACATATCATCTCCCAGCCAGCACTGACGCGCTACTCGGGGGCCGAACTCAGTCCGGGTCCGGCGGTGAAGAGCAATGCTGAGCTGGAAGCGTTTATTCGCGCCAACGTCGCCACGACGTACCACCCCGTGGGCACCTGCAAGATGGGACCGCAACGTGACCCGATGGCCGTAGTCGATTCCCGCTTGCGTGTTCACGGCATCACCGGCCTGCGGGTCGCCGACGCCTCGATCATGCCCAATATCACCGGCGGCAATACCAGCGCACCGGCCATGATGATCGGCGAGCGCGCCGCCGAGTTCGTCATGCAGGACAGTTCGTCCCACGCGGCAAATTCCAGCTCGAAACTGCGTAGCGTCGCCGGCGGCGCCTACGCGTAGGGATGCTTCCCCAAAAAGAAAGTGTACTCAATGACGGTCTCCAGTGATGCCAGCGCAGCCCTCGAGGGAATCCGCGTTCTCGACTTCTCGATCATGCTCGCGGGCCCATACTGCGCCCGGATGCTTGCGGACGTAGGAGCCGAGGTGATCAAGATTGAACCTCCGGAGGGCGATGACATGCGCTTGCGCGCACCGTTGCGCAGCGGCCACAGCGCCTATTTCGGACAGCTCAACGCCGGCAAACGCAGCATCACGCTCGACCTCAAGACCCCGGAAGCGATCGCGATCGTCCACGGCCTGGTCGCCAAGGCCGACGTGGTCGTGGAGAATTTTCGACCCGGCGTGATGGAGCGATTGGGACTTGGCGAAAAGACGCTGCGGCAGATCAATCCACGGCTGGTCTATTGCTCGATATCCGGCTATGGCCAGACTGGACCATCAGCTGCGCGGCCTGCCTACGCCATGATGGTGCACGCCGCCAGCGGATTCGACCGCACGCTGATGCGCTATGCCGGCGACCGTGATCGCCCGGCACCCGGCGCCGTGTTCGTCGCCGACGTGCTGGGTGGCATTTTCGGCTTTTCCGCCATTCAGACCGCGCTGGTTCAGCGCAGCCGGACCGGAGTCGGCCAACACATCGACGTCGCGTTGATGGATTGCATGTCGAATCTTCTGGTCTATGAGCTGCAGGAAGCCCAGTTTCCTGTCGCCACCCCACGCCCGGTATACGCGCCGGTCAAGGCAAGGGATGGCGACCTCCTGATCGCACCGATTACCGAGCGCAATTTCAGCGCGCTTTGCGAGGCAACGGGACTGGCTGCGCTCCGCAACGACGAACGGTTCGCTACCCTGCCGTCGCGCAGCAGGAATTGGCTGGCGATGATGGACATCGTGGAAGGGTGGACCCGCGAACGCTCGGTAGCTGAATGCGTGCAAGCCGCTCGATCAAGCCGGCGTTCCCTGCTCTGCCTATGCCGATCCGGGCGACACGCTGACCGATCCCCATTTGATTCAACGCGGGCTGTTTCAGCAGGTCTCCGACGGCGCCGGTGAGTTTACCGGAATCAATCCGCCCTGGCGGATGTCGGGGACAAGAGCGGAATTGGGCAACCACGTTCCGGCCGTCGGCGAGCATACGCAGGACATCCTGGATAGCATTCTGGAAATGCCGCCTGCCGAACAGGCGCGCGTGCGCGCCGCCGGCGCGTTCGGAGGAACGAAGCCGTGAGGGCGCAATGGGGCCGCAACCGCAATCCGAAATACTCTGAAGTTCTCACTGACCTGCTGCAGGAACGCTACAGTTGCCGTGGTTTTCTGCCCTATCCCGTTTCACGCACGACCATTGAGACGATCCTTCGGATCGCGCAGCGCACCGCATCCTGGTGCAACTCTCAACCCTGGCAGATCTCAATTGCGAGCGGAGAGGCCCTGCTCCGCCTGCGCGAAGAACTGCTTCAGCACGTGCGAAGCAACCCGTCCGAACCGGACTTCCCCTGGCCTTCGCGATACCATGGCGTGTACAAGGAACGGCGTCGTGAATGCGGGTTGCAACTCTATCAATCCGTGGGCATTGCCGCCGGGGATCGACAGGCGGGTGAGCTGCAGCGGCTGGAAAACTTCCGGTTTTTCGGCGCACCCCATGTTGCCATTATCAGCACGGATCGCGAGCTCGGTACCTACGGCGCGATCGATTGCGGCGCCTATGTCGCCAATTTCACGCTCGCGGCGCATTCGGTAGGAATAGCCTCAATTGCGCAGGCTGCGTTGGCGGCATATCCGGACTTCTGGCGCAAGCATCTCTCTTTCGGCGAGGACCGGCTCATCGTTTGCGGAATCTCGTTCGGCTACGAGGATCCCGATCATCCTGCAAACGGGTTCCAGACCTCGCGGGCCGGCATCTCGGAGGTCGTGAACTGGGTCGATCGCTGAGACGATGCGAGCTTGCCGGCTTGCCGTTTCCAGAGAAAAGACCCAACCGCTACCACACAGATCTCTGTGAACCCTCAATGGAAGGACCTTTGCGCCCCAAACCGAGTCAGGTATCTGTGGGATGCCGGGGTGCCTGAGTATAGGATGACCGGGTACGCCGGAATGGCAAATGCGACACTGAGGCCGAACTCGGCCGATACAGGGTTTAAGATGATCCGGACAGCAACAAAGAAGGCGAACACGACAGGACCGGCTGAGGCCGTGCGGAAGCCGGTTTCGCGCAAGCCGGATTCGGAAACCGCATTTCGCCGGGTGCAGGTCGCGCGCGCGTTCGAGGACATCGCCCGCCAGATCCGGGAAGAGCTGTTGCAAGGACGGCTGCGGCCGGGTGACCGCCTGCCGGCGGAACGCGAACTCGCCGTTCAGTTCGGCGTGTCCCGCAACACGCTCCGGGAGGCGCTTCGATCGCTCGAGATCGCCGGCTTGATCACCTTGCGCAAGGGCGCCGCCGGCGGCGCGTTCATCAACGACACCAACGGCGACACGGTCGTTACCAGCATCAAGGACATGTTTTCGCTCGGCGCGGTGACCACCGAGCAGATCACGCAGGCCCGGATTTCGGTTAAATCCGCCATTATCCGCGCAGCCTGCGAGGTACATACCGCCGCCGACCTCAAGAAACTTCGCGAGAACATGGAACTCGCGGCGGAAGCGACCCGGCGAAACGACTTTTTTGCGCGTGCAAACGCCCATCTCGAATTTCACCTGATCCTGGCAGGAGCGACCCGCAACCCGATCCTGATCGTCGTCATGGAGGCCTTGATCGGCGTGATGCGGCAATTCGTCCATTCGATCGGTTCGCAGCAGATCGCCGACTATGTGCTTCCCTCGCGCAAACGCTTTATGCAGTATTTCGAAGCGCGAAACGCCGATGCTGCCGTCAAGGAGATGGAGCAGCATCTGAAGCGCGTCAATCGCAACTATCTTGCGCTGCTTGGCGAGCGATCAAAGTCGAACGAGATTATTGCCGGGCGACGTTAGAGGCTCCGGTCACCCCCTGCGCTCAATCACCACTGCCTTTTCGATGGCCCCTCGATCCAAACCACCCAAGCCCCTTGCAGTCGACAAAGGCAAGCCCGCGCCGGAAATCGCTCGCAGTCTGAAGCTCGATCATGGGCTGGGATTCCTTACACGCTTGCTCGAAACGCGCGCAGCCGCCCTTTATGAACAGCTGACCGGGCAGGAAGAGATCACGCCGCGCCAATTCGGCGCGATGCTGACGCTGCATCAGCGCGGTACCCTGACGCTCACCGAGCTCGCAACCCACATCCGTGTCGATCGCAGCACGCTCGGCGAGATGATCAAGCGTATGGCGGAGCGAGGCCTGATCCGGAAGGAAAGCAACGATGCCGACCGCAGGTCTGCGACCGTGACACTCGCAAAGCCTGGCGAGCAGGCCCTGCTGCGGCTGGTTTCCGGCGCCGCGCAGTTGCAGGAAGAGCTGCTGGCACCGCTGCCTTCAGAGGACCGGGCCTTTTTCATGCGGTGCATGAAGCTGGTGGCGGAGCCCCCCGCCCCGAAGTAGCGGCACCTCGCAGGGCCCAGACACAAAATCGCGAAAACAACCCCATGCAAAGTAGAATGGGCCGGCTCACAGCCCGCATTCGGCCTGCATCCGGGGCATGACCCCGCTCTGGCCAATCGGCGGCCCCTCCTTCATTCACTACCAGCCATGCCCGCGTTGCAGCCAAATCGGCATTGCCGGATCCGGCCGTCCATGTTACTACGTATACGTAACACTTTGTCGGGAGGAGAAGGTTGCGCCTGATCGACTATCTGAGCGTGCCCTATCGCCTCGAAGCGGCCACGACCGAACTTGCCGACGGCAGTTGGGTCCGGCGCGTCGCCTATCCGGAACTGCCGGAATGCACCGCGGAATCGACCGTCGTTGAAGACGCGCTTTGTCAGCTCGAGCGGAGGCGGATCGAGATGATCGTGCGCATGGTCGGCGACGGCTGCGCCCCACCTGTCCCGCGCCCACCACTGCGTGATTGCGATCCGGCATGGGTCGCCAGACAGGTCGGCGTTTCGCCTGAACTGATCGAGCTGATCGATCGCTGCGACGCGACGACCGTGCCTGAACAGGAAACCAGTTGCTGGATACTGCGCTGATCAAAGCCCCAAAGGAAGAAACATGCTTTCACACCAGGACAATGAGACATTGGTTCGTGTCGGCGCCGGAACGCCGATGGGATCGCTTTTCCGGTTGTACTGGATCCCGTTCATGTTCGCGAAGGATCTGGTGCCGGACGGACAGCCGAAGCGCGTGATGCTGCTGGGCGAAGATCTCGTGGCGTTCCGCGATTCGGAGGGACGTGTCGGACTGATCGCCAACGCCTGCGCGCATCGCGGCGCGCCGATGATGTTCGGCCGCAACGAGGATTGCGGCCTGCGCTGCGTCTATCATGGCTGGAAGTATGACGTGACCGGCGCCGTCATGGATACCCCGGCCGAACCGGCGCGGAGCCGGCTCAAGGATAAGGTCAAGATCACCGCCTATCCCTGCAAGGAACGTAACGGCATCGTCTGGACCTACATGGGACCGGAAACGACCGAGCTCCCGCCTTTGCCGAATGTCGAGTGGAACATGGTCCCGGAAGCAAACGTGCACATTTCGATCCGCGTGCAGGAATGCAACTGGCTGCAGGCGCTGGAGGGCGAAATCGACTCCGCCCATGCACCCATTCTCCACAGCCGGATCGATTCCAGGGGCCAGGTCAACGCCTGGCTCGCCAAGCGCGACCTGCGGCCGACGTTCGAATGCGTGCGCCAGGACTTTGGCATGAGCATCGCCGCCAAGCGCCAGCTTGGCGACCAGAAGCTCTATTGGCGCGTGAACCAGTTCGTGATGCCGTTCTATTCATTGGTGCCGCCGCAATCGAAATTTCCCGACCTGAGCGGCCATGCCTGGGTGCCGATCGACGACAACCACACGCTTTGCATCTTCTTCTCCTATCATCCGTCCGAACCGTTGCCCGAGCGCACCAGGGAATTGTTCGAGGAAGGCCATCACGGCCGCGAGACCGGCCACCCGAGCCGGCACGCCTATGTGAAGCGCCCGGCCACGGTGCCGTTCTGCGACTACTGGACCCGCTTCACGCGAGAGACGGCGTTCGAATTCGACCATGAAAGCCAGGTCAGCACCTGGTTCTCGGGATTGCCGGGCCTTTGGGTACAGGACGGCGCGTGCCAGAGCGGAATCCAGCCGATCTTCGACCGCACCAAGGAAAATCTCGGCTCCAGCGACGCCGGTATCGCCATGACGCGGAGGCTGTTGCTGGAGGCCGTCAGCGCCTATCGCGACCGCGGCATCAAGCCAAATGGCGTGACCAACCCGGACATTTTCATGGTCCGCGCGGTCTCGCTGACGCTGCCGGAGAGCACATCATGGGTCGATTACGGGCGGCCTCACATGGCAGCCAGGCTCGGCGCGGGTTTTGAATATGCACTCTGATACGCATCCCTCTGCCCGCGTCGATTTTGAATCTGCTGTGAAGGATGAGCCTGCAATGGACGACGCATTCGAGGTTCGCCTTCACCGCAGCGGCCGTTCGGTCACCGTTCCCAAGGGCGAAACGCTCCTGGAAACGCTGATCGAGGAAGGCGTCGACGTCGTCTATTCCTGCATGGCAGGACATTGTGGGACCTGCGAGACGCGGGTGATCGAGGGAACTCCGGACCATCGCGACAGCTTCCTCGGTGACGAGGAAAGGAACGACAACAAGGTGATGATGATCTGCTGTTCGCGATCGAAGACACCGGTTCTGGTGCTGGATCTCTAGTCGCAAGCTTCAGCTAATCTGAAGGGTTCGAAATTCTGTTGGGCGTCCAGGGCCGCGAGGGGGCACCGTGCACATGGCTTGACGTGCTGTCGGCTCGGCCCGGTAGCGAATGTGACCCGCAGCGGATGGGGAAGTTGCGAGGTCGCGTGATTATGAGACACGCTTTTGAGTGCAGCTTTCCCAATGTCCGCTTTGCCCCGGATAGCGACCACGATGCGGACATGCCAGCATGTCTCAATTGTGCCATAAGGCGACATCAACGCTGAATTTCCTCTCAGATTTAATGTTCTCTGCTTAAGGCTTGCGCCCAACAACTAAGTTAAACTCGCCGGGTCCAGCAAACCCATCCGCGCCTTCAAAGCCCCTTAAGGTCTGCTCTAATTCAGTCCAAGCGGCGTCCTGCTGCTCCTTTGACAGGTGAGCGATCATTGCTTTGTAGAAAGGAAACCCCTCGCGGATCATCGCTGTTGCCGCCGCCGCGCTCGGCAATCGCTGTACCGTAGATATCCGGCTCACTGCGATGTCGATGAAGCCAGCGTTGGCGATCACAGCCTCTAGCCGTACCGGATCGACAAGGGAACGGATGTTGCCCGGCTTATCTTCCCGGTCTGCTCTACCTCCATGCCAAGCAAGGATATCCAGCGCGATGGCGTTGAACGTGGTCTTCGTTGGATCGCCTGAAACGATGGCTGCGAACTTGCCCTCCGGCACGCAGGACAGATTGCACGGCGCGCGCAGCCGCGACCGGGTCGGGAATTAGCATTAGGACCAGTCGACTGATCGCAGCGTCAAACCGTTCCGTACTATTCACCAGTGCATTCGCTGGACAGACACGGGTCGAGACGTTTTGCAAACCTGCCTCTCGCACAGCTTGCTCAGTTGCTGTGACCATACGCTGCGATGTCGATGGCGAGCACATGGCCAGTATCGCCAACCCGGCGCGCGGCGATGATGGTCTGCTCCCCAGACCCGCAGCCAACATCGAGCAGGCGGCAGCCCAATGCGACGTCGGCGAGGTCAGCATTTTCTCGGTCGCTGGCACGAGGTAGTCCGTGGCCCGAGCGGCCCAGCGCGCCCAACCTTCGGCGGACACGTTGATCTTTTGGCAGCTGTTTCGTCACTCATGAAACGAATTTCCTCAATAATCGCGCTTCAATATATGTCGGGCGCGGATCCGCGCGTCCACGACAGATGTCCGTTTTCGGCCCTCGCGCCGGTAAGAGTGAGGGTCCGCTGCTCCCCCGTTAGCAGACATGCCGCGACGACGCCGGCAAGTCTCAAAAG
>CAVTYA010000024.1:0-74703 GCA_963738765.1 uncultured Alphaproteobacteria bacterium | reverse complement strand
GAACTCGCGCTGGTCCAGATCTTCGCCGACCAGGCCGTGATCGCGATCGAAAACGTCCGGCTGTTCGACGAGGTGCAGGCCAAGACCCGCGACCTGTCGGAGGCGCTGACCTACCAGACCGGAAGCGGCAACATCCTCAGGGTGATCGCCTCCTCGCCGACCGATGTCGGGCCGGTCCTCAAGGCCATTGTCGAAAGCGCCTGCGAGCTTTGCGATGCCTACGACGCTGTCGTGGTCCTGAAAGACGGTGACGACCTGCGCTTCAGCGCGCATCACGGACCGATACCGATTGGTATCGAGAAATGGCCGATCAACCGGAACTGGACGCCGGACGAGCGTTTCTCGACCAGAAGCCGGTACACGTGCACGACCTGCTCTCCGACGAAGGCGACGAATTTCCCGACGGCCAGGAACTGTCGCGGCGCATGGGCAACCGCACCATTCTGAGCGTGCCGCTTGTTGCGCGAAGGCGAGAGCATCGGAGCCATCGTGCTCCGTCGCACCGAGGTGCATCCGTTCAGCGACAAGCAGATCGCGCTTGCTGCAGACCTTCGCCGATCAGGCCGTGATCGCCATCGGCAATGTCCGCCTGTTCGAACGAGGTGCAGGAACGCACCAAGGAACTTGTCGCTCTCGCTCGACGATCTGCGCACCGCGCAGGATCGCCTGGTGCAGACCGAGAAGCTCGCCTCGCTCGGCCAGCTCACCGCCGGCATCGCGCACGAGATCAAGAACCCGCTCAATTTCGTCAATAATTTCTCCGCGCTCTCGGTCGAATTGATCGACGAACTGAACGACGCTGCTGAAGCCGGCTGCGCTCGACCGACAAGGTCCGAGAGGAAGTCGATGAACTGACGCGGACTGCTGAAGGACAATCTCGAAAAGGTGGTCCAGCACGGCAAGCGCGCCGACTCCATCGTCAAGAACATGCTGCTGCATTCGCGCGAAGGCTCGCGGCGAGCACCGACCGGTCGATATCAACGCGCTGGTCGAAGAAAGCCTCAATCTCGCCTATCACGGCGCGCGCGCCGAGAAGCCGGATTTCAATATCACGCTGCAACGCGATCTTCGATCCGGACGCTGGCAGATCGAGGTGTTTCCGCAGGAAATCACCCGCGTCTTCCTCAACCTGATCTCCAACGGCTTCTACGCGGCGACGAAGCGCAAGGCCGAGGAACGGCGATGGCTTTGAGCCGATCCTCAGCGCCGCGACCAGAAATCTCGGCGACCGCGTCGAGATCCGCATCCGCGACAACGGCACCGGCATCCCGCCGAGGTGAAGGAAAAGATGTTCAATCCCGTTCTTCACGACCAAGCCAGCGGGCGAAGGAACCGGTCTTGGTCTGTCGATGAGCCACGACATCGTCGTGAAGCAACATGGCGGCACGATCGAGGTCGACACCGCGCCCGGACGAATTCACCGAGTTCAAGATCATTCTGCCGCGAACCAGCAATCACTCCAAAGGAGATTGGAGGATCGACATGAGCTTGCTTATTCTTGTTGTTGATGACGAACCCGATGTCGAGGCGCTGTTTCGCCAGCAATTCCGGCGCGACATGCGCGCCCAGCGTTTCGTGATGGATTTTGCCAATTCGGCGGCGGACGCGCTTACGCGCATCAGCGGCTGCGGCATCGAGCATCGCTGATCCTGATCCTGTCCGACATCAACATGCCCGGCATGACCGGTCTTGAGATGCTGCCCAAGGTCAAGGCGATCCGACCCGACGTGCCGGTCATCATGATCACCGCCTATGGCGACGCCGACACCAGGCGCAAGGCGATGAGAATGGCGCCGGCGGGCTGTTGACCAAGCCGATCGATTTCGCGCTGCTGCGCGAAGAGATCGACACGCGGCTGGAACGGGCCGGTTAGCTCACGGCTTGAAGAACGCGGGATCGTTGAGCGCCTTGATCATGGTGTCGACCATGTCGGCTGCGCCGTGGTCTTCGCGCTCTTCCAGCAGCTCCCACATCTTGCGCAGATTGGCGCGCATCGGCGCTTTCAGCGAGGGGTCGCGTTCGATCAGGGTCCGCGCGATGCAGAAGGCGATGGCCTCCGCGCCCATCTGCGTCTGCTCGATGGACGGTTTGCTCATGGCCGGCTCCTTCAGACTCGTTTGATTTGCTGCGGCCGCTGTAGATCAAATCGCGGCGGAGCGATAGCCACGGGCTTGCCGCGGGGCAAGACGGCACCAAAAGGGCTCCCCGTGCCGCCTACTCCGCCATCTCGACCGGCACCGTTGCGGGCCCGGCCAGTGGCCGTTCTTCCATCATGATCATGCAGAGCGCGGCGCCGGCGAGCATTGCCGCGGCGGCGCCGAACACGTAGCGGAACGCCGTGATCATGTCGGCGACGGGAATCGAATTGACCGGGCCGCGATGCTCGCCGGCGAGCGAAATATCCGCGCCCAGCGCCATCAGCAGGATCGCGGCGAACGCCGCCACCGTGAACGAGGCCATCAGCGCGCGGAAGAAATTCATCGCGCCGGTGATGGTGCCGATCTGCGGACGCGCCACCGCGTTCTGCAGCGAGACCACGCTGACCGGGAACGTCGTGCCGAGCCCGAGCGCGAACAGCGACAGCACCGTCAGCAATCCCCACAGCGGCAGCGTCGTCGTTGCCAGCGCGATCCCGAACAACGCGGCCAGCGACGTTCCGACGATGGCGACGCGCTTGTAGTGCTTGGCGCGCGCCATGGTGCGGCCGGCGATCGCGGCGCCGCAGGTCGAGATCGCGGCGAGCGGAATCAACGCAAGGCCGGCCTCGCTGGCGCTGAGGTGATAGACCACCTCGTAATAGAGCGGCAGATGCACGGTCAGTCCGATCATCGCGCCGAGCGCGCAGCCGCCGGCGAGCATTGCGTAAGGCACCACCGTGCCGCCGTCAGCAGCGACAACGGCAGGAACGGCTCGTCGGCATTGCGCGCATGCCAGACGAAGGCGCAACGCCAGCGCGATCGCGGCGCCGATCATCGCCAGAATCGTCGGCGACAGCCAGAGATAGCGGTTGCCGCCCCAGGTCAGCACCAGCATGACCACGACGGCGGAGGCCATCAGCAGCACGCCGCCGAGCCAGTCGACCTTGCGCTTGCGATGGAACACCGGAATCTTGCCCATCTTCGGCAGCAGCAGGGCCAGCGCGGCGACCGCCAGCGGCACGTTGATCCAGAAGATCATCGACCAGTGCAGATGCTCGGCGAACACGCCGCCGACGACCGGCCCGACGAGTCCCGCCGCCATCCACACGCCGCTGAAATAGGCCTGGTACTGGCCGCGCTCGCGCGGGGTGACGACGTCGGAAATCACGGTCTGCACGACAGGCATGATGCCGCCGCCGCCGAGCCCCTGCAGACCGCGCGCCAGAATCAACATCGTGCATGTTCGGCGCCACCGCGCACAGGATCGAGCCCGCGACGAACAGGCTCGAGCGACACGATGATCATGGCGCGGCGGCCGTAGATGTCGCTCAGCGTGCCGAACACCGGCGCAACCGCGGTCGACGCCAGCAGATAGGCCGTGATCACCCAGGAGCAGGTTGGAGACGTCGTGGAACTGGCGGCCGATGGTCGGCAACGCGGTCGCGACGATGGTCTGGTCGAGCGCGGCCAGAAACATCGTCAGCATCAGGCTCATCAGGATGGTGCGGACCTCGCCTGGCGTCAGCGGCGCGGGCGGCGCGATCGGCGGCGCATCGCTGACGTCGATGACCTCGGTCGGCATGCGCGCCAGTTCGGCGGCGATGTTGTCCGGCAATGTCTGGATATCGGCAGGCTCTCGGCTCTGCCGTTGGTACTTGTTCATCTTGCGCTTAATATTTGCTGCGCGGCGCAACACCGCGACGAAATCGTTCTGTTCGCCGCTATTTACGCGGCAAATCCGTCTCCGGGCAGGCGGTTGCGCGCATGGGTGCATCCCGCGGCGGCGATCTTCGCGATGATGTGATCGATCGGCCGATAAAAAATCAGGCTTTCGGCCGCTTTTTCAGCCGTGCCCGCTTCGGCAGCAGCGCCGGCCATTGCACGATGTGATCCTCGAGATCGGCGTCCGCGATCTCGTTCTCGGTGCCCTGCACCCGGCCCCGCACGGAAACCCCGGCTTCATGCACGGTATTCGGGTCGCCCGAAATCAGCGGATGCCACCAGTAGAGATCGCGGCCCTCGGCGACCAGTTTGTAGCCGCAGCTCGGCGGCAGCCAGTTCAGGGTGCGGACGTTTTCCGGGGTCAGCCGGACGCAATCGGGAACCTGTGTCGGAACGGTTCTGGTAATCCTTGCAGGCGCATAGCCCGGCATCGAGCAGTTTGCAGGAGACGTGGGTGAAATAGATCTTGCCGGTATCCTCGTCCTCGAGCTTTTCCAGGCAGCAGCGCGCGCAGCCGTCGCACAGGCTCTCCCATTCGGCGCTGGACATCTCCTCCAACGTCTTGGTTTTCCAGAAGAATCCCTCCTGGGCTGGAGGACGGCTTGGGCGGTGCGGTCATGAAATCAAACGGTTTCCGGATCGGCAGGGCTTCAGCCTTCTAGGAGGTGCTATGGCCGGGGCGCAAGCGCTGTGGTGTGCAACCGCGAAAAAGACCGTGGGCAGCATTAGGCCTGTCGTTCAAAATCGCAAGTCACGACCATTGGTTTATGGGGCCCGCTCGGATAGAACAACCGCGAGTCTCCAGGGTCGTCATTGCGGGTCGCAAAAGCGCCTTGGGTTTGCCGCAACATGGCAGCAAGACGTCTCAGCAGTGCCCGGTGGGCGCTTGAGCGCCTTCGAACCGACCAAGGGCCCCGGTGCGCCAGATCATTCCAGCGCGATGGAAGAAGAAAATCCAGCACGTGATGCTGGATCTGGACGCGCGCATCGACTCGACGCTGTTCTCCTCGGGCAAGGGCCTGCGCGAACTCTATGAGCGCTACTCGACCTTCATGGATCGCTTCTATGTCGGCCGCTGGAAGCGCTGGGTCTTCATCGAGCCGCTGTCGGAAGCCGCCACCATCGGCCTCGCCGGTTCTGATCCTGATGCTGGCGCTCGCGGTGCCGGCGTTTCGCGAAACCGCCGACGACGACTGGCTGAAGAAGTCCGATCTCGCGGTGACCTTCCTCGACCGCTACGGCAACCCGATCGGCAGCCGCGGCATCAAGCACAACGACTCGATCCCGCTGGAAGATTTTCCGGACAATCTGATCAAGGCGACCCTCGCCACCGAAGACCGCCGCTTCTACGACCATTTCGGCATCGACATCGCCGGCACCGCCCGCGCGCTCGTCACCAACGCGCAGGCCGGCGGCGTGCGCCAGGGCGGTTCGTCGATCACGCAGCAACTGGCGAAGAACCTGTTCCTGAGCAACGAGCGCACCATCGAGCGCAAGGTCAACGAGGCGTTCCTCGCGGTCTGGCTCGAGACCCGCCTGACCAAGAACGAAATCCTGAAGCTCTATCTCGACCGCGCCTATATGGGCGGCGGCACCTTCGGCGTCGACGGTGCGGCGCATTTCTACTTCAACAAGTCGGCGCGCGACGTCAATCTGGCGGAAGCGGCGATGCTGGCCGGCCTGTTCAAGGCGCCGACCAAATACGCGCCGCACATCAACCTGCCCGCCGCGCGCGCCCGCGCCAACCAGGTGCTGGACAACCTCGTCGATGCCGGCTTCATGAGCGAAGGCCAGGTGTTCGGCGCGCGGCGCAATCCGGCCTTTGCCGTCGACCGCCGCGACGAGGCTTCGCCGAACTACTATCTCGACTACGCCTTCGACGAGATGCGCAGGCTGGTCGACACGTTCCCGAAATCCTACACCGAACGCGTGTTCGTGGTCCGCACCTCGATCGACATGAACGTTCAGCATGCGGCCGAAGAGGCGATCGAGAACCAGCTGCGCCAGTTCGGCCGCGACTATCACGCGACCCAGGCCGCCACCGTGGTGGCCGATCTCGACGGCGGCGTCCGCGCCATGGTCGGCGGCCGCGACTACGGCGCGAGCCAGTTCAACCGCGCGGTGGATGCCTATCGGCAACCGGGCTCGTCGTTCAAGCCCTATGTCTACACCACTGCGCTCTTGAACGGGTTCACGCCGAACTCGATAATCGTCGACGGCCCGGTCTGCATCGGCAATTGGTGCCCGCAGAACTATGGCCACTCCTATTCCGGCCCGGTGACGCTGACGCAGGCGATCACCCGCTCGATCAACGTCGTTCCGGTCAAACTGTCGATCGCGCTCGGCGGCAAAGCGCCCAATCCGGCCAAGGTCGGCCGCGCCAAGATCGTCGAAGTCGCGCGCCGCTTCGGCATCAAGGCGCCGCTGCCGGATACGCCGTCGCTGCCGATCGGCTCCGACGAAGTCACCGTGCTCGAACACGCCGTGGCCTATGCGACCTTCCCGAACAGGGGCAAGGCGGTCACGCCGCATGCAGTGCTCGAAGTGCGCACCGGCGCCGGCGACCTGGTCTGGCGCTTCGACCGCGACGGCAAGAAGCCGCGTGCAGGCGATCCCGGCCTCGGTCGCCGCCGACATGGCGGGCATGATGAGCCACGTCGTCAGCGAAGGCACCGCGCGGCGCGCCGCGCTCGACGGCATTCCGACCGCCGGCAAGACCGGCACCACCAACGCCTATCGCGACGCCTGGTTTGTCGGCTACACCGGCAACTTCACCTGCGCGGTGTGGTACGGCAACGACGACTACTCGCCGACCAACCGCATGACCGGCGGCTCGCTGCCGGCGCAGACCTGGCACGACATCATGGTCGCGGCGCATCAGGGCGTCGAGATCAAGGAAATCGCCGGGCATCGGCATGGGCACGAAACTGCCGCAGCCGCCGCCGCCGCGACTGTCGCTGCCGCCAACGCCGCGCCGAAAGTGCTGGAGACCAAACCCGGACCGCCGCCGGTGCTGACCAAGCGCGGCGCCGATATTCTGGTGCGTGTCGAAAAGCTGCTCGACGACGCCGGCAAGACCGCCGGCAAGACCTCGTCCAGCGATCCAGCCGACGCCGGCCAAGCCGGTCTCGACCGGCGCGCTGGCGTTCCCCGAGAACTATGCAGCGGCGGCGATCCCGGGCGACGCCAACCGCGCCTGCGCCGCGCAAGAACTAGTGCGGTGAAATTTCGGAGCACTGGCCCGTGCGGCTGATCTTCATCACCTTGCTGGCGCTGATCCTCGCCACCGTCGTCGGCCTCGGCTCGACCTGGCTGACGGCGACGCGCGGCACCGAAATCGGCACGCTCACGATCGGCGCCTGGACCGCGCGGCCGAAGAACGGCACCGCCGAGGTCGATCCCTATTCGCGCGCCTCGATCGCCCGCAGCGGCGAATTGCCGATCGGCACCGGCGACGGCGTCGCCTTCTCGGCCACCACCGACGACAAGAAGAAGCCGCTCGACGGCCGCTGCGACGTCGTCGTCAGCGGGGTCACGCCGGCCGCGCGGTTCTGGACGCTGACGCTGTTACGACCGCAAGGGACATCTGGTCGCCAATTCGCTGCAGCGCTACGGCTTCACCAGCCAGGAAATCATCCGCGGCTCCGACGGCGCGTTCGAAATCCGCGTCGCCTCGCGTTCGCGCGCCGGCAACTGGCTGCCGACCGGCGGCATCGAACGTTACGCGCTGATGCTGCGGCTGTACGATACGCCGGTCGGCGTTGCGACGCGGACCCAGCGCGATGCGCCGATGCCCTCGATCTCCACGGTGAGCTGCCCATGATCCGCCTCGTCGTTCACCATCATCGCGGGCGTGCTGCTGGGCGGCGTCGTGCATCTCGTCAGCGTGCTGGCGCTGCCGCGCATCGCCAGCCAGGACGCCTATTCGCGCCTGACGCCGATCACCAAGCAGAACGCGGTGACGCCGCTGCCGCTCGCCGACCCGAACAACGCGACGATGCCGTTCATGGACCCGGCGTTCGCGATGGCGATCTGCCGCTACGACCTCAGGACGGGCCGATCAAGCTCACCGTGCCGGTCAGCCAGGCCTATACCTCGGTGTCGTTCTATACCCGCAACGAGGTCGCCTATTACGCCATCAACGACCGCTCGGCCGGCCGCAAGGTGATCGAACTCGATCTGATGACGGAAGCGCAGCACAACGAATTGCCGGAAGACGAAGACGTCACCGCCGCCGACCGGCTGATCATCGACTTCGCCGACCGCGACCGGCCTGATCGTGCTGAAGGCGCTGGCGCCGGAGCCCGGCCTGATGCCGCAGGCGCAGGCCTCGCTCGCCGCCTCGAGCTGCAAGGTGCAGATTGATCAACCTGCTGCAAAGGAGGAGCCCGCAGCCCGCTCCACCACCACCGCCGGCACCGCGGGCAACTGCGCGTACGACCGGCCGTCAGGCGTGCTGCGCCGCACCGGCAATGCTCATAGTCGACGGGATCGTGGCTGTTGAAGATCGTCACCGTCATCGCCGTGGTTTGCCTTTAGCGTCCGCAGCCGCTCCTGGTTGGCGATGCGCGCCTCGCGGTCCATGTCGGCCTTGCGCTGAAACATCCCCAGCACCAGCGGCATCCGCGGCGGCGTCTGCAATTGGCCGTGGAAGAAGTAGCTGTCGCCGGCGTGCAGCAGCCATTTGTCCCTGGCCGCGCACCGCGATGCCGCAATGGCCCGGCGTGTGGCCGGGCAGCGGGATCATCAGAATATCCGGTTCGCGATCGCCAAGCGCGCGTACGCCCTTAAAGCCGAACCAGTCTTCGCCGCCCTCGCCGTAGAACGCCCAGTCGGGCCCGTGCTGCCATTGCTCGCTGATGTAGCGCTCCTTGGCGCGGGGATTTTTCCCGACACCGCCATCTCGTACTCGCTGCGATGGACGTGCACCTTCGCGTTCGGAAAATCCGGAATGCCGCCGGCATGATCGCGATCGAGATGGGTCAGCAACAAATGCCTGCACATCGCCGGGTGAATAGCCCAACGACCTGACCTGCTGGATCGCGGTCTCGGCCGGATCGAGCCGCGGCGCCGTTTGCCGGACCCATTTGCGTCCGAGCCGCGGCGGGCTTGGCGATGTCGTCCAGCCCGATGCCGGTGTCGACCAGCGCAAGGCCGTCATTGGTCTCGACCAGCAGGCAGTGGCAAACCATCCGCGCGCGCTGGAACAGGCTGCCGGTGCCGTTCACCAGACGCCGCCCGATCGGGCCATGGTGCCGGCGTTGAGATGGTGGATGCGCATGACAAGCCCTCCTGAACCCGGACAGGCTTGCCATTTCCCTTGTCATAGGTAAAATATCGATATTTGATATCATCGATAGGCTTGAGCTATGGATATCCGGGAACTCCGATATTTCGCCGCCGTGTTCCGGGAACGTAACCTGACGGCGGCGGCCAAGCGCTGCTTCATCTCGCAGCCCTCGATCTCGGCGGCGATTACCCACCTCGAAGCCGAACTCGGCACCACGCTGTTCATCCGGCACAAGAAGGGCGTCGCGCCGACCGCGTCCGCCGAACAGTTTTACGCGGTGGCGCGCCGAATCATCGACGACAGCCGATGCCGCGCGAAACCTGTTCAGAAAACCGTCGACGCGGCATGCGCTGACGCTCGGCCTGATGCGCACGCTGGATCATGCCCCGGACGATCGCCCTGCTGAAGCCGCTGACCGAAAATTCCGATGTTGCACTCCGCCTCGTCGGCATCAACGAAGCCGCCGATGCGCGGATCATTTCCAAAAACATCACCAATGCCGACGAGCACTTCATTCCGCTCTGGACAGAACGCTACGTCGCCGCTTTGCCGCCGTCGCATCCGCTCACCCTGAAGGATCGGTTGCGCACGTCGGACTTCGCCGGCGTGCCGATGATCGATCGCTGCCATTGCGAGCAAAGCGCGTTCTTCGGCCGCACCGCGTCGCGACGCCAATCCGCCGCCATCGCGGAATCGGAGGATTGGGCGATGGCGCTGGTCGCCGCCGGCGTCGGCATTGCCATCGTTCCCGAAGGCGTCGCGCGCGCCAATCCCGACGTCGTCGTCCGCGAGATCGAGGTCGACGTGAAGCGTCAGGTCGGGCTCGCCTATAGCGTAGCCCGGCCGCCATCAGATGCGTTGCAGAACTTTATTGCAAAACTTGCGAGGCAGCGCCCCAAAGCGGGCCGCGCCAGGCCTGCGCCCAAACCCAAGCGAAAGGTCTAGCCCTTCACTACCACTGCACGCCCGATCACGGGCTGCGCGGCGACCGGCGGATTGGCGGTTTGCGCTGCGAGTTCGCCGATCAGCCGGTCGGCTTCGGCGGCGATATTGTCCGGCGCCTGGATCACCAGCCGCTCCAGCGCCCAGCGGTAGGACGAGATCCGCTGCTCCAGGCATTGCTGGACCCATTGCACGATCAGGCTGTTCTCTTCCATGCGGGCGATCGCATCGGCCCGTTCGCGCGGCGACAGTTCCGATACCATCTTCAGACTGGCGTTACGCTTGCGGTCGAGTTCGATCACGCGCGCGGCCGAGGCGAAAAACGGTTCGAACCGGGTGATGTCGTCGCGCACGTCCTCGATCAATTGCTGATAGCGCGAGGTGTGCGAGCGGTGCGGCTCGTCGATCAGGGTTCGCCCGTACATGGTGCGATCGAACACGACCCTCTGCCGCCACGGCGACGGCAGCGGCTGGTAGTCGCCGAACACGCTCCTCCAGGCCGGGCGCGAATGCGGCGGCTCGATCAGGGGGTAGGCGAGATCGCGCAAGCTGGCGTTCATTGTCGGTGAGCTGGAAGTAGGAAGCCTTGAGGCCGACGCTGCCGGTCACCTCGGCGCCGAACCAGCGTGCATGTCGTCGTTGCGAAAGTCCTGGCGGGTACGGCCGAAATCGCCGCCGCTGCAGCCGCCGAGGGCCGCGCCCATCAAAACGAGAGCGAGAGCCGGTCGTGATCGCCGAACTCCGGTCGTCCGGATCGGAAGGCACATCTCCGGCATTTTCAAATGTCCAATATTCAGGGGCGCCGACGGCGACGGCGACCGGGTGCTGCGCCTTCTTCCGGTCCGCGCCCACCGCCCGTGTCGTCGGTTTCGCGGTCGATCCGGACAACGGGAAGGATCAGCAAGGTTCCCAGCCCCTCGCGTGGCGCGCCATCGAGGCCCGGCCGCCGCGAAGCCGCATCCGCCGGAAATTCAATGATGGTGCACATGTTCCGTTCTCTCTGGTTGCCGCACGGACACCATTCTGCCGGCGACATGCCATCATTAAGAACAGCACGTGGTTAACGGCATCTTAATTTTTGCCCCGGGTCCAAATACGGATGCGCCGCTGTGGCTTGTCGAACACCGCGCTGATTTTATTGGATTTCTTCACCCGTTGTTTTCCTTAACCGGCTCTTAAAGCCGCCCGCGGTAAGCTGGCGGGAATAACCTCCAAAGTCGCGTACGCCTGACATGACTGCAACTCCCCTGTTTCCGGGTTTCGATGGGCTTGATGACGCTCTCGCGCCGCGAGGGCGTCGATATCCGCCCGACTTTGCTGCGCGTGCTGACTGACCTCTATGTTCAGGCCAGCGCCCACTCCAGCCGACGAGGAGCGGCAATTCATCGAACTGACCTCCCGCCTGATCGAGGAGGTCGACGACGCCACCCGCGCGGCCGTGCGGGCGCGGCTTGCGATCTATCCGGCGACCCCGGCCGAGATCCTGAACAAGCTCGGATTGCGGCGTACCGACCCCGGTCAGATCATGCCGGTCGCATCCGCAATTCCGACGTTCCCGGCGGAAACACCGCCGGCCAGGGCGCCGACCGAGGCGCAGTTACGGATGGCTTCGAACCTGTCGATGCGGCCGAACGATGCCGCCGAAATCAGCGACATGTTCTTCCAGGCCAGCGCCAGCGAACGCGCGCTGATCCTGCACAATCTCACCGAGACGCCGCTGAAGGCGTCGGCGCGGATTCCGGCCGCCCGCGCCGCGCGCGCCATCGAGACGCTGGAGATGGCGGCGTTTGCCGAAGACATCGAAAGCTTCGCCCTCGAACTCGGCGAGGCCTTGATCCTGACCGGCGCGGATCGCAACCCAGGTGGTCAACGATCCCGGCGGCGAACCGCTGGCCGCGCGGCGCGCGCGCTGGATATGCCGAGCCCGGTCTTCCAGCGGGTGCTGATGTTCCTCAATCCCGAATTCGGCTCCTCGGTGCACAACGTCTATCGGCTGTCGCGGCTGTACGATCGCCTCAGCGAGCGGTCCGCGCTGGTGATGCTGGCAGCGTGGCGCGGTTCGACCATGGCCGTCACCCGCGCCAAATATCGCCCCGCGCTTTACGACGACGAGCGCAACCGCGCGCGCGCAGCCTCGGCGCAGACGCGTCCGGCGGTGCAGCCGGGCACCGCACCCGCCGTACGGACAGGCACGGACGGCTCGGGGCGTTAAGCCCGACCCGCAAAAGCGGCAAATCGCTTTTGCCGGACAAACGCCATGGTTAGTCCGGAAGACGCGCGCCAAATCGAAACACGCCAAGGATTGATCCGGAAAATCACCTGGAAAGCGACTGCCCGTCAGGTCGGAACAACATGAGCATCACTCCGAAGCCGTCGCACGTCAGCCTCCACTGGATTTGGCTGATCGTTCTCATCGTATCGCTGGATCAGGGCACCAAACATCTTGTCGTCAGTTCGTTGCAAGCCAACCGCCCGATGGCCATCCTGCCTTCGGTCGAATTGGTGTTGTCCTATAACAAAGGCATCTCGTTCAGCTGGTTCCTGTTCGCCGAGGATGTTCAGCGCCGGCCGCTGGTCGGTCTATCCATTCTGGCCTCCGGGCTACTGGGTTGGTGGCTCAGCCGCGTCCCGTCCGGCAGGCCGATCCTGGCACTGGGGCTTGCCCTGATCCTCGGTGGAGCGCTTGGCAACATGTTGGACCGGGCCCGGATCGGCTCGGTCATCGACTTCGTTCACGTTTCCTACAAAGCCTGGTCGTTCGCCGTGTTCAATGTCGCGGACGCGGCCATCACGATGGGCGTCATCGCCACCATGGCGTCAACATATCTGGAGACGGCTGGCGTTCGCGCGGATAGCCAAGGGTAACTTCCGTCGCCTCAAGCCTTGGCCAGATCGAGAAAATGCCGCCCTGCCCGGTCCTCGGTCTCGACGATCCAGACGTCCGGATCGAAGCGGATTTCCTTGGCGAGACGTTCTTCCACCGACTGCTCCGGCACCGGCTGCGGCGACGCCGCCGTGAAGATGCGCTCGATCGGCCGGCTCTCGTCATAGACGGTCTGCGGCGCCGGCGCATACAGCATGGCATTGCCGTCGAGCATCGCCACCTTGACGAAGACGCGCCGGCCTCCTCGGCGCCACGCCGGCGCACGGCGCCGAATATTCCCTCGGTCTGGCAGCGGCGCAGATAGGCCGCCACCCAGATACTTGATTTCAATCGCATGGCGCCGACGATAGGCTGCCGTCCCGACAGAAGCTAGTCGATCGGATGGCCGATCATCGCGGTGAGTTCGCGCACCAGGCGGTCGGACATCTGTCCGGTCACCGGCATCTTGCGCTCGCGCTCGAATTTCGGGATCGCGGCCTGGGTGTCCGAACCGATCGTGCCGGTCGGCTTCAACTGGCCGTAGCCATATTCGGTCAGCGCGCGCTGCACCGCCGCGACGCGGCGCGAGCCGGCGGATTGGGTGACCTCGCCGTGCGACGGGATCGGCGCCGGCGGCCGCATCACATTGGACGACGCGGCACGCGGCCGGGCGCAGGGCTGCGTCGGTCGACTTGACCACGAGATTGGTCATTGGATCGGAGTTCTTGGATCGAGTCTTGGGATCGAGTTCCTGGGTTCGGCGGTCTTCGGCCTCGACGGCTTCGATCTCGGCCGGCTTCGGTTCGAGCCGGCTCTGCGGTCACGGCTTCGACCGGACGCGGACGCGGCAACGGACTGGCGCGGCGCGGATGCGGCGCCGGCAGCGTCACAACCGTGCCGCCGAACATCGGCGACGGATGGCGGCCGGCCTGCAGGAACAGCGCGTTGGCGACGATGGCGCTGACGGCGGCGAAGGCCAGCACGCCCGCGACCATGTCCTTCGGGCTGTGCAGCAGAATGCGCATCGCAAGGCCGCGCTCGGCCTCCGGCTTCGATCGCAACCGCCTTCGCGCCGCGGCGGCGGCGCGGCATCTCGTCATCCTCGGCAATCTGTCTAGGCACTTTTCTTCACCTGATGGGCTTGGTCTTGTGATCCGGATCGCAGCGCCGGCGTCAGCGTCGCGATATTGCTTGACGGCTGCGCGGCCGGCGGCGTGAACGCCAGCGGCAAGCGCGACGGTCACGGTGGTTCCCTCGTCGACCTTGCTCTGCACGTCGATCTCGCCAGCGTGCAGGCCGACCAGGCTCTTTGACGATCGACAGCCCGAGGCCGGTGCCTTCGTGCCGGCGCTGATAGGTCTTGCCGGCCTGGAAGAACGGATCGCCGATCCGCTTGAGATCGTCGGCCGCGATGCCGACGCCGGTATCGGTGACGCGCAGCACCAGCCGCGATCCCTCGACCGCGGCGGAAACCGTCACCCTGCCGCCGCGCTCGGTGAACTTGATGGCGTTGGACGACGAGGTTCAGCACGATCTGCTTGAACGCGCGCGGATCGCCGGTCATGACCGGCAGATCCTCCGGCGCGCGGGTGACGAGATCGATGCCGTTTTCCCGCGCCTTCAGCGCCAGCAGGTTGCAGCAATTGACCAGCGCCGCGCGCGGCGCGAACGGCTCCGGCGAAATCTCGAAATTGCCGGATTCCATCTTCGACATGTCGAGGATGCCGTTGACGACCGACAGCAGATGCTGGCCGGAATCGTTGATCAGCTGGGCATATTCCTTGCGGCGCGCCGCATCGAGCATCAGCACGTCTTCCTGAACGATCATCTCGGAGAAGC
This sequence comes from uncultured Alphaproteobacteria bacterium, assembly GCA_963738765.1. Classification (GTDB taxonomy): domain Bacteria; phylum Pseudomonadota; class Alphaproteobacteria; order Rhizobiales; family Xanthobacteraceae; genus Bradyrhizobium. The sequence continues at coordinate 59,909 of CAVTYA010000024.1, read as the reverse complement.
CGATGATGGCGTTGAGCGGCGTGCGCAATTCGTGGCTCATGGTGGCGAGGAAGCGGGTCTTGGACGCGTCGGCCTGCTCGGCGGCGGTGCGCGCCAGATCGAGCGCCTGTTCCTGGATCTTGCGGTCGGTGACGTCGCGCATCACGGCGACGACCTCGGCCTCGGACGCATCGCCGACGCCTGTTCGAGCGGCCGGCAACGCATCTCGACCCAGATGAAATCGACCGGAGATCTGCCTCCGTGCGCCGCGCGACGGCGTCGCGCCGCAGCCGAAATTCGACGCTGCGCGCCTCGCCGCCGCGCGCGGCATCCGACAGCGCGGTGAGATAGGCCGGACGATCGGCGACATGGACGCGATCGAACAGGCCGTGCCCGAGCAGCCGCGCGACCGGCGTGCCCAGCATCGCCTCGGCCGCCGGCGAAATGAACTGCACCGCGCCGTTGCGGCTGATGGCGCGAAATCACGTCGCTCATGTTGCGCGCCAGCAGGCGATAGCGCTCTTCCTCGACGTAGAGCAGCGAGACGCTGGTGCGCGCCAGCGACTTCGGCGCCGAACGCAAGTCCGGCGGCATAGAGCGTCGCCGACGCCACGCCGAACGCCATCAGGATGCCGCGCAGCGCCGCGCTCGGCATCCGGCGCCGGCAGCAGGTCGAAATGCCCGAGCACGATCAGCAGCGCGGCGCAGGACAGCGCCAGCGCGGAGGCAAACGCGACCACGCGGCGCGAGGCCGACAGCGCGGCCTCGAGCGGAACGACGACCAGCCAGATCGCGGCAAAGGATTCGATGCCGCCGGTGGTCGATCGCCACCGTCATGACGAGACCGGCCAGCGCCAGCGACGACAGCACATGCGCGCCTTCGTAGCGGCCGGTGCGCGACAGGAACCACGACAGCAGAATCGGCGCGATCAGCCAGGCGAAGGCCGCGACCTCGAGCGCGGTCGGCGCGCCGCGCATCGCCAGATAGACCGGAAATGCCGCAAACGCCGCCAGGCTGCCGAGCAGCCGCGGCGCCATGAAGGCGCGATGGCGCGCGCGCGTCAGCGCGTCATAGCGCGCCGACGGATGCAGCAGCGCATCGAGACAATCGCGGATGATACTCAAAACAGTCACGGCTCTCGCGCTTCGGCTTGTTCGTCGAACAGACGCGCCGGAACGCCCCCTTTATCGTTGCCCCACCGTGTCAGAGCGAAATTAAGCGAACGCTAAGGCGCGGCGGCCGGCCGCCAAACGCCGCTGCATTCGCCGGGATTTCGACGCGCCGTGCGATGCCCATTCGACGCGGATGGTGAACGACGGGTTTCCAGCGCGATCCGGCTATGGTTTCGAAATGGTGGACGCGCCGCGCGCGCCGATTCATGCCGCCAAGCCGCCATCAATCGAAAATTTACACCGAATCGAATCAGTCGGATTTTTCGCGAATTTTCGGCGATTTAACCTCAATGCAAACACTTGCGATTTATCGACGGCTGTTAGTCAGGAACCGATTGCGGGATCGACCGCAACGGAATCGAAAGAGACGACCGGGGTCGCGAGATGTTTTTTCTGCTTCGCATGGCATTCTGGCTCGGGCTGGTGCTCGTGCTGTTGCCGAGGGACAAGACGCCTGAATCGGACAAGCTGCCGCAGATCGGCGCGTCCGAAGCCGTGTCGGCTGCGACCGCGGCGGTGTCCGACATGAGCCAGTTCTGCAAGCGCCAGCCGGCGGCCTGCGAAGTCGGCGGCCAGGCCGCGACCGTGATCGGCCAGCGCGCCCAGGACGGCGCGCGCAAGCTCTATCAGATCATCACCGACAAGAGGGCGCCCGACCACACCGGCTCGATCGGCGGCGTCGAGAACGCCGATGCGCCGCCCGGCGAAGCGGCGCCGCGCGACACGCTGACGCCGGACGATCTGGCGGTGGAATGGCGCGTGCCGCCGACGCCGTGACCGCAAATTAAGCCCGGAACTAGTTCCATTTTCCGATATCGCTTTCGGCCGCCTGCGATCCTATATAGGGGTCTCGGGATTGAGACGCGGGACACGATGACGATCGACGAAATCAGGGACAATTTTGCGCTGCTGGACGAGTGGGACGACCGCTACCGGTACGTCATCGAACTCGGCCGCACGCTCGACCCGATGCCGGAGGCCGAGCATTCCGCCGCCAACAAGGTGCAGGGCTGCGCCAGCCAGGTCTGGCTCTCCAAGCAGATCGACCGCAGCGGCGGCAGCGAGCCGGTGCTGAACTATCTCGGCGACAGCGACGCCCATATCGTGCGCGGGCTGATCGCGATCCTGCTGACGCTCTATTCCGGCCACACGCCGCAGCAAATTCTTGCGACCGACGCGCATCGCGGTGTTCGACGAATTCGGATTTCGCGAGCATCTGACGCCGCAGCGCTCCAACGGCCTGCGCGCGATGGTCGAGCGCATTCGCGCCGACGCGCGCGAGGCGCTGGCCGACGCGTCTTGAGAGATCTCGACGTCTACTTCCGCCGCCGCGCTGCTGGCCGAGCCCCATTTTCTTGGCGAGCTGCGAGCGCGCCACCGCATAGTTCGGCGCGACCATCGGATAGTCGGCCGGCAGGCCCCATTTGTCGCGATATTGCTCCGGCGTCATGTTGTATTGCGTGCGCAGATGGCGCTTCAGCGACTTGAAGCGCTTGCCGTCCTCGAGACAGACCAGATAGTCCGGGGTCATCGATTTCTTGACGGAGACCGCGGGCTTGGCCGGCTCCAGCGGCGCCTCGGCCCGGCCGGTCGAGACCCGCAGCAACGCCGCGTGAATCTGGCTGATCAGGTTCGGAATTTCGGAGGCCGGCGTCGGATTGTTGCTGAGATAGGCCGACACGATACTCGCGGTCAGGTCGATGAAATTCTTGCCGGCAGCATCGGTCATGGCTCGAACCTTCCGATCGGATCGCGATGCGCCGCGCGATTCTCGTATCTCGCGACAGTATCCCGCCACGCCAATACGCTCGCGGAATCTCGCACGACTTGGCGAATATGAGCGGATTACTGTGAATCGTGACAAGAACGACGGCGTTTTATTTTCAAGCCGGATTCTGCCGCAAGTATTGGCCGCTCAGGGGCGCTGGTCGAGATGCGCGCGCAACTCGTCGATCGAGGCGAACCGCATCATGCCCTCGGGCATTTGCGCCTCGATCGAGCCGTCGGAATACAGCGAATAGGCCATGCCATCGACGACGCCCGATTTGAGCACCGTGACCGGCGGCTGATCCTCGTGCCGCGCCGGCGGCGCCATCGGCGCTGACGGTCGCGGCGGCGGTCGAAGGTCGACTGGCGCTGCGGCCGCGGCGGCGCGGCGCATCGCCGGCCGCGCGCGTTCCGATTTCGGCCAGGCGTCGTCGAAGGTCGCGGCGGCGCTTCGCCGGCCTCGAGCGGCGGCGGTGCTGCGGCGGATCGGGACGCAGCTCCGGTGACAGAGTCCGGCGGCAATGGCTCGCTGGTTCGCGCCTGGGCGCGCTCGCGCTCCTTGCGCGACGTCGAGGAAAACAACAGATTGCGCCGCGGCTTGACGGCCGGCGCGGCCTCGGCCGGCTCGGCTTCGGCGGCGCCTCGCTGCGCGCGCGATCGCGCGACGCGGCCTCGTCCTGCCATGGCGGCGGCGCCGCTGGCTCAGTGCGGCCGGCATGTTCGGCGGCCGGCTCGTCGCGGCCGAACAGGAAGCCGCCCTCAGCCGGCGCTGCAGGGCGCGCGGCGCCCGCAGCGGCCAGCGGCGGTACGGCGACTTCCGCGCGCGGTTCGGCCGGAATGCCGGCGCCAAGCCGCCGCGCGATGTTCTTCAGCTCGCGCGACGACCATCCAAAGGCCGAGCATGATCAGCGCCGGTGCAAGCCGCGATCGCGCCGGCGAGGATCAGCGTATTGCCGAAGCTGAATTCCTTGACCGGAATTCCGAAGCCGATCGCCAGCAGGCCCGCCAGAACAAAGCCAATCCCGGCGATCAACAAGCACAATCATCATCGAACTCACCCCCTGCGCCGCGCCCGAAATGCGCGCAAGCCGCCAATGCCACGATACCGTCATATTGTGTGCATCGCCAACCGGCAATTGCGGAGCCGGTTCCCCGAAAATCGTGCCGCTCGGCCGGAAATCCCGTTCAGACCGCTAGGTTCACCGTCGTCCGGCGCCGGATCCGTATTTTTACGCATCTACCATATGTCTGCCATATTGCTGCGTTGCATCAGGGAAATTACGCCACAATTCCCAATTACTTGGAAAGGGAACTGCGCTATATGGATGCCGGGGAATGAGGCCCAAAGCGCCAAGCTGGGCCAAAGGGACGCCGGGTTACCAATAGCCATGTCATCCATTACGACTTCGGCCATCGATACGCCGGCGCGGCGCTCGGTGGAGCGGACTTGCGACGACCTCGCCATCCTGGTGCTGGCGGTGGTCGCGTTGATCGCGAGCCTGACCTTCCGCGACTACGGACTGGGCTGGGACGACTACACCCACGCCGAATATGCCGATCTGCTGCTGCGCATGTACGGTTCCGGCTTCAAGGACACCGGCGCGCTGTCGTTCGCCAATCTCTATATGTATGGCGGCGGCTTCGACATGGCCGCGGCGCTGCTGCACAAGGTCATTCCGCTCGAACTGTTTGAAACCCGCCGCCTGCTCGGCGCCGTCGTCGGCGTGATCGGCCTTGCGGTGACATGGCGGCTCGGCCGGCGCGTCGGCGGCCCGCTTGCCGGGCCTCGCCGCGCTGCTGCTGCTGGCGCTGTGCCCGACCTTCTACGGCCACATGTTCATGAATCCGAAGGATGCGCCATTCGCGGTGGCGATGGTGATCCTGATGCTGGGTCTGGTCCGCCTGGCCGAGGAATATCCCGCAGCCCTCGCCGCGCACCATCCTGATCGTCGGCCTCGGCGCCGGCCTGTCGATCGGTTCGCGCATCCTCGGCGGGCTGGCGCTGGTCTATGCGGTGATCGGCTTCGTGCCGCTGTTGCTCGAGGAAGTTCCGCACCCAAGGCGCGCGCGAAGCCGCGCATCGCTTCGCCCATGTCGTCTACGTGCTGCTGCCCGGCCTCGTCCTCGGCTACCTCGTCATGGGCCTGATCTGGCCGTGGTCGATCATGGAGCCCGGCAATCCGTTCCGAGGCGCTGACCTATTTCTCGCACTTCTTCGAAAAGCCCTGGAAGGAAATGTTCGACGGCGCGCTGGTGTCGGTGCCGGACATGCCGTGGTCGTATCTGCCGACGCTGTTCGCGCTGCAGCTTCCCGAAGTGCTGCTCGCGCTGTTGATCGCCGGCGTCGTCGGCACCGTTCATGTCGCTGTCGCGCGCGCGACGTGCCGGCGCCGCCGCAAGACCATCCTGCTGATGCTGACGCTGGCGGCGACGCTGCCGCTGCGTGATCGCGATGGTGAAGCGCCCGGCGCTCTACAACGGCATCCGCCATTTCATCTTCGTGATCCCGCCGATGACGGTGCTCGCCGGCGTCGCCTTCGCCTGGGGCATGAACTGGCTGCAAGGACAACCGCCGCAGCTGGCAGCCGGCGGCGCTGGCGGTCTTCGCGTTCGGCCTGCTGCTGCCGCTCGGCGAAATGATCCGGCTGCACCCCTATCAATACACCCACTTCAATCACATCGCCGGCACCGTGCGCGCCGCCGACGACCGCTTCATGCTGGACTACTGGGGCCTGGCGCTGAAGCAGGCCTCCGACGGCCTGCGCGAGGAGCTCGACCGAACGGCAGGAAGTGCCGCCGCACGGGCGCAAATGGAAGGTCGCGGTCTGCGGTCCGCAGCGTCCGGCGCAGGTCGCGCTCGGCCCCGACTTCACCATCGGCTGGGACAGCCATGCCGCCGATTTCGCCATGACGCTCGGCGAATTCTACTGCAAGGGCCTGACCGCGCCGGTGATGGTGGAAATCAAGCGCGACGACGTGGTGTTCGCGCGCGTCTACGACATCCGCGGCCGCAGCATTTCCAGCCTGCTGTCGATTCCGGCGCCGTAAGCCGGCACTCGCCGTCCGAAAGCATGACAGCCACGCCCGCGCCCGCGCCTTGCTGCGGATCTGGCGCAGGGCTAGGCTCGCGGCAAATCAGCAATTCACACGGGAGAAACCGCTCATGTCGCCAGCGGAAGCTCGCCTGAAGGAAGTGCCGTCGGACATGACCGAGGCCGAATGGAACCAGCGCGTCAATCTCGCCGCCTGCTATCGCCTGGTCGCGCTTTACGGCTGGGACGATCTGGTCGACACCCACATCTCCGCGCGCGTGCCGGGGCCGGAGCATCATTTCCTGATCAATCCCTACGGCCTGATGTTCGACGAAATCACCGCATCGAGCCTGGTCAAGGTCGACCTCGACGGCAACCAGCTCACCAAGAGCGACTACAGCATCAACCCGGCCGGCTTCACCATCCATTCGGCGATCCACGAAGTCCGCGAGGATGCCGGCTGCGTGCTTCATCTGCACACGCCCGACGGCACCGCGGTCTCGAGCTGCATGGAAGGCCTGCTGCCGCTGAACCAGACCGCGCAGCTCGTCACCCACGATCTCGCCTATCACGACTATGAAGGCATCGCGCTCGATCACGACGAGCGCCCGCGCCTGCAAAGCGATCTCGGCGACAAGAACCACATGCTGCTGCGCAATCACGGCACGCTGACGGTCGGCCGCTCGGTCGCCTCCGCCTTCGAGCGCATGTACCATCTGGAGCGCGCCTGCACCATGCAGGTGCGCACCCGCATGCTGGGGCCCGACCGCCTATCCGGTCGAGCAGGCCGTGATCGACAAGAACGCCAAGCTGCTCGCGAACCCCGATCGCGCGGAACTGCGCTCGACCACGCTGGTCTGGCCGCCGCTGCTGCGCAAGCTCGACCGCATCGATCCCAGCTACAAGAATTGAAATTTTACGGTTTCGGTGTAAGATCGCGTCCAACGACCTCTGCACTGCCGAATCAAAACGCCGCCCAATTCCGGGCGGCGTTTTTATTTTTGCGATCGTGATGGGGTCCCGGCTCTGCGGTTCACCACGCCGCTCTGCGGCGCAGTGCACCGCGTCCGGGACACGAGCCAGACGCGGCCTTAACGCGGCGCGTCGGCGAACGCCGCGAAAATCCGCGCCCAGGAGCGGATGCCCTTGTGAAAGCTCTTGAGGTCGTACTTCTCGTTCGGCGAATGGATGTTGTCGTCGTCGAGACCAAATCCAACCAGCACGGTATCGAGCCCGAGCGTGCGCTTGAAATCGGCCACGATCGGGATCGAGGCGCCGGAACCGATCAGCAGCGCTTCCTTGCCCCACTCGTCGGTCAGCGCGCGCTTGGCGGCCGCCAGCGGCTTCATGTTCCAGTCGAGCGCAATCGCCGGCGCGTTGGAATGATCGATGAATTCGGCCGTGCAATCGCCGGGCAGCCGCGACGTCACATAATCGCGAAAAGCCTTGCGGATCTTGTCGGGGATCTGGCCCTCGACCAGCCGGAACGAAACCTTTGCCGATGCTTCCGCCGGGATCACCGTCTTCGAGCCCTCGCCGGTATAGCCGCCGATGATGCCGTTGATATCGCAGGTCGGACGCGAGGAGACCTGCTCGATCAACAGGCGGTCCTTTTCGCCGGCCGGAATCGAAAGCCCGATCGGCTTGAGGAACGAATCCGGCGTGAGGTTGAGCTTCTTCCACTGCGCCAGGATCTCCGGCGGCAAATCCTTCACGCCGTCATAGAAGCCGGGAATGGTGATGTGGCCGTTCTCGTCGTGGAGGCCGCCGAGAATACGGGTCAGCACCCGGATCGGATTCTGCGCGCCGCCGCCGAAAATGCCGGAATGCAGGTCGCGATTGGCGGCCTTGATCTTGACCTCGTCATAGACCAGTCCGCGCAGCGACGTGGTGATCGCCGGCGTATTCGGATCCCACATGCCGGTGTCGCAGACCAGCGCGAAGTCGGCCTTGAGGTCCGCCTTGTTCGCTTCGAGGAACGGAACGAAATTCTTCGAACCGATTTCTTCCTCGCCCTCGATCACGATGGTGACGTCGACCGGCAGCGACCCCGTCACCGACTTCCAGGCGCGGCAGGCCTCGACAAAGGTCATCAACTGGCCTTTGTCGTCCTCGGCGCCGCGCGCGACGATGATCTTGCGGCCGTCGGCATGATCGGTGACGACCGGCTCGAACGGCGGACGATGCCAGAGATTGAGCGGATCGACCGGCTGCACATCGTAATGTCCGTAGAACAGCACATGCGGCCGGCCGTCGGCGCTGCCATTGATCTTGGCGACGATGGCGGGATGACCGGCGGTCGGCCTGACCTCGGTCGCAAATCCGAGCGTTGCGATATCCTTGGCCAGATGATCGGCCGCCGCCTTGCAATCGCCGGCAAAGGCCGGATCGGCCGAGATCGACTTGATCCGCAACAGCGCGAACAGCCGCTCGAGGCTGTTGTCGAAATCGGCGTCGATGCGGTCGAGGACCGGCTGGAGCTTTGCGTTGGACATCGCGATGTTCCCTTTTGGGCGTTATTATCTGCGCCGATTTGTAGCCCGCTTGTGGCCTGAGGCAAGGCGCCGACGGCGTCGGCAGCGGGCGGATGCAGGATGTGCCAGACCAGCCCCGCCACGAGCACGACGGTCGCGGCGAGGTTATTGCCGTAGGCCTGCAGATCGATCGGAAACACCGGAAGCGACAGCAACATCAGGCCGCCGGCAACGGCGAGCAAGGCCCAGGTGCCGGCCCGCACGGCAGGACGCGGATCGTAGGCGGCGCGATGCATCAGCACCGTCATCGGAAAGAACAGCCACATGAAATAATATTGTCGGGCCAGCGGCGAGGCGACCGTCATCAGGCAGAACAGGATGCCGATCTCTTCGGCGTCGGACCGTTCGGTCCGGCGCGAGGCCTTCGGCATCACAGCGACAAAGCCAAGCCCGATCAGCAGCGAGACCGCCAGGACGATCAGGTTCGCGGTCTTGAAATCGAGATTGACGATATTCATGTAGCGCGCGGGTTTGGTCTGGGTCGGATCGTCCTGGTTGTAATTGACCGGGCGCGTCAGCCGGTGCGTCACCGCGATGATGGACTGGTTGACCCACGACCAGTTCTGTTCGTCGCGCTGGCCAAAGCCCTTCTCCGAACTCGACCCGACCATGCCCTGATACCAGGTCTTCAACTCCGACACATTGTGCTGGAAGCCACGGAACGGCGCCGGAAGCACGAACAGGAACACGCCCGAGGAAAACCACCATGCTCGGCGGCGGCCGCCCACTGCCTGCGCCAGATCAGATAAGGCAACACCGCCACCGGAAACACCTTGATCGCGGTCGCCAGCGCAAACATGCTGCCCGCCATCCACGGCCGTATCCGCCGCAGCAGCCAGAATCCGATACAGCATCATCGCCAGCAGCATGAGATTCGGCTGGCCGAGATCGAACATGTCGAACACGAAGGTCACGGTGACGAAGCCCGGCAACGCTTCCAGCCAGATCCCGGGCTTGCGGCCCGATCCGGTCATCGCGTGCGAGAATTGCGCCGTCATCCACCACGCGACGATGTTGAGCAACGACAGGCACAGATAGAGCGGGATCTTGCCGAAGAAGCTCGGTACTCGCCAGCAGAATCGCCGGCAGCGGCGGATAGATGAATTCGAAATAGGCGCGGGGATCGCTGGGATAGAGATCCTTGCCGTGCAGCACCTGCTGCCCGGCCCAGAACCACAGCGGATAGTCCTTGGTCTTGCCGTGCCCCCAAATCTCCGGGGCGAGGACATCGGCGGTCAGCGCGATACAGCAGATCAGGAACAGCATATCGAGCGGCGCTCGCAGCGATGGGTATCTCAGCACAAGCTCGTTCCGGACATCACAGGAAGATCGCGCGGGATATCATCTCCGCAACAGTCCGCCAAGCGCGCCGCGCACCAGCGCGCGGCCGACCGAACCGCCGATGGAGCCGCCGACTGATTTGCCGAGATCGGCGACGGCGCCGCCGACCACCTTGTTGGTGACCGAGCGCGTCACGTTTCGCGCGATGATCTGCCCGGTCGACATCCGGCCGCGCGATACGTTGGTGCCGAAGATCGTGCCGACGATCGCACCGATCTGTCCGAGGATTCCGCCACCGCCGCCGCCAGCCGATCCATCGGCCGGCGCCGCTGTTCCGGCGACGCGCTTCTGGATGATCTCATAGGCGGATTCGGCATCGATCGCGGTGTCGTATTTGCCCTTCACCGGGCTGCTGTCCATGATTGCCTTGCGCTCCTCCGGCGTGATCGGTCCGATCCGCGCCGTCGGCGGCCGGACCATGACGCGCTCGACCATCGCCGGCGTGCCGCCGCCTTCGAGGAACGACACCAGCGCTTCGCCCTTGCCGAGTTCCATGATGACCCGGGCGGTGTCGAGTTTCGGATTGGGCCGGAAGGTCTGCGCCGCGGCCGCGGTCACCGCCTTCTGGTCGCGCGGCGTGAAGGCCCGCAGCGCGTGCTGCACGCGGTTGCCCAACTGGGCGAGCACCTTGTCCGGCACGTCGATCGGGTTTTGCGTGACGAAATAAACCCCGACGCCCTTGGAGCGGATCAGCCGCACCACCTGTTCGATCTTGTCCATCAGCGCCTTCGGCGCATCGTTGAACAGCAGATGCGCCTCGTCGAAGAAGAACACCAGCTTCGGCTTCGGCAGGTCGCCGGCTTCCGGCAATTCCTCGAACAGCTCCGACAGCATCCACAACAGGAAGGTCGCGTAGAGCCGCGGGCTCTGCATCAGCTTGTCGGCGACCAGGATGTTGACCATGCCCCGGCCGTCGCGGTCGGTCTTCATGAAATCCTTCAGCGACAGCGCCGGCTCGCCGAAGAATTTCGTGCCGCCCTGGTTTTCCAGCACCAGGAGCTGGCGCTGAATGGTTCCGACCGTCGCCCTGGTGACGTTGCCGTAGCCCTGCGCGGCCTTTCGGATCGACGCCAGCGGATCGTCGCCGGCATCCGCACCCTTCCTGGCCGCATCGGGAACGATGGCGTCGAGCAGCGCCCGGAGATCCTTCATGTCGATCAGCGCCAGACCGTTCTCGTCCGCGACACGGAACGCGACATTGAGCACGCCTTCCTGCACGTCGTTCAGATCGAGCATCCGCGACAGCAGCAACGGCCCCATTTCCGTGACGGTGGCGCGGACCGGATGGCCCTGCTCGCCGAACACGTCCCAGAACACCGTCGAGAACTGGTCGGGCTGGAAGGTCAGCCCCATCTCGCCGGCCCGCTTGACGATAAAGTCCTTGGCCTCGCCGACTTCGGAGATGCCGGACAGGTCGCCCTTGATATCGGCCGCGAAAACCGGAACGCCGGCACGCGCAAATCCTTCCGCCATCACCTGCAGCGATACGGTCTTGCCGGTTCCGGTCGCGCCGGTGACAAGGCCGTGCCGATTGGCGAGCGCGAGCGTCAGCCAGGCTGTCTGGTCGCCCTTGCCGATAAAAATCTTCTCGTCGGTATCGGCCGTCTTGTTATCGGAGGTCGCCATCGCATCGCCTCTTCGCGCGTATCCGGGAGGTTCGGCCAATACGTCAGACCCGATCATATCGCATCCTGCCCGTCGATTGAAACCGTCCGCGGGCATCGACATATCGCGCCGCCGCGAAGACCATGCCGGTCATACTTTCATACTTTTCTCCGATCCCGGTAGAAAAACGGAGGATGCGCTGCGACAAGTTGGCATGAATCGCGCTCACTCTTGCATTGCTGCAACACTTGCGCGCGATCTCGAACGAAAATCGGCGTCGGTATGCGGTCATCGCTTGTAATTCCTATCGCAGACGCTCAAGATAAATGCACAAGCAAACGACCCGGTGTACAACCGGCTGAGGGCGGGGCAATATGGACGAACTGATTGGAAGGCTGGCCGCCAAGGCCGGCATCGATAACGCTGTCGCTGAAAAAACCATCGGCATCGTTCTGGGTTTCCTCCGCAACGAGGGTCCTTCCGACAAGGTTCAGGCTCTGATCGACCAAATTCCAGGTGCGGAAGCTGCGATCGCGGCCTCGAGCAGCAATGGCGGGCTCTCAAGGTTGATGGGCGGCGGCTTGATGGCGCTCGGCACCAAGCTGATGGCGCTTGGTCTGGGCATGAGCGAGATTCAGAGCGTCGCGCGTGAACTTTTCCGGTTCGGCCGCGACAAAATCGGAGCGGATCAAATGGGCGAGATCATCTCGGGGACGCCGGGCCTCAGCCAGTTCGCTTAAGAGCACTCTTAAAGCACCCTTGGGCCTGCAGCACCTTTCTTTGCATATCGAGTATCATGACATATCCCATCTCCGAGATCGATGGCCTGACCGCCTTCTCCGCTTCGAAACTGAAATCGCTGGGCATTCGCACCACCGACGCGCTGCTTGAGGCCGCCCGCACCGTCAAGGGACGCAAGGCGCTCGCGGCCAAGACCGGCATCAGCGAACAGCAACTGCTCGAATGGGCCAATGTCTCCGACTACATGCGCATTCCCGGCATGGGCAAGGCCAAGGTCGGACTGGTGCGCGCCGCCGGCGTCACCACCGTTCGCGAACTGGCGCTGCGCAATCCGGCGCGGCTGGCCCAGAACATGAAAGAAGTGAACACCAGGCGCAAGCTCGTCCGCGTCCTGCCGTCGGAGAAGTCGGTCGAGCAATTGATCGCACAGGCGCGCAAGCTGCAGCCGAAGATCAGCTACTAGACCGGTCATCAGGTCCGGCCCGACAGATCGACGGGGCCGGCTCTCCCGCCTTGACTCCCTGGCGCGGACCGCGCAAAGCGACCGCATGATCGCAACCATGTCCAGACCCGCCACGGCGGCCGGCCCGGCCGGTCATTCGGCGCTGCCGGCGCTGCTGTCCAGGCCCTATCCGGCCGTGATGGGCGTGCTCAATGTGACGCCGGATTCCTTCTCCGACGGCGGACAATTCATCGCCCCCGAGCGCGCGCTGGCGCAGGCCCGGCGCATGATCGCCGAAGGCGCCGACATCATCGACATCGGCGCGGAATCGACCCGGCCCTATGGCGCGGAACCGGTCTCCGCCGATGAAGAACTGGAGCGGCTGCGACCGGTGCTGGCCGATGTCGTCTCGCTCGGCGTTCCCGTCTCGATCGACAGCATGAAATCGGCCGTCGTCGCCTGGGCGCTCGACCAGGGCGCTGCCATCGCCAACGACGTCTGGGGCCTGCAGCGCGATCCCGACATGGCGCCTGGTCGCGGCGCGCCAAGCTCCTGTCATCGTCATGCACAACCGCGACAGCGCCGATCCCGCCATCGACATCATGAAGGATATCGCCGCCTTCTTCGAGCGCTCGCTCGAGATCGCCGCCAAGGCCGGCATTCCGTCCGACCATATCGTGCTCGATCCCGGCATCGGCTTCGGCAAGACGCCGGAGCAGAGCATGACGGCGCTGGCGCGGCTGGACGAGCTTTCGCGTTTTCGGCCTGCCGCTTCTGGTCGGCGCCTCGCGCAAGCGCTTCATCGCGACGGTGACGCCGTCGGAGCCGCAGCAGCGGCTCGGCGGCTCGATCGCGGCGCATCTGATCGCCGCCCGAGGGCGGCGCGCGGATCATCCGGACCCATGATGTCGCGGAGACCGTGCAGGCGCTGCGGGTCGCGGCAGCAATCAGGGACCAGGAATGACCGATACGATCTTCATCACCGGCGTCGTCATCCATGCCCGCCATGGCGTGATGGAGCACGAGACCGAGGTCGGCCAGCGCTTCGTGATCGATCTCGAGCTGCTCGGCCGATCTGTCGGAATCCTCGCGCACCGACCGGCTCGCCGACACCGTGTCCTATTCCAACGTGGTGGCGACCGCGACCGCGGCGTTCAAGAATACCAACTACAAGCTGCTGGAGCGCGCGGCCGGCGCGGTCGCCGACGCCATCCTGGCGGCGTTCCCGCGCATCAGCGCCGTCAAGGTCACCGTGCACAAGCCGCACGCGCCGATCGCCGCGATCTTCGACGATGTCGGCGTGGTGCTGACGCGCACGCGGCAAGCGCCCTGACATGGCTGACGTGCTGATCGCGCTCGGCGGCAATGTCGGCGACGTCCGCGCGACATTCCAGAAGGCGATCGCCAATATCTGCGGCATGACGCAGGCGGCGCTGCTGGCGCGCTCGTCCGACTACGCCACGCCGCCCTGGGGCGACGAGCAGCAGGCCGCTTTCATCAATGCCTGCATCGAGATCGAGACCAGCCTCGATCCGCACGCGCTGCTGTTCACGCTGCACAAGATCGAGAAGAAATTCGGCCGCGACCGCGCCCAGGAACGGCGCTGGGGTCCGCGCACCCTCGACCTCGATCTGATCGCCTATGACGACGTCACGATCGACAAGCCGGAACTGACGCTGCCGCACCCGCGGCTGTTCGAGCGCGCCTTCGTGCTGGTGCCGCTCGCCGAGATCGTGCCCGGACCGCGTCATTGCGGGACGCCGCGTCAGCGACGGCGCTGGCCGGGCTGTCGACCGAAGGTATCGAGCGGCTGCCGGACCTCGGATTGACCGAAAACAACCGTTTGGCTTGGCGGCCGCGCCGTGGCAATTTCCGGCCAACATGCAGAAGGCTTCAGGGAACGATTGGCCGGATGACGACCACGACTGACGATCTGCGGCTGGCGGCGGATTTTCGCGCCGGCGACCTACGACGACTGGCGCAAGCTGGTCGACGGCGTGCTGAAGGGCGCGCCGTTCGAGAAGCTGGTCGGCAAGACCTACGACGGGCTGAAGATCGAGCCGATCTATCCGCGCGCCAAAGGCGCAGCGCCGGTCGCGGGCCGCGCCGGCGGCCGCGCCCTGGCAGATCATGCAGCGGATCGATCATCCCGATGCCAGGCAGGCCAATGCGCAGGCGCTGCACGATCTCGAGAACGGCGCCACCGGGCTGACGCTGGTGTTCGCCGGCGCCAATGGCGCGCATGGTTTCGGACTGGAGCCGACGGCCGAGGCGATCGAACAGGTGCTCGACGGCGTCTATCTCGATGCCGGCATTGCGATCGAACTTCAGATCGGTCCGCAGTCGCGGATGGCCGCGATTCATGTCGCCGAATTCGTCAAGCGCAAGGGCCTCGATCCCGCGGCCTGCGATATCCGCTTCGGTCTCGATCCGCTCGGCGCCTGCGCCGTCTGGGGATCCAGCCCCTATAGCTGGGCCGAGATCGTGCCGGCGGTGACCGGCGCGATCAAGGGCCTCGCCGCGATGGGCTTCAAGGGCCCGTTCGCGGTCGCCGACGGGCGCGTGATCCACGATGCCGGCGGATCGGAGGCGCAGGAGCTGGCCTTCGTGCTGGCGGCCGGCGTCGCCTATCTGCGCGCGATCGAAGCAGGCCGGCGTTGCGCTCGAAGATGCGCAGGGCATGGTCTATGCGCGGCTCGCCGCCGATGCCGACCAGTTCCTGACCATGGCGAAATTCCGCGCGCTGCGGCTGTTGTGGGCGCGGATCGAGCAGGCCTGCGGGCTGACGCCGAAGCCGCTGTTCATCGCCGCCGATACCGCCTGGCGGATGCTGACCCAGCGCGATCCCTACGTGAACATGCTGCGCGCGACCATGGCGACGTTCTCCGCCGGCCTCGGCGGCGCCAACGCCATCACCGTGCTGCCGCATACGCTGGCGCTGGGATTGCCCGATGCGTTCGCGCGGCGCGTCGCGCGCAACACGCAACTGGTGCTGCTGGAAGAATCCAACCTCGCCAAGGTAGTCGATCCCGCGGCCGGCTCCGGCGGCATCGAGACCCTGACGAGGCAGCTCTGCGAAGCGGCGTGGTCGCTGTTTCAGGAGATCGAAAAGGCCGGCGGCGTGTTCGCCGCGCTCGAGCAGAACCTGATCCAGCGCAAGGTCGCGGCGACGCGGGCCGTGCGCGAAGCCAACATCGCCAAGCGCCGGGACGTGCTGACCGGCGCCAGCGAATTCCCCAACCTGCACGAGGCCGAGGTCGCGGTGCTGGACGCGAAGCCGGTCGCGCTCGCGCCCTATGGCGAGGCCAAGATCAAGTTCGATGCGCTGCCGCCGATGCGGCTCGCCGCGCCGTTCGAGGCGTTGCGCGACAAGTCGGACGCAATCTCAAGAGCACCGGCGCGCGGCCGAAGGTCTTTCTCGCCAATCTCGGCACGCCCGCCGACTTCACCGCGCGCGCGACCTTCGCCAAGAGCTTCTTCGAGACCGGCGGCATCGAGGCGATCGACACCGAGGGTTTGCCGACCCGGCGCCCTCGCCGCCGCCTTCAAGGCCTCCGGCGCGGCCCTGGCGTGCCTGTGTTCGTCGGACAAGGTCTATGCCGAGCAGGCGGAAGCCGCCGCCAAGGCCCTTCAAGCCGCGGGCGCAAGACATATCTATCTGGCAGGCCGGCCCGGCGAGCAGGAAGCCGCGCTGCGCGCCGCCGGCGTCAGCGATTTCATCTTTGCCGGCGGCGACGCGCTGGCGACGCTGCAGGAAGCCTGGCGGCGGATGGAGTGAGCATGACCGCGGCGAGCAAAACCGTTCTGACCGGCGGCTGCCAATGCGGCGCGATCCGCTTTGCGCTGTCGGGGCTGCCGGCCAAGGTCAGCATCTGCCATTGCCGGATGTGCCAGAAGGCGGCCGGCGCGCCGTTCGCCTCCTTTGCCGACATCGAACATGCCGATTTCGCCTGGACCCGCGGCAAGCCGGCGGCGTTCCAATCCTCCTCGATCGCCGAGCGCGACTTCTGCGCCGCCTGCGGCACGCCGCTGAGCTTTCGCCGCATCGACGGCCCCCGGATCGAGATCATGACCGGCGCCTTCGACCGGCCCGACCGGCTGGTGCCGACCCGGCAATACGGAACCGAATCCCGGCTCGGCTGGGTGGTGGCGATCGCCAACCTGCCGAGCCAGACCACGCTGCAGAACTACGGACCGGAGAAGGCAAATGGCATCGTCAGCCACCAGCATCCGGACCATGATTGATGATGGCGCCCCCAAAATGTCACATGTGCTATATGGTAACCCATGAGCCGCATACCGAACTTTGCCGATCTCGCCTTCGAGCCCGTCGCTGCGGCGCAGCCGACCGGCGGCGCCGAACCGTGGCTGACGCCCGAAGGCATCCCGGTCAAAGCCAGCTACAGCGAAGCCGATCTCGAGGGCATCGACTTCCTCGAGACCTGGCCCGGCATCGCGCCCTATCTGCGCGGCCCCTACCCGACCATGTATGTCAACCAGCCCTGGACCATCCGGCAATATGCCGGGTTCTCCACCGCGGAAGATTCCAACGCGTTCTATCGCCGCAACCTCGCCGCCGGGCAAAAGGGCCTGTCGGTCGCGTTCGATCTCGCCACCCATCGCGGCTATGATTCCGATCATCCGCGCGTCTCCGGCGACGTCGGCATGGCCGGCGTCGCGATCGACTTCGATCTACGACATGCGCACGCTGTTCTCCGGCATCCCGCTCGACCAGATGAGCGTGTCGATGACCATGAACGGCGCGGTGCTGCCGATCCTGGCGCTGTTCGTCGCGGCCGCCGAGGAACAGGGCGTGCCGCCGGAAAAACTTTCGGGCACCATTCAGAACGACATTCTGAAAGAGTTCATGGTGCGCAACACCTACATCTATCCGCCGGCGCCCTCGATGCGGATCATCTCCGACATCTTTGCCTACACCTCGCAGAAAATGCCGAAATACAATTCGATCTCGATTTCCGGCTATCACATGCAGGAAGCCGGCGCGACGCAGGACCTCGAACTCGCCTATACGCTGGCCGACGGCGTCGAATATCTCCGCGCCGGCCTTGCCGCCGGGCCTCGACGTCGACCGCTTCGCGCCGCGGCTGTCGTTCTTCTGGGCGATCGGCATGAACTTCTTCATGGAAGTCGCCAAGATGCGCGCGGCGCGGCTGCTGTGGGCCAAGCTGCTTGACGCAGTTCAACCCGAAAGACCCGCGCTCGCTGTCGCTGCGCACGCATTGCCAGACCTCGGGCTGGTCGCTGACCGCGCAGGACGTCTACAACAACGTGATGCGCACCACCATCGAGGCGATGGCGGCGACCCAAGGCCATACCCAGTCGCTGCACACCAACGCGCTCGACGAGGCGCTGGCGCTGCCGACCGATTTTTCCGCGCGCATCGCGCGCAACACGCAACTGTTCCTGCAGCAGGAGAGCGGCACCAACCGCATCATCGATCCCTGGGGCGGCTCGTATTATGTCGAGCGGCTGACCCGCGATCTCGCCGCAAAGGCCTGGGGCCACATCCAGGAAGTCGAGGCGCTCGGCGGCATGGCGAAGGCGATCGAGGCCGGCGTGCCGAAGCTGCGGATCGAGGAAGCCTCCGCCAAGACGCAGGCCCGGATCGACGCCGGCCGGCAGGCGGTGATCGGCGTCAACAAATACAAGCCGGTCAACGAAGCCGCCATCGACGTGCTTGAAGGTGGAAAACTCCACCGTGCGCCGGCTGCAGATCGACAAGCTGTCGCGGCTGCAAGAAGGAACGCAACCAGAAGGACGTCGACGACGCGCTGGCGGCGCTGACCCGCAGCGCCGGCGAAGGCAACGGCAATCTGCTGGCGCTCGCCATCGATGCCGCGCGCGCCAAAGCCACCGTCGGCGAAATTTCCGACGCGATGGAAAAAGTGTTCGGGCGGCACCGCGCCGAGATCAAGTCCATCACCGGCGTCTACAAGCGGGAGGCATCCACCATGTCCAACCGGGTCGAAAAGGTGCAGGCGCTGATCGACGCGTTCGAGGATGCCGAGGGCCGCCGCCCGCGCATCCTGGTCGCCAAGATCGGCCAGGACGGCCACGACCGCGGCCAGAAGGTGATCGCCTCGGCGTTTGCCGATGTCGGCTTCGACGTCGATATCGGGCCGCTGTTCGCCACCGCCGACGAAGCGGCGCGGCAGGCGGTCGAGAACGACGTCCATATCCTCGGCGTGTCGTCGCTGGCGGCCGCGCATCTCACCGCGGTGCCGGAACTGAAGGCCGCGCTGAAGAAGCAAGGCCGCGAGGACATCATGATCATCATCGGCGGCGTGGTGCCGCCGCAGGATTACGACGCGCTGTACAAGGCCGGCGCCGAAGCGATCTTCCCGCCCGGCACGGTGATCGCGGACGCCGCCGAAGAGCTGATCCACAAGCTCAACGCCCGCCTCGGCCACAGCGAGGCGGCGGAGTAGCTCCGCGCCTAGCCCCACATCGCTTCAAAGGAATTCCCCGTGCGCGCCGCTGCATTCACGTTCGTTCGCCGGATGAGCCTCATTGGCGCATTCGCCTGCCTCACCTTCCCTGCTCTCGCCGCCGATCCGAAGCCCGATGCGGCGATCAAGAACAAATCCCTCGAAGCCAACGTCTACCTCGACGACAAGATCAAGGCCGATCCGCCACTGGCTGCGGATTGCCTCGCCGAGGGCAAGGCATGGGCGGAGAAGAATCGCGCCGATGCCGAGAAGGAGCGCAAACAGGACCCGCAGATGTTCCGCAACGGCGTCTGGTCGATGGAGCGGAAATACGAGACGCGCTCGGTGGTCGACGGCCGCTATGTCAGCATCGTCAGGTCCGACTACATGGACACCCACGGCGCGCATCCGAATTCCGACGTCAACACCATTCTGTGGGATAAATCCGCGAACAAGCGCATCAGCATCCGCCCGTTCTTCACCGAGACCGCCGACGACGGCCCAACCATGAAGGCGATGGTCAAGGCCGTCATCGTCTCGCTCAATATCGAAAAGAAGAAGCGCGACACCAGCGAGACCGCGACGGCGGAATGGTACAAGGACTTGAAGCCAACGCTGCTCAAGATCGGCGCGGTGACGCTGGCGCCGTCGACGGTTTCGGGCAAGAGCTCCGGCCTCACCTTCCACTATCCGCCCTATGCGGTCGGCCCCTTTGTCGAAGGCGAATATGTCGCGTTCGTGCCGTGGGAAACGTTAAAGCCCTATCTGACGCCGGGAGGCGCCAACATCTTCGGCGGCGCGCGGCCCAAGGGCGACGACGACGGTCAGCAATGAGCCCACAGATACACTGATCTGCGCGATGCAGGTACGCGGAGAAGCTGGGCGGTTGGCCGCACATATGCTAGTATCCGCCCATGAGTGACATCGCGGATATTCCGGTCGAGACCATCATTAGCAAGCTGCGCGAACTTGCGCCCGCGCTGAAGGCAGAAGGGGTAACCAAGCTCTTCCTGTTTGGATCGCGCGCGCGCGGTGATGCGCGTCCGGACAGTGATCTTGATATACTTGTCGATGCCACCGAGCGCGACGAATCTCCGCCTTTCGATCTGTTCAAAGCCTCGCATTTGATCGAGGACGCCACCGGACTTCAGATCCAGATATCGGTGCGGAAACTCCTGAAACCCCGCATTGCCGAGCGGATCGCCGACGATTTGATCGAGGTATTCTGAATGCCGCCAACCGTCGAGGATCGGCTGCGGGACATTATGGAGGCCATCACCGAACTCGAAGACATGCTTGCTGCCAGCAGTTTCGAGTTATTCTCTGCAGACACGATGCGTCGCCTGGCGACCGAGCGCTTGCTCGAAATCGTTTGCGAAGCTTCGAAAAAGCTGCCGGATCACATCAAGAATGCAGGACCGGACATTAACTGGCGAAAAATGATCGATTTTGGAAACGTGCTGCGGCACGCCTATCACACGACCAATGCTCAGATCGTCTGGGACATCGCGCGGAACGATTTGCCTGCGCTGAAGACCTTTGTGGGACGAAAAATAGCGACGCCTCCGACGTAGTGGGCCTGGTCGGTTGGACTCCCCTCGCCTGTTCGACCCGGCCGTTGTAAACCAAGCCATGCCCCTGCCGAAGCCTGCCTCCCCCGACATCAAATCCCTTGCCAACGGCCTCCGCGCAGGTCACCGCGCGGCGCTGGCGCGGGCGATCACGCTGATCGAAAGCCGGCGCGCCGACCATCAGGCCGCGGCGCGCGATCTGGTGCAGGCATTGCTGCCGGACACCGGCAAGGCGATCCGCGTCGGCATCACCGGCTCGCCCGGCGTCGGCAAATCCACCACCATCGACGCGCTCGGCATGTTCCTGATCGAGCGCGGCCACAAGGTCGCGGTGCTCGCGGTCGACCCGTCGTCGGCGCGCACCGGCGGCTCGATCCTCGGCGACAAGACGCGGATGGCGCGGCTCGTCGGCTCCGACGCCGCCTTCATCCGGCCCTCGCCCGCCTCCGGCACGCTCGGCGGCGTCGCCGCCAAAACCCGCGAGGCGATGCTGCTCTGCGAGGCCGCCGGCTTCGACGTGGTGCTGGTGGAAACCGTCGGCATCGGCCAGTCCGAGACCGCGGTCTGCGACATGACCGATTTCTTCCTGGCGCTGATGCTGCCCGGCGCCGGCGACGAATTGCAGGGCATCAAGAAGGGCCTGGTCGAACTCGCCGACATGATCGCGATCAACAAGGCCGACGGCGACAACATCAAGCGCGCCAATCTGGCGGCCGCCGAATATCGCGGCGCGCTGCACATCCTCACCCCCCGCTCCGAGCACTGGCATCCGCCGGTCCTGACCTATTCGGCGCTGACCGGCACCGGCATGGACACGCTGTGGCAGAAGATCCTCGATCACCGCACCGCCATGAACGCCTCGGGCGAATTCGACAGCCGGCGGCGCGAGCAGCAGGTGAAATGGATGTGGTCGATGCTGGAGCAGCGGATGATGGCGCGGCTGCGCTCCGATCCGGCGATCCGCGCCAAGGTGAAAAAGACCGAAGCCGAAGTGGCGGACGGCCGGATCACGCCGGCGGTCGCCGCCGAACAGATCGCGGAGATGCTGCGGTGAGCGCAAAACTTCGCATTCTCATCACCGGTTTCGGCCCGTTTCCCGGCGCGCCGTTCAATCCGACGCAGGCACTGGTGGCGCGGCTGTTGCGGCTGCGCCGCCCGGCGCTTGGCGATGTCGAACGCATCGGCCACATTTTTCATGTCACCTACGCCACCGTCGACCGCGAATTGCCGCAGCTTTTGGCACAGCACCGGCCGCACGCGCTGCTGATGTTCGGCCTCGCCGGCCGCACCGCGCATCTGCGGGTCGAGAGCCGCGCCCGCAATGCCGTCACCACGCTGTGGCCGGACGCCGATCGAACCCGCGCGCGCAAGGGCTCGATCGTTGGCGATGCCGATGCCAAAATGTTCGGCCCGCATACGGCCAAATTGTTGCGCGCGGCCGTCGGCACCGGAATAGACGCCCGCGCCTCGCGCGACGCCGGCAGCTATCTCTGCAATTATCTGAGTTGGCGCGCGATCGAGGCGGTCGAGACCGGCGACGGCCCTCGCCTCGCCGCCTTTGTCCACGTGCCGCCGCTCGCAAGCGACGGCGCGTCCCGGCACAAGGGTTTTGCTCGCATCACGCTGGAAGAGCTGATCGATGCTGGCGAGGCGATGCTGCTGGAGATAGTACGGTTGGCGAGGCAGTCGGCACGGACATCGTAGGGCGCACTACAGCCGGCGTTAATTATTCCACCCGCGATTAACCCTACCTCCAACAATCGCCTTGTTCCTCCCCGGTCTTCACCATGCACCGCCGTATTTTGGCGCTACGTAGAGACCGCAAATGCATCCGCTTGCGTTGCGCGAGGGCCATTCAATCATGGACGTCAACCGCCGTCGTCTGATGGGCGTATCCGCCGCCGGCGTTGCCGGCGCGCTGGCGATGTCGCCGGACGGCGCCCGCGCGGCGCCGCTGACCTCGGCGCTCGGCCGCGATGTCACGCAATATGGCGTGCGGCCCGGCAGCCCCGACGATCAGACCAAAAATTTGCAGCGCGCGATCGATGAGGCCGCGCGGGCGCAGGTGCCGCTGGCGCTGCCGCCCGGCGTCTACCGCACCGGCATGCTTCGGCTGCAGGGCGGCACCCAACTTGTCGGCGTCCGCGGCGCGACCAAGCTCGTCTTCAACGGCGGCGCCTCGATGCTGCAGAGCGAAGGCGCCGGCAGCGTCGGCCTATCCGGTATCACCTTCGACGGCGGCGGCATTCCGTTGCCGACGCGGCGCGGTCTCGTGCACTGCCTCGGCGGCCGCGATGTCCGCATCATGGATTGCGAATTCACGGCCAGCGGCGGCAACGGCATCTGGCTCGAGCAGGTTTCCGGCGACATCTCGGGGAATATCTTTACCAGCATGGCGGCGACCGCGGTGGTGTCGTTCGACGCGCTGGGCCTGATCGTGTCGCGCAATACCATCACCGGCACCAACGACAACGGCATCGAAATCCTGCGCACCGCGATCGGTGACGACGGCACGCTCGTTACCGACAACCGGATCGAGGACATCAAGGCCGGCCCCGGCGGCTCCGGGCAATACGGCAACGCCATCAACGCATTCCGCGCCGGCAACGTGATCGTGCGCGGCAATCGCATCCGCAACTGCGATTATTCGGCGGTGCGCGGCAATTCGGCGTCGAACATCCAGATCTCAGGCAACAGCGTCAGCAATGTCCGCGAGGTCGCGCTCTATTCGGAATTCTCGTTCGAGGGCGCCGTGATCGCCAACAACACCGTCGATGGCGCGGCCGTCGGCGTCTCCGTCTGCAATTTCAACGAGGGCGGCCGCATCGCAGTGGTCCAGGGCAACATCATCCGCAATCTGATCCCGAAACGGCCGATCGGCACCGCGCCGGACGACGACGCCGGCGTCGGCATCTATATCGAGGCGGACTCGTCCGTGACCGGCAATGTGATCGAGAACGCGCCGTCGTTCGGAATCATCGCCGGCTGGGGAAAATATCTCCGCGACGTTGCCATCACCGGCAATGTGATCCGCAACGCCTTCGTCGGCATCGGCGTATCGGTGGTGCCGGGTGCGGGAACGGCGCTGGTCAACAACAACATGATCTCGGAAGCCCCGCGCGGCGCCGTGGTCGGGCTCGACCACGCCCGCGCGGTGACCACCGATTTATCCACCGACGGCGCCCAGCGTTACGCGCAGGTGGTGGTTGGCACCAATGCGGTGCGCCGGTAAACGCTCACGCGCGCCCGCGCATCTCTACAGCGCGTTGCGCAGCAGCGGATAGCGCTCCTGCATCATGTCGAGCGTCGCCAGCGATGACGGATCCCCGCTCGGCGCCTCCGGAGCGGAAGGCGCGTCATCCGAGCCAATGAGTTCGCTTTCCAGAGCTGCCAGAATATCTTCCGGTATTTCGCGCGGCGGCGGCTCGATCGCGGCCGGCGCCGGCTGCGGCTGATACAGTTGAACCCGCTCGCGCGACCTGTCGCCAGGCGGCGGCGTCAGGCGAGCAGCGCGGGGCCAGGCGACATCGACGGCTGAATTGCCAGGCGCGCCCGCGCGGGCCAACAGATCGCGCCAGGTTTCGACCGCGGCCTTGGCTTCCTGGATGTTTTCGAGAAAGGCGAGTTCGCTGTGATAGCGGCGCCAGCGCCCGGTCTCGAACAGTTCGGTGAGATATTCCAGCCGCTGCTCGGCAAGGTTGCACCAGCGCGCGACAACATTGCGGCCACGCGCCACGTCTACATGAAGTGTCATGAATCAGCCCGTAAGGAGAAAAACGGACGCAGACGCAACAGAGACGAATCAATTCGATGTGACCGGGATATTCTGTGGAAAACTTCTGCGTTGTCCAGTGCGCGACACTACGGATCACGTTCCAATCGAAGAACACCGCGCAAATACGGGGTTATTCGCGCTATCCACCGTCAAGCCGCGCTGCGGCATGGCCGCGTTGCAGCGCGCGTTCGGTCGTTGCGGCGAACCAACGCACAGGAAATATCGGTACGGATGTCGGATTCTGACGGCGTCCGGCCCGGTGGCGCGAGGCGCCGCGGCGCGCTTCCGCAAACCGGAGGCCCGCGCGGCGGGCGCGCTCACCAAAACGCTCTCGGAAAAGAAAAGACCCGTCCGGGGGGACAACCGGACGGGTCAAGCCATATGGGCGCTTGGGGTGGATGGGCGCTCGCGCCGAATACAGCCGATGGGGAGGGATTAACCGCTCCCACATTGATAAGTCGCAGCAGGCGCGCCGGACGTTCAAAACATCAGGCGATTTTTTTAACTTTTTTATCGGGAGGTTCCAACGCACCGTTCGCGAAATTTCCGCGGAAAACCTGCGAAAAATGCGCGAAAAATCACCGTGCCGCGGGGCGATTGGCGTCGTTTGCGGCGGATTTGTCCGACGCCATCGCGGGGGTGGAATCGCTCAGCGCCCGGCTCACGGAAGCGTTATTGCGATCGGGCGTTTTTTCCGGCGTCGGCTGACCGGAAACCGCGGCGACGGGGACCGCAGGCGCGCCGCTCGCGGCCGTGACCGCAGCGTAGGCATCGGCCTCGCCCGCCCCGAACAGATCGTCACGGCCCGGCGCGCCGAGATCGCGGGCGGTATTGGTTAGAATTGCGCGCACTTCGTTCGGCTTCAACGCAGGATTGCGCTCCAGCATCAGCGCCGCGATACCGCTGACGTAAGCGGCGGAAAACGAGGTGCCGGACGTCATCTGATATTTTCCGTCCGGCGCCGGCAGGAAGATATCGGCGCCCGGAGCTGCCAAAGCGATATAGTTGCCGCGGTTCGATGCCGCGAACAGCTTTTCGTGAGCGTCGGTGCCGCTCACCGCGATCACGTTCGGATTGGCGGCGGGATAGAGCGGCGGCGATTTCGCACCCGCATTGCCGGCGGCGGCCACCAGCACGATGCCCCTGGCAGCGGTCGCGGCGACGCCGCGTTCGATCAACGGATCCTTCGGGCCGGCAAAGCTCATATTGATGATCTGCGCCCCGTGCAAAGCGGCATAGTCGAGGCTTTTCAGGATCACCCAGGACGTGCTTTCCGCGCCATTGGAGGCCGCGCCAAACGCACGGATCGCCAGGATCCTGACCTCGGGCGCGCTTCCCATCAGCTTCGCATGCGCGGCGATCGCTCCGGCAATGCCGGTACCGTGGACATGCGGGCCTTCCTTGCTGCCGAGCGCATCGAACGTGTCGGCGATCGAATTGGCCAATTCCGGATGGTTGGCGTCGATGCCAGAATCGATCACTGCAATGGTGACGTTCATGCCGTGGGCGAGCGTATGCGCCTGCGGCAAGCGAAGCTGTGTCAGCGCGTATTGCGCGGGATCGCCCTCAGCCGGTACCGTCTTCTGATCCTGCAGCACATAGCGGAAATTGGGCTGCACCGAGCGCGCGCCATCGGCGGCCAGTTCACGGCTCACGGTGTCGGCGGGGCGATGATCGATGATACGAAACAGGCCGACGGTGCCGCCGACAATCGCAACGTTCTGCGATCCGATCCGCTCGAGGCCATGACGCCGCGCCCATTCGTCCGCCTGCGCATACGACAACGCGCTGTCGATTTCCGCCACGAGCTCGTTGGCAACGGTGCGCAGATTGACCGCCGTTTGCGAGGCATTGCGGCGCGGGCCGCCATTATTGTTCTTGCCGTTATTGCCGCTGTTGGCCGAGCCGCCGCCATCGATGATGCGACGGTCATAACACTCGCCATCGGGCCCGCGATAAGCGTACTCACAAGCCGGATAGAGATTGTGCGAATAGCGCACGTAAGGCAGCGACGACCCTACCGCTATGCGGGAAATCGAGTGCGCGGCCGAGCTTACCCCGGTGACCCGGGGCGTCGTTCGTCCGACGCCATCGACGCTTGACCGGCCGGCGATCGTGGGATTGATCCGCGGCGCAACTGTCGGATTGAAGGTGGATACCCGCGACTCGATGTGGAGGCTGGGCGAGCGCATGAAGCCCTGGGCATGAACCGCCGGTCCCTCGAGGCAGGCGAGCGGCAGCAGCACAGCAATCAATGTCACCGCCGTCCTGATACGCCGGTTCGCGGGATCACGGGTCATCGGACCTCTGGCTTTGGCCAAGAAACGCCGGACGCCGTTACGGCGTCTCCACGGCGAGACTGACGATCTTCTCCTTCTGCAGCTTGCTCATCAGCGCCGCGAGATCGTTTTTGTCCATCGCGCTGTTGCCGAACTGCAGCCGGAACATGCCGCCCTTGGCGCCATCGACGATCGAGGCCTGATAGCTGTCGAGCAGCGCGGTGATATCCGCCACGCGGGCATCCTCGGAGAACCGGACCAGCGCGCGCGGCGGCGACGACCCGCCGAGATCGCGGGTGATGGGTGCTGATCGATCGTTCACGATCAATGAAGCCGTCTGGAACGAGCCGCCCTGGTTCTTCACCAGCACCGCACCGATCACGCCGGCCTGCAACAATAGCGCGATGGCGCCGAGGCTGGCCGACCAGGCCAGCGTCCGCGGCGAGAGCTTTGCGAAAAATTCCGATATCCGCGCGGAGATAGTGACCGACACCGATGGCTTGCGCACGGGCTCTCCGTCGATCGCAGCAAACAGCTTCTGCATGGCGCGCGCGGACGGCGCACCGAGGCTCTCGTTGAGGTGAATGGTCTCGGCGTATTCCTCGCGGATCACGGCGTATTGCCGGGCCAGATCGGGATCGCTGGCGAGCGCTTCCTCGACACGGCGCGCGTCACGCGCGTTCAGCGTGCCGGCCGCATGCCATGGCAACAGCATTTCGATTTCGCTGGGCTCTTGATCCAGCATTTTTTTGTTCGCTGCCATCATGGCCAACCTCGCTCTATGCCGGCTGCCTTGAGCAACTCGGCCAATTTCTTGCGCGCATAAAACAGGCGCGTCTTGACGGTGTTTTCCGGAATTCCGACGATTTCGGCCACCTCTTCCACTGATTTCTCGTGGTAGTAGACGAGATCGACGATCTCCCGATGCTCTGGCGAAAGCGATGTCAGGCACTTGCGCAACGCTTCACTGGTATCCTTCTTCTGCACCGCCACTTCCGGATCGTCGGACGTGTCCTCGATCGCGTTCGCGGCTTCCTCGTCCAGTCCAACATCCTTGCGGCGCCGCAGCGCAGACAGGGCCTTGAACCGGGTAATCGCCAGCAGCCAGGTGGTAACGGCGGATCGGCCTTCGAACTTGCCCGCCTGACGCCATACATCGAGAAAAACCTCGCTGATGAGGTCTTCCGCAACCTGTTCGTCCCGAACGAGCCGGAGCCCGAAGCGAAACACCCTGACATGGTGCCTTCCGTACAGCACCTGCATGGCGAGCCGGTCGCCTTGAGCGATCCGGGCGATCAGAACCTCATCTGAAGCCGCCTGTGCCGCACTCAATGGCCGTCTCGCAAGGTTGGTCGGATGGGAGGGGTGGCTGGTTCGATGGGGGAGGCAAGATTCTTCACAATACGGCAATGTCCGGATTGCATGTGTGATCTACCCCACAGACCATGATTGCCGGGCAGCCTTTCTGCTGACGAAAACGAACAAAGCCCCGAAATTGGTACCATAATACAGAATTGCTTTCTGAGAGATTGCGCCGTCCACCGCGACCTTACCAAGGCTTGGGCCACAAGGCAGCACCTGCTTACTCCCCGGCAGGGGCGACCGGCGAGCGACCCTGCGATCCCGATCTGCCGGATTTCCGTTGCAAAACAGGGCAATGGCAGGATTTTAACGGATCAGATTCGGCCCCAAAAGATACCAAACCTAAAGGCTTTCCCACTTAGATTTTTTGTTGGGTTCCACCAACGGCGAGACCATGGGCACCGCTGCGTCCTCATTCCTGAATCCGATTGCGGCCGAACTGGACGGCAGAGGTCGTGTGCTGACGGCAGAACGGCTGTCCCGCCGGGCCAGCCAGCGCCGTCAGATCCAGGCCATGATCGCCTCTTGCCACGTGCTCGACGCGCTGGTGCTGCTGATGTACGCGTATGCCGGCACGATATCGCCGACGGTCGCCCCGGCCTACGCGTTTTGCGGCCTGACGCTGGTTGCGCTGTACGTGCTCGGCTCCGAACTCGGATTCCACGAGCGTTTCAAGGATCACTATCTGGTCGCCGTGCAATCGGCCGTCAACATGGTGAACCAGCTCGCGTTCGTCTACATCGCGCCGGAAGCCGGCGTTTTGTTCCTCTGCAACCTGTTCGTCGTATTCGGCTTCGGCGCGCTGCGAACGTCGGCGCGCCAGACCGCGCTGACCTGGACCGTGATGGTGCTCGGCCTGGCGGGCCTGTTCCTGTGGACCGACAAGCCGATCTCGATGCCGCATGGCAATTATCTGGAACGGCTCGCCACCATGCTGGTGTTCGCGCTGACCATCGGACGCTGCATGTTCCTCGGGATGTTCTCGAGCTCGATGCAGCAGTCGCTTTATCAGAGCGGGCAGAAGCTCAAGGAAGCCTACAAGCGCATCGAAGAACTCGCCGAACTCGATGAGCTGACCGGCTCGTTCAATCGCCGCTGCATCATGCGGATGCTGGACGAGGAGATCGCCCGCGCCGGCCGCAGCGCCGCGCCCTGCTCGATCGCGCTGATCGACCTCGACTGGTTCAAGCGCATCAACGACGCCTATGGCCACCCGACCGGCGACGAGGTGTTGAGGACCTTCGCCATCACCATGTTCGCCAATATCCGCGGCGTCGACCGGTTCGGCCGCTATGGCGGTGAGGAATTCCTGCTGGTGCTGCCCGATATGACCGCAGACAACGCCGTGCGCGCCCTCGACCGGCTGCGTGCGATCATCGCCGATCTCGACTGGAGCGCATTCTCGCCCGGCATGCAGGTGACGATTTCCGCAGGCGTCGCGACGCTGCGGCCGAACGAGAACCCTGACATTTTTCTCGCGCGCGCCGACAGCGCGCTTTACGCAGCCAAGGCACGGGGACGCAATCGCATCGCCAGCGCCTGATCCCGCATATTTCAGTTTCCGGTGACGGAGAAGCCGTCACCGGCATACACTCCAGGACAAAGTCATGAGTTCAAAATCTGCTACCGCCCCCGAAAGCCTGCTCGACGAGCTGCAGTCCACGCTCGCGCACGGAACCGTGGCACGCCGGGTCGAGACGCTGCGCCGGGTCACCGATCTCTTCATCAACGGAGTGGTGGATTATTCGGACGAACAGGTCGGGCTGTTCGACGATGTATTCCAGTGCCTGATGGATCACATCGAAACCTCGGCCAAGTCGCTGCTGGCCAACCGTCTCGCATCGATCGACACCGCGCCACCGCTGACGATCCGGGCACTGGCGTTCGACGACGTCATCGAGGTTGCGGGACCGGTGCTGTCGCAATCGGCGCGGCTCGACGACAAAACCCTGATCGAGAATGCGCGCAGCAAGAGCCAGGCGCATTTGATGGCGATCTCGACGCGAAAAGTGCTGAGCGGCGCGGTAACCGATGTGCTGGTGCAGCGCGGCAACGACGAGGTGGTCCAGAGCACCGTCAACAATCCGGGCGCCGAGTTCACCGAGCGCGGCTTTACCCGGCTGATCAACCGCGCCGGGGGCGACGATGACCTTGCGACCTGCGTCGGCCTGCGCCCGTCGATTCCGCGGCATCTCTATTTGAAACTGCTGGCGAAGGCGTCCGACACGGTGCGGCAACGGCTCGAAGCCGCCAACCCGCTGCGGGCGGGCGAAGTGCCGACCGCGGTCAAGGAGGCGACGCGGCGGGCGCGCTCGGCGCCTTCGGCGATCACGAGGAATACCGAGATCGCCCACGCGCTCATCAAATCGCTGCACGCCGACGGCCGGCTCGACGAATTTCAGGTGGCGTCATTCGCCGAGGCCGGCAAATTCGACGAAGCCAATGCCTCGATCGCAGCTCTCGCCAGCGTGCCGGTGACGATTGCCGAGAACATGATGATCGAAACCCGGGCCGAGGGCGTCATGATCCTGGCCAAGGTCGCGGGGCTGTCGTGGTCGACCGTGAAGCTGATCATCGAGATGCGCGACGAACTCGCCGGCGGCGACCCGACCGATCTTTCGGCCTGCAAGGACACCTACGAGCGGCTGCGGCCGTCCACCGCACAGCAGGTGCTGCGCTTCCACCGCATGCAGCAGAATGCGCCGGCGGCGTGAGCCGCTAGAACCGCAGCAGTCTCGATCCGGCCAGCGCGCCGATCGCAGTGACCAGCGCGGTCGAGATCGTGTACCAGGTCGCGACGAACAGCGGTGAATCGTCGGTGCAATGCGACGCATAGAGCGTCGCCGCCAGGCCTGCCGACACCAGCCCGGCAACGGCGCCGGCGATCGCGGGACGCGCCGGCGCGCCGTGACGCAGGCCGATCAGGGCGCCGGCCAGGATCGGCAGCGACATCAGCGGAATCGCGGTCATGCAAACCCTGGAATTGCTGCCGACCAGCCGCGTCATCATCGGCAGCCGCTGCGGCATCATCATCTCGCCGGCGATGCCAGCGGTCAGGATTCCGGCCGGGATCAGCAGCAGCCAGCCCCAGCCGCGCAACGAGGCCTCCGGCCGCGACAGATGCAGGCTGACGGCGATCGCCGAGATCGCCAGCGCCAGCGTCACGGCGAATTTCAGGTCGAAGAACGGGTTATGCATCGCGATCATGACGTCGGGCCTGACGCCGAGTTCGCTGAAGAACATCAGCAACGAGACCGGCGCTGCGGCGAGCAGCGCCAGCATCAGCGCAAATCCGACCGGCCGCGCGCGATGCGCATTGTCGGCCGCAAGGGTTCGAATGAGCTGATCGGTATCCATTCTCATTGTCCCCGCAACTTCGCCGTCAGGCTGGCGAGCCCGCGATGCAGCGCCACCCGCACCGCGCCCTCGCTCATGGCAAATTTCGCAGCCGTATCCTTGATCGAGACGCTGTCGACCGCGATCGCCTGCAGCACGTCCCGCTGCCGCGCCGGCAACGCCTGGAGCTGGGCGGCGACCTCGCCGGCCGAAGCGGTCTCCGCGGGTTGCTCGCCCGGCAGCGTCTCGGCGAAATCGTCGATATTGACGAAAATCCGTCGGCCGCGCCGGCGCAGCGCATCGATCAGCTTGTTGCGGGCGATCGCAAACAGCCATGGGGCAAACGGGGCGTTGGCGTCCCAGGTATGCCGCTTCAAATGCACTGCCAGCAAAATGTCCTGCACGATGTCCTCGGACTGATCGACCGGTTGCCCTGCCCGCGCCAAGCCACGGCGCGCCGCCGCCCGGAGCACCGGCGTGACGGACTTGAGCAGGCGATGATACGCCGCACTGTCACCTGAAATGGCCGACCGCATCAGGCCGGTCCATTCGTCCTCAGTTTCGCGCACGCGCGCTCCCACATTGCAATTCGGTCGATCTTTCAATTTGTTACGCTGGAACGCCATCATCACAAAGTCGTGATCGGAGATCCCCCGCCAGCATGATCGAACGGCCGCTCGGGGAATCGAGACAGCCGGTCCCCTGCAGGCAGGCTCATAACATCGATTGCGCCGTCCCGCACCCGCCGGCTCCGCTGCGGGGAAATTGGCGCGGAAACAATTCGAGGAAAGCGAAGGAAAATTCGATGAAAATGCCGGATCGCCCGACGGTCCGACACCGTTGCCCTGTTTTCGCCCGGTCTAGCCCGAAGATTCCCTTTTTCTGCCCCGCTGTGGACACGCAGCGGGGTCTCATTTCGTTTTCGGGGGCGGGCAAATGGGGAGATTGCCACATGATGATCAAAGCCAGCGGGCGCTCGGCATTGATTTTGGCGACAGGTCTGTTCGTATGTTTCGCAGGGCCGTCGCCGACAATGGCAGCCAGCGCAGACAGTGCGGCGACAATTGTCAAATCAGACACTGCGACGGCCGGTAAAACCGTCAAACAGAGTTCGCGGCACTGGAAACGGTCCGCGCAACGCAAATCCGGCAAGGTGGCCTCGAAATCCGACGAGACCAGGAAGGCCGCCGATGTCGCGGACGCCGCCAGCGACACGCCGGCCGCGATCCCGGCCTCGGTCGCCAACGCCAACGCGCAATTGACGTCTGACGGCCCCGCTGACAGCGCGACCGCGATGTCGGAGAAAGCCAGCACGATGCTGGTGGCCACGGCCGACAAGCCGGCCGACCCTCAGGCCGCAACCGACGCGCAGGTCGTCTCCTCCGATCAGCTCAACGATGTCGATCGGGCGCTGCAACAGACCGCGCCGCCGTCGACGCAGACCGTCGCGATGGCCTCTGCGAAGGCCGCGCCCACAACCCCTGCTTTTGCCTCCGGCGGCGACAGTTCCACCTGGGATCAGACCTCGCTGATCGGCAAGATCTTCATCGCCTTCGGCGCCTTGCTGACGATGGCTTCCGCCGCGCGGATGTTCATGGCGTAACGCAAGATCCATCCTTGATTATCCTTGGAGATCGCTCCCGATCGGGCGCGTCTCCTGGATCCAGGACGCGCATCGATGCGGACGCGCTGCTGGGATCCCACCCCACTTGAAGCGCATCCCGGCAGCGGGCACATTGCCCGCGAAATCAGGCACCGGGGTGGACCATGGCTACATTCGAATACATCATCGTCGAGAGCAAAGGCGCGGTCGGCGTCATCACGCTGAACCGCCCGAAAATGCTCAATGCGCTGTCGTTCGGCGTGTTTCGCGAGATCGCCGCCGCCGTCGATGACCTCGAGGCCGACGACAGGATCGGTTGCATCCTGCTCACCGGCAACGAAAAGGCCTTTGCCGCCGGCGCCGACATCAAGGAGATGCAGCCCAAGACCTTCATCGACATGTTTTCCAGCGATTTTGCCGCCATCGGCGGCGACCGCGTCGCACGGTGCCAGAAGCCTACGATCGCGGCCGTCAGCGGCTATGCGCTCGGCGGCGGCTGCGAACTCGCGATGATGTGCGACATCATCATCGCCTCCGACACCGCAAAATTCGGCCAGCCGGAAATCACCCTCGGCACCATCCCCGGCATCGGCGGCACCCAGCGGCTGACGCGCGCGATCGGCAAATCCAAGGCGATGGATCTGTGCCTCACCGGGCGGATGATGGATGCCGCCGAAGCCGAACGCTCCGGTCTCGTCAGCCGCGTCGTGCCGGCGGGCAAATTGATGGAAGAAGCACTGTCGGCCGCGGAAAAGATCGCCTCGATGTCGCAGCCGGCCGCGGCGATGGCCAAGCAGGCCATCAACCGCGCCTTCGAGACGCCGCTGTCGGAGGGCATGAACGTCGAGCGCAATCTGTTTCACTCGACATTCGCGCTGGAAGACCGCTCCGAAGGCATGGCCGCGTTCATCGAGAAGCGCAAGCCGGTGAACAAGAACAGGTAGGGACGCATACTCTATCGTCGTCCCGGCGAACGCCGGGACCCATAGCCACCGGCCTGCGTTGTAGCGAAGGTCTTGCACACCGCGCATAAACGATAAGCCGCGGCGTATGGGTCCCGGCGTTCGCCGGGACGACGGTGAGATTATTTGCTGCGACTCCTTACCAGCGCCGCGCTCACCAGCGCGCGATAGGCGCGCTCGGCCAAATTCGCGGGCTTGTCGAGGCCGAGACGCGCCAGGCATTCGCTGTCCGCCGCATCCGGCTGCTGCGTCAATCCCTGCCACAATAATCCCGGCAGCCGCAGCGGCGTGCGTTGCGCGTCCTGCAGCACTTGCAGGGCCGGGATCAGCCGCTGCTCGGTTTCGGTGAAATCGCTGCCGAACGGGAACGACGGCAGCAGCCCTGCCTCGCGCGCGGGCTTCAATGCCGCGGCGATCCGCTCCGGGAAATTCTCGCGATGCGCAGGCGGAATCTCAAAATTCCTCGGCAGCTTGCCGGCATCCTTGGCCTTTAGCGCCAGTTCGGCCTGGAAGCGGGAATCCGTCACCTGCAGCATCGCCGCGATCACGTCGGCATCGGATTTTCCGCGCGTATCGGCGATACCGTATTCGGTGACGAAGACGTCGCGCAGATGCCGCGGAATGGTCTCGTGGCCGTAGTTCCAGCGGATATTGGATTGCGTCCTGGCGCCGGCCGGCCGCGTCGATTCCAGCGCCAGCAGCGACCGCGCGCCGGCCAGCGCGAACGCTTGCGCCACGAAATTATACTGGCCGCCGACGCCGCTGACGACCTGACCGTTGTCGAGGCCGTCGGAGACCGCCGCCCCCATCAAGGTCGCCATCATCGCAATGTTGACGAACCGGGCGTCGACGCGCGCGCGACGTTTGGCGGCCTCATCGCCATAAAGCTCGTTGGTGAACGACACTGGCATCATCTGGATCCGCGCCAGCTCGTCGGGCGGCATCTCGCGCAACGCGCGGTAGAACGATCTCGGCCCGAGGAAAAACGCGCCGTGCAGCATCACACCGTCGACGTCACGCTTGATGATGCCGGCCTCGATCAGGCCCAGAAAGGCTTCGAACAGCATTTCGCTGACGCCGTAGAGGCCTTTTTCGAACGGCCCGGTTTCCAGCGCCGAGAGCTGTTCGGATCCCGGCGCGAGCCGTTTCATGATGGCGTGGAATTGCGCATCGTCGCGGTGGCGGACCACCAACCCCTGCGCCAGCGCGTCGCCGACCTGCCCGATGCCGATCTGCAGCGTGCCGCCATCGCGCACCAGGCCCGCGGCATGCAGCCCGATGGCATATTTGGTGTCGCTGATCGGCTCGGCGGGCGGCGCGAACAGCGGAAACTCGGTCTCGGGACTGTCGAGCACCGCGGAAAATTCGTCGGCAGGCAGGTCGCCGAGGCCCGGCATGAACGGCAGTTCGGAATTGACCTGTCCGATCAGCTTGAACGACGCCCGGCCTTCGGCGCGCGCGCGCAATATGTCCAGGGTGGTATCGGTGTTGCAGCTCAGGCTGTAGCGCGCGGCGTCATCGACCACGCGTTTGGCCACCAATTGCGTGACGACATTGAGCCCGCGCGCGAGTAAATACGACGAGGCGTGGGTATAGTTGGCGGAGATGTAATGCTGCTGCGCGAACGGCACATGCAGCCACCGGCCGGCCAGGAAGAAAAACTCGATGATTTTGATATTGGGCGGCAACGCGCCGGCATGCAGCGGGCCGGCGTAGCTAAGGTCGGGATAGCCGCCGAACAGCCGGTCGATCACCGGGCCGATGAAGCGCCGCTCCAGCAGATTGTCCGGTTTGGGCTTTTCCAGCGTCAGCGCGGAAAAGAACGTCAGGTCGATCGCGCGGTCGGCGGCGGCCCGGGCGTACAGCGCATTGATGATGTGATTGGCCTTGCCGAGACCGAGCGGTAAACCGACCACGAGGTTGGTTCCGACATCGCGGATGATGTCCTCCGCGATCGCTTCGGGGTCGGAGAAGAACTTTGGCATCAAATGCGGCCCCGGGGCACCACGGCATGGCCAATCGCCCTGGAATCGGACGCCGGCCGCCGTGAGCTATAGCGCATTTATGACGGCCGTTCGTCTGTGACGAACCGGCAACAGCCAAGCACTGAATTGATGTGCGAATGTTGCGCGACCGTTTGCCTGTGGCGGCACCGCCCCCTAAACAGGTAGATGTGTCGAGGCCGTCGACGGGGCGGACGGCCGGGGTTGTTGCGGGATCACATGGTTGGGCGTGCCGCTAGAATTGGCCACGTTGGAAGGCGCGTGCTTCGATCGGGCATTTGCCTTGGCGCATTGACGTGCGTCGCGTTTGCCGCGCCCGCGGCCGCTGAAAGCCTCCCGGAGGCGCTGGCCAAGGCCTATCAGACCAACCCGCAGCTCAATGCCGAACGGGCGCGCCAGCGCGGCACCGACGAGAACGTGCCGCAGGCGCTCGCCGGCTACCGGCCGCAGATCATCGCCAGCCTGAGCGGCGGCCTGCAGGCGGTGCGCAACCTGCTGCCCGATAATACGATCCAGTCCGCGACCCTAAAACCCTGGCAAATCGGGGTGACGGTGACGCAGGTTTTGTTCAACGGGTTCAAGACCGCCAACAGCGTGCGGGTGGCGGAACTGCAGGTGCAGTCCGGCCGCGAGGCGCTGCGCAATGTCGGTCAGGGCGTGCTGCTCGACGCCGTCACCGCCTATACCAACGTGCTCGCCAACCAGTCGCTGGTCGAGGCGCAGCGCGCCAATGTGGCGTTCCTGCGCGAAACCCTCGGCATCACCCAAAAACGCCTCAATGCCGGCGACGTGACGCCGACCGACACCGCGCAGGCCGAGGCGCGGCTGAGCCGGGGCCTCGCCGATCTCAACGCCGCCGAGGTCAACCTCGCCATCAGCCAGGCGACCTATGCCCAGGTGATCGGCAACCCGCCCGGCCAATTGCGTCCCGCCGAAACCGTCGACCGCTATCTGCCGCGCAGCCGCGATGACGCCACCAGCCTCGCCTTCAAGGAAAATCCGGCCGTGGTGGCGGCGGGCTTCGACGTCGATGTCGCCTCGACCTCGATCCGCGTCGCCGAAAGCAGCCTGCTGCCGACCATCACCCTGCAAGGCACCGCCAGCCACAGCAGCCAGTCGGATTCCACGCTTGGCACATTCGGAACCGATCAGGCCTCGGTGATGGGTGCCCTCACCGCAGCCGATCTACGACGGCGGCACCGCGGCCTCGCAGACAAGGCAGGCCAAGGAAGTCGCCGCGCAAAGCCGGCAGGTGCTCGAACAGGTCCGCAACCAGGCCCGCACCGCCGCGGTCGGCGCCTGGGTCGCCAATGAAGGCGCCAAGATCGCGGTGACCGCGTCCGAATCCGAAGTTCGCGCCGCCGGGGTCGCGCTGGCGGGCGTGCAGAAGGAAGCCGCCGGCGGCCAGCGCACCACCGTCGACGTGCTGAACTCGCAGCAGGACCTGATCTCGGCCAAGGCGCGCCTGATCGGCGCGCTGCGCGACCGCGTCATCGCCTCCTACACCCTGCTCAGCGCCATCGGCCGTCTCGACGTCAAGACGCTCGCGCTCAATACGCCCGACTATCTGCCCGAAGTGCACTACCACCAGGTGCGCGACGCCTGGCACGGATTGCGGACGCCGTCGGGGCAGTAGGTCGGGGATTTTTTGCGATCATTAGCCGGGCGCTGATCGTATCGGATATTGGCGTCGCTGACGTCGGTGAGGCGGCCAACGAGCTCATAGCAACAGCTCACCACCCGGCGAGGGCCGGTCGTGGCCTTCGCCAACCACGGTCCTCGCGTCTTTCTGTCGGGCTCTCCTCAAAGATACCCGTCACAGAAATTACCGTGTCTCACTTGTGGGGTGCAGTCCACTGCACTTTACTCTGCTGCGTCGTGCGTCTTGTCATGATAATTCCCATCGTTATTCCTTCAGGCTGAAATCGCAAAACGGCGTCGGCCAGCCGGGTTTTGCCGACCTGCTGGCGCTGGTGAAGTCGGGCAAGGCCTATGTAAAGATTTCCGGCGCCTACCGGGCCTCGAAGCTCGGCCCCGATTATGCCGACGCAACGCCGCTGGCCAAGGCGCTGATCGCAGCGAAGGTCGACCGCATCATCTGGGGCACCGACTGGCCGCATCTGGATTCGGTGACGCCGCCGGGACGAAAGGTCACCGACGTCACGCCGCTGTTCCAGATCGACGACGGACGGCTGCTCAACCAACTTCCAGTGTGGGCGCCGGACGCCGCGACGCGCAAGACGATCCTGGTCGACAACCCAACGCGGCTTTACGGGTTCGGATGACCGGCGCCCGAACCGGCCGCCCGCTCCATCGGCTGGAGCGGGTCGTGGCCGTAGTCGCGCAACCACCGGCTCGCCTTGCGCAGGCCGCCGAACGGGAACAGATGGAAGCCGGCGATCGATGCGGTCGTGCTCGCAGGCGCCGACCGCAGGCCACGCATGACATCGTCAGGTGCGGTATCGGTCAGCAGCCGCCCGAACCGGCCGATCTGGCCGCGCAGCCCGCGGATCGAATTGCCGATGCCGCACCGGAGCGCGAATTTGGTCAGGGTTGCCGGCGTCGCCGGACCGGCAAGCCCGACGATGACCGGCAAGTCGATGCCGGAGGCGTCAAGTTCGCGAATCCATCCCAGGATCGGCGCGCTCTCGAAACAGAATTGCGTCACGACATCGACATGGATACTTCGCTCACGGCCCCAGTCCCGCCACGTCCCGAGCGCCTTGAAGGCGTCCGTGGCCTCCAGGAACGGATGGCCCTCGGGATGACCGGCCACGCTCACGGACGCGATGCCGCGCGCTTCAATCAGGCCACTGGCGCACATATCGAGCGACGACCGGAACGGGCCCTTTGCGGCCGCGACATCGCCCGCGATCAGCAGGATGCGCGTGACGCCGGCCTCGCCGCGCGCCCGCGCCAGAAAATCGTCGAGCGCCTGCCGGGACGGCATTTCGCGGGCGGCGATATGGGGCACCGGGTTGAAGCCGGCGCGGCGCAATGCGACTGACGTCTCGATATTGTGGCGATAATTGTCGCCGGGCAGGAACGTGATCGTGACATCTGTGCCTGGCGGAAAATTGTCGCGCAACTCCGGCAATTGATGCCCGTGCGAGGAGACCTCGACCGAGGCCGACGGCAACAGCCTGGCGAGGTCGGCGGATAATGCAAGGTCGGGTCCGGTCACAGCCGCCTCCCCGATCATGCCGGCGCGCGGCGGCGCGAAATGACGTAAGTTTCGTCGTTGAACCACAGGCCGCCATACTTCCTCACGACGCGGTCGGTAGCTTCGAGATAGCGGCCGTCGCGCACCACTTCGGACAGCCTGACATCCTCGATCTGCGCGACATAGATCGCGGCATTCCAGGCCGCGAACAGCGTCGAGGTTCCGATCGGGCCGCTGACCTCGTCCGGCAGCGTGTGCATGCGATAGCGGAAGATCGATCGCGCATCCGACGAGGCGTTGAAATTGTAGTGCCGCGCGCCGGCACCGAGCTCGTGCTTGACCTGCCGCAGGATCGCGTAGCGATCGGTCTTGAAGGGATCGTCGCCGGGCCAGACCTGATCGATGATCTCGATGCCGGGATCCTTGCCGTGCGAATGGATGCCGATCAGCCGGCCGCCGGGCCGCAGCGATTTGACCAGCGGCGTCACCACCTTGGAGGCCTTGAACTCGACGCTGGCCCGCGCCCGGTAGGGCTGCGAGGCGATGACCAGATCGTAATCGGCCATCACCCGTCCCGGCCGCGGCATGATCGGGTCGAGCAGGAACGAGTGGTCCTCGCGCCTGAGCGTCAGGATGATCGGCCGCGTATAGACGGGATTGCCGGTGGTCGGGCTGATCCCGGCGCGCCAGTTCTCGGCCAGGAAGCCCTCGAGTTCGCCGATCTGTTCGGCAAAGCCGTGCGCGGTGTTGCCCGACAGCGCAACATCCTTCCAGATCAGGCCCTGGGCCGCGGTCGCCGAACGCGGCGTCAGCCATGGCGCCTCGGCATAATAGAGATTGGTGATCACCAGCACCGTGGCGGGATGCTCGAACAGCCGGTCGGCCATCTTCTCCAGCATCAGGCGGACATCTTCGTAGCTGATCTCCTTGGCCACGACGTAGAGCGGCATGGTCGGAAAGCGCGCATGGACCGCCCGCATCACCCGCGACAGCACGGTGCCGTCGCCGACCCCGGCGTCGAAAATGCGAAGCGCCGGCGGCGCCGGCTGCAGATTGCCGAGCTCGAGCGAAATCCGGTTGCCGACCTCGGTCTTTTCGCTGCAGGTCGAGACGAACAGCAGGTATTTTTGCCGGTTGTCGAAGAATCGGAAGCCCGGCGGCGCGATCGCACTGGCGCCCGCACCGTTGACCGGCTTGGCGATGGGCGCCGGTTTGCCTGGCGCTGCGGACGGCGTCTCACGGTGCTCGGACAGATAGACGCGGACCTTGTCGAGCGTGCCCGTGGTGATCCTGGCGCCATCGCGCAAGCGCGACACCAGCTTGCCGTCATTGACGACCAGTCGGCCGAAGGTGGACTCGGCGGTGCGCGTCGCGCGGCAATAGTCCCGGATTTCGCCGAGAATCTGTTCGGCGGTGGCGGCCGGCTTTGCTTGCGTCGCTTGGTTCCCTTGGGCTTCCTCGATCCGCATGGCGCTCTCCTGCGGTTTTCATCCCTGATCGCATCAAGGAACGCCCGCCAGGTGCCGTCAACCACAAACCGAGTGGGCGGATAATGTGGGCACATGCCCACAGGAAGACGCGAGCGCGATTATCGCGCGCGGCGCGAGAATACCGAGATCAGGACCGGCAGCGTCACCAGGATCACCAGCGGCGCCAGCAACATGCCGGTGACGACCACCACCGCGAGCGGCTTTTGCACCTGCGAGCCGATCCCCGCCGACAGCGCCGCCGGCAACAGCCCGACGCCCGCGACGACGCAGGTCATCAGCACCGGCCGCAACTGCAGCTCGCCGGTGCGGATCACCGCCCGCACCCGCTCATAGCCCTCGTCGATCAGCTGATTGTACTGCGACAGGATGATGATGCCGTCCATCACGGCGATGCCGAACAGCGCGATGAAGCCGATCGCCGCCGACACGCTGAACGGAATACCCGTGATCAGCAGCCCGAGCACGCCGCCGAAGATCGCCATCGGGATCACGCTCATGGCGAGCAGCGTGTCGACCATCGAACCGAAATTGAGAAACAGCAGCACCGCGATCAGCGCGAGACTGATCGGCACCACGATCGACAGCCGCTTGATGGCGTCCTGCAGATTGCCGAATTCGCCGACCCACTCGACCCGCGATCCCGGCGGCAGCTGGACCTGCTCGGCGACCTTCTGCTGCGCCTCCTGGATCGCGCTGCCGAGGTCGCGTTCGCGCACCGAGAACTTGATCGGCAGATAGCGCTCCTGCTGCTCGCGGTAGATATAGGCCGCGCCCGAGACCAGCTTGATCGAGGCCACTTCGCTGAGCGGTATCTGCGTGATTCGCACCGTTCGGCGCCGGCCACGCCGATGCGCAAATTCTGGATCGCCTCGGCGCTCTTGCGGTATTCCGGCGCCAGCCGAACGATGATCGGAAAATGCCGGTCGCTGCCGGGCTCATAGAGATCGCCGGCGGAGTCGCCGCCGACCGCGACCTTGATGGTGGCGTTGATATCGCCCGGCGCGAGGCCGTAGCGCGCGGCGCGCGCACGATCGATATCGATCTGGATGGTGGGCTGGCCGAGCGAGGTGAACACCGCAAGATCGGTGATGCCCTGTACCGTCGAGAGGACGGCTTTGATCTTGTTGGCGGTGTCGGTCACCGCCTGCAGATCGTTGCCGTACAGCTTGATCGAGTTCTCGCCCTTGACGCCCGAGACCGCCTCCGAGACGTTGTCCTGCAGATATTGCGAGAAGTTGAATTCGACGCCGGGAAATTTGTCCTGCAACTGCTGCAAGCAACTGCGCCGGTCAGTTCTTCCTTGTCATGGGTGCCCGGCCATTCGCTCGCCGGCTTCAGCGGCGCGAAAAATTCGGCATTGAACAGGCCGGCGGCGTCGGTGCCGTCATCGGGGCGTCCGTGCTGCGACACCACCAATTCCACCTCGGGCCGCGGCGCGGATCATCTTGCGCATCTCGTTGACGTAGGCGTTGCCCTTCCTCCAGCGAGATCGTCGGCGGCAGCGTCGCGCGTATCCACAGATTGCCTTCTTCCAGCTTGGGCAGGAATTCGAGGCCGAGCAACCGCGAGAAAACGATGGTCATGACCACGAGAACCAGCGGCGCCGGCCATCACGATCGCTGCGGTTGCGCGATCGCCCAGTTCAGCACCGGCACGTAAATCCGATCCAGCTGCCGCACGATCCAGGTTTCGGTCTCGTCCAGATGCGACGGCAGGATGATCGCGCTCAGCGCCGGCGTCACCGTAAAGGTCGCCAGCAAGCCGCCCGCCAGCGCGTAGGCATAGGTCCGCGCCATCGGCCCGAAGATGTTGCCCTCGACGCCGCTCAGCGTGAACAGCGGCAGGAACGCGGCGATGATGATGGCGGCGGCAAAGAAGATCGAGCGCGACACGTCGGCGGCGGCCGAGAGGATGGCATGGCTCTTCATCCCCATCGCGGTCTCGTAGGAAATGTGGCTGCGCTTCGGCTTCCGACAGCGCGGTGGTTTGCGACAGCCGGCGGAAGATCGCTTCCACCATGATCACGGTGGCGTCGACGATCAGTCCGAAGTCGATGGCGCCGACCGACAGCAGATTGGCGGATTCGCCGCGCAGCACCAGGATGATCACGGCAAAGAACAGCGCGAACGGAATCGTGGCGCCGACGATCAGCGCGCTGCGCAGATCGCCGAGGAAAATCCATTGCAGCAGCACGATCAGCAGGATCCCGACCACCATGTTGTGCAGCACGGTTGCGGTGGTGAGATCGATCAGGTCCTTGCGATCGTAGATGCGCTCGATCCGCACGCCCGGCGGCAGGATCGTGGAATTGTTGATGGCGGCGACGACCTGCTCGACGCGTGCGATGGTCGGCGAGCTCTGCTCGCCGCGCCGCATCAGCACGATGCCCTGCACGATGTCGTCGTCGTCGTCGATGCCGGCGATGCCGAGTCGCGGCTTCTCGCCGACGGTCACGGTGGCGATGTCCTTGACCAGCACCGGATTGCCGTTGCTTTGCGACACCATGGTGTTGTTGAGATCGTCGATCGAGCGGATCAGGCCGACGCCGCGGACCACTGCGGATTGCGAACCGATATTGACGGTATTGCCGCCGACATTGATGTTGGCGTTGCCGACGGCCTGCAGCACCTGCGGCAGTGTCAGGCCATTGGCGACCAGCTTGTTGAAATCGACCTGCAGCTCATAGGTCTTGGTCTTGCCGCCCCAGCCGGTAACGTCGATCACGCCGGGCACGGCGCGGAAACGGCGCTGCAGCACCCAGTCCTGCAGCGTCTTGAGGTCGAGCACGCTGTAGTTCGGCGGCCCCTTCAACCGGTAGCGGTAGATTTCGCCGATCGCGCTGAGCGGCGAAATCCCCGGCTGCACGTTGCCCGGCAGCGGCGCCAGCTGCGACAGCCGGTTCAACACCTGCTGCAGCGCCTCGTCATAGGTGTAGTCGAACGAGAACTGCAGTTTGACGTCGGACAGGCCGTACAGCGAGATGGTGCGGATGGTGCGCAGGTTCTTGATGCCGGCGACCTGGGTCTCGATCGGGATCGTGATGTAGCGCTCGATCTCCTCCGACGACAGCCCGGGACTCTGCGTCACGATGTCGACCATCGGCGGGGTCGGGTCGGGATAGGCCTCGATGTTGAGTTGCTTGAACGCGATCAGGCCGCCGACGAACACCGCGACGAACATGCCGACCATCAAGTAGCGGCGGCTGACTGCAAGGGCGACAAGGCGATCCATTCAGATCGGAGCTTTCAAAGGCTGAAGGGGTTACGCTACCGGATGCCGCGCGATCGATGAACAGGCTGCCCCTTGTAACGATCTGTTCGCCGGGCTTCAAATTCTCCGATCACCTCGACGAGGTCGCCGTTGGTGAGGCCGGGTCTGATGTTGCGCAGTTCGATCGATTTGTCGTCATGGGCGACCCAGACCCGGACCTTGTCGCCCTCGTAGATCAACGCCTGCCTCGGCACGCCGACCGCCGGATGATCGCTGGCGGAGTAGAGCGTCACGTTGGCGAACATTTCCGGCTTCAGCTGACCGTCCTTGTTGTCGATGGTGGCGCGGACCAGCAGCCGGCGCGTCGCCGGATCGATCGCGGTGGCGACATAGCTGATCCGTGCCGACAACGGCCGCCCGGGCAGCGCCATGACGTTGAAACTGACGTCCTGCCCGACCGAGACCTTCGCAGCGTCGGTCTCGCGGACGAAGGCCGTCAGCCAGACGGTGGAGAGATCGCCAATGACATAGACGGGATCGCTGGCACCGGTGGAGACATATTGTCCGGGGCCGACCTTGCGCTGAACCACGGTGCCCGCGATCGGCGCAAAAACCGTGGTCTCCGGATTGATGCGGCCTTTCTGCCGAAAGGTTGAGATGTCGTCGTCGGTGAAGCCGAGGATGTGCAATTTGTTGGTTGAAGCTTCCAGCGCGGTTTGCGAGGAGCGCAAATCGTTCTGCGCCTGGATCAACGTCGCCTGGCTCTGCTGGTAGTCTTTCAGCGGAACGGCCTTGCCTTCGAACAGATCCTTGGCGCGCGTGTCCTGGATCTTCGCGAGATCGACCGCGGACTGGGCCTTGTTCAGGCTGGTCATGGCCGCGATGTAATCGTTTTGCGCTTGCACCGTGTCGGCAGCTTCGATCACGAACAGCGGCTGGCCTTTGACGACGCTGTCGCCGGGCCGCACCAGAAGCTTGGTGACCCGGCCGGTATAGGGCGAGAACACCGGCGTGGAGCGATCTTCATCGATCGCGATTTTCCCCTCGGTGACATATTCGGCGCGGAAGGCCCGCTCGGCGACC
Source organism: uncultured Alphaproteobacteria bacterium (assembly GCA_963738765.1). Classification (GTDB taxonomy): domain Bacteria; phylum Pseudomonadota; class Alphaproteobacteria; order Rhizobiales; family Xanthobacteraceae; genus Bradyrhizobium. Next base: position 15,009 of record CAVTYA010000024.1, on the reverse strand, counting down.
GGCTGAACGGTCAGGCTGGCCCATTCGGCCGGTGTCGGCGTATAGCGCTCCAGTCCCTTGCGGGACTGGCTCGACACCTCGGAATGTCCGGACTTCGCGACACCTAAATGCTCAAATCCGTAAACGGCGCCGCCAGCCAGCACCAGGAGGGCTGCGCTCGCCGCCAGTTGCTTCCGGCTAACCGTCTGCAATCGTTTGATAAACTCGTTGAACATGCGGTCCGGGTCAAGTCGGCGATGATTCCGGCAAGGACTGCCCCTGCGGTGCGCTAATAGTGCCCAATTGATGTTTCAAACAACCTAAAAAACGCGATTAGCCTTAGCGTTTGTCGTTAAAGTTTGGAGAGGCGGACCTGCGGACTTTAACCCGGCACTGGCCATTGCAGCGGATGACTGCCGAGCGGCATCGCCGGCCGGGCCCAGAATGCCGGCGTTTTCGACATAATCGCGGAATGCCTGACCGACCTGAGCTGCCCGAAGCCGGAGGGGACTTCCTCGATAAAGGGCATCACCGTTTCCCCCTTCAGATCCTCCGTCGCAAAGCCGTCACTGATACGGCCAAGATTCCACAGCCATCGCCCGGTCTGCGCCAAAGATACCCGGACATGCCAGCTGCCGCCTTCGCGGGCCTGACGGGCTTTAGCCATCATGGCGCCGAACGCCATGAAGTAACCGGTGGCATGGTCGAGCATCTGCGCCGGCAATTCCTTCGGCCCGTCGACGCCGGCGGCCTGGCCCTCGGCATGGTTGAAGCCGGTCGCCGTCTGCACCAGCGAGTCAAAACCGCGGCGCTCCGCCCATGGTCCGGCATGGCCATAGGCCGACAGCGTCACATAGACGATGCCGGGATTGATTTTGGCCGCCTGTTCCGGCGAGAAGCCGAGGCCGGCGATCGCACGCGGCCGATAGCCTTGCGAGAAAATATCCGCCTGCGCCAGGAGATCGCGCAACACGTCCCGCCCCTGCTCGCTCCTGAGTTCGACAAAACCCGTCAGCTTGCCGCGGCCGGTGTCGATGGTGAGCCAGGGGATCGCCGGCAAATCCGGACCGGAGATCAGCAGCACATCGGCGCCGTGGGCGGCGAGTGTGCGGCCGGCGACGGGACCTGCGATCACGCGCGACAGGTCGAGCACGCGAATGCCTGAGAGCGGACGATTGCCTTCCGGCCAATCCTGTTGAGGCCAAGGCTTTGGCGCGGCGTCGCCGATCCTCTCGATCGAGATCAGCGGCAATTCCGCCAGCGCCTTGGCGTGTGGCGTGGCCGACCATTCGTCATGCGAGCGCATCAGCGCGACCACGCAGCCGCCGGCATAGGCCGCGGTCTCGAACGCCTCGCCGTCCCACTGCATCAGCGCGGCCTGCACCTCGTCGCGCTCGGGCTTGCAGTTCAACACCTTGCAGACGGCGTCGCGGTGATGCCTGAAATTGGTGTGCAGCCGCACGAAGCGTTGATCGCGGGTTTTGTAGACTCCGGCGATCACATCCCATGCCGGCGGCGGCGGCTTGCCATCGACGCGCAGATAGCGCTCGCTTCGGCATTCGACCACGGCATGACGCATATCGACCGCGACATCCTGGCTTTGCCCACTGCGCAGCTGCCAGATCTGCGCCGCGGCGAGGCCCGTTGCGGCGACACTGGTCTGCGCCGCGGCGGCGACGCGAAACGATGACGGCAATTGCGGCTCTTCGCCGGTCAGCGTGACCGCGCCGAGCGCGGCCGGTTCGCCGCCGGCGGATGTCCAGATATCGGAGAGGATTTCGCGCGGCGTTTTTCCGGAGCTTTGCATCGGCGTCAGTCTTCCCTAACCTTCGAAAGAATTGCCCTACCATGGAAGGAACTGCAATGGCCGCCATCGATCCCCTGACCGCCGGGGCCGTCTTGATCGCCACCGCCGCAACGGACGCGGTCTATGTCCTGTTCACCTCGGCCGTGGTGGCGCGCAAGCGCGTGCCGGCGGCGACCTGGAGCAGCGTCTGGTACCTGCTCTCGTCCTACGCCGTGATCAGCTACACCGAAAACTGGGTCTATGTGGCGTTTGCGGCGATCGGTTCGTGGATCGGCGCGTTTGCGTCGATCACTTTTCTGCACCGGCCGCCGGGTGGCCCACCCGTGGGTGCGGCGCCGGAATAGCGAAACCTCTCCCTTCGTCGTGCCGGCGAACGCCGGGACGACGGTGTTGAAATTCCTTGTTCAAACAATGCATGCCGTCGCGATCTCGCCGCGTATTTCGCGCGAGTTTTACTTTGAACTTCCCGCCCTTTGAAAACAGAGGGCGCAGGGAAAGCCGGGTGCGCGCTGCACCCGCGGTCTCGTGTGCAAGTTGCACAAAAAAATGCACACACGAGCATACAGGTTCAGCGGAGAACATCCGGCCTTCCCTGCGCAATGGTTTTACGGCTTATAGCGCGCTCTCCCCGGCGACCGGCTTTGTTGCCACCGTCGCTGACGGATATCTCCGCCAACTTGACGCCAGCATCGGGGCGTCAGAACCACACGCCTTCGCCGTCCGCCAAAACCGCGCTCGTCAGTCGCAGCTTCCGCGTCCACCGCATCCCACCGCGCGTTTCGTGACGATCGCGAGCCGCCCCTCTTCTCGGGTGAGACGGGCGGAGAAAGGCCATTGATTTGCCCGTCGGTGCAACCGGAATATTTTCTTGAGGATGGCTTGACAGGAAAAACTGATTTGCCCGTCGGGCTGCGGGTCACGGCGCTTTTCAGCGGACCTGAAACACCAGCTTGCCGCGAAAGTGGCGGGACTCGCTTAAGGTGTGCGCAGCCACGGCGTCGCTGAGCTGGTAGCGTGTCACTTCCGGAGGACGGACCGCTCCCGCCGCAACCAGAGCAACGATACGCTCGAGATGTGGCCGATCACGTCCGACGCTGGGCCTGAGCGCCACGACATCGCCGCGGTCCGGCTTTGGCGCCTGCGCGCCCGAGGCAATGAAGGCCGCCCGGCCGCCCGGTTTCAGCACGCTGAACGACCGCTGCGCGACATCGCCGCCGACGGTATCGAATACGGCGTCGCAGCCGCTCACAGCCTTGGTGAAATCCACCGCATTGTAGTCGATGATTTCGTCGGCTCCGATCTGGCGGAGATAATCGTGGTTCGCAGCACTTGCGGTCGTGATCACGCGCGCCCCCAGATGTTTCGCCAACTGGATGGCAAAACTCGCGACACCGCCGGCGCCGCCCTGGATCAGGATCGTCTCGCCCGCCTTCAGTTTCAATGTGTCTTCGACGGTGCAAAGCGCCGTCAGCCCGGCCAGCGCCAGCGCTGCGGCATCGACATGCGACAGGCGATCGGTTTTTTTGGCGACGATGGCGGCCTTGATCGCAATCTTCTCGGCATAGGCGCCCTCCTGGCCGACGTCGCAGACGGCGAACACCTCGTCGCCGACACTGAGGTCCGTGACACCTTGCCCAACCGCTGAAACGACACCGGAGAAATCCCGCCCAAGAATGTAGGGGAATCGCGAAAGCTGCCCCGATTTGCCCTCACGCACCTTCCAGTCCGCGCCATTGACGCTGGCGGCGACGATATCGACCACGACCTCGCCGGGTGCGGCCACGGGATCCGGCATCTCGCCGAATTGCAGAACTTCCGGTCCGCCGTGCCGTTCGATGAAGGCAGCTTTCATGGGTGTTCCTCGCGTTGGTGAAAGCAAGGTCGCATGTTTGAATGACGCAATCAAATTCGATATCGGGTCTTCGCCTGAGAGCGCACATTCACTGGCGCTACGGCGAAGCCCGTTTCGTGCCAGTAGGCGACATCGCAGGCGTGGCCTGATATGAAAGAGCCGCCAACTGGGACATATCTATGCCTGTCGCAATTTTTGCTATCGTCGCAGCGCCGTGGTTGTTTCTGGTCGCCTATGCCGAGTTGCACTGCCCGGTCATCCGTAATACCATCCTGGGCACTAGCTCTCGCTGTGGCGAGGGAGATGGTCCGCTTTGGTTTCTCGCGATGGTTTCGTCCCCAATTGGCGGCTTCGCCACGCTTGGCCTGCTTGTAATGGCGCTCAGCCGCGTGTTTCGACGGTAGCCATATTAATTTACAGATCAAAGTCCGCTTAGGGTCCAAAACCGAATCCCGGCGTGTGCAAACGCAATGTCCGCTATACCCCGGCAAAGGCACCCCGTGCTCAGCATGTACTTCAGAGCTGGCAGGTAATCAGCTTCATCTCTTTGCCGCCCGCCTGGTAATCGGGACGCGGAGCAAGAGACTTTTGACTGGTGACGACGGCACCAATGGCTTCGTCAACCCGCAAAAGCTTCCATCCGATCGGTTCCTTGTCCTCGGCGCCGCCGCGAATTTGCCAGGCACGCATGACGGGGTTGTCTTCCTCCGTGAAACCGACGGCATGAACTTCGACCAACCGGGAATAGCCATCATATTGGAGTTCGAGAACGTGCCCTGAGCGAAGCGCTTCACATGCTGTTTGCACCGACATTCCAGTCTCCTGTATGGACTAATCCTTGAGCGCAGAAGACAGGCTGCCCTTTCCTGACCCGATGGCCTTGATGCAGCTCAAATGCGGGTCATCTGTGTCCGAACAGTCCGCCGACCACGCCGCCAATCAGTCCACCCGGACCGCTGCTGCGGTGATGGTGAGCACCGCCCCCGCCGCGACGACGGACCGTAGGGTCGTCAACGGATGTGTCGCTTTCGCTAACGCTGGCGTGCGCCACCGAGACGGACTCGATCAGCAGCGCCTGATGTTGCAGCGTGTTGAGGAAACCCGTTCCGGGATAGCCGCGTGCCGCCTGCCAGCGCGTGATGACGGCGCGGGTCTGCTCGTCGAACTGTCCGTTGACCCTGGTGTCGAAGCCGAGACGGGTCAGCCGGCGCTGCACGTCGCGACGCTTTGCCTTGTCGAGGCCGACCTGATCTTCGGTTTGCTGGGTCGCCTCGTCGGCGGAGGTCGCCGGTTCGGCAGATGCCACCAACTCGCGGTCGGTCGTGCTCGGACCAGCCTTGGCAACATTTGCACTGACAAGAATTCCCAGGATCGGCAATACGAGGATGAAGACACGCAATGGCTTGTTCTTCCCTGATCTTGAAGTCTCTCGATGATGGCTTCGCAGCTGGGCAACTGTTGTCCGGATCACTTGTTCCGTGGCGCGCCTCGATTGTTACACTGCATTGCACTGAGACTGCCCAACAAAAGAAACGGCATGGGAAGGGCAGTTTGCGTGCGACCTCCGCTTTGCCTGTCCTGCGGTTCTGGTACAGTCCCGCCAATCAACAAAAGGAAGAACAAAATGGACTTAGGCCTGAAGGGAAGAAACGCGGTCGTGCTCGGGGGCACGCGCGGCATTGGACGCGCCATTGCAGCGACGCTGGCTGCCGAAGGCGCCGGCGTTGCGGTCTGTGCCCGCAATGCGGATCAGGTCGCAAGCACGGTGGCCGAGCTGAAAGCCCAGGGCGTGCGCGCCACCGGTGCGGCGCTCGATATCACCGACGCGGCCGCGCTGAAATCATGGATATCAGGCGTGGCCGAGGCGCTCGGTGGCATCGACATGCTGTTCTCCAACGCCGGCGCCATGGCGCAGGGCGGCGATGCCGCATCGTGGGAGCAGAACTTCCGGCTCGACGTGCTGGGCGCCGTCCATGCGTTCGAGGCCGCGCGTCCGTTCCTCGAGGCCAGCGGCGAGAAGACCGGCGACGCCGCCTTCCTCATCATTTCATCGGTTTCGGCGGCGCAGGCGGAAAACGCCAGTTCGTATGGCCCGATCAAAGCGGCGCTGGTGCACATGGCGAAGGGACTGGCGCGGCAATACGCGGCCAAAGAAAATCCGCGTCAACGTGGTGTCGCCGGGCACGGTGTATTTCAAGGGCGGCGTCTGGAACATGGTCGAGCAGAACATGCCCAAGCGCTATCACGATACGCTGGCGCGCAATCCGACCGGCCGCATGGCCACCCCGCAGGAGATCGCCAACGCTGCCGTATTCCTGGCCAGTCCGGCTTCCTCGTATACAACGGGATCAAATCTGATCGTCGACGGCGCGATCTCGAACCGGGTGAATTTTTAAGGGGCAAGTTGTAGGGAAGGCAAAAGCACGCTTGTGCGAGCCCACCTTACGGTCTGAATAACTTCACCGTCATTGCGAGGAGCCAACGGGTCGCGCGAAACGCGCGCCCGATGACAGGCTCCGCGACGACTTGTCCGCCGTAGCTCAACCAGCGAAGGCGGAAGCAATCCACCTATCCGTTATGCTGCGATATGGATTGCTTCGCGCCGCCTGTCATCGGGCGCGCATTCGCGCGACCCGGTGGCTCGCAATGACAGTTGTGCCGGGCAAGCAAACGCGTTCGACAACCGCACCGCAATATATAATTCCCCCCTCGACCCGACATCAGGTGCCAGCGGGCCGAAGATGCGCTATGCTTGATGTCTTCGGCAATGTGATGGGACGTCACGAACTGACTCGAGAGGGCACTGAAGCGGGGTAGCATCACATGATGACATTACCGGCGCTGGCGGCAAATGCCCTGGAGGAATTTCTCCGTTCCTTCATGCGGACTGCCTTCGGGTCTTCGGAGATGCAGCTCGCGGAGATCGTGCCGAACGCCGCTCACGTCGCGCTGGAGTGCATCGGAAACAGCGACGCGCTGTACCACAATGTCGAACACACGCTGCTCGTCACGCTTGCGGCACACGAGATCTTCTGCGGCCGAATGTTGCAAACCCACCAGACCGCTGACGATTACGCCCATATCATCATCGCCTGCCTTGCCCATGACATCGGTTATGTGCGCGGCCTTTTCAAGAAAGACGACGCGGACGGCTTCGTGATCGACGCGACCGGCCGCAAGGTGACGCTGCCGCGCGGTTCGTCGGACGCAAGCCTGATGCCCTACCACGTCGACCGGTCGAAGCTTTATGTGATGGAGCGGATCCGGCACATCGCTCCGCTCGACACGCAGCGAATTGCCGTGGCGATCGAAGGGACCCGGTTTCCTCCCATCGAAGGCCAACAGCATGGCGAGGAGGCCTCGATCGTTCGCGCGGCGGATTTCATTGGCCAGCTCGGCGATCCGAACTACATCAGGAAGACCAACGCACTCTACCATGAGTTCGAGGAGGTCGGCATGAATTGCCAGCTTGGCTATGAATTGCCGGCCGACATCGTCAATCGCTATCCGCAATTCTACTGGAACAGCGTGGCGCCGCATATCCAGACAGAAATAGGCTACCTCAACCGGACGACGCGCGGACGCCAGTGGATCGCCAATCTCTACAGCAACGTATTCCGCGCCGAACGCGACATCTCGCTGTCGGGCCCGCAACGGTAGGGCGCGGGAAGAAAGGTGGGCAAAGGCGCGCTTGCGCCGTGCCCACCGTCTATGCCGCAGGTAAGGTGGTGGGCACGCTTCGCTTTGCCCACCTTACGATGATTCCACTCAATGAAAATCCCGCGACGGCGGCAGGATGCGGACGTTGCGCGGGTGGCGGATTTTTTGCGCCGGGGTGTCGGGATGGTCGCGGCGGTCGTCGTTGAGCGGCTCGATCAGCGCGGGTCCCGCGGGCAGCGGAGGCTTGCGGGTAGCTGCGTCGTTGGCAAGCCCGATCAGATCGTGCGAGCGGTCGAACATCCGCTGCGCCACCAGATGCGTCACCTGCTCCGGGCTGGACTGGATATAGCCCTCGACCAGGATCAGGCGTGCGCCCATCACTTCTTTCCGGTATTGCTCCATCACCTTCGGCCACACCACGATATTGGCGATGCCGGTTTCATCCTCCAGCGTCATGAACACGACACCGTTGGCGCTGCCCGGACGCTGCCGCACCAGCACCACGCCGGCGCAGCTGATACGGCGCCTGTCGTTGCGATGGCAGACGTCCGTGCACGCGACGACGCGCTCGTGTGCGAACATCTCCCGTAAAAATTCCATCGGATGGCCCTTCAGCGACAGCCGCACGGTCTGATAATCGGCGACCACCTGCTCCGGCAGCGGCATCTCGGGCAACGGCTTTGCATTCTCGTCCGGCTGCTCGCGCGCGGTGGCGACTTCGAACAATGGCAGCGGCACGTCATCGGGCAGCCGCCGCACCGCCCAGAGTGCAGCCCGGCGATCCAGACCGATGGAGCGGAACGCATCGGCATCCGCCAGCAGGATCAGCGCGCGTTTTGGCAAGGCGGTGTCGCGCGCAAAATCTTCCAGCGAGGTGAAGGGGCGGCGGGTTCGGGCGGCGATGATGCGGTCGGCCCAGTCGGTCTCTTGCTTCGCCTCTCCCGCTTGCGGGGGAGCATAGGCCGCCTTTGGGCGGCCGTCTCTTGAAGTATGCCGAAGCGAAGCTTCGGTTGTCGCATCGACAGATGCGCTACGGGTGGGGGCTCTCTCCTCAACACGCCTCGTGGAGAGACCCCCACCCCAACCCTCCCCCGCAAGCGGGAGAGGGAGCGCAGTCGCTTCGCCCCGGAATGACGACTGGATATTTTTCAACCTCTCCTCATCCTCATCGACCCAGTGAAACCCGTCGATCTGGCGAAACCCGAGCCGCACCGCGCAATACTTGTCGCCCTGCTCCAGCGTATTCTGCGCAAAACTGTGGGACACGTCGATCTCGCGCACCTCGACGCCGTTCTTGCGGGCGTCGCCGACGATCTGCGCGGGGGCGTAAAAGCCCATCGGCTGCGAATTCAACAACCCGCAGCAGAATGCATCGGGATGGTAATGCTTGAGCCATGACGAGATATAAACGAGTTGCGCAAAGCTCGCGGCGTGGCTTTCCGGAAAACCGTAAGAGCCAAAACCCTTGATCTGGTTGAAACAGTTTTTGGCGAATTCGGGATCGTAACCGCGCGCGATCATGTTGCCGATCATCTTGTCTTCGAATTTGCCGATGGTGCCGAGATTGCGGAAGGTCGCCATCGAACGGCGCAACCCGTTGGCTTCTTCGGAGGTGAATTTCGCGGCTTCGATCGCGATCCGCATCGCCTGCTCCTGGAACAGCGGCACGCCGAGCGTCTTGTGCAGCACCTGGTGCAATTCATCCTTGTCGCCATGCTCGGGCGACGGCGACGGATAATGCACCGGATCGATGCCGTTTCGCCGCCGCAGATAGGGATGCACCATGTCGCCCTGGATCGGCCCGGGGCGGACGATCGCGACTTCGATGACGAGATCGTAGAACGTCCGCGGTTTCAAGCGCGGCAGCATGTTCATCTGCGCACGGCTTTCGACCTGGAACACGCCGAGCGATTCACCGCGGCACAGCATGTCGTAGACATTCTCGTCGTCCTGCGGGACGGTGGCGAGTTCGTAGCGCTGGCCCTTGTGGTCGTCGATCAGGTCGAAGCATTTGCGGATGCAGGTCAGCATGCCCAGCGCCAGCACGTCGACCTTCATCATGTTGAGCGCGTCGACGTCGTCCTTGTCCCATTCGATGAAGGTGCGGTCGTCCATCGCGGCATTGCCGATCGGCACATAGCTGTCGAGCCGGTCCTGGGTCAGCACGTAGCCGCCGACATGCTGCGACAGATGCCGGGGAAATTCGATCAGCTCGGTGGCAAGCTCGACCGCGAGTTCGATCATCGAATTTTTGCGGGTCGAGCCCGGCCTGCCTGACCTGCATCTCGTTGAGGCCCTTGCCCCAGCTTCCCCACACCGTATCGGCGAGCGCGGCGGTGACGTCCTCGGTCAGCCCCAGCGCCTTGCCGACGTCGCGGATCGCGCTGCGCGGCCGGTAATGGATGACGGTGGCGATGATCGCGGCGCGGTGGCGGCCGTAGCGGCGATAGACATATTGCATCACCTCCTCGCGCCGCGAATGCTCGAAATCGACGTCGATGTCGGGCGGCTCCAGCCGTTCCTTGGAAATGAAGCGCTCGAACAGCAGATCGACCTTGGTCGGATCGACCGAGGTGATGCCGAGCACGTAGCAGACGGCCGAATTCGCCGCCGATCCCCGGCCCTGGCACAGGATGTTCTGGCTGCGCGCATAACGGACGATGTCGTGCACGGTGAGGAAATAATGCGCGTATTTGAGCTCGGCGATCAGGTCGAGTTCCTTGCGCAGGGTGGCGCGCAGTCTTGTCGTCGATGTCGCCGCCGAAATATTTGTCGACGCCCGCCCAGGTCAGGTCTTCCAGATGCTGCTGCGCGGTCTTGCCCGGCGGCACCGGCTCGTCCGGATACTGGTATTTGAGCTGATCGAGCGAAAATGAGATGCGGTCGGCAAAGCGCATGGTCTCCGCGATCGCCTCCGGGAGATCGCGAAACAACCGCGCCATTTCGTGGCGCCGGTTTGAGATAGCGCTCGGCATTGGCCTCAAGCCGCTTGCCGACGGCGTCGATGGTCGTCTTCTCGCGGATGCAGGTGAGCACATCCTGCAACGGGCGGCGCGCGGGATGGTGATACAGCACCTCGTTGGTCGCGAGCAGCGGCACGTTTGCCTTGGCCGCGATGGCATGCAGCCGCGCCAGGCGGCGCCTGTCGTCGCCGCGATAGAGCAGGCTCGCGGCCAGCCAGACGCCGTCGGCGCGGCTAGACTTCAAGCGGTCGAGAACCTTCAAGACGCCGGCCGCGTCGAAACGATGCGGCAGCGTCAGAACCAGAAGCTGGCCTTCGGCGAATTCCAGGAGATCGTCGAGTCTCAGATGACATTCGCCCTTTTCGATCCGCTGGATGTCGTCGCCGCGCTTGCCGCGCGTGAGCAGCTGGCACAGCCGGCCGTAAGCCGCGCGATCGCGCGGATAGACCAGGATATCCGGCGTGCCGTCGATGAAGACGAGGCGCGAGCCGATCAGAAGCTTTGGCTTGTATTGAACTTCGGGATTGTCGAGCTCCTTGTAGGCGCGCACCACGCCGGCCAGCGTGTTGTGATCGGCGATGCCGATCGCGGGAAGGCGCAGCCGCTCGCCTGATGCACATAGGCGTGCGGATCCGAGCCGCCGCGCAGGAACGAGAAATTCGTGGTGATGCCGATTTCGGCATAGAGGAACGTTCATGCGAACAGCCCGTGCACGAACCAGTTGGCCGGAACCGGCTCGCCCTCCTCGTCGACCAGTCTCGCTGTCGTAAAGCCCATCGCGAAAAATCCAGAAGCGCAGGCCTGCTTCGTCCTCGACGCGGAAATAATCGCGCGTCAGCGCCTTGCCGTCCTGCTTCCACCATTCCATGGCGATGCGCTCGGGCCCTTCCACCCGCACCACCGCATGGGTCGCGCGCCGCCAGGTGAAATGATGCGGCGGCCCGTCGGGCACCGTTGCAAACGGCACCTTGATCGGCTCCGGCTTCTCGAACAGCCGCAGCGGCCGCAGCGGCGGCTCGCTCTCGGTGCGCGCGGGCCAGGCCGCCTGCGCTGCGGCCGCCAGATGATGCTGCGCCGGCACCGCCAGCACCGCGCGCTCCGGAATATGGGTGTCCTGCGGCAGATGCACGACCACGCGCTTGCCGCCGATGCGCGCGGCGATGCGGTCGATCAGCGCGGCCAGTTCGTCATTGTCATGGACATTGGCATCGAGATCGCGCTGCTGCTGCACGACGATTTCGGTGCGGCTGGCGGACAGCCGGATGAGATCGAAGCCGAAGCCGGGATCGAGCGGATCGTTCAGCGCATCGAGCCGTTCGCGAAACAGCCGGTCGATCACCTCAGCGCCTGGTCACCGGCTGGCCGGTGTCGACCATGATCGCGCGCACCGCGCCGTCGGTGCGGAAGAAACTCGCTTCCAGCCGCCGCGCGCCCTTGCCCTGCTTCTCCATCGCCGTGACCAGCATTGCGGCCAGCCGCGACAGCGTCGCCGCGATCACGCCTTCGGTCGCAACCGGTTCGGGAAAGCGTTTCTCGACGATGTAATCCGGCAGCGGCTTGCGCGGACTGATCGGCGCATCGCCCTGCCCCAGCGCCTGCTCCAGCAGGGTGGTGAAACCGGCGCCGAACCGCGCCGTGATCTCGTGGCGCGCGCGCGAAGCGACATCGCCGATGGTCTTCAGGCCGGCGCGGCGCAGGCCGACGGTGATGGCCTGCATCGGCGCCGAGCGCGGATACCGGCAGCGGCGTCGACGGCCTCGGCCTCCTCGCCATCGGCGACGATGTTTCCCGACACATGGCGCGTCAGCGTGCGCGCGCAGACCGAGGTGCCGGCGATCGCCGCGCTGACGGCAAAGCCCTGCCGCGTCAGCGCGCCGCGACGAGTCTGCAGCAGCGCGGCCTCGCCGCCGAACAGATGGGCGCAGCCGGTGATGTCGAGAAACAGGCCATGCGGCGGATCGAGCGCCACCAGCGGCGTGAAGCGGTCGCACCAGTCGGCGATGTCGTTCAGCGTCCTGGCGTCGGCGGCCTCATCGGCATCGAACACCATCAAGCTCCGGACAGATGGCGCGGGCATTGGCGAGCGGCAGGCCGATTTCGAGACCGAACGCGCGGCGGCATCATCGAGCGCATGGATCTGCAGCGCGTTGTTTTGCTTGGCGACGACGACGCTGGGAGCGTTTTATCCAGCGCGTCGCTGTTCGCGACGCGCAAGCTGCCGCTTGATGCGGTCGATGGGCAGGCGCGGCAGCCACAGGCTGAGGATACGCCGCCGGTTCGCTGAAAAGGCACTCATCACATTTCCATTCCATGATCCACCGCCCGACCGGGCCATGACGATTGCGAACGAGCTGCGCGTCGAACACCGGCGCGCCCCACGCGCTAAAGACAGAGCCCGGCGGCGAATGCGCCGCGCGCACGATCCATCGTGTCTCCGCGGTCGAGGGGATCGGCGTCGCCGCGATCCGCAGCAACAGCGCGGTGACGCCGGAGGCCTGCGCCGCCAGGGTCAGCTTGCGGCTGGCGACGAGATCGAGCTGCCGCGCCTCGCCCCAGACTTCCAGCACCACGGCGCCGAGCGCATCGCAGGCCAGCGCGTCGGCCGCGGTCCGCAACGCGCTGTCGGCATCGGCGGCGCGCACCGTCACCAGCAACGCGGATCGAGACCGAGTTCGGCCAACCCGCTCATCGACAGCGCGCCGGATTCGATTTCGGAAAAATCCTGCCGCACCCAGACCAGCGGCCGGCGCGCGCTGACGCGTCCCGCAAGGCCGGCGATGAATCCGGTCGCTGCCGTGCTCTGCTGTCCCTCGGCGAACACCTCATGCACCGCGGCCGTGGCGAGACCGCCCTGCAGCGTCGCATCGGCGCCCGCATGGCCGAGCGCCACCTTGTTGGGGGCGTAGGCGTCGCCATGCGTTTCGATGCGCTCGATGCTGCCGCGCAAAGTCGCAAGCGTGTTTATGCGTGCGCCGGTCATGCGCCGCTCCTCGGAAATTTGGGCCGTCACGGGTGGGTTCGAATGAACCCGCAGCTGGCTCATTTGTTCATGATATGTTCTAATATAAAGCTAACAGGGCCGGTGGAGTCAATCGGGATTGGCAGCCGGGCGATTCGTGAGCGGAATCAAAGGGATTCAAGGATGGATTGGCAACGCTAGCTGGAAACCTCGGCGCCGCCAAAATACGACGCTTCCTCAGACGGTCGTCATCCTGAGGTGCGAGCGCTTGCGAGCCTCGAAGGATGGAGGAGCCCGTGGCCCATCCTTCGAGGCTCGCCGAAGACGGCGAGCACCTCCAGCGACAACGGCGAAGCCGTTGCGCGGGGATGACGACGGAGAGTGTGGCGAGAGTAGAGTTCGATGCACCACATCACCCTCGGCAGCGAAACCGATTTTGATGGCTGGCGCAGAGCCGCGCGGTCGTTCGTTGTGAACAACGTGAAACCATCCGACGTGACATGGCGCGTTGACAGCAACACGCCTGAACCGGTCAGACCGTCCGCCGCACCGCTCGAAACACCAGACAACACCTTCAGCGTATCCGCAAAATTCGTCGTGCTTGCGCAATCAGCGATCCTGCACCGCGACCCCGAACGCTTTGCCATTCTGTATCGCCTGCTGTGGCGGCTGCGCGGCGATCACGATCTGCTTGGCGTCGCTGACGATCCCGATGTCGCACTCGTTTCAGCCATGGCAAAAGCCGTGCATCGCGACCGGCACAGGATGCAAGCCGTCATCCGCTTCCGCGAAATCGGCCGCGAACAGAAATCGCATTACGTCGCCTGGTTCGAACCAAAACATCACATCGTCGCAGCGGCCGCGCCGTTTTTCGCCAGCCGCTTTGCCGACATGCCGTGGTCGATCCTGACCCCCGATGTATGCGCGCATTGGGACGGCCATGCCGTCGCGATCACGCCCGGGATCGAGGCGCCGGGCGAAGACCGGCTGGAGGAAACCTGGCGGCGCACTTATGCCAACATCTTCAATCCGGCGCGGCTGAAAACGGCATTGCTGCGATAATCGCCGCACCGCATAAACATTCCAAATAGCTTCGGAACCACAAATTGTCGTGACAGGCGCTGCGAAAATGACAAATAAATGTACAACCTTTAATTGATTGCTGATATCATCGCATTTTCGGCAGGAAATTGGGACGTCCTGTTCACGCCATGATGCTCCCATGAGGTCGGCGCGCTGCGCGGTACGAACAGCCCCAGTGCTGTGCAGCGCGCGACCTACCTGCCTGATCTCCAGGGTTCAAGATCTCCAGCGTCGCGGCGCGCCACCGGCGAGGTGCTGCACTGCGTCCCGGACATGGCGGCCATCGGCGCCGCATGCATTTCCAAAAGTTATAGCGGCTCCAGCGCCGGCATCTTCAATCCGGCCGGGCCAAAGGTCAGCCCACACAGCTAGCGGCTGGCTATCGGCTGCATTGCACCAAACCAGCGTTTCACCGTCATTTCCGTGAGCGGCAACAGCCACCTGCATTTCAATCAAATGTCACATGCATCGGACAAAGTCCGAGGCATTGGGACATGGAGAGTACAATGAGCGATATGGCGTTACCCGGTTCGATCGAACCCGCCCTGAAAAAGGGCCCGGACCTCGACAAGGGCTTTCATCCACTGACGGGTATTATCTACATGGGGGTGGTCGCTGCCGCCCTGCTGTTCGTTGCCTACAGCATCTATTCCGACATCGATGCGACCGGCACCCGCGTCACCTCGTACATGCCCTATATCCTGCT
>CAVTYA010000023.1:0-240705 GCA_963738765.1 uncultured Alphaproteobacteria bacterium | reverse complement strand
TGGGCAAGGTGCCGGCGCTGAAAGACGGCGAGGCCACGCTGGCCGAAGCCGCCGCGATCGCCGCCTATGTCGCCGAACGCTATCCCGAGGCGAAACTCGCGCCGCCGCTCGGCGATCCCCTGCGCGCAAAATATCTGTACTGGCTGTTCTTCGGCCCCGGCTGCATCGAGCCCGCGATGGTGCAGCTTGCCACCAAGATCGAGATGAACCCGGTCGCAGCCGGCTGGGGCGACGCGCAGCGGGTGATCGACGTGCTCGACGTGGCCTTGAGCAAGGGACCGTGGATCCTCGGCGAAAATTTTTCGGCCGCCGATATCGTGATCGGGTCGGGGCTGAATTTCGCAGTCCGGCTGTTCAAGATAATCCCAGCGCGGCCGTCGTTCGACGCCTACATCGCGCGCTGCATGGCACGGCCTGCGTTCCAGCGCGCCGAAAAGATCGCGGCGGGTTAGAGTAGCTCAGTGTGGGACGACGCGGGGGTCGACGTCCTGTGAGTAGTCGACGCCGTCGACGCCAAATCCGAACAGGCGAAGGAACTGGCTCCTGTATTCTGGAAGGTCCGCCAATTCGCCGAGCGTTTCCGTGGAGAGCTGAGGCCATCGTCGCGACACCTCGGCCTGAACTTCGGGCGAAAGCTCCCGGTCATCGACTCTGAATGCGCTGGTCCTCATCGACTTCGACACCCGCGCCGAGGCGTGTCCGGAACAGGCGATCGATCTGCTCGATGCATCCTTCGTGGAGCCCGAGTTGCTTCATGACCTTGAACAGCACCGTCCCATAGAGCGGCACCACCGGAATGGCTGAACTTGCCTGGGTGACTACGGCCTTCAGCGCCACCACGCGGCCCGCGTCCGGGCCGAGCCGGCCCCGGATCTCTTCCGCCTTGCGGTCGAGATCGACTTTGGCGCGACCCAGAGTGCCTTTCCAGTAGATGGGCCAGGTCAGTTCGCTGCCGATATACGTGTAGTTGAGCGTCCGGAAGCCCGGCGCCAGGACACCGGCGTCGGCGAGTTGGTCGATCCAGCGCTTCCAGTCATCGCCGCCCATCACCGCCACCGTGGCGGTCGCTTCATCCTCACTCGCCGGCGCAATGGTCGTCTCATAGACCTCGCCGGTTTCAGTGTTGAGAGTCTTGATCTCGACGGGAGCGCCGAGTGGCTTGATCGCCGAGCGATAGGTCTTGCCGGTGTCCGGGTCGGTCCGGACCGGAGCGGCCATGCTGTAGACCAGCATGTCCAGCTGTCCGAACTTTTCGCGCACACGGTCGATGAAGGTTTTCTTCAAGTCGTTGGAGAAGGCGTCGCCCTCGAGCGTGAGGGGAGACCGTCCGATCCTCTCGGCCTCGATCTCAAATGCGCGGTTGTTGTACCAGCCGGCGCTGCCTGTTTTGCTCGCTGAAGGCTCGCGCTCCAATGATACGCCGATGGTGTCCGCGCCGCCCGCGAAGGTCGCAACGATGCGGCTCGCGAGGCCATACCCCGTTGAACACCCCAGCACGGCGACGCGCTTGGGGCACTCCGGAACAGGTCCCTGGCGGAGAACGTAAGCGATCTGCTCGCGGACATTTTTGGCGCAGCCGACAGGATGTGCCGTCGTGCAGATGAAGCCTCGCACGCGCGGTTCGATAATCATGCCCACCCCGGTTCAGAACGTTGCAAAGTCCTCATCCGCCGCTTGCAGGCCTCTCGCCGCAAGCCGGGAGAGGCAAAAACGAAATCACGCATCCATCCGCTTGAACACCAGCGTGGCGTTGGTGCCGCCGAATCCGAAGGAATTCGACAGCACGGTGCCGAGCTTGGCGTTGTCGATGCGCTTGCGCACGATCGGCATGTCGGCAAACACCGGGTCGAGCTCGGTGATATTGGCGCTCTCGCAGACGAAGCCGTTGTTCATCATCAAAAGCGAATAGATCGCTTCCTGCACACCGGTAGCGCCCAGCGAATGGCCGGTCAGCGCCTTGGTCGCCGAAATCGGCGGGCATTTGTCGCCGGTACCGAACACTTTCCGGATCGCCTCGATCTCCGGCGGATCGCCGGCGGGCGTCGAAGTCGCGTGCGGGTTGATGTAGTCGATCGGCGTCTTCACATGTTCCATCGCCATGCGCATGCAACGCTCGGCGCCCTCACCCGACGGCGCGACCATGTCGTAGCCATCAGAGGTGGCGCCATAGCCGATGATTTCGCCGTAAATGCGTGCGCCGCGCGCCTTGGCGTGTTCGAGCTCTTCCAGCACGACGACGCCGGCGCCGCCGGCGATCACAAAGCCGTCGCGGCTGACGTCGTAGGGACGCGAGGCGGTTGCCGGCGTCGCGTTGTATTTCGAGGACATCGCGCCCATGGCGTCGAACAGCACCGACAGCGACCAGTCGAGTTCCTCGCACCCGCCGGCGAAGATGACATCCTGCTTGCCGATCTGGATCGTCTCATACGCATTGCCGATGCAATGGTTCGAGGTCGCGCAGGCCGACGAGATCGAATAGTTCACGCCCTTGATCTTGAACCAGGTCGCGAGCGTGGCGGATGCCGTCGACGACATCGCCTTCGGCACTGCAAACGGTCCAACACGTTTCGGTCCCTTGGTGCGCGTGGTGTCGGCGGCTTCGACGATGGTACGCGCGGACGGCCCGCCCGAGCCCATGATGATGCCGGTGCGGATGTTGGAAACGTCCGTTGGCTCCAGGCCGGAATCCAGGATCGCCTGCTCCATCGCGACGTGATTCCAGGCGGCACCTTCGCCGAGGAAGCGCATCGCGCGCCGGTCGATGACACCGGAAGGATCGAGCGTCGGCGCGCCCTGCACTTGCGAACGGAAGCCGAGCTCGGCATATTTTTCCGCTCGGGTAATCCCGGACTTTGCCTCGTGAAGGCTCGCCAGCACTTCCTGGGTGTTATTTCCGATGGACGAGACAATACCCATCCCCGTGATGACAACCCGCCTCATGATCGCCTCGCCCTGTCGTTATGTTTTGGTGTGTTTGATGTTTCAGCGTGTTCTAGCGTATGGTCTCTTTCAAGCCGGCGCGGTGCCCTGCTTGAACAGCCCAACCTTCAGATCCTTGGCGCGATAGATAATCTCGCCGTCCATGGAAAGCCAGCCGTCGGCAATGCCGAGCACCAGCTTTGAGCGCATCACGCGCTTCATGTCGATGTTGTACACAACCTTGCGGACGTTCGGCAGCACCTGGCCGGAGAACTTCAACTCGCCAAGGCCGAGCGCCCGGCCGCGGCCCTCGCCGCCGATCCAGCCCAGATAGAAGCCGACCATCTGCCACATCGCGTCCAGGCCAAGACAGCCCGGCATCACCGGATCGTTCTTGAAATGGCAGCCGAAAAACCACAGGTCGGGGTTCACATCGAGTTCGGCGCGGATCAGGCCCTTGCCGAATTCGCCGCCGTTCTCGGAAATTTCGCTGATGCGGTCGAACATCAGCATCGGCGGCAGCGGCAACTGGGCGTTGCCGGGGCCAAACAGCTCGCCACGGCCGCAGGCCAGCAAATCCTCATATTCATAACCGCCGCGCCGATTCAGCATCGTCTTCAGCCTCTCTAGGATATCCCGATGGAGCGCTAGCGAACGAACCGGACCTGCTTCCCGACGGGAAAGACCGGTTTCCCGTCAATCGGCGCTACTTAGGGTGCAATCGGCAAGTGCCTCTGCCGAAATCGCATATGTGGTCCGCGCGCTCTGTAACATAGGCCTCCGCAGCCGGCAAAGCACCGGAAAGTGGTAAATCGCCGCGTCCCCAGCGGGTTCCTTCCCGGTCCCGGGTCCGTTCTAGTTGCGAAAAACTTGCATCTACCTGGTTTCCTTTCTATATTGGGCAAGAATATTGCCCAAGTTAGCGCGCCCGGTACCCAAAGTAGACATGACCAACCAAATCACGGTTTTGAACGATGACGCCGTCGATCCGGCAACCCGCGGCGCCGGACATCAACCGGCGCTGACCGGCTGTCCCTGGCACGATGTCAATGAAATGCTCCAGGCCGCAGGTCTGCGGCCGACCCGTCAGCGCATGGCCTTGGGCTGGCTCTTGTTCGGCAAGGGCGCGCGGCATCTGACCGCGGAAATGCTCTACGAGGAAGCGACCCTGGCCAAGGTGCCGGTGTCGCTCGCCACCGTCTACAACACCCTCAACCAGCTGACCGATGCCGGCCTGCTGCGTCAGGTCAGCGTCGACGGCACCAAGACCTATTTCGACACCAATGTGACGGCGCACCATCACTTCTACCTCGAGAACAACCACGAGCTGGTCGACATTCCCGATCCGCATCTGGTGCTCTCCAAGATGCCGGAAGTGCCCGAAGGCTACGAGATTGCCCGCGTCGACATGGTCGTGCGGCTGCGCAAGAAGCGCTAGCTGTCGTCCCCGCCTAGTGCGCAATTGCGCACGGGGGGCGGGGACCCATAACCACAAATGTTAGTTGCGTAGCGAAGGCGTCTAACCGCAGCGCCTCATCGGGGAATCACGCGTATGGGTCCCGGCTCAAGGCCGGGACGACAGATCCTCAATCCACCTTCTCGTCGGCGTAAACGCCCCACAGCCGCTGCTGTTCGATCCAGCCGTCAAAACCGGTGCCGGTGACGCGGCACCAGCCGGACGAGCATTTCTTGACCTGGGCGACGACACCGGCCTGCAGGCGAGCGGCGACCGCGCTGCCCGGATCGGCGTGATCGTAGAGCGGGGCGAGCTCGTCCTTGGTCTTCATGGTGACGACCGCAGTGCGGCGGCCCGACAGCAGCGAATGATAGACCCAGCCCTCGGCGCCTTCGGAATCGCGCACCCGGCGCCAGTTCTCGAACTCGGCGGTGATTTCGACCGGCAGGCCTGAACGGGTATAGACCCAGGCGACGTCATTGTCCTTGGTCGGACCGGCCCTGACATTCACGTGATCGGATTTGAGGCTGACATAACGCGGCACCGGCAGGCCGCTCGTGGTGACGGCTGAATCCTTGGCCGAAAATCCTGTGCTGACCGACGCGCCCAGCATGCACCCCGCCAGCACCGCGACCGAACAGAAACGCCCCAACACCATCAACTCGTCTCCTGCCGAGAAACCTTCAACCCGAATTCTTCGAGCTGAAACCACTTGCTAACGCCCGAAACCCCAGACCCCTGTGCCCGTCACCGTCGCGCCCCGGCATCCCCTTCCTGGAGGTTCTTGTCTTGGCCCGGCCTTCTGCTAGAGAGGACGGAACGATTGAGAACCAACAGGGTCGAATTTTTCCTCGAACATCCTCCTGGATATCCGAGACAAGTATCGGGGAACCCAGGCAAACGTCTAAGAAAATGACCGAGGAAACCAGCAACTAAACTACCGAACCAAATACCTGGACCGCGCGGCAACCGCAGTGTCGAACAACCGGGTTAATGAGGTCTGAACGGCGAGGCCTTTGACGCGCTAAAGGTTGGCGGGCGAGGACTTCCTAAGGACTGGCTTCATGAGAGCAGGACATGTCGGTTAAGAAAAAGCCCCTGGTCGTCGTCACCCGCAAGCTGCCGGACTCGATCGAGACCCGGATGCGCGAGCTGTTCGACGCCAGGCTCAATCTCGACGATACGCCGATGACGCCGGAGCAGATCGCGCGAGGCGGTTCGCAGCGCCGATGTGCTGGTGCCGACCGTCACCGACGAGATCACTGAAGAGATTCTGAAAGCCCCCGACTGCAAGCTCAAGATGATCGCCAATTTCGGCAACGGCGTCGACAATATCGACGTCACGGCAGCGCATGCGCGCGGCATCACCGTGACCAACACGCCGAAGGTTTTGACCGAAGACACCGCCGACATGACCATGGCGCTGATCCTTGCGGTACCGCGGCGGCTGATCGAGGGCGCTTCGATCCTGACCGAGGGCAAGAACTGGCCGGGCTGGTCGCCGACCTGGATGCTCGGCCATCGCATCGGCGGCAAACGCCTCGGCATCATCGGCATGGGCCGCATCGGCCAGGCGGTGGCACGGCGGGCGCGGGCGTTCGGCCTGCAGATCCATTATCACAACCGCCGACCGGTGGCGCCGCGCATCGCCGAAGAGCTTGGCGCGACCTATTGGGAGAGCCTCGACCAGATGCTGGCGCGGATGGACATCATCTCCGTGAACTGTCCGCATACGCCGGCGACGTTCCACCTGCTCTCGGCGCGGCGTTTGAAGCTGATCCGAAAGGAAGCCTATATCGTCAACACCGCGCGCGGCGAGGTGATCGACGAGGACACACTGATCAAGCTGATCGAAGCCGGCGACATCGGCGGCGCCGCCCTCGACGTCTACGAGCACGAGCCTGCGGTCAATCCAAAGCTGGTGCGACTCGCCAAGGCCGGCAAGGTGACGCTACTGCCGCATATGGGCTCGGCCACCATCGAGGGCCGCGTCGAGATGGGCGAAAAGGTGATCATCAACATCCGCACCTTCCTCGACAACCACAAGCCGCCGGATCGCGTGCTGCCGAGCATGCTGTAGGCCTGCTGCAGTTTAGGTGTCCCGGACGCGGTGCAGCGTGGCATAAGCGCGTTTACGCGCGTCTTCGACGCGCTATGGCTCCGCAGAGCCGGGACCTGTGCTTGGAAGAAGATGGACTCCGGATCAGCAGCGCACCGCTAGCGCGCTGCGCAGCATCCGGGGAACGCCTCACTCTTACTGATACCCGCTCAAATCGGTGATGGTGGGCGCATCGCCGTTGAGCGGGTTTTGCGGATCGCGCGCATAGCGCAGGGTCTCGAACCGCATCGCGCGGGCGTCGACCATCAGCAATCGCCCGACCAGGCCTTCGCCGAAACCGACGATTTCGCGGATCGCCTCCAGCGCCATCATCGATCCCAACATGCCCGCGAGCGCGCCCATCACGCCGGCCTCGGCGCAGGCCGGCACCGTGCCCGGCGGCGGCGGCTCGGGAAACAGGCAGCGATAGGTCGGATTGAACTGGCCGTCCGCGTTTCTCTCATGGGCGCGGATCGTGGTCAGCGAGCCGTCGAACTGGCCGAGCGCCGCCGTGATCAGCGGCTTGCCGGCAAGGTAAGCAGGCGTCCGAAACCAGATAGCGGGTTTCGAAATTGTCGGAGCCGTCGAGCACCAGATCGTAGCCGCCGATCAGCGACATCGCATTGTCAGCATTGAGCCGCACCGCATGCGCCTCAAAGTTCACATGCGGATTGAGCGCGTGGATCTGTAGTGCCGCGCTGTCGACCTTGCGCTGTCCGATATCGGGCGTGGTGTGGATGATCTGGCGCTGCAGATTGGACAGCGAGACGATGTCGTCATCGACCACGCCGAGCGTGCCGACGCCGGCGGCGGCGAGATACATCAGCACAGGAGCGCCGAGGCCGCCAGCGCCGATCACCAGCAAGGACGCTTCCTTTAACGCGGTCTGGCCGGGGCCGCCGACCTCGCGCAGCACGATATGGCGGGCGTAGCGTTCGAGTTCGTCGGCACTCAGCATCGTCAGTTTATTCCTTGGCGCGGTTCCTGAACCGGCGCGCAGTTGTTGCCGACCAAGCAGATGTGCTTAATTGCCGGCACGTCAATGGCTTCCGGGATTTGTCATGAGATCGGTGCTTTCAGCAACATTGATGGTCGTGGCCACTTTTTGGGTCCCGGGGGCTTCCGCGCAGGCGCAGCTGACGCCGCCCACCACGGCCGGCGCCAAGCCGAAGGTGGTGACGACCGTGCCGATCCGCCCCGCGCTGCAAACGCCGGAGGAGACCGCGAATGCGATGGCGCAGGCGGAACGCCTGGCGCTGCAATCGGACCTCGCCTGGGTCGGCCAGTATAACGGCGCCATCACGGGCGACGTCAGCGAGCGCATGGTCGCCGCGATCAAGGAATTCCAGAAGGCCCGCGGCGGCAAGCCGACCGGCGTGCTCAATCCGCAGGAGCGCGGCATCCTCGCCGACACCGCCAAACGCCGGCAGGACAATGTCGGCTGGAAAATCGTCACCGATCCCGGTACCGGCGTGCGGCTCGGCATTCCCACCAAACTGATGCCGCAGCAGACCAGCGACGCCAATGGCGCCAAATGGACCTCGCCCACCGGAACGATCCAGATTCAGCTGGCGCGCCGCAAGGAAGCGGGCCCCACCACCGCAAAACTGGCCGAGCGGGAAAAGAAGGAGCCGCGGGCGCAACATCGACTACACCGTGGTCAAGCCGGATTTCTTCGTGCTGTCCGGCCTGCAAGGCCTGAAGAAATTCTATCTGCGCGGCACATTCAAGGGCGACGAGGTCCGCATCCTCACCATCCTCTACGATCAGGCCACCGAAAATACCGTCGAGCCTGTCGTGATCGCGATGTCGAGCGCGTTCAACGCGTTTCCGACCGGCGTGCAGGTCGCAGGTCCGCCGCCGCGCAAGACCGTCGAATACGGCACCGGCGTCGTCGTCAGCGACGACGGCGCGATCGTGACCGACCGTCAGGTCACCGACGGATGCCTTGCGGTCACGATCGGCGGCTACGGCAACGCCGACCGGGTCGCCGAGGACAAGGATCACGATCTCGCGCTGCTGCGCATCTACGGCGCGCGCGGGCTGAAGCCGCTCGACCTCGCGCGGCGGCGCGGCGAAGACCGCGCGTCGATCTGACCGGCATATCGCCGATCCGCAAAACCAGGGCGGCGGCGCGACCGCCAGCAGCGTCAAGGCGGCGGTGGCTCAGATCGGCGGCGGCAGCGATGTCGCGCTGTCGCCGCCACCGGCGCTCGGCTTTTCCGGTGCGGCGGCGCTCGATGCCGACGGCAAATTCGCCGGGATCGCGCTGCTGAAGCCGGTGCTGGTCGCGGGTCCCGCCAATGCCGCCCCGCGCCCAGGCGACGCTGGTGCCGGCCGATACCGTGCGCGATTTCCTCAAAGCCAATGGCGTCAATGCATCGGGCGGGTCGCCGGACGCAAAGGCGTCGGTGGTCCGCGTGATCTGCGTGAGGAAGTAGATCACCCGCCGATCGCGTCACCGGCGAAACGTCGGTCGCGGGCCAGCACTGCCAGCTTGACGCAAATCAATGACGCTCCGCCCGTTCGATGTTCCAATCCAAGATGAGAAGGCCGCAATTTTTTCAGTAAGGCCGCTTGAGGGAACATGAACCGCTTTTCGGCAATAGCAATCCTGGTACTCGCCGCCTGCAGCTCGGCGATGGCGCAGTCGCAGCCTCTACCCACCGCGATGGACGAGGAGGTCATCGTCAAGACCTCGCTGCTGACCCTCAACGATGCCAATCTGACCGGCAATTACGCCGTAATGCATGCCCGGATGGCCAAGCCGTTTCGCGAGAAGTTCAGCGCCGACGGCCTGAAGCAGGCCTTCAAGGCGTTCGCCGGCAAGCATATCGATATCATCGCGGCGAAGCCGATCGTTGCCCTCAGCCAGGCCAGAATCAACAGCAACGGCTCCCTGATGCTGCGCGGCTATTTCGACACCACACCCTCCCGCCTCAGCTATGAGCTCGACTATGCAATGTCGGAAGGCGAATGGAAGCTGATCAATATCGACGTGCAGGTCAAAGGCGAGGCCGCCATCAGCGACGCCGGCGGCATCGGTCTATTGACACAGGCGACGGCTGACCTCGCCGGCACGGCCAAATGAGCCGGTATCGATGGCCGAAATCGCCAAACCGGTAGCGACCTGGCGCAAGATCCTGGCCGCCATCCTCGACTTCGTGACGGTCTTTTTCGGCGGTGGCTACGCGATCGGCGGATTGACCGGCGCAGTGACCGCCGAAGGCTTCAAGCTTGAGGGAATACCGGCGCTGGTCCTGCTCGGACTGGTCGTCGCTTACTTCGCGGCCGGCAGCAAATATCTCGGCGGCACGATCTGGCAGCGCATCCTGTACCCGCACCCGAGCTAGGTCGCTACGCCAGCCCGAACCGCACGCCCGCGCGCGCAAGCCCGCCGGCGATCCCGATCGGTGTGCCGTCTGCGCGCCAGCATGCGGCGCCCGATCATCCGGCCGTCGTCGTGAAACTGGATTCCGTTCATGCCGCCGGCAACCGTCGGCACCGCCAGTACCTTGTGGCCCAGCGCGGTCGAGCTTGGCGCGGACGCTGTCCGGCACCGCCAGTTCGACCTCGAGCGCATTGCCCTCGGTCCAGACCCGCGGCGCCTCGACCGCTTCCTGCAGGCTCATGCCATGATCGATCAGATTGATCAGCGCCTGCAGCGCGCTCGGAAAGATCCGCTTTCCGCCGGGCAGGCCGAGCGCATAAGCGAGCTTGCCGTCGCGCAGCGCCATCATTGGCGACATCGAGGTGGTGACGCGCTTGCCCGGCGCCAGCGACAGCGCGTGGCCGGGCCGCGGATCGTACAGGTTCATGTAATTGTTCGGCACGGTGCCGAGGCCGGGAATCATGATCTTTGCGCCGAACAGATTGTTGATGGTCTGCGTGGTCGCGACCACGTTGCCGAACGCATCCGCCGCCGTCATGTGCGTGGTGTGGGCGCCTTCGAGCTGCTGCACGCCGGCGCCCCATTTCTGCGCGCGGCTTGAATCGATCGCGCCGCGGCGCTCGTCGGCATAGGCCTTCGAGGTCAGCCGCTCCACCGGCACGTTGACGAAATCAGGATCGCCGCTGGCGGCCGCGCGATCGGCGAACGCGATCTTCAGCACCTCGGCGAGATAGTGGATGGTCTCGGCGGTGCCGAACCCGAGTCTGGCGATATCGTAGCCTTCGAGAATGTTCAGCATCTGCGCGATGTGCACGCCGGAGGCGGCGGGCGGCGGCGGGCCGAGGATGACCCAGCCGCGATAGTCGGCCCGGATCGGCTGACGCTCGACGGTCTTGTAGCTCGTGAGGTCCTCGCGGGCGATGAAGCCGCCATTGGCCTTCATGTAATCGACCAGGATGTCGCCGAGCGGCCCGTGATACAGCGCCGCCTCGCCGTGCTGCGAGATATAGGTCAGCGTCTCCGCATATTCCGATTGCACCACGCGCTCGCCGGCCTTCAGCGGCGTTCCCTTGGGCAGATAGATCGCCGAGATCGGCTTGTCCTTGCGCATCTCCTCGGCGGCATCGGTGATGCATTCATGCAGATAGGGCGTCGCCGCATAGCCGCGCGCGGCGTGCCTGATCGCGGGCTGCATGACGTCGGCGAGACTCATGGTGCCGAACCGCTGCAGCGTCTCGCACCAGGCCTTCAGCGAACCCGGCACAGCGACCGCCTTCGGGCCGTTCAGATTTTCGTCGCCGACGGTGTCGAACACGTCATGCGCCGAGCCCGGCTTCGATCGTGTAGGTGTCGGGCCGGACCGCTGCCGGAACCGTGCTCTGGCCATCGATGAAGCGATGGCTGCCGTCGGCGAGCCGGATATGCGCCATGCCGCCGCCGATGATGCCGACCATCATCGGCTCGACCACGGTCAGCGTGAACAAGGTCGCGATCGCCGCATCGATGGCGTTGCCGCCGGCCGCGAGCATTTCGGCGCCCGCCGCTGACGCCAGCGGATGATTGCTGACCACCATGCCGCGGCTGCCGGACGCCGGCTGCTTCTGACATTGGAAAGATGTGCCCGCGCGATCCCGCCAGTTACCGGTCATGTGTATCTCTCGCTCCCGCTCTCCGATGAAAGTAATTCAGCTGAACTACGGCAGTATTCGCCCGGAATAGCCATAATTTCATTATCCGGCATCATTGCCTTGTACTGATTCGGACATCCGCGATCCCCAAGGCCTTTGGATCGGGCTGGGCACGTCCTGAGCGAGAAATGCTCGGCATCGCGCGAATGCGATGCAGCCATGCGTGGCGTAACCGCAGTCCCCCAGAACGACTATCCAAAGGATCTTACAATGCATACGATCGTATTGGCCACCCAAAAGGGTGGCAGCGGCAAGAGCACGCTGGCCATCGGCCTCGCGCTGGCGGCCATCGAGGCCGGGCACACTGTCCGCCTGATCGAGACCGACCCGCAAGGCACCCTCTCGAACTGGCAGAGCCGGCGGCCGTATGCCGAACCGATCGTCGAGCCGGTCTACGCGGCCGGCGACATCGAGCAGCGCCTGCAGTCGCTGGGTCGCGACGGCGTGACGCTAACGATCATCGACACCGCCGGCGGCGTCAGCGCCGTCGACCACCGCCGCGATCCGCTATGCCGATCTGTGCCTGATTCCGGCGCGCCCGAGCGTCGCCGACATCGAAGCCACCGCGTCGACGCTTGCTCTGGCCCGCGCCTGGAACAAGCCGTTCGCGTTCGTGCTCAACCAGACCCCGATCCGCGGCCAGCGCATCAACCATGCGGCGACCACGCTTGCCGACGCAGGCCGCGCTCGACCTGGCCGGCGTGCTGGCCCAGCCCTTCATCGTGATGCGCAACGATCACCAGGATGCGCTGAACGCGGGCCTGGCGGTCAGCGAATACGCGCCCGCAAGCAAATCGGCCGACGAAATCCGCGGGCTCTGGCAATGGGTCGAGGCCAAGCTCGGTATCGGCGCGGCCTTGCAGGAAGAGCAGATCGTCGAACTCTCGGCCTCGCCCGGGATCCTTCCGGCGATGTTCGTGCAGACGCCCGCAGAACTGGCCGAACTGACGTCCTGAGCTTGCGCCCGTGAGGGCGGAAGCGAACACTCTGCTCCCCGCAGCATCACCGCGAGGAGCAACCGGCCCGCCATAGCT
Source organism: uncultured Alphaproteobacteria bacterium (assembly GCA_963738765.1). GTDB lineage: Bacteria > Pseudomonadota > Alphaproteobacteria > Rhizobiales > Xanthobacteraceae > Bradyrhizobium. The sequence continues at coordinate 228,119 of CAVTYA010000023.1, read as the reverse complement.
CAACGAGCGAGGGCGGATGCAACGAAGCAATCCGGCCTCCAGCCCCGCTGGATTGCGGAGCCTGTCATCGGGCGGCGTTTGGCGCCGCCCGATGGCTCGCAACAGGGCGTCCGTGCTCTAGCTGACAACGATCACTTCTGACATTTCGGGCACCAGAAGGTCGAGCGACCGTTCTGGATGAAGCGCCGCACGATCCCGCCGCAACGCGCGGTCTGGCATTTCTCGCCCTCGCGGTCATAGACCTGGAACGAATGCTGGAAATAGCCGAGTTCGCCGGAGGTCTGGCGATGATCGCGCATCGACGAGCCGCCGGCCTTGATCGCCTGGTTCAGCACCGCATGGATCGCATTGACCAGACGTTTGGCGTGATCGGTCGGGCTCACCCTTTTTGGTCGCCAGCGTCGCCGCCAGCCGGCGCGGCGACAGATGCGCGCGATAGCAGCGCCTCGCAGACATAGATATTGCCGAGCCCTGCGACCACGCGCTGATCGAGCAGCGCGGCCTTCAGGCTGGTCTTCTTGTTGGCGCAGGAACGCGCCAGCATCGCGGCATCGAATTCATTGCCGAGCGGTTCGGGGCCGAGGCCCTTCAACAACGGCTCGTCCTCCAGCGCGTGGCGGGCGATGATCTTCATGTAGCCGAAGCGGCGCGGATCGTTGAATACGATGGCCGCGCCCGACGACATGTGGAACACGACGTGATCATGCGCGCGATCTTCGCCGCGCGGATGGTGGAATTGCCCCGGCGTCTTGCTGTCGTCGCCGTCCTGAGACGCGAAACGAGCCGGACATGCCCAGATGCATCAACAGCACGTCGCCCGAGGTCAGGTCCGCCATCAGATATTTGGCGCGGCGGCCGAGACCGGTCACGGTCTGGCCCTCGAGCCGTGCGACAAAGTCCTTTTGGAAGGGAAACCGCAAATCCTTGCGCCGGGCCTCCGCCTTGACGATTTTGGACCCCTCCATGACCGGCTGCAGGCCGCGGCGGACGGTCTCGACTTCGGGTAATTCGGGCATGCGTAGGCATTCACCTTGAGGACGTGACGTGATAGCGCCATTGCGGCGGGCGCGCTATGGTCCGGCGTCGGAGTAGAGTTGATGGATCGGCCGGAGCAAACCACGCATTTTGGCTTCAGGGACGTGCCCCTGGGCGACAAGCAGACGCTGGTGAACGATGTGTTTCACAGCGTGGCCTCGCGCTACGACCTGATGAACGATCTGATGTCGGCTGGGCCTGCACCGGGTCTGGAAGGACATCATGATCAACGCCCTCAATCCGCCGAAGAGCGATGCGCCGTTCGCGCTGCTCGATGTTGCCGGCGGCACCGGCGACATCGCGTTCCGCGCCGCCAGGGCGGCGGGCTCCGGTTTCCGCGCCACCGTCTGCGACATCAATTCCGACATGCTCGAGGTCGGCCGCGACCGCGCCGCGGCGCGTCATCTCGACGACCAGGTGTCGTTCGTCGAGGGCAATGCCGAGGCGCTGGCCTTCGCCGACCGTTCCTTCGACGCCTACACGATCGCGTTCGGCATCCGCAACGTGCCGCAGATCGATCTGGCGCTGCGCGAGGCCTATCGCGTGCTCGAGCCCGGCAGCCGGTTTCTGTGCCTGGAATTTTCCACCGTCGACGTGCCCGGGCTCGACCGCATCTACGACCTGTTTTCGTTCAAGGTGATCCCGCCGCTCGGCCGCGCCGTCACCGGCGACGCCGAATCCTATCAATATCTCGTCGAATCGATCCGCAAGTTTCCAAGGCCCAATGCCTTTGCCGAGATGATCCGCGCTGCCGGCTTTTCGCGGGTGAAGTGGGAGAGCCTCTCGGGCGGCATCGTGGCGTTGCATTCGGGCTGGCGTTTGTGATTTCTGCGACGACCCACATCGCGCGGCTGGTCCGCGCCGGTTATGTGTTCGCGCGCGAGGGCGTGTTCGGCGTCGTCGATCCGAGCCTGGTGCCGCCGCCCGGGCAGTTGGCGCTGCGGCTGGCGCGATTGATCGAGCGGCCCGGCGCCAAATCCGGCCCGCGGCTGTCGCGGGCGCTGACGCGGCTGGGCCCGGCCTATCTCAAGCTCGGACAATTCCTGGCGACCCGGCCCGACGTCGTCGGCGTCGTGATGGCGCGCGATCTCGAAGCGCTGCAGGACCGGCTGCCGCCGTTCTCGCAGCAGAGGCCGAAGCGGTCATCGCGCCATCGCTGGAACGGCCGGTGACACAGGCGTTTGTGACGCTGGGGCCGGCGGTCGCCGCCGCCTCGATCGCGCAGGTGCATCGCGGCGAGATCGAGCGTGACGGCGTTGCGCAAATCGGTCGCGGTCAAGGTGCTCCGGCCCAATGTCGCCTCGCGCTTCCGCCGCGACCTCCGCGATTTCTTCTTTGTCGCCCACAACGCCGAGGCGCATTCGGCCGAAGCGCGCCGGCTGCGGCTGGTCGAAGTCATCAATACGATGTCGCGCTCGGTCGCGATGGAGATGGATCTGCGGCTGGAGGCGGCCGCATTGTCCGAGATGGCGGAGAACACCCGCGACGATCCGGATTTTCGCGTGCCGACCGTCGACTGGGATCGCACCACCCACAATGTGCTGACGATGGAGTGGATCGACGGCATCGCGCTGAACGATCACGTCCGCCTCGCGCAGTCGCACGTCGATCTGCCCGATCTCGGCCGCAAGGTGATCCAGAGTTTTCTGCGCCATGCGCTGCGCGACGGCTTCTTTCACGCCGACATGCATCCCGGCAATCTGTTCCTCGACGATGCCGGCCGGCTGGTCGCGGTCGATTTCGGCATCATGGGCCGGCTCGGCCTGAAGGAGCGGCGCTTCCTCGCCGAAATTCTGCTCGGCTTCATCACCCGCGACTACCGCCGCGTCGCCGAAGTGCACTTCGAGGCCGGCTATGTGCCCGGCCATCATTCGGTGGAGAATTTCGCGCAAGCCATCCGCGCCATCGGCGAGCCGATCCACAACCGCACCGCCGAAGAAATCTCGATGGCGAAGCTGTTGACGCTGCTGCTCGAGGTCACCGGTCTGTTCGACATGCAGACCCGCCCCGAACTGATCCTGCTGCAAAAGACCATGGTGGTGGTCGAAGGCGTCGCGCGCGGTTTCGATCCCAAACTCGACATCTGGAAGGTCGCCGATCCCGTGGTGCGCGAATGGATCGAGCGCAATCTCGGACCGATCGGGCGCATTCAGGGCGCGATGTCCGGCGCCGGCGATCTCGGCCGGGTGCTGACCGGCCTGCCGGCGATCGCGGCGCGTTCGGTCGCGGTGCTGGAGCATCTGGAGAAGATGACGCGCGAAGGCGTCTCGCTGTCGCCGGAGACGATTGCGGCCATGGGCCGGGCCGAGGGCCGCAAGAGCCGCTGGCGCACCATCGCGCTCTGGATCATCGCGGCCACCTTTATCGGGATTTTGATCGCTGTTCGGCAACTTTGATTGCATTGCATGCACTTTGTGCTAGCATTGCTATCATAACTTTCTTCGGAGGCCGCGATGGCGAGCCTGACCATCCGAAAGCTCGACGAAGGCATCAAGGCCTACCTGCGGCTTCGCTCCGCCAGGAACGGTCGCTCGGTCGAGGAAGAGGTCCGGGTGATCCTGCGCGAGTATCTGGAAGGGAGCCCGGTGCAGCCCGGCGCCTCGCTGGCGCCTGCCGAGGCGGCTTCGCCGGCTCCGCGGCGCACCAGCACGGCGGGCCAGGCCCGCATCACGCTGATCATCGGCGGCGGCATCGCCGCCTACAAGGCGCTGGACCTGATCCGGCGGCTCAAGGAGCGGCATATCGAGGTCCGCTGCGTGCTGACCAAGGCCGCACAGCAATTCGTGACGCCGCTGGCGGCCAGCGCGTTGTCGCATGAGCGGGTCTATACCGATTTGTTCGATGCCGAGAGCGAGTTCGATGCCGGCCATATCCGTCTGGCGCGCGAGTGCGACCTGATCGTGGTGGCGCCGGCGACCGCGGACCTGATGGCGAAGATGGCGCAGGGCCACGCCGACGACCTCGCCAGCGCCGTCCTGCTGGCGGCCAACAAGCCGATCCTGCTGGCGCCGGCGATGAATCCCCTGATGTGGAATAATCCCGCCACCCGCCGCAACGTGACCCAGCTGCGGCGCGACGGCGTCACCACCGTCGGCCCCAATGCCGGCGAGATGGCCGAATCCGGTGAAGCCGGCGTCGGCCGGATGGCGGAGCCAACGGAAATCGCGGCCGCCGCCGAACACATTCTGCGCCCACCGCAACCGCGCCCATTGGCCGGCAGGCGTGTGCTGATCACCGCGGGGCCCACGCACGAGCCGATCGATCCGGTGCGCTACATCGCCAACCGTTCTTCCGGCAAGCAGGGTTATGCGATCGCCGCGGCAGCGCAGGCCGCCGGCGCCGATGTCATTTTGATTTCGGGCCCGGTCGAGCTGCGCGATCCGCCCGGCGTCACGGTGATGCGCGTGGAATCCGCGCGCGACATGCTGCATCGGGTCGAAGCCGCGCTCCCTGCGGATATCGCGATCTTTGCGGCTGCGGTCGCCGACTGGCGCGTCGCCAGTGCGGGTGAGCAGAAATTGAAAAAAACGTCCGCCGGCATGCCGCCGCTGCAGCTGGTCGAAAACCCGGACATTTTGGCGACGATTTCGAAATTGCAGGACAAGCGCCCGCCGCTGGTGATCGGATTTGCCGCCGAGACCGAGCATCTGATCGACAATGCAAAAGCAAAAATCGCGCGAAAAGGCTGCGACTGGATCGTCGCCAATGACGTGTCGCCCGCAGGCGGCGTGATGGGCGGCGATCGCAACACCGTGCATCTGCTGACGCGCGAGGGCTCGAACCTCGATGACATTACGGTGGATTCCTGGCCCGTGATGACCAAGGAGCAGGTCGCGGCCGAATTGGTGGCGCGGATTGCCAAGACCGTGGAGAAAGCTTCGTGAATGCATCGATCAAGGTCGACATAAGGCAATTGCCGCACGGCGAAGGCCTGGCGCTGCCGGCCTATCAGAGCGCGGACGCCGCGGGCCTCGATTTGCTGGCGGCGGTGCCCGCTGACACTCCCTTGATTCTCCCGCCGGGCAAATACGCGATGGTACCGACCGGACTGACCATCGCGCTGCCTCGCGGTTACGAGGCGCAGGTGCGGCCGCGCTCCGGCCTCGCCGCCAAGCACGGCGTCACCGTGCTGAATTCACCGGGCACGGTGGATGCGGATTATCGCGGCGAGATCAACGTATTGTTGATCAACCATGGCGAGGCGCCGTTTCCGATCCGGCGCGGCGAGCGCATCGCGCAAATGGTGATTGCGCCGGTGGTGCAGGCGCAACTCGTTCCGGTGACTGCGCTTTCGGCCACCGACCGCGGTGGCGGCGGGTTTGGCTCGACCGGCCGCTGACGCCCTTCCATCCGGCTTGATCTGGCGTTTGCCGGGCAGCCCCCGCGCGAAATCGACCGCGACGCTTGACTCTACCTACTAGAAGGTAGATAGCAAAATCCTTCGTTTCTCAAACAGAGGGGTTGAGCCGTGACCACCGAACTTTATTGGCTGACATTGACCGCACTGATGACGGCACTGTTCTGGGTGCCCTACGTTCTCAACCGCATCGCCGTGAACGGGCTCGGCGGCACGCTGGCGGGCACCGCCCCGGAAAGCAGCGGCCATTCGATGTGGGCGCAGCGCGCCATCAAGGCCCACACCAATGCCATCGAGAACCTTGCGATCTTCGCACCCATTGTGCTGACCGCGCATCTGCTCGGCATTTCGAACGCGACGACGAAGGCGGCGGTCGTGGTATACTTCTTCGCCCGCCTGCTGCACTTCGTGGTCTATTCGGCAGGGCTGCCGGCCGCGCGCACGCTGGCCTTCACCGCCGGCTGGCTGGCGCAGATTGCGATCATCCTGAGCATCCTGCGCTGGATCTGACGACGATGGCCCGCCCTCGCAGGCGCACGCTGCAGCGCCGGGAGATTTGCCGGGGCGGGTCACAACCAGGGAGGACCCGATATGTCGAACGAACGCATCAACGCCGATTTCGCAGAGCGCGTCGTGATCGCGACCGATGCGATGCCCTGGATTCCATCGCCGCAGGCCGGCGTCGATCGGCGTCCGCTCGATCGGATCGGCGGGGAGGTCGCACGCGCGACCTCCCTCGTGCGTTACGCGCCCGCCAGCAGCTTTCCCGCCCATGAGCATGCGCTGGGCGAGGAATTTCTGGTGCTCAGCGGCGTGTTTTCCGACGAGCATGGCGACTACGGCGAAGGCACCTATGTCCGTAACCCGCCGCGCAGCCGTCATACGCCACGAACGGCGCCCGGCTGCACCATCCTGGTCAAGTTGCGGCAGATGCAGCCGACGGAAGTGCTGCGCGTCGTCATCGACAGCCAAAAAGCCGCGTGGAAGCAGGGAGACGCCAGCGGCCTGATGCGACTACCGCTGCACTTTGCCGCCGATACCGGGGAAAGCGTCGCCATCGAGCGGCTCGCGCCCGGCGCGCAAATGGCCGAGATGGACTGTCCGGGCGGCGAGGAGATATTCATCTTGTCCGGCGACCTCCGCGACGAGCACGGCAATTACGGCGCCGGGGCATGGATCAGGAATCCGGCTGGATTCCGCCGCCGTCTTGGATCAAACAACGGAGCGACATATTGGGCCAAGCGAGGTCACCTGCGCCCGATGCCGTGACAGGGAAGCGATGACGAATTCGGCGCCGAAGCAGCGATCAGACACCGCCGAACAGATCCTCGATCTCGCCGAGACGCTGATCCAGACCCGCGGCTACAGCGCGTTCAGCTATCAGGACATCGCCGACAGCCTCGGCATCCGGAAAGCCAGCATCCACTATCATTTTCCCTCCAAGACCGACCTCGGGATCGCGGTCGTCGACCGCTACATCGCCCGTTTCGGCGCCGCCCTCGCCGCTATTGCCGACGACCAGTCGCAAACGTCGATGACCATGCTCGATTTCTACGTCCAGCCCTACCTGCAGTTCGCCAGCACGCCGGACCGGGTGTGCCTGAGCGGCGCGCTGGCAGGGGAGATGATGGCGCTGCCGCCCCAGGTGCGCCAACGGGTCGACCATTTCTTCAAGACGCATCAGGGCTGGCTGACCAAAATCCTCAAGCGCGGAGTAGCGCGCGGCGAGTTCACATTGCCGGCACCGGCGCCGAAGATGGCGCGGTTCGTTTTCGGGGCGCTGCAGGGCGCGCTCTTGGTGAAACGCACCACGGACGATCCGTCCCAGCTCAACGACGTGATCACGGTGATGAAATTGCAGCTTGCCGCGCGTCCCTGAGCCACGCTTTGGCTCCAGCGGTCGCCAATGCCCGCAAAAAAGCGGATTCATTTTCGAATGATTCGCGCCGAATAGTATTTTGCGGAGCATTTTTTCCCCTCGGGATTCGCGTTCACGGTCTGGACTCTTACCCGCCGACTCCCGAAGGGGATATTGTCATTCGATTCGTGCACGGCGGGGGAACGCGCCGGGCTTCGAGTTGTGCGTTCTGGGGCAAATCATGTCGGGCGTAGTCGCGGCGATGCGTCGAACCCTGCTGTCGTGCACCTCACTGGCGCGCAACGGCCTGATCGCGCTTGCCCTGGCGTCAACGGCGGCCTCCGAACCGGCATTTGCCGGCGATTCGCCGCTCTCACAGGCGATTTCCGCCTGGCTCAGCCTCAATCATCAGGAAGCCGCGGTGCTGACGACGGCACTGGCGCTGGTCGGCTTTTCCGTGCTGGCGGCGATCCTGTTGATGCGCACGCGCGTCCACGCCACCCGGACCGAAGTCCGGTTGCGCTCCGACATCGCTGAACTGCAAGTCCAGGCCGACCGGCTGCGCGCGCTGCTGTTCGCCGAACCCCAGGTCCTGATTTCTTGGGCCGCGGGCGACAACCGGCCCCAGATCAGCGGCGATACTTCGCTGTTGATCTCGCAGGACGCCCAGCAAAACTCGCCCCAGCGCATCCTCGCCTTTGGAACCTGGCTGCCGCCGGAACCGGCGCTGCAGATGGATCACGCCGTCGATGCGCTGCGGGAGGCCGGCGAAGGGTTTCTGCTCAATCTCTCGACTTCGAATGGCCGCGCGATCGAGGCCATGGGCCGCGCCATCGGCGGCCAGGCCATCGTCAGGATCCGCGAACTCGGCGGCTTGCGCCGGGAACTGGCCGAATCGAACCTGCGCTACCGGACGCTGCTGGAGGAGACCGAGCTGCTGCGCGACTTCGCCGCGGCTGCACCCTGGCCGATCTGGGCCAGGAGCGCCCAAGGCGACCTGCGCTATGCCAATACCGCCTATGTGCGGGCGACAGAGGGCGCCAGCGTCGCGGATGCCATCCACCGCAATCTCGAACTGCTCGAAACCGACCAGCGCACCGAGATGAGCCGGGCGCTGAACGACAATACCAGCTTTTCCGCCCGGTTCCCGATCGTGGTCGGCGGCGAGCGGCGTATCTATGACATCCAGGCGCTGAAGCTCGGCGGCGGCAGCGCCGGGATCGCCATCGACGCTAGCGAGGCGACCGCGTTGCGCGCCGCGATGGAGCGGATGGCGGAGGCGCATCGCCGCACCCTCGACCAATTGTCGTCAGGGGTTGCGGTATTCGATGCCCAGCGGCGGCTCGCCTTTTACAACGAATCCTACCGGCGGCTGTGGGGCCTCGACCAGGCGTTCCTCGACTTCAACCCCGACGATTCCAGCGTGCTCGACCGGCTGCGCGCCACGCGCAAGCTGCCGGAACAGCCGGATTTCCGGGCCTGGAAGGCCAAGCTGCACGAGGCCTATCGCGCCGTCGAATCCGAGACCTACACCTGGTTCCTGCCGGACGGCCGCGCCCTGAGCGTCGTCACCACGCCGAACCTCGAAGGCGGCGTCACCTATCTGTTCGACAACGTCACCGAAAGTCTCGATCTGGCGCGGCGGCTCGACGGGTTGGCCCGCACCCAGCGCGAGACGCTCGACAATCTCAACGAAGCGGTCGCGGTGTTCGGCAGCAACGGCCGCGTGCAATTGTTCAATCCGGCGTTCGCGCAAGATGTGGAAGCTGTCGCCCGAGGCGCTGCGCGAACAGCCGCATATCGAGACCGTGGAAACCTGGTGCAAGCCGCTGTTCGACGACGCGCTGACGTGGCGAACCCTGCGCGAGGCGATCACCGCGATCGAAAACCGAGCCCAGGTGGCGCTGAAGCTGGAGCGCAAGGACGGCAGCGTGCTGGACTGCACGACCATGCCGCTGCCCGACGGCGCCACCATGCTGACCTTCCAGGACATCTCCGACACCGAGAATGTCGAGCGCGCGTTGCGCGAGCGCAACGAAGCGCTCGAGGCCGCCGACCAGATGAAGGTGGATTTCGTCCACCACGTCTCCTACGAACTGCGCGCGCCGCTCACCACCATCATCGGCTTCGCGCATTTCCTGAGCGACCCCTCCACCGGCCCGCTGACGGCCAAGCAGGCCGAGTATCTCGACTACGTCACCAAATCGACCAACGCGCTGCTCGCGCTCACCAACAACATTCTCGACCTCGCCACCATCGACGCCGGCGCCATGAAGCTCGAACTCGGCCCGGTCAATATCGCAAAAGCCATCGAAGCCGCCGCCGAAGGCATCCAGGACCGGCTTGCGACCGATCGTATCCAACTCAAGGTCGACATCGATCCCGAGATCGGCGATTTCACCGGCGACGAACGCCGCGTGGTTCAGGTGCTCTATAATCTCCTGGCCAACGCCGTCGGTTTCTCGCCGCACGACGCAGCCGTCACCATCAGCGCCAGGCGAGCCGAGCACCGCGTCGTTTTCACCGTGACCGATTCCGGCCCCGGCATTCCGGCCGAGGTGAAAGACAAGGTGTTCGACTGGTTCGAGAGCCATACCGACGGCTCGCGGCACCGCGGCGCCGGGCTCGGCCTGTCGCTGGTACGCTCCTTTGTCGAACTGCACGGCGGCAAGGTGCGGGTCGATTCGGCGGTCGGCAAGGGCACGTCGGTGACGTGCGACTTTCCGATCGACCAGAACGCGCATCGCAACGCCGCCGAATGACAGAGCCTGCGACATTCTCGGTGGCGCTGGCGAACGAGACGGCGACTGCGCATCTGATGGCCGACCTCGCGCTGCTGGTCGGCGCCGGCGATGTGATCACGCTTTCGGGCGATCTCGGCGCCGGCAAGACCGCGGCGGCGCGCGCGATGATCCGCTACCTCGCCGGCGACGACGCGCTGGAGGTGCCGAGCCCGACCTTCACGCTGGCGCAAAGCTACGATCTGTCGCCGTTTCCGCTGATCCACGCCGACCTCTACCGCATCAACGACGCGAGCGAGCTGGAAGAGATTGGGCTGTCGCCGCTGCCCGAGGGCACGCTGGCGCTGATCGAATGGCCGGAGCGCGCCGAGGGCGCGCTGCCGGAAGATCGCATCGACATCGCCTTCAGCGCATCGTCCCGCGTTCGGATCTTCGGCGCGCGCCGCTGAAATCACCGGCTACGGCAAGGCGGCGGCACAGGTCGCACGGCTCGGCGCGCTGCGCGCATTTCTCGACAGCGCGGGCGCCATGGACGCCGGACGCCAGCGCATGCCCGGCGACGCCTCGACGCGTTCCTATGCGCGGCTGATCCGCGACGATGGCTCGGAGATCCTGATGAATTCGCCGCAGCGTCCGGATGGGCCGGCGATCTATGACGGCAGATCCTACAGCGCGGCGGTTCATCTCGCCGAAAACGTCAAGCCGTTCGTCGCCATCGCGGGCGGCCTGCGCGAACGCGGCTTTTCCGCGCCCGCCATCCGTCACGCCGACCTCGATCAGGGTTTTCTGATCACCGAGGATTTTGGCCATGCCGGCATCATCGAAGGCGATCCGCCGCGGCCGATCGCGGAGCGTTATGAGGCCGCAACCGACATGCTGGCGGCGCTGCATCGCGAGCGATTGCCCGACATCCTGCTGCTGACGCCGCAGCAAACCTACACCATCCCGGTGTTCGACATCGACGCCTGGCTGGTCGAGGCCGGGCTGATGCTCGAATGGTACATGCCCGATCGCGGCGCCGAGCCGAGCCCCGAATTGCGCGCCGAATTTTTCGCGATGTGGCGCCAGCTGCTGGCGAGGCCCGCGGCTGCGCCCCGGACCTGGGTGATGCGGGACTTCCATTCGCCCAACATCATCTGGCTCGGCGAGCGCTCCGGGATATTGAGCGTCGGAATCATCGACTTCCAGGACACCGTGCTCGGACCTGCCGCCTACGACCTGGTGTCGCTGCTTCAGGACGCGCGGATCGACGTTCCCGAGCAGCTCGAACTTGCGCTATTGACCCGATACATCAAGGCACGGCGCAGCGCCGACCAGAACTTCGATCCGGCCCAGTTCGCCGAGCTTTACGCGATCATGTCGGCGCAGCGGAACACCCGCCTGCTCGGCACCTTTGCGCGGCTCAACCGGCGCGACGGCAAGCCGCAATATCTGCCTCACCAGCCCCGGATCTGGACCTATTTGAACAGGTCATTGGCCCACCCGGCCCTCTCGGGCTTTCGCGAATGGTACGAAGCCCACGTCCCCCCGCCGGTTACCTGATTTACCAGTTGTTAGCCGGACTGCCTTTAATCTGGAGCAGGCTGTACTCCGCGCGAGGGAGGCGGCTGTCTTGGAAGCAGGAAAACACGACCATGGCGGCTGCGGAACGGCGCAAGGGTGACCGCGTCACATTCGAACGCGGTTTCACGGCGCACATGATGGGTATCGACGGCACCTGGCGGCGCGATTGCGTGATGGAGGACGTCTCCGAGACCGGCGCCAAGCTCACAGTCGAGGGCTCGGTCGAAGGCCTTCACCTGAAGGAATTCTTCCTGCTGCTGTCGTCCACGGGCCTCGCCTATCGCCGCTGCGAGCTGGCCTGGGTCAATGGCGATCAGATCGGCGTCAATTTCCTGAAACAAGGCGACAAGAAGAAGAAAGGCAAGCGCAGCGCCGAGCAGGCCACGGAAGCCTGAATCCTGGATCGCCGGCTGCCGTCGTACGGCCGTCATGTCCGATGACTATGGCCTCAGAGTCGCTGGTTCAGCCGAATCGCCGTGATATGATCCGCGGCGCACAGAATTAAACGGTTCGAGAAATCCCCCAAATGCTCGTCACGCCTGCCAAAGCCATGGTCCTCGCCGCCGGTCTCGGCGTGCGCATGCGCCCCTTGACCGACCACATGCCGAAACCGCTGATACGTGTGGCAGGCCAGCCGCTGCTCGACCATGTGCTGGACAAGCTTGCGGGCGCCGGCGTCACCGAAGCCGTGGTCAATGTGCACTATCTGCCCGACCAGATCATCGAGCACGTCGCAGCCCGCAGCCGGCCGCGCGTCATCATCTCCGATGAGCGCGACTTGGTGCTCGGCACCGGCGGCGCCGTCGTCAAGGCGCTGCCGCTGCTCGGTCACGCACCGTTTTTTCATGTCAATGCCGACACCATGTGGATCGACGGCGTGCGGCCCAATCTGGCGCGGCTTGCCGAAGCCTTCGATCCCGAACGCATGGATATCCTGCTCTTGATGGCGCCGACGACGAGCAGCATCGGCTATAGCGGTCGCGGCGATTACGGGATGCTGGCGGACGGCGCGCTGCGCAAACGGAAAGAGCATCAGGTGGTGCCGTTCGTCTATGCGGGTGCGGCGATCATGTCGCCGTCGATTTTTGCGGATGCGCCCGAAGGCGAGTTTTCGCTGACAAAGATGTTCGACCGCGCCAATGAGCAGGAACGGCTGTTCGGCCTGCGGCTCGACGGCGTGTGGATGCATGTCGGAACCCCCGACGCGGTCGAGGCCGCGGAAGAGGCGTTTCTGGAAAGCGTGGCGTAGGTTGGTTCACCGCTTATCGTCGTCCCGGCCTTGAGCCGGGACCCGTAACCACAGGCTTTCGTGGTTATGCGAGCTGGCGCTCCAGTCGTTCCCACAATCAACATCGGTGGCTATGGGTCCCGGCTCAAGGCCGGGACGACGTGGAGAGTGGTGGGTGACCGTCGAGCACCCATGACCAATCGGCATTCGCTCCCTATATTGGCCCCCTGACCCTCGAATCAGGAAGCCCATGCGCGTTTTCAGCGTTCCAGTCTCCGTGCCGTTCTTGCGCACCGTCGTTGCCGCGTTGGTCGATGGCCGGCTGGTCGACGGATTCGAGGCGCGCAGCAATCCGTTGAAGCTGGCGCAAGCGACGCTCTATCTGCCGACGCGGCGCGCGGGACGGCTGGCGCGTGAAATCTTTCTCGACGTGCTCGACGTCGACGCCGCGATACTGCCGCGCATCGTCGCGCTCGGCGACATCGACGAAGACGAACTGGCGTTCGCGGAAGGCGCCGAACAATATGGCGGGACAGCGCCGCTGGAGATTCCGCCCCGGCTCGGCGAACTCGAGCGCCGGCTGACGCTGGCGCATCTGGTCGCGGCCTGGGCCAAGGGCCCGGTGTTGGCGCCGCTGGTGGTCGGCGGCCCGGCCTCGACGCTGGCGCTGGCCGGCGATCTGGCGCGGCTGATGGACGACATGGTCACGCGCGGCGTCGCCTGGGACGCGCTCGACAAACTGGTGCCCGATCAGCTCGACAAATATTGGCAGCACTCGCTGGATTTCCTGCGCATCGCCCGCAAGGCATGGCCGAATCACTTGAAGGAAATCGGCCGAATCGAGCCGGCGGCGCGGCGCGATCTCCTGATCGAGGCGGAAGCCGCGCGGCTGACCGCGCATCACGACGGTCCGGTGATCGCGGCGGGTTCGACCGGTTCGATGCCGGCGACCGCAAAATTCCTGCATGCGGTAGCTCGCCTCAAGCAAGGCGCGGTGGTGCTGCCCGGGCTCGATACCGATCTCGACGACGACGCCTGGCAAACCATCGGCGGCATCCGCGACGCGCCAAGGCAAATTCACCACGCCGCCGGCCTCGAACCATCCGCAATACGCCATGCAGGGACTGCTGGACCGCTTCGGCATCAAGCGCGGCGACGTCGATATCCTGGGCGAACCTGCGCCGCGCGGGCGCGACGTGCTGGTGTCCGAAACGATGCGGCCGTCGACCGCGACCGCACAATGGCATGACCGGCTGGAGCAGCCGGAGATCGCTGCAAAGATTTCGGGCGGCATGAGCAACCTCGCCGTCGTCGCGGCGCCCAATCCCGAGATGGAGGCGCTGGCGATCGCGGTCGCGATGCGCGAGGCGCGGCATCTCGGACAAGTCGGCCGCGCTGGTGACGCCGGATCGCGCGCTGGCGCGGCGGGTGATGGCCGCGCTGACGCGCTGGAATCTCGAATTCGACGACTTCCGGCGGCGATGCGCTGATGGACACGCCGGCCGGCATTTTTGCGCGGCTGACCGCCGAGGCGGCGGCAAAGGGGCTGGAGCCGCCGACCCTGCTGGCGCTGCTAAAACATCCGCTGTTCCGGCTCGGCGGCGCGCAGGGCGCGTTCCGGCGCGCGATCGAAGTGCTCGAACTGGCGCTGCTGCGCGGCACACGGCCGCAGGCGGGAAGCGGCGGCCTCGCGCGCGACTTCGATCGCTTCCGCGCCGAACTGCGAAAGCTCAACAGCGGCGAAACCTCCTCGCTTCACCGCGCCGAGCAGCGCGCCAGACTGAGGGATGAAGAGCTCGATCAGGCCCAGGCGCTGATCGCGGCCTTGCAGAAGGCGCTCTTGCCGCTCGAAAGCTCTGGTTCATCGAAGCCCTAAGACTTCGCCGAACTCGCGCGGCGCCATCGCGAGGTGCTGATCGAGCTGTCGTGCGATCAGAACGGCGTTGCGCTCGTCTTCGAGGCCGGTCAGGGATCGGCGCTGGCCGCGGCCTTCGACGATCTGCTCGGCGATGACAGGCCAAGCGGCCTAATGGTCCAGCTCGGCGATTATCCCGAAGTGTTCCAGACCGCGTTTGCCGACCGCATGGTGCGGCGGCCGGAATCGGCCAGCGCGCAGCTGCAAATCTACGGCCAGCTCGAAGCCCGCTTGACGGAATCCGATCGCGTCATCCTCGGCGGACTGGTCGAGGGCGTCTGGCCGCCGGCGCCGCGCATCGATCCCTGGCTGAGCCGGCCGATGCGGCACGAACTCGGCCTCGATCTGCCGGAGCGGCGCATCGGCCTTTCCGCGCACGATTTCGCGCAACTGCTCGGCCACGACGACGTGATCCTCACCCATGCCGCCAAAGTCGGCGGCGCGCCGGCGGTGGCATCGCGCTTCCTGCACCGGCTGGAAGCGGTCGCGGGCGAGGATCGCTGGAACGCCGCGAGGCGCGCGGGCGAAAACTATGTCCGCTTCGCCGGCGAACTGGACCAGCCCGCGAAGGTCGAACCGATCCAGCAGCCCGCGCCAAAGCCGCCGCGCGAGACGAGGCCGCTGAAACTGTCGGTGACCGCGATCGAGGACTGGCTGCGCGATCCCTATACGATCTATGCAAAATATATTCTGCGGCTCGACCCGCTCGATCCCGTCGACATGCCGCTGTCGGCCGCCGATCGCGGCTCGGCGATCCACGATGCGCTCGGCGAATTCACCGAAACCTTTGCCGAACGCGCTGCCGGACGATCCGGTGCGGGCGCTGCGCGGCATCGGCGAAAAATATTTCGCGCCGCTGATGGAGCGGCCGGAGGCGCGCGCGCTGTGGTGGCCGCGCTTTCAGCGCATCGCAGCCTGGTTTGCCGATTGGGAAATCGCGCGGCGCGGCACGATCGATGCGATCGACGCCGAGATCCGGGGCGAGATCGGAATCCCGCTCGACAACGAGCGCACCTTCATCCTCTCGGCGCGCGCCGACCGCATCGAACGCCGCCATGACGGCCGTTTTGCCATCCTCGACTACAAGACCGGGCAGCCGCCGACCGGCAAGCAGGTGCGGATGGGCCTGTCGCCGCAGCTGACGCTGGAAGCGGCGATCCTGCGCGAGGGCGGCTTTGAGGGCATCCCGGCGGATTCCTCGGTTCGCGAACTCGTCTATGTCCGGCTCAGCGGCAACAACCCGCCGGGCGAGCAGAGAACGCTGGAGCTGAAGATCAAGCAGAGCGATACGCCGCAGCCGCCCGACGAGGCGGCCGACTACGCACGGCTGGAACTTGAAAAACTGATCCGCAAATTCGAGGACGAGGACCAGGCCTACACTTCGCTGAACCTGTCGATGTGGACGAACCGCTACGGTACCTACGACGATCTCGCCCGCATCAAGGAATGGTCGGCGGCCGGCGGCCTGGGGATCGAGGAATGGTGAAGGCACCCCGCGCCATTCCCGATGCCGTTCGCGCCACCCAGGCGCGCGCGTCCGATCCGGCGGCTTCGGCGTTCGTCTCGGCCAACGCCGGCTCGGGCAAGACCCATGTGCTGGTGCAGCGGGTGATCCGGCTGTTGCTGTCGGGCGTGCCGCCGGAGAAGATCCTCTGCATCACCTTCACCAAGGCCGCCGCCGCCAACATGGCGGAGCGGGTATTTTCGACGCTTGGCCATTGGGTCACGCTCGACGATGAGGCGCTCGATGCCGCGATCGGCGAGGCCGGCATCGCAACCCCAGCGCAAAACTCCGGAAGCCGCGCGAAAACTGTTTGCCTGCGCGCTGGAGACGCCGGGCGGGCTGAAGGTGCAGACCATCCACGCGCTGTGCACCCGGCTGCTGCAGCAGTTTCCGTTCGAGGCCAATGTGCCGGCGCGCTTCGCCGTGCTCGACGACCGCGACCAGACCGAGATGATGGAGCGCGCCAATCTCGCGGTGCTGCTGGAGGCCTCGCGCGATCCCGACAGCGCCACCGGCCGCGCGCTGATGATCGCGATGGCGAGCGCCGCCGACGTCACCTTCAAGGACGTGGTGCGCGAGGCCTGCCTCAGCCGCGATCACTTCATGGCCTGGACCGATGCCGCCGGCAGCGCCGATGCGGCGGCGGCGCAAATGTCCGCGGCGCTCGGCGTTGCCGCGGACGACCGCATCGAGGATGTCGAGCGCGAGATCGTCGACGGGCCGAACCTGCCGCGATCGCGCTGGGAGGACATCGCGCTCGTGCTCGATACCGGCAGCAAGACCGACCAGGACCAGGCCGCACGGCTGCGCGACGCGCTGGTCTTGACCGGCAGCGCGCAGGTCGACGAATATCTCGGCGTGTTCCTCACCGACGACGCGCGACGCCGCGCAAATCGGTGGTGACCAAGAACTTTGCTCGAGAACAATCCGGCAGTCGGCCGTCTGTTCGAAGCCGAAATCAGCCGTCTCGGCCCCCTGATCGAGCGCCGCCGCGCGGTGACGACCCGCGACCGCACCGAGGCGCTGCTGCATATCGCGACCGCGGCCGCGGCGAACTACCGGCGCGAGAAGCAGGAACGCGGCCTGCTCGACTATGACGACCTGATCGACAAGACGCTGGCGATGCTGGACCGCGTCTCCTCCGGCTGGGTGCATTACAAGCTCGACCGCGGCGTCGATCACGTGCTGATCGACGAGGCGCAGGACACCAGCCCGCGGCAATGGGACATCGTCGCGCACATCATCTCGGAATTCACCTCCGGCGCCGGCGCGCGCGACGGCGTCATGCGCACGATCTTCGCGGTCGGCGACGAGAAGCAGTCGATCTTTTCGTTTCAGGGCGCCGCGCCGCGCGAATTCGACCTGCGCCGCCGCGGGCTGCAGAAGCAAGTTCGAGGATGCCGGACTGAAATTCGATCCGGTCTCGTTCACCTATTCGTTCCGCTCGGGACCGGCGATCCTGCAATCGGTCGACCATGTGTTTCGCGACGAGGACGATCTACCGCAGCATCCATTCGGTCGAGATCGGCTATCCCGATCCACAACTGCGCTCGCCGACGCCGGGCCCGAGCCTGATCGATCTCTGGGAGCTGCGGAAGCCGACGACAAGCAGGACATCGAGGGCTGGCGCGCGCCGTTCGACGGCGTCTCGGTGACCAGCCCCGAAGTGAAGCTCGCCCGGCGCATCCAGGCCGAGATCAAGTCGCTGATCGAAGGCGGCACCATGACCGGCAGCACCGGCGACCGCCGGCCGCTGCGCTATGGCGACATGCTGGTGCTGGTGCGGCGGCGCGGCAACGCCTTCGACGCCGTGATCCAGGCGCTGAAGCACGCCAATATTCCGGTCGCCGGCGCCGACCGGCTCAAGCTGACCGAGCACATCGCGATCATCGACCTGATGAATCTCGCCGACGCGCTGCTGCTGCCGCAGGACGATCTGGCGCTCGCGGTGGCGCTGAAGAGCCCGCTGTTCGGCCTCGACGACGACGATCTGTTCAAGCTGGCGCTGGCAGCGCAAGGGATCGCTGCGCGAGGCGCTGACCGCGCATGCGGCGACCGACGGCCAGTTCAGCGATGCGCTGCGGCGGCTCGAAGCAATGCGAGCGCCGCGTCGTCCAGCGAAACGCCGTTTGCGTTCTACGCCTGGCTGCTCGGCGGCGACGGCGGCCGCGCGCGCATCCTGCGGCGGCTCGGGCCATGAGGCCAACGACGCGCTCGACGAATTTCTCGAACTGGCGCTGAGCTACGAGCGCAAGGCGCCGGCCTCGCTGCAGGGCTTCATGGCGTGGCTGCGCGCCGCCGACACCGAGGTGAAGCGCGACATGGAAATCTCGCGCGACGAAGTCCGCGTCATGACCGTGCACGGCGCCAAGGGACTGGAGGCGCTCCGTCGTGTTCCTGGTCGACACCACGTCCTCGCCGTCGGACACGCAGCGGCTGAAGCTGATCCATCTGCCGCAGGGCAATGCCGGGCCGCATGCGCCCGGCGTCGTGGTCTGGGCCGGCCGGAAGGCCGACGATCCCGCCGGCCGTCGCCGCCGCGCGCACGGCGATGCTCGGCGACACCGAGGACGAATATCGCCGGCTGCTCTATGTGGCGATGACGCGCGCGGCCGACCGGCTGATCGTCGGCGGCTGCATGCCCGGCAACATGAACACGGTGCGGAAGTTCTCCTGGTACGACCTGATCGCCAAGGGCCTCGCCAATTCCGGACTGCAGCTGCAGGAGCTCGAAACGCCGACTGGCGTGGTGAAGCGCTACGCGCGGGCTGAGGAGGTCGCTGACCTCCGGCACGGCGTCCGCGCGCTCCGGCAGCCGCGCGCTGCCAGTCGCGCTGCCGGCCTGGCTGCGCACGCCGGCGCCGCCGGAGACGGCCGCCGGACAGCCTGTTGCGCCCGTCCGATCCCGCCGACGACGACGGCCATCCGGTTCGGACCGGCGAATCGATCGCGCTGCGCGCCCGCGCGCTGCAGCGCGGCACGCTGGTGCACCGGCTGCTGCAATCGCTGCCCGACATCGCCGCCGAGCGCCGCCGCGACGCCGCGCTGGCCTATCTCGCCCGCAATGCGGATGGCTGGACCGAGGACGAACGCGAGACGCTGGCGGAAAGGGCGCTGGCCCTGATCGCGGATCCGCGCTTTGCGCCGGTATTCGCGCCCGGCAGCCGCGCCGAGGTCTCGATCGTCGGGCGGCTGGAGCGGCCGGGACAGCCGCCCGCGCTGGTTTCCGGGCAGATCGACCGGCTGGTGGTGACGCCGGATGAGGTCCTGATCGTCGATTTCAAGACCAACCACGCCCCGCCGGCGCTGCCGGCGGAGGCGCCCCGGGGCTATGTCCGCCAGCTCGCGCTGTACCGGGCGGTGCTGCGCAAGCTTTATCCCCAGCGGCCGGTCCGTGCCGCGCTGCTTTGGACCGAAACGCCTGAATTGATGGAGATTTCCGCCCCTGCGCTGGACGCGGAGCTGGCATCCATCATCTCGGCGTGACCGCGCTTGACCCGGCAAGATCGCGTTCATAGGTTTGACCCATCATCTCAGGCGCGATTCTCCGCCGCGCCCCTAATCTTTCAACCGAACGAGGTACTCCCATGGCCGTTGGCAAGGTTTCTGACGCCGATTTCGAAGCCGAAGTGCTCAAGGCGACCGGCCCGGTCGTGGTCGATTTCTGGGCCGAATGGTGCGGCCCCTGCCGCATGATCGCGCCCGCGCTCGACGAGATTTCCGGCGCGATGGGCGACAAGGTCAAGATCGTGAAGCTCAACGTCGACGAGAGCCCGAAGACGGCCTCGAAATACGGCGTGATGTCGATCCCGACCCTGATGATCTTCAAGGGCGGCGAGATGGCCTCGCGCCAGGTCGGCGCCGCGCCGAAGCAGAAGCTGCAGCAGTGGATCACTGCGGCGGTGTGATCCGCTTCGCACTGTGATTGGTATGACGGCCGGCGAATCGCCGGCCGTTTTGTTTTTCAGCGTATCCAGCCCGTCGCCAGCGCCGACGCCAGTTCAGGCTGGCCGTTTTGGCGCGCCAGCGCCGCCATCGCGTCGTGATCATACGGCACGTGCCGGAACGTCACGCGCCAACTGCCCCCGACCAGTTCCAGGATCGCGTAGCGCGCGTCCGGCGTGCCGGCTTCGATGACATGCGGAAACGGATGGGTATCGCGATAGCCGGGCGAGCCGACGCTGCCGGGATTGACGATCAGGCGCCCGTCGCGAAGCTGCACTGCGCGCGCGAGATGAGTGTGGCCGCACAGGATCAGCGACTGCGCGATCCCTTTGGCCTCTCGCTCGATCGCTTCGAGCGGCGACATCCGCACGGTGCCATCGGGCCAGAACCGTGTCCAGCCAATAGACCTCGTCATGCGCGGGTGTCGCGTGACAGAGAAAGACCTGATCGCGAAACACCCGTGTCGGCGGCACCGTGCGCAGCCAATCGAGATGCCTGTTGTCGAGTTGCGCATGCGCCGGTCGGTCCCATGACCCCATCTTCTCCGGCGGCCGGTCGATCAGATAGCGGTCATGATTGCCGAGCACGTGAACGGCATCGAGCGCCATCAGCGCGTCCATCGTCCGCCGCG
Source organism: uncultured Alphaproteobacteria bacterium (assembly GCA_963738765.1). GTDB lineage: Bacteria > Pseudomonadota > Alphaproteobacteria > Rhizobiales > Xanthobacteraceae > Bradyrhizobium. The sequence goes on along the minus strand of CAVTYA010000023.1, from coordinate 207,342 downwards.
CGTCGAGCGGGCCGCTCGCCATATCGCCGAGATTGACGATGTCGTCGATCCCTTGCGCGCGGATATCGGCGATAACCGCTTCCAGCGCGAGATAGTTTCCGTGAACATCGGCAATCGCGGCAAAACGTATTGTCATTCCCTGATCTATGCAGGCGGCGTGCCATTGATCGCCAGCACATGACCGGCAAGATACAGCGAGCCCGTGATCAGGATCCGCGGCGGCACCTCATAGGCGAGGCGCGACAGCGTCCGCAGTGCCGCTTCGACGCTGGCGGCGATCTCCACGCGCATGCCGAGCGCGCGCGCGGCGTCGGCCAACCGGTCGGTCGGCATCGCGTTGTCGCGATCCGGTATCGGCACCGCGATGATGTGACGGGTCAGTCCGGCGAAATTGGCGAGAAAACCGCCCGCATCCTTGTTGGCCATCATGCCCGCGATCACCACCAGCGGACGCGACACCCGCTCCTCGAGATCGCCGAGCGCCGCCGCGGCGACGCGGCCGCCCTCGGCATTGTGCCCGCCGTCGAGCCAGATCTCGCAAGCCCTTCGGCCCCTGATCGACCAGCGCGCCCGACGTCAGGCGCTGCATCCGCGCCGGCCATTCGGCGCTGACGATGCCGGCCTCGAACGCGGGCATCCCGATCTTGAACGCATCGATCGCCCGCAACGTCGCAATCGCCAGTCCCGGCATTGTCGAACTGATGCCGCCCGAACAGCTTTGGCGCGGCGAGATCCATCAGGCCGCGCTCGTCCTGATAGACCAGCCGGCCGCGCTCGACGCCGACATGCCATTGCTGCCCGGCCGCGTGCAACGGCGCGCGCATGCGGCCCGCCTGCGCCTCGATCACAGCCATCGCCTCGGGCGACTGTTCCGCGCAAACCACCGGCACGCCGCGCTTGATGATCGCGGCCTTCTCGCCGGCGATCGCAGTCAGGGTGTCGCCGAGAAACTCGGTGTGGTCCATGCTGACCGGGGAGATCACGGTCGCCAGCGGCGCGTCGACCACATTGGTGGCGTCGAGCCGTCCGCCGAGACCGACTTCGAGCAGCACCACATCGGCTGGATGCCTTCGCGAACAGGCAAAATGCCGCCGCGGTTTCGATCTCGAAAATCGTGATCGGTTCGCCCGCATTGGCCCGCTCGCAATGTTCAAGCACGGCGCGCAATTCGTCGTCGCCGACCAGCACGCCGCCGGCGAGGCCGAGCGAAGCACTCGTTGATCCGCACCAGATAGGGCGACGTGTAGACATGGACGCGCAGGCCGGCGGCTTCGAGGATCGCGCGCAGATAGGCGATGGTCGATCCCTTGCCATTGGTGCCGGCGACATGAATCACCGGCGGCAGTTTGCGTTCGGGATGATCGAGCCGCGCCAGCAGCCGATGCATGCGATCGAGGCTGAGATCGATGCGCTTGGGATGCAGCGCGGACAGCCGCGCGATCAATTCGCCGAGCGACGGCTGTGGTTTGGCCGCAGGTGCGTTCACGCGTGGGGCGCTGCCGGCACCGAATCCGGCGCCTGCACGATCTGGGCCGGGTCGGTAATTTGCGGCGCCGGCTTTGAGACGGTTTCCGGCGCCGGCGATTTCGTCAGCAAGCGGCAGAGCCGCGCCAGCGTCGGGCGCATCTCGTGGCGATGCACCACCATGTCGACCATGCCGTGGTCGCGCAGATATTCGGCGCGCTGGAACCCTTCCGGCAATTTCTCGCGGATGGTCTGCTCGATCACGCGGGCGCCGGCAAAGCCGATCAGCGCGCCGGGCTCGGCGATCTGCACATCGCCCAGCATGGCGTAGGACGCGGTGACGCCGCCGGTGGTCGGATTGGTCAGCACCACGATGTAGGGCAGTTTTGCCTCGCGCAGCATCTGCACGCCGACGGTGGTGCGCGGCATCTGCATCAGCGACAGAATGCCTTCCTGCATCCGTGCGCCGCCGGAAGCGGCGAACACGATGAACGGCGATTTCTTCTCCACCGCGAGCTCCATGCCCGCGCACGATCGCTTCGCCCGCGGCCATGCCGAGCGAGCCGCCCATGAAATCGAAATCCTGCACCGCGACGACGACGCCGGCGCCTTCGAGCTTGCCGTAGCCGACCTTGATGGCGTCGTTCATGCCGGTCTTGGCGCGGGCATCCTTGATGCGGTCGGCATATTTGCGCTCGTCGCGGAATTTCAGCGGATCGGCGGTCACGTCCGGCAGCGCGATGTCGTACCAGGTCTCGTTGTCGAACACCGATTTCAGCCGCGCCGCCGCGCCCATGCGCATGTGGTAGTTCGAGCCGGGAATCACGAACTGATTGGCCTCGACGTCCTTGTAGAACACCAGCTGCCCGGAATCCGGGCATTTGATCCACAAATTCTCCGGCGTCTCGCGACGCAGGATGCTGCGGATTTTCGGCCGGACGACGTTGGTGAGCCAATTCATGGTTCGCTCCGAAATGACGCATTAGCTGCATTATATGGCGGCCCGGACCGAGCCCGGCAAGCCGCCGTCGGGCGGCTATCTCCCGCAATTGTGGCTTATTCCGCGGCCTGTTTGGCGCCCCGGACGCCCTGCGCCAGCGAGGCTACCAGATCGGCCACAGCGGGTACGGTTTTGGCGGTCGCGCGATCCTCGGCATCGAGGCTGCCCTTCAAGGCATCGACCAGCGCGGTGCCGACCACGGCGCCATCGGCATGTTCGGCGATCGCGCGCGCCGCTTCCGGCGTGCGGATGCCGAAGCCGACGCAAACCGGCAGCTTGGTGTGCCGCTTGATGCGCGCGACGGCCTCGCCGACCACGTCGGAATCGGCGCTGGCGCTGCCGGTGATGCCGGTGATCGAGACGTAATAGACGAAGCCCGACGTATTCGCGAGCACCGCGGGCAGCCGCTTGTCGTCGGTGGTCGGTGTCGCCAGACGGATGAAGTTGAGCCCGGCCTTCATCGCCGGCAGGCACAATTCGGTGTCTTCCTCCGGCGGCAGATCGACGATGATCAGACCATCGACGCCGGCGCTTTTCGCATCGGCGAGGAATTTGTCGACGCCGTAGATGTAGATCGGATTGTAGTAGCCCATCAGCACCAGCGGCGTAACGTCGTCGTCCTTGCGAAAACCGCGCACCAACTCCAGCGTCTTCTTCAAGGTCATGCCGGCCTTCAGCGCGCGCAAGCCCGCCGCCTGAATCGACGGGCCATCGGCCATCGGATCGGTGAAGGGCATGCCGAGCTCGATCATGTCGGCGCCGGCCTTCGGCAGCGCCTTGATGATGTCGAGCGAGGTCTTTGGATCGGGATCGCCGCCCATCACATAGGTGACGAAGGCCGCGCGGCCCTGTTTGGCGAGTTCGGCAAAGCGTGCGTCGATGCGGGTGGTCACTTCTTCTTGCCCTTCAGGATATCGCCGACCTGCGGCACGTCCTTGTCGCCGCGGCCGGAGAGATTGATCACCATCAGATGATCTTTTGGCCGCTTCGGCGCGAGGTCCATCACCTTGGCGATGGCATGCGCCGGCTCCAGCGCCGGGATGATGCCTTCCAGGCGCGACAGCAATTGGAACGCCGCCAGCGCTTCATCGTCGGTTGCGGAGAGATACGTCACGCGCCCGGTCTCGTGCAGCCAGGAATGCTCCGGGCCGATGCCGGGATAATCCAGCCCCGCCGAGATCGAATGCGCGTCCTGGATCTGGCCGTCATCGTCCATCAGCAAATAGGTGCGGTTGCCGTGCAGCACGCCGGGCCGGCCGCCGGCGATCGAGGCGGCGTGCAGTTGTGTCAGTCCATGGCCAGCCGCTTCGACGCCAAAAATCTCGACCGAGGGGTCGTCGAGGAACGGATGGAACAGCCCCATCGCGTTGGAGCCGCCGCCGATGCAGGCCACCAGCGAATCCGGCAGGCGGCCTTCGGCCTCCTGCATCTGCTGGCGGGTCTCGATGCCGATGATCGACTGGAAGTCGCGCACCATCATCGGATAGGGATGCGGGCCTGCGACCGTGCCGATACAGTAGAACGTGTTGTGCACGTTGGTGACCCAGTCGCGCAGCGCGTCGTTCATCGCGTCTTTCAGCGTGCGCGATCCGGATTGAACCGGGATCACCTTGGCGCCCAGCATCTCCATGCGGATCACGTTGGGCTGCTGCCGCTCGACGTCGACCGCGCCCATATAGACCACGCAGTCGAGCCCGAACCGCGCGCACAGCGTCGCGGTCGCGACGCCGTGCTGGCCGGCGCCGGTCTCGGCGATGATGCGCTTCTTGCCCATCCGGCGCGCGACCATGATCTGGCCGAGCACATTGTTGACCTTGTGCGAGCCGGTATGATTGAGCTCCTCGCGCTTGAAATAGATTTTTGCGCCGCCGAGATGCTCGGTCAGGCGCTCGGCGAAATACAGCGGCGACGGCCGGCCGACGTAGTCTTTCAGATAGCCGTTCATTTCGGCCTGGAACGCCGGATCGACCTTGGCGTCAGCGTAGGCTTTTTCAAGGTCGAGGATCAGCGGCATCAGCGTTTCGGCGACAAAGCGTCCGCCGAAAATGCCGAAATGCCCGCGCTCGTCGGGGCCGCTGCGGAAGGAATTGGGGAGGTTTGGATTCATCGAACCATCAGTTCTTCGGTGGCGCGCGCGGCGCGAATAAAGGCGCGGATCATCTCGGGATCCTTGATGCCGGGCGAACTCTCGACGCCCGAGGACACGTCGACGCCGCCGGCGCGGGTGGCGCGGACGGCCTCGGCGACGTTGTCGGCATTGAGCCCGCCCGAGACCATGAACGGCAATTTGAGATCGAGCTTTTCCAGCAGGTGCCAGTCGAACACCGCGCCCAGCCCACCCGGACGGGTGGCGTCTTTGGGCGCGCGGGCGTCGAACAGGATGCGGTCGGCGACGGTGGCAAGACCCGGCAGCGGCGCAAGGTCAGCTGCGGTCTCGACCGCCAGCACCTTCATGACCGGCAATCCGAATTTTTGCTTGATGTCACGGAGCCTGGCTATGGTTTCCTTGCCGTGTAGTTGCAAAATGTCCGGCCGCAGCGTCTCCAAGATGTTTTCGAGCGTCGCATCGTCGGCATCGACGGTCAGCGCCACCTTGATCGCGCGGCCCTTGGCCTGCTTGCCGAGTTCGCGCGCCGTCTCAAGAGCGAGGTGCCGCGGCGACGGCGGAAAGAACACAAAGCCCACCATGTCCGCGCCGGCCTGCAGCGCGACGTCGAGCGTCTCGCGCGTGGACAGGCCGCAAATTTTGACAAGCAGGGACATGGTCTCTCGGGCGCGGGTTCGGGCCGCCAGAACAGGGGTGTAACGGAGCTGACGGGGCGGGTTCTACAACGTCGCGCCCTGCTTGTCTCGCCCGGTAGCCCCGTAAATGCCGCGCTGCGTCAACGCCGGCAGGCGCTGTGGGTCGCCCCGGGAAGCCACGGCAGCCGCTCGCAAATCAGTTGCTTCGGCCCGCGCCCGGCGGGCGTCGGCCTCATGCTGGCGTGCCGCCCGGCGCCAGCGGCCCTGGCGGAACCAGGTCGCCATACCCCCGGCAACGACGCCGGCGATCGCCGCGACGATGATGACGAGGAACAGCGGCAGTTTCACCGCGACCGACGGATCGCTGGAATTGAGGGGATCGAACGACACCGTCACGAAATGACGGTTGGCGACCGCGAAGATGATGAAGATCAGCCCCAGCAAAATGACGACCAGCGCCGAAAGAAATTTTCGCATGACCATCTCTCGTCTTGATGGAGATCGGCGGGAGGATGTCCCGGAACACGGCACCCGATCGCCGGAAACGCCCTATGCGCCGGCTTCCGGCGAGCCGCTGTCGCGGTTCAGACGCTCGCGCATCTCCTTGCCCGTCTTGAAAAACGGAACGCTCTTCTGGTCGACCGGCACATGTGCGCCGGTGCGCGGATTGCGGCCGGCCCGGGCCGGACGATGTTTTACCGAGAAAGCGCCGAAACCGCGCAGCTCGACCCGGTCGCCGCGCGCCAAAGCCGCGACGATTTCATCGAGGATCGCATTCACAATATTCTCCACATCCCGCTGATAGAGATGCGGGTTGTGCTCTGCGATGCGCTGAACGAGTTCGGATTTGATCATCGAAACTGGGATCCAGAAGCGGGCGGATATGCATTTCCGTGAAAATGCCTTGAACTGTCAAGACGCTAAATCAAATTTGGGCGACGCGAAAGCACGTGACAAACCCCCCGAAGGGGGTTTGTGACAATACAAGCACAGCGGGAAATGGCGCCAGGCACGCGCCCGCGCGGTTCAATTCGACCCCGCGGGACGCCACAATGCCAGCATCCCGTCGAGTCCGAGGCGATCGACCGCCTGTGCCACGCCGGCCTGCTCGATCTGGCGCGCCACCGAGCCCAGTCCGAGGGCATCGAGTGTAATGGAAGCCGCCGTTCGGAGGAAAGTCAGGTCGCCGAACCGCGGACTCAGCTTGAAATCGCGCACCGGCAGATCGCTCTTGATCTTCTTCTCGGCGACCAGCCATGCGACCGCGGCCTTCTCGTCACCGAGCTGGTCGATCAGCTTCAGATCGACCGCCTGACGGCCGGTGAAGACCCGTCCGTCCGCGACTTTTTCAAGCAGCGCGTCGTCCATGCCGCGGCGCTCTTTCACGAGGCCGCGAAACCAGGCGTAGGAATCCTTCACCAGCGCGTCGAGCGCCGCGCGCGCTTCCGGGCTGGTCGGTTCAAAGCCGTTGGGTGCCGCTTTCAGCGGCGAAGACTTCACTTCCTCGACCTTGACGCCGACGGTTTTCAGAAGCTCGGTGAAATTCGGAAACTGGAACAAGACGCCGATCGAACCAACCAGCGAGCTCTGCTGGGCGATGATGTGATCGGCCGCAATCGCCGTGATATAGCCGCCCGACGCGGCCAGCCCTTCGACGACCACGACCAGCGGCTTCTTGGCCTTCAGGCGTACCAATGCGTCGTAGAGTTGCTCGGAGCCGGCGGTGGTGCCGCCCGGCGAGTTGATGTGCACGATAACCGCCGCAGCCCGCGACTTCTCCAGCCGCTCCAGCGCCTCGACACGCTCCTGGTCGCTGCGGATCAAGCCCTCGATGTTGATGCGCGCGATCGAGCCCCCGCCGGTCAGTGAACCGCGGCCACCGGTCGCGATCACGCCGACGGCGCCAATGGCGGCAATTGCAACCACAGCGGCGGCTACCCGCCAGAAGGTCAGCTTGCGGCGGATCCTGCGGCGGTCGACGATCACGTCTGAATCGAGCGACATCGAAATTCTCCTGAAATATCCCGCGCGTTTTGCCTTCGCAGCGTCACCAACGGCTTATCCAATTACATCAATTGCGATGCAATATGAAGAAAACAAGGCCCTGTTGTCGTCCCGGCCTTGAGCCGGGACCCATAGCCACCGATGTCTGATTGTTGGAGCAGGTGTCGGCTCCAGCGTTCTTATCGATAAGCCGCGGAGTATGGGTCCCGGCTCAAGGCCGGGACGACGGTGGAGACAAACAAAAAGGCCCCGGTCGAAACCGGGGCCCGATTGATGCTGACAGGAAGCGTAAGCTTACTTGTCGCGGTTCTTGAGCGCGGTGCCGAGAATGTCGCCCAGCGTCGCCCCCGAATCGGAGGAGCCGTACTGCGCGATGGCTTCCTTCTCTTCGGCGACTTCCAGCGCCTTGATCGAGACCTGCACCTTGCGGGCCTTCTTGTCGAACTGGATCACCCGCGCATCGACCTTCTCGCCGACGGCGAACCGTTCGGCGCGCTGATCGTTGCGGTCACGGGCCAGTTCAGAGCGCTTGATGAAGGTGGTGAAGTCGGTGCCCGAGATCTTCACCTCGATGCCGGCTTCCTTCACTTCGAGCACTTCGCAGGTCACGACCGCGCCCTTCTTGACGTCGCCAGGCTCGGCGAAGGGGTCGCCTTCGAGCTGCTTGACGCCGAGCGAGATGCGCTCCTTCTCGACATCGACGTCGAGCACCACGGCCTTGACCATGTCGCCCTTCTTGAAGTTGTCGATCACCTGCTCGCCCGGAAGCTTCCAGTCGAGGTCGGAGAGATGGACCATGCCGTCGACGTCGCCTTCGAGGCCGAGGAACAGACCGAACTCGGTCTTGTTCTTGACTTCGCCTTCGACGGTCGAACCGACCGGGAACTTCTCGACGAACACTTCCCAGGGATTGCGCATGGTCTGCTTGAGGCCGAGCGAAATCCGGCGCTTGACCGAATCGACTTCGAGCACCTGCACTTCGACTTCCTGCGAGGTCGAAACGATCTTGCCGGGGTGCATGTTCTTCTTGGTCCACGACATTTCCGAGACGTGGATCAGGCCTTCGATGCCCGGCTCCAGTTCGACGAACGCGCCGTAGTCGGTGATGTTGGTGACGCGGCCGGTGAAGCGCGCGTTGAGCGGGTACTTGGCCTCGATGCCCTGCCACGGATCGTCCAGCAACTGCTTCATGCCGAGCGAGATACGGTGGGTCTCGTGGTTGATCTTGATGATCTTGACCTTGACGGTCTGGCCGATGGTGAGCACCTCGGTCGGGTGATTGACCCGGCGCCAGGCGATATCGGTGACGTGCAGCAGGCCGTCGATGCCGCCGAGATCCACGAACGCACCGTAATCGGTGATGTTCTTGACCACGCCGTCGATCACCTGACCCTCTTCGAGGTTCTGCACCAGTTCCTGGCGCTGCTCGGCGCGGGTCTCTTCGAGAACCGTGCGGCGCGACACCACGATGTTGCCGCGGCGGCGGTCCATCTTGAGGATCTGGAACGGCTGCGAGTTGTTCATCAGCGGTGCGACGTCGCGGATCGGGCGAATATCGACCTGCGAGCGCGGCAGGAAGGCAACCGCGCCGTCGAGGTCGACGGTGAAGCCGCCCTTGACCTGGTTGAAGATGACGCCGTGGACCTTCTCGTTGTTGTTGAAGGCCTTCTCGAGCTTGCCCCAGCTTTCCTCGCGGCGCGCCTTGTCGCGCGACAGCACGGCTTCGCCGAGCGCGTTCTCGATCCGGTCGAGGAACACCTCGACCTCGTCACCGACCTTGAGATCGCTTTCGCGGCCGGGTCCTGCGAACTCGCGCAGCGCCACGCGGCCTTCGGTCTTCAGGCCGACGTCGATGACGGCCATGTCCTTTTCAATTGCAACTACCTTGCCCTTGATGACGGAGCTTTCCTGCAAATTGCCGCCGGCGAAGGACTCGTCCAGCATCGCAGCGAAATCGTCGCGGGTAGGATTATAAGAAGCAGCAGTCGAAGCCATATGTTCTCCAGATGCGGGTATCGCCGGCTTTTCGGGTTAATGGGCGTATCGCGCGTGAAGTGTCAGGGGTCCGCAAACCCTAACGACCGCTGTTTGCGACAAATCGCAAAAGCGGGCCGGCAGCATGCCTGCACGTTCGATACGTTGATTTATCCGGAGCCTGAAACGAGCGTATCGACTTCAAGAACCTGGAGCGGGCTTTCCTCCAATGACGGCAGGGGTTCAAACCTCCTGCCGGCCCGCTCGGACAGCCCTGATCTCATCGATGGCGGCCCGGATGGCTGGGGATATAGCCCCAAGGCGCATTTTCGGCAAGCCGGAAATGCCTGATTTACGGGGCCTTAAGGCTGACAGGGACTGAACGCCGGGACGACAAATCGACGTTTCAACGGCTTGTTGACCGCATTTCGCGAAACCCGTCATCCAGGCCTTTTCCGGAACCCGGCCTTAAGCAGCGCCCCACACAATGGCACCGTTCAATTAGAAAACAGGGGGAATGCCATCATGAAGAACTTTATTATCCTGACCGCCGTTGCCGTCCTGACCGTCGGCAGCGCCATCGCCGCGATGCCGGGCACTGCCGGATCCATGCGCACCATGTCGGCCGATCAGCCGATCGTGACCATGGCCGACCAGGAACTGCCGTTCGACCGCTATTGGTCCAAGAACTGAGCTGAGAACTAAGCTGAGATTGCTCCGCGCAGCGCTTACCGGCCGGCGCGGACGGCTTCGACGATAGCGATGGCAGCGCGAACGCCGCCCTCGATATCGAGATTTGAATTATCCAGGATATGCGCGTCGGCGGCCGCCTTGAGGGGGGCCGTCGCGCGATTGCGGTCGCGCTCGTCGCGCTTGAGAATATCAGCCAGCACCAGCGCCTCATCGGCCTCTTCGCCGCGCGCGCGGGCTTCCAGCGTCCGGCGCCGCGCCCGAACATGCGGGTCGGCAACGACGAAAATCTTCACATCGGCATTCGGGCAAATCACCGTTCCGATATCGCGGCCGTCGAGCACCGCGCCCGGCGGATCGGCGGCGAACTGGCGCTGAAAGTTCAACAACACTTCCCGCACTTTCGGAATCGCCGACACCACCGAGGCGGCGTCGCCCACCGCCTGGGTTTTGAGCGCCGGATTGCCGAACTTTTCGGGATCGAGTTCGAGTGCGGCGGAGACCGCGATCACCTCGTCGGTCAGGTCGGCGCCCGCATCCAATAGCGACTTGGCGACCGCGCGGTAGATCACCCCGGTATCGAGGTGACGATACCCGTAATGCTTGGCGAGCCGCTTTCCCAGCGTGCCCTTGCCGGATGCGGCCGGTCCGTCGATGGCGATGATCATGAAAACCTGTATCTCAAGTTGATGGGAGACCGCGCGCCCGTCGCAGCGGCCGTTCCTCGGTAAAGATGTTGCGCGACGCGAATTCGCCGGGACTGCTGAAGGTGAGATATTCGCGCATGGCGTCCGTCGGCGACGCCGTCGTGAACCACGGATTGGCGAGACGGCGGGCCGGATCGCACACCCAAGGCGGAACGCGACCGAGCCGACGCTGCTTTGCCAGATATTCGGCGATCGCACCGACCAGCGCGTCAAGCCTGGCGTCGCCGGTCAATTTCGGCTCGCGCTCGATCGACGCGTAACGGTCCTGATCGGTTTTTGCCAGGTCGAATGTGTCGACGAATTCCGCCAGGACGACATCCCGAGGCGAACCGGCCTGAATGCTTTCAACCGCGTCAGCGAGGGTATTTGGGCGCATCGGCTCCTCCCTCCCGATTCATGTTCTTCAATAAAAACCGCTGTTTCTCGGAAGACGCGGCGCTCGTCGGGAAGTATCGGCCAAGCAAGTTTATAGCATCCTCGACAGTCGAGATCCCCACTACCCGCATCAGATTGAGAATGTCGAGTCGCTCGGTTTCGCCGCGAAGCGGATCCATAATCCGGAATGCCTTCAGTTTGAGCGCAAGCAAATATTCCGCCGAAGGTACGGATATCACAAGGCCGGCCGGAGTGCCGTCGCGCGGAAACGTCCCAAACTCCAGATGATCGCCGGCCCGATCGGCAAGTGAACTGAGGTGGAACGCGACCCCGTCATTAAACCAGTCTTCCCGCCACCGATTTTCCTCGGTGATTTCGTGCACGACCGTTGCCAGCCAATCGGGTAGCGGGCGTTCGAGTTTGGACACGTCGACGTCTTCGGTGGAGAACCGGAAATTGCTGGCAAGCATCAACGCGGAGCCGCCGTAGACGGCGATCTGCAGCTTCGTTCCAGCCTGTACCGCCGCACGACCGATCCTGTCGAAGGCGTCGAGTAGCGCATCGCGGTCGAACGCTGCACTCATCGCGCTTGCCTCATGAAAACTCCGCGCCGAGCGAGCGCATCATCGGGATGAAATCCGGAAATGACGTGGCGATGAAGGCGGTGTCGTCGACCTTGACCGGCTTGTCGGAGGCAAGGCCCATCACCAGCGCCGACATCGCGATGCGATGGTCCATATGGGTGGCGACGAGGCCGCCGCCGGGCACGTGGCCCGCGGCCTTCGACGATCAGATCGTCGCCGGAGACCTCGACCTTGACGCCGTTGACGCGCAGCATGGCGGCGGTCGCCTCCAGCCGGTCGGATTCCTTGACGCGCAATTCCTTCAGGCCGCGCATGATGGTGGTGCCCTCGGCGAAGGACGCCGCCACCGCCAGCACCAGATATTCGTCGATCATCGAGGGCGCGCGCTCCGGCGGCACCTCGACGCCGCGCAGTTTCGAGGCGCGCACGCGCAATTGCGCCATCGGCTCGCCGGCGTCGCCGCGGACCTCGCTCTCCTCGATCGAAGCGCCCATCTCGCGCAAGGTCGTGAACAGGCCGGTGCGCAGCGGATTGGTCATGACGTCGGAGAACACGATGTCGGAGCCCTCGACGATCAGCGCCGCCACGATCGGAAACGCCGCCGAGGACGGATCGGCGGGCACCACAACGTCAGCGCCATGCAATTCGGGCTGGCCGGTGAGCGCGATCCTGCGGCCGTGGCTGCCTTCCGAGGTCGAGACGATCTCGGCGCCAAAATGCTTGAGCATCAACTCGGTATGATCGCGGCTGGCTTCCTGCTCGATCACGGTGGTGACGCCGGGCGCGGCCAGTCCCGCCAGCAACACCGCCGATTTGATCTGGGCCGAGGCCACCGGCGTCCGGTAGAGAATCGGCACCGGATCGCGGGCGCCGTGCAGCGTCAGCGGCAGGCGGCCGCCTTCTTTGGTTTCGCCGGCCCTGGCGCCCATCAATTCCAGGGGATCGAGGATCCGCCGCATCGGCCGGGTGCGCAGCGAGGCGTCGCCGTCGAATACCGCCGTAATCGGGCAGCCGGCCACCGCCCCCATCACCAGCCGGCAGCCGGTTCCGGAATTGCCGAAATCGAGGGCTGCGGCCGGCTGGGCAAAGCCAGCCACGCCGACGCCCCTAACCTGCCAGGCAAACGGCCCGGACCGATCAACCGTTGCGCCCAACGCCTGCATGGATTTGGCGGTGTTGAGGACGTCTTCGCCCTCGAGCAGGCCCGAAATCCGGGTTTCGCCGACCGAAAGCGCCCCGAGAATCAGGGCCCGGTGCGAAATCGACTTGTCGCCAGGAACCCGGACATTTCCGGTCAGGGGACCGCTGGCGCGGGATTCGAGCGGGGTCGGGGCGGCTGCAAGGCTGTCTGAATGGGTCAAGATTGTGTCCTCTGCGCGGGGGGCAGTATCACATGGGCCACACCGCGTCACGCGGCGGTCAAAGCCTTTAAAAAGCGCTATTGACAGCAGCCCCTCAACTAGCCAAGTGAAGCACCGTTTTTCGAAAAATCCCCAGGATTGCACACGTGGCCAAATCCGATCTCGGAACCAAACGCATTTGCCCGACGACGGGTAAGAAGTTCTACGACCTGAACAAGTCTCCGGTGATCTCGCCCTACACCGGCGAAGTGGTGCCGATTGCGCCGATCGCACCGCCGCGGGCCGCCCGTGGCGACGCCGCGCGCGCTGCTGCCGCATCTGCTACCGCTGCCGCCGATGTGCCGGAGCCCGCCGAGGCCGAGGAATTGGTCTCGCTGGAAGAGGCCGACGCCGAGGAGAACACCGGCAAGGTCAAGGCCGTCGTTCCCGAATCGGAAGACGATATCGAGATCGACGAGACCATCGAAGACGATGACGACGATGATTCGACCTTCATCCCCGACGAGGAAGAGGGCGACGAGGACGTCACCGATATCATTGGCGACGTCGGCGGCGACGAAGAGACTTGAGATCAGCCCTGAACTGTGTTCAGGGTTTTTCCCCGCGCGTCGCCCAAGGCGCGCGGGCAGCATGATCCGAAAAAGTGGCAACCGCTTTTCCGGAAAGATCGTGCTAAAATAGAAGAGTTAAGGGGCCATAGCTCAGCTGGGAGAGCGCTTGCATGGCATGCAAGAGGTCGGCGGTTCGATCCCGCCTGGCTCCACCACGCTTCGCCCTTCGGGCTACGCGTGGTTCCGACGTAGCCCGCAGGGCGAAGCCGGGCCTCGGCCAGACGTCTACTCCCCCAACGCCGCATTCAGCCGGTCTCTTAGCGCGACAATCTCGTTTTTCATCGCCGACAATTCGCCGATCGAGCAGGCCGAGGCGGCGAGGATCGACTGCGGCATGCTCCTGGCTTTTTCGCGCAGCGCCTGACCTTGCTGCGTCAGTGCGATCAGCACCTGCCGCTCGTCTTCGGTGCTGCGCGTGCGCTTGATGAGATCGGCCGCCTCCAGCCGTTTCAGCAGCGGCGTCAGCGTGCCGGAATCCAGAAACAGCCGTTCGCCGATGTCCTTGACGGCGACGTCGTCGCGTTCCCACAGCACCAGCATGACCAGATATTGCGGATAGGTCAGGCCGAGCCGGTCGAGCAACGGCTTGTAGACCCGGTTGAACGCGTGCGCGGTCGAATAGATCGCGAAACAGATCTGATTATCGAGCCGCAGCATCAAATCCGCCGCCTGCTTCCTGACCATTTGCAACCTCGCCAATGAATAGAATCCGGGTCCATACTGGGCCGGCTCGCCCCGGCATTCAATTGCGAACAATTAAATGTGAGTTCATATAATATGTATTGCACACAATTGAATTGCGTGCAATACGACAGCCGTCGAAACCGCAACAAAGGAGATCACGATGTCCGTCAATGTGCTCTACAAGACCAGCGCCAAGGCCACTGGAGGCCGCGATGGCCACGCCGCCACCCTCGACGGCGCACTCGACGTCAAACTCACCACCCCGAAGGAACTCGGTGGTGGCGGCGGCGCCGGCAACAATCCCGAGCAGCTATTCGCGGCCGGCTATGCCGCCTGCTTCATCGGCGCGATGAAATTCGTGGCTTCCCAGGGCGGCCCGAAGGTGCCCGCGGACGCCACGGTGACCTCCACCGTCGGTATCGGCCCGCGCGCGGCCGGCGGCTTTGGCCTGACGGTTGATCTTGCCGTCGCCCTGCCCGGCGTTCCCCGCGCCGAAGCCGAGGCCCTGGTCGAGAAAGCCCACCAGGTATGCCCCTATTCCAACGCTACCCGCGGCAACGTGGATGTAAAGCTGACCGTTGTGTAACGGTTGCATCGAAAGGTCCGCCGACAGATCGGCGGACCTTTCGTGACGTGGAATTTGGCCGGCACGGATCGCCGGCAACCCTTGATATCAGCCTCGGCATACGCCTACGCGCGCCAAGCCATTGCTGCGGCACCTGAAGACCGCTAGCTCAGGAATTCCACGAGAATTCCACCTGAGCGAAGGTTGCTTCCATGAATGCCCCAGCCGCTTCCGGCGCGATGACCGGCCTGCGCGTGATCGATCTGACGCGCGTGCTCGGCGGCCCCTATTGCACGCAAATCCTCGCCGACCACGGCGCCGACGTCATCAAGGTCGAGCCGCCCGCCGGTGACGAGGTGCGCGACTGGGGTCCTCCGTTCCACAACGAGGACGCGGCCTATTTCGTCGGCATCAACCGCAACAAGCGCTCGATCGGCCTCGACCTCGCTTCCGAAGGCGGGCGGGCAGTGCTGATGAAGATGCTGGAAAGCGCCGACGTCCTGATCGAGAATTTCAAGCCGGGCACGCTCGACAAATGGGGCATCGGCAACGAGGTGCTGCGCGAAAAATTTCCAAAGCTGGTGCATTGCCGGATTTCCGGCTTTGGCGGCGACGGCCCGCGCGGCGGAAATCCCGGCTATGACGCGATCATCCAGGCCATGACCGGCATGATCGCGGCCACCGGCTCGCCCGGGAGCGGCCCGATGCGGATCGGCGTGCCCCTGGTGGACATCTCGACCGGGCTTTACGCCGCGATCGGGATTCTGATGGCGCTGTCGGAACGGCAGCGGTCGGGCCTCGGACAGTTTCTCGAGACCACGCTGTATGAGACCGGTCTGGCGATCATGCATCCGCATGCCGCTAATTATTTCATGCACGGCAAGCCGCCGGGCCTCACCGGCAACGAGCATCCCAATCTCGTGCCGTACGCGATCTTTCCGACCCGCACCGACAACATTTTCATCGGCGTCGGCAATGACGGCACCTTCCGCAAGCTCGCCAGGGAAATCGGCAAGCCCGAACTCGGCACCGATCCGCGTTTCGCCCGCAACAAGGACCGCATCGCCAACCGCGACGCGCTGCGCCAAGAGCTTGCCGCCGTGTTCAGCCAGCACGACGCCGAGCCGCTCTGCAATCGCCTGCTCGCGGCAGGTTTGCCGGCCGGTCCGGTGCAGAAGATCGACCAGGCCCTCACCAACGCCCACACCGTCCATCGCGGCGATGTCATCGAGAAGGACTGGTACAAGGGCGTAGCCTCCCCGATCCGGCTGGACCGGACAAAACCCAGCCTGCGCCGCACCCCACCGAAATTTTCAGAGCATTCGGCCGAGGTGCTGGGAGAGTTCGGATATTCCAAGGGCGAGATCGATGCGCTTGTGGCCAAAGGCGTGGTCTGCGGGCCTGAGCGCAAGCGCTGAGCCACGAAAGCGCATCCCGGATGCGGTGCAGCGTCGCGCCACGGTGCACCGCAAATGCGCGGCGCGCCGCATCCAACGGCGGCTTCAGCCTATTTTACGGCTTCCCTTGGCCTGCGCTTCCCCACTAACATCCTTTCGCTTATACGGTCATTTGCACGTCATCCGCCGCTGTTATCGCGCGAAACGAAGATGACGGCCCCAACCTGGAGGAATTTGATGGCTTTTCGAAAATTCGGCGCTGCTGCGGCAGTCACGGCAATGTTCGCGCTGGCAACGCCCGCTTACGCTGTGACCGAGATTCAGTGGTGGCACGCGATGACCGGGCCGAACAACGACGTCGTGGTCAAGCTCGCCAATGATTTCAACGCCTCGCAGAACGACTACAAGATCATCCCGAGCTTCAAGGGCAGCTACGCCGACGTGCTGAATGCCGGCATCGCGGCGTTTCGGGCCGGCAACGCGCCCGGCATCATGCAGGTGTTCGAGGTCGGAACGGCGACCATGATGGCGGCCAAGGGCGCCGTCAAACCGGTTTCCGAACTGATGAAGGAGCAGGGCGAGGCCTTCGATCCCAAGTCATACCTGCCGGCGATCACCGGTTACTACTCGACCTCGAAGGGCGACATGCTGTCGTTTCCGTTCAATTCGTCCAGCATGGTGATGTGGATCAATCTCGACGCGCTGAAGAAAGCCGACATCGCCGCGCCGCCGAAGACCTGGCCGGAAGTATTTGCCGACGCCAAGAAATTGCATGCGACGAGCCCAACCTGCGGCTTCTCCTCGTCCTGGATCACCTGGGGACTGATCGAACAGTTCTCCGCGTGGCACAACGTGCCGATCGGCAGCAAGGGCAACGGGCTCGACGGCTTCGACACCGTGCTCGCCTTCAATACCCCGCTGGAGACCAAGCTGCTCGAGGGCCTCGTCGATCTGCAAAAGGACAAGAGCTACGACTATTCGGGCCGCACCAACACCGGCGAAGGCCGTTTTACGTCGGGTGAATGTCCGATGTACATGACCTCCTCGGCGTTTTATCCGAACGTCAAGGCGAACGCCAAGTTCAACTACGCTGCGGTCCCGATGCCGTATTTCCCTGACGTCAGCGGCGCTCCGCAGAATTCCATCATCGGCGGCGCTTCGCTGTGGGTGATGGGCGGCAAGACGCCGGGGGAATACAAGGGAATTGCAAAATTCTTCACCTTCCTGTCGGACACCGATCGCCAGGTTTATCTGCACGAGGTGTCGGGCTATCTGCCGATCACCAAGGCTGCTTATGAAAAGACCAAGGCCTCGGGCTTCTACGACAAGAATCCGATCCTCGAAGTCCCGCTGAAGGAATTGACCAACAAGCCGCCGACCGAGAATTCGCGCGGCCTGCGCTTCGGCGGCATGGTGCAGATGCGTGACGTCTGGTCCGAGGAAATCGAGGCCGCACTTGCCGGCAAGAAGACGGCCAAGGAGGCACTCGACGCAGCGGTGTCCCGCGGCAACGCGATGCTTCGGCAGTTTGAGCGCACCGCCACCAAGTAGCGGCGGCGCGGATCGCGGCCGGGATTGACCCGGCCGCAATCCATCCAGCGAGGCATCATGGAAAACCGGGCGATCTTCTCAGGCAAGCTGCTGCCCTATCTTCTGATCCTGCCGCAGCTCGCGATTTCCCTGATCTTTTTCTACTGGCCCGCCTTGCAGGCGCTGCAGCAGTCGTTTCTGGTGCAGGATGCCTTCGGGCTCTCGACCGAGTTCGTCTGGTTCGAGAACTATATCAATCTGCTGCAAACCCCTGAATACTACCACGCGATCGGCGTCACCTTCGTTTTCTCAGGCCTGGTGGCGTTCTTCTCGCTGACGCTCGGGCTCCTGCTTGCGGTTATGGCGAACCGCAACATCCGCGGCATTCAGATCTACCGCACCTTTCTCATCATTCCCTATGCGGTGGCGCCGGCGGTGGCCAGCGTGCTCTTCATCTTCATGTTCCAGCCCGGCCTCGGCATGATCGCGCGCGTACTGCAGCGCAACGGCGTCGACTGGAATCCGGTGCTCAACGGCACCCATGCCATGATCCTCGTCGTCATCGTCGCGGTGTGGAATCAGATCAGCTATAATTTTCTGTTCTTCCTCGCCGGCCTGCAGGCTATCCCCAAAAGCGTGATCGAGGCCGCCGCCATCGACGGCGCCAGGCCGATGCGGCGGTTCTGGACCATCGTGTTTCCCCTGCTGTCGCCGACCACGTTCTTCCTGATCATCGTCAACATCACCTACGTCTTCTTCAACACCCTCGGCATCATCGACACCGCAACCGGCGGCGGTCCCAACGGCGCCACGCAAACGCTGGTCTATAAGGTGTTTCAGGACGGCAAGGTCGGCACCGACCTCGGCGGCTCGGCCGCACAGTCGGTGATCCTGATGATCATCGTGGTCGCCTTGACCGCGTTTCAATTTCGCTATGTCGAAAAGAAGGTTCATTACTGAACGCCATGATCGAGCATCGCCGCTTTGGAAACCTGCTGCCCCATCTGATCCTTTTGGCCGGCGTCGCCATCGTCGCCTTTCCGGTCTATCTCGCGATCATCGCCTCGACCCACGACAACACTGTCATCGCCAACGGCCAGATGTCGCTCCTGCCCGGCTCGCACGGGCTGGAGACTTACTGGAACACCATCGTCTCCGGCACCGGCAAGACCACGCGCGCGCCGGTCGGCGGCATGATGCTGAACAGCCTGATCATGGCGATCGGAATTGCGGTCGGGAAAATCGCGATCTCGATCATCTCGGCCTATGCGATCGTGTTCTTCTCGTTCCCGTTCCGGATGACCGCGTTCTGGACCATCTTCATCACGCTGATGCTGCCGGTCGAGGTGCGCATCTTTCCGACCTACAAGATCACCAGCGACCTGCACATGCTGGATTCCTATTCGGGGCTGATCCTGCCGCTGATTGCCTCGGCGACCGCGACGCTGTTGTTCCGCCAGTTCTTCATGACGATACCGAAAGAGCTGGTCGAAGCCTCGAAGATCGACGGCGCCGGCCCGATCCGGTTTTTCTGGGACACGCTGCTGCCGCTCTCGGTGACCAACATCGCGGCGTTGTTCGTGATCCTCTTCATCTACGGCTGGAACCAGTATCTCTGGCCATTGCTGATCACGACTCGCGACGACATGCAGACCATCGTCATCGGCATCAAGAAAATCATCGACGTGCACGACGCATTGACCGAATGGCAGGTGGCGATGGCAACCGCCGTGCTCGCGATGCTGCCGCCGGTCGCGGTCGTCGTGCTGATGCAACGCCTCTTCGTCAAGGGCCTGATCGAGACGGAAAAGTGAAATGGCGAACGTAACCCTCCGCGACGTCCGCAAGGCCTATCCCAACGGATTCGAAGCCATCAAGGGCGTCGACGTCGACGTCGCCGACGGCCAGTTCTGCGTGCTGGTCGGTCCCTCCGGCTGCGGCAAGTCCACGCTGCTGCGCATGGTCGCCGGCCTCGAGACCATCACCGGCGGCGAGATCGATATCGGCGGACGGATCGTCAACCAGATCGAGCCGGCCGAGCGCGACATCGCGATGGTGTTCCAGAACTACGCGCTCTATCCGCATATGAGCGTCTACAACAACATGGCCTATGGCTTGCGTAACCGCCGCATGCCCCAACCCGAGATCGACACCCGCGTGCAGGAAGCCGCGCGGATTCTCGAGCTCGGCGCGATGCTGGACCGCAAGCCGGGCCAATTGTCCGGCGGCCAGCGCCAGCGCGTCGCGATGGGCCGGGCGATCGTCCGGCAGCCAAAAGTGTTTCTGTTCGACGAGCCGCTGTCGAACCTCGACGCCAAGCTGCGGATCGCGATGCGGGTCGAAATCCGCAAATTGCAGCGCCGGCTCTCGACGACGTCGATCTATGTCACCCACGACCAGCTCGAGGCGATGACGCTCGCCGATATTCTGGTCGTGATGAACGGCGGCCAGGTCGAGCAGATCGGCAATCCGCTCGACATCTACCAGAAGCCCGCCACCACCTTCGTCGCCTCCTTCATCGGCGCGCCGCCGATGAACCTGATGCCGCTGGGCGCCGATGAACTGAAATCGCAACTGGCCGGCGACCGCCGCCTCGACGACGCCAGCATCCTGGGCATCCGGCCCGAGGATTTCGTCGTCTCGAACGAGACCGTCGCCGGCGGCGTCGCACTGGGCCTGACCGTCGAGGCGATCGAGCGGGTCGGCGCCGAAACCTTCATCTACGGCACCCGCGCGCGCGATGTGCAGGGCGTCGCCGCCAATCCCGGCGAATTGCCGCCCGGCGAGGTGCTGGTGCGGATCCCCGGCGCCATTGGGCCCGCCATCGGGGAGCGAATCAGGGCGGTCGCGGCACCGGATAAACTGCATTTATTTACCGCCGACGGCCGCAAGCGGGTCGGCCCGTAACGTTTCGTCCGGGTTCCGGAACGGGTTCCGGAATTACTTTTTGGTCATTTTGTCGCGTTTCTCCAGAGGCTTGAACCGCCTCCGAATCGCCCCCATATTCCCTGGTGACCGGAGGGCAAGACCGCCGGCCGGTCAGAATGGGGTGCCGTAAGGGCCCCTCAAAGTCGCTTCGAGAGGACTTTGTAATGTCTCGTGTTCCTTCGTTATCAAGTCCGTTCCTTCTGGGATTCGACGAAATCGAGCGTGCGCTCGATCGCGTCGTCAAAGGCGCCGACGGTTATCCGCCCTACAATATCGAGCGGTGCGACCGCAATAACGGCCAGCCCGAACGGTTGCGCATCACGCTGGCGGTGGCGGGATTTACCCGCGACCAACTCGATGTAACGATTGAGGAAAACCAGCTCGTGATCCGGGGCCGCCAGCAGGACGACAAGGCCCGGCAATACATCCATCGCGGCATCGCCGCGCGCCACTTCCAGCGCACCTTCGTGCTGGCAGAGGGGATGCATGTGCTGGGCGCGGATCTGAAAAACGGGCTGTTGTCGATCGACCTTGCCAGGCCGGAACCTGAAAGGGTCGTTAAGACAATTGCTATCAATGAACATGAATAATGGAACGAGGAGCGGACTCGACCGCTTAATCTGACAGAGGAGTCGAGACCATGAGTGAAGTGAGTGTTACCTTCGAACCCGAAAGCGTCACGACCGAGGCGCTGGCCCATCTTGGCGAGGGTCATATCGCCTACGTCAAGCAAGTCCGTTCCGAAGACGTGCCGGGGCTGTTTCCACAGGCGCCGAAGATCGCGCCGGGACTGAAGCTTTTCGCGCTGCATGCCGCCGACGGCACGCCGATCATGCTGACCGACAGCCGCGAAGCGGCGGTTGCGAACGCATGGAGCAACGAACTGCAGGCCGTCAGCGTCCACTGACTTAGGCCTTGCCGATTTCGCTGACGTAGCAGTTGTTAACGTGTAGCAGTTGGATTGGGCTGGCGCGCCTGCACGCGCCGAACAGGAATTCACAATACGCGGGCATGCTCTCGATTTATCGAGACGGCCCGCGTATTTTCTTGTCGGCAACACCGGTACGAGACACATGAACCAAGCCGAGCCGGTAGGGGCAGCCGAAATATCCCCCGACACACTGCTCGGCAGGTCGATGCTCGCGCTCAACAACGCCCACGCACGGGAATTATCCTGGCTGGAGCCCGAGCGTTTGAAGCAACTCGTGGCCCAGGCATTCGTCACGCGACGCATTGGCAATCTGGATGCGTTCATGCTCGCCTTCGACCAGGATGCCAAATACGACAGTCCGAATTTCCTCTGGTTCCGCGCGCGGTATCGGCGCTTCGTTTATGTGGACCGGGTCGTGGTTGCATCATCCGCGCGCGGGCGCGGCCATGCGCGCCGGCTTTATCTGGATCTGTTTGAACATGCGGTCCAGGCAGGACACGATCGCATTGTCTGCGAAGTCAACGCGCGTCCGCCGAATCCGGAATCGGACGCATTCCATATCGCATTGGGATTTGTCGAAGTCGGCAGCGCGAGCATCCACAATGACAGCAAGACGGTGCGGTATCTGTCGCATACGCTTGGCGCGCCGACCGCCGCCTCAACGCATTTCTGATCGAAGCGTTACGCCGCGCTCGCCGGCGGCAGCGCCAGCACCGAATAGATCGCCTGGGCGTCGCGCGAGGCGCGCAGCTTCTTGGCGACGTCCTGGTCACGCAGCAGCCGCGCGATCCGCGCCAGCGCCTTCAAATGATCGGCGCCCGCGCCTTCGGGCGCCAGCAGCAGGAACACGAGGTCGACCGGCTGGCCGTCCATCGCTTCGAAATCGATCGGGCGTTCGAGACGGGCGAAAAACCCGAACAGCTTTTCCAGCTTGGGCAGCTTGCCGTGGGGAATCGCGACGCCATAGCCGACGGCCGTGGTTCCGAGTTTCTCCCGCTGCAGCAGCACCTCGAAAATCGAGCGCTCGTTCTGCCCGGTCAAGGTGGCGGCACGGGCTGAGAGTTCCTGCAATGCCTGCTTCTTGCTGATGACTTTCAACGCCGGGAGGATCGCCTCGGGTGCGACCAGATCGGTAATCGTCATGGGGCGTTCCGAGGTGAATTGAACCGTCAGGTTGCGAGATAGGTCTTAGTGCGGCGGCGTCAAGAAGATGAGACAGGAGGCGGGCTTAGACCCGGGTCCCGATTTGGGGGCTTCTACTCCAACGCATGACCGGTGCCAACTCCTGAGAACCCGTTTCCGGGTCCTATCCTTAAAAGGCGGCGGACCATAGGGAGGGGTGATTCGGGCGTCAATGCTTCCCGGCATATATGTCAGGGGGTAACCGCCGGGGGGTCGACCCACCCGACATTGCCGTCGGTGCGCCGGTAAATGATGTTCACCCGGCCGCTCGAGCCGTGCTGGAACACCAGGCAGGCGGCCCCGGTCAGATCCAGTTCCATGACCGCCTCGCTGACCGAAAGCCGTTTCAGGGCGGTGGTCGACTCGGCAATGATGACGGGGCTGTAGGCGATGACCTCGCCGTCGCCCTCGGCCGGCGCCTCGATGACGTAGCTCGGCGCATCCAGCACCGCTGCGTCCATCCCCGCCAACGCCGCGGTAGCCTCCGCATAGGTCTTGCGGGCCGAGCGATCCTTCAGCCGGCTCTTGTAGCGGCGCAGGCGCTTTTCGATCATCAACAGCGCCTGGTCGGCGCTGGCATAGGCGTCGGTGGCGTTCGAATCGGCCTCGAGCGTAATTCCGGAATCCAGGTGCAGCGAGCAATCGGTCCGGAAACCGAAGCCATCCTTGCTCAGCGTGATGTGGCCGGAATAATTGCCGTCGAAATATTTGCGCAGCACCTCATCGGTACGTTCGCTGACGCGCGCGCGAAGCGCCTCGCCGACGCTGATGCTTTTCCCCGAGATTCGAAGGGTCATTGGGTGCCTCGCTTGCTCTGGGTTGGCTTGAGCGTGCTCTGTCGGGTAACCGACACTATCGCGATTTGACGCGAACGCAATCAGGCGGGTGCGGTATCGCGGGACCGATCGGAAGACGCGGCGGGGGCTGAGAGGGCGTTACCGAGCATACTTTGTTTGTCACGGCGGCGTTGCACCGAAGAGGGAATCCGCATCGCTTCGCGATATTTCGCGACGGTGCGGCGGGCAATATCAATGCCCGATCCGCGCAATCGTTCCACGATCGTGTCGTCGGAGAGGATCGCGGCGGGCGCTTCCGCATCGATCAACTGCTTGATGTGGTGGCGGACGGCCTCCGCCGAATGCGCTTCGCCGCCATCGGCGGAGGCGATCGAGGCGGTAAAGAAATATTTTAGTTCGAAACTGCCGCGATTGGTCGCCATATATTTGTTGGCGGTCACCCGCGACACCGTCGATTCGTGCATCTGGATCGCGTCCGCCACGGCCTTGAGGTTGAGCGGCCGCAAATGCGCGACGCCATGGGTGAAGAAGCCATCCTGCTGGCGCACGATCTCGGTTGCGACTTTCAGGATGGTGCGGGCGCGCTGATCGAGCGCGCGGACCAGCCAGGTGGCATTCTGCAGGCAATCGGTGAAATAGGATTTGTCGCCGTCCTTGCGGATCGTCTTCGACAGCTCGGTGTAATAGACCTGATTGACCAGCACGCGCGGCAACGTGTCGCTGTTGAGTTCGACATGCCAGCCGCCGTCGGGACCGGGCCGCACATAGACATCGGGCACCATGGTCTGCGTCCGCGCCGAGCCGAACTTCAAACCGGGCTTGGGATCGAGCCGGCGAATCTCGCCGATCATGTCGGTGATATCTTCATCGTCGACGCCGCAAAGTTTTCGCAAAGACGCGATGTCGCGCTTGGCCAGCAGATCGAGATGTTCGACCAGCGCCTGCATCGCGGGGTCATAGCGATTGAGTTCGCGCAGCTGGATCGCAAGGCACTCGCTCAGGCCCCTCGCGCAGACGCCGGGTGGATCGAATTTCTGCAGCACCGCGAGCACGGCGTCGACGTCTTGCTGCGTCGCGCCGAGCCGTTCGGCGGCCTGCCCGAGATCGGGCGGCAGATATCCGGCATCGTCGACCAGATCGATCAGATACTGCCCGATCATGCGCTGCGCCGGCGCGGTGAAGGCCACCGACAGCTGCTCGGCAAGATGGCTGCCCAAGCGTGACTTCGGCGGCGACAAAGGCTTCGAGATTATAGTCGTCGTCGTTGGAAGCGCCGCCGCCCCATTCGGTATAGGCGGTTGGCGCCGCGTCCTGCGCGGCCCGCGCCGCGGCTTCGGCAGGCTCTTCGGAAAATACGTTGTCGAGGCCGGTATCCAGCGTCTGTTCGATTTCGGTGCGAGTGCCGAGATCCCGGTTCATCCACTCTTCCTGGCCGGGCTCAAAGCTGTCGCCCACCGAGCCGCCGGCCATATCAGCGGTGCCGGCATCGTCGCCGAAGCTGCTGGAATCACCGGATTCGGAGAATTCGGCGCGCTCTTCGGACCTTTCCTGGGTGGGCTCGCCCGCGACCGGCGCCTCCGGCCCGTCATTGGCGCGCTCCAGCAGCGGATTCCGCTCCAGTTCCTCCTCGACGAAGGCCGAAAGGTCGAGATTCGACAGCTGCAGCAGCTTGATCGCCTGCATCAACTGCGGCGTCATCACCAGCGACTGCGATTGTCGGAACTCTAGTCTTTGCGTCAGCGCCATGCGGCTAAGAACCGATCCCTGAAAGTTGGTCCGATTCTTGCTTATCTTAGTCCGAAGCCGATGTACACGGCTTGACGAATGCTAAAAAACGACTAGAGGCGGAATTCCTCGCCAAGGTAAAGGCGCCGTACATCCGGATTGTTGACGATCTCATCCGGACTACCCTCGGTCAAGATTTCCCCGGCATAGACGATATAGGCGCGGTCGGTCAGGCCGAGCGTTTCGCGCACATTGTGGTCGGTGATCAGGACGCCGATGCCGCGATTGGTGAGATGGCGGACCAGATCCTGGATGTCGCCGACCGCAATCGGATCGATGCCGGCGAAGGGTTCGTCGAGCAGCATGTAATTCGGGCGCGTGGCCAGCGCGCGCGCGATTTCGACGCGGCGGCGTTCACCGCCGGACAGCGCGATCGACGGCGTTTTACGCAGGCGCGTGATGTTGAATTCATCGAGCAGCGAATTCAGTTCGGCCTCGCGTTTCTTCTTCGAGGGCTCGACCACTTCCAGCACCGCGCGAATATTCTGCTCGACCGTGAGGCCGCGAAAGATCGAGGCTTCCTGCGGCAGATAGCCGATGCCGAGCCGCGCGCGCTGGTACATCGGCAGTTTTGTCACGTCATGGCCGTCGAGTTCGATGGCACCGCGATCGGCCTTGATCAGCCCGGTGATCATGTAGAAAACCGTGGTCTTGCCGGCGCCGTTGGGCCCCAGCAAACCGACCGCCTCGCCGCGCCGGACATAGATGCTGACGCCGCGCACGACCTGGCGGGTGCCAAAACTCTTTTCCACGCTATGCACAGCCAGATAGCCCGGCCGCTTGATCAGGCGCGGGGCTGCGGCGCCATTGGTCTTGCCGGCAGACTTGGTTGGCTTGGCGCTGGGGCTGGACCGCGGCGCTTCCGCCCGGGGCGGTTCGGGTGCCGGCTGCGGGATCGGCAGATCGAGCCCGGGCACCGGCGCGGTGCGGGCCATCGGGGGCGCATCGCGCACCGGGCTCGTCAGCATGTCGCCGAAGGAATCGCCAAGCGCGGTGATGTCATCGCGCGAGCGCGCAAATCCTGCCGGACCGCGTTTCGCCGGACGTCGACGGAAGATGCCGAGAATGTCCACCATCCGCGCTTCGCTTAAGCCTTTCACGGTGATCCCGCGACCCATCCGCGGTGATTCGATTCGCTCGCGAACCATGAATTAATGGGCGCCCCTTGCCCAGCGATCCGCCTCAATCCCTTGGGGCGGATATCCAGCCGGGCCGCCCAGTAGATACAGGCTCGCACCGCGCGCTTCAACCTTGCGACCGCAAGATAATATATAAGTGATTGATTTATTTAGGCTTACCCGGGATCAGCGAGGGGATGGCGGGGCTCGGACCGGCCGCCGTAGACCCGCAGCCCTGCCCTTGCAAGAACAGGCCCTGGACCTTGCCGCTGTCGGATTCGACCCGCGAAACACCCGTCGTCATGTCGACCAGCAAACGATCGCCGCGGAGCACGTTCTTGCACTGGGTCAACACCACACCGCCGGTCATGGTGATCAAATTCGCCTTGGTGTCGAAAATCGCCGTTTCGCCGGTCACCACCTGATCTTTCTGGGTCACAACCACGCTGCCTTTCGCCTCCAGCCGGCGGATCGACGAACTGCCGCCGGGGCCGGGGGTTGCCGATTGCATCGGCGCCGATTTTACCGCCTTCGCATGGGCCGGCGTCGGCGTAGCTGGCGAAGAGCTGGAATCGTAGAACACGACCAGTGTCTTCGACGTCATGGTGGTGTCGCCCTGCACCACCTTCACATTGCCGCCGAAGGTCGCTTCTTTCTTCTTGTCGCGCATCTCGAGCGACGCGGCTTCGATCTGAATCGGCTGATCGCGGTTTTGCGAAAAGCCCTGCATCGCATTGGGTACGCCCGACATCGCGCCTTGCGCATGGGCTGCGCCACCCGCGATCAGCGCGAGCGCTAATGCCGCCGCCCCAAAACGGCGCGAAGAAAACATCATCATGAAAATCATTTCGTGTGCGACGGTTTGCTGGAAATCGAACGCGTCTTCGGCGGCGGCGCGGCCGGTTCAGGCGCCGCGGCTTCGTTGGCGGGCTGAGCACTATCGTCACCCAGCTTGTCGAGGTTCATGACGACATTGCCTTCGAACCGCACCACCTCGCCGCCGTTGAAGATCCTGAGTTTGTCCGAGGTGAGCGTTCCGTTGAGCAATTTGACATCGACATGTTCATCCGACGTCACCGTGCCCTTGTTGATATCGACATAAGCCTGCGACATGCGGGCCTCATAGCCGGTGGAGGATTGCAGGAAAATATCTTTGCGCAGGTCCAGCATTTGCTGCTTGCTGTCGTAATAGCCGGTCCGGGCGTCCATCGTCACCGTCGACTTGTCTTCCATCAAAACCTTGGCCCGCAGCGTCTTCAGCTCGACGTGATCGGGATCGGTCAGGTCCTGGATCGCGGCCTTGGCCCACAATTCGTACGGCCGCTGGTCGGTCGAGAAGCCGGCGAGGTGCGGCGATTCCATCGTGACCTTGGTGCCGGATACCACGAGATTTCCGATATCGACGGGCAGTTTGAGCAGCGGTATCTGGAACTTGTTGAAGATCGACACCCAGATGATGACCGCCATGGCCAATACCACGGCCGCCGGAACCGCGATGCGCAGCAGCCGCACCATCCGGCTGTGGCTCGCCGCGCGGGCAAAGCGCGCCTCCAGTCCGACCAGATAGGCTGGGTTCTGTAT
Organism: uncultured Alphaproteobacteria bacterium; assembly: GCA_963738765.1. Classification (GTDB taxonomy): domain Bacteria; phylum Pseudomonadota; class Alphaproteobacteria; order Rhizobiales; family Xanthobacteraceae; genus Bradyrhizobium. The sequence continues at coordinate 179,332 of CAVTYA010000023.1, read as the reverse complement.
CGAGTTCACCGCTGCTCCAAAGCGCGAGGCGATCCCACCATTGTACCCCGCATTGCCTGATTGCGCAGCCCGGACGTGGCCCCGGCAGTGTGACGGAAACGGGGCGGAAACGCTCCCGGACGGCGTTTCCGGCGGTCAGGGTTACGAATGCGCGAAAATGTCCTCGGCGTCCCAGCCGTCCAGGTCGAGCCTGGCCCGGGTCGGCAGGAATTCGAAACAGGCTTTTGCCAACTCCGTGCGGCCCTCGCGCGCCAGCATGCTATCGAGCCGTTCGCGCAGGCCATGCAGGTGCAGCACGTCGGAGGCAGCATAAGCCAGTTGCGCCTCGCTCAGGCTTGCCGAGCCCCAGTCGCTCGACTGCTGCTGCTTCGACAGGTCGATGTTGAGCACCTCGCGCACCAGATCTTTCAGGCCATGCCGGTCGGTGTAGGTGCGGGTCAGGCGGGAGGCGATCTTGGTGCAGTAGACCGGCTGCGGCATCACGCCGAAGGCGTTGTAGAGCGCGGCGAGATCGAAGCGGGCAAAGTGAAAGATTTTTGTGACGTTCGGATTGGCCAGCAGCGCCTTCAGGTTCGGCGCATCGCTGTGACCTTTCGGGATCTGGATGACGTCGGCGCTACCGTCGCCATTCGACATTTGCACCACGCAGAGCCGGTCGCGATGCGGGTGCAGCCCCATGGTCTCGGTATCGATCGCAACCGATTCCTTGTAGCGGGAGAGATCGGGCAGGTCGCCGCGATGCAGGCGGATGGTCATGAAAGGAAGCCTCGTGTCTTAAAGTCGATTCGACGCGAGACACTAGCCTCCAAAGCCCCGGGAGGCGAGCCGCAGGCGCGCCTTGGAGGCTATAAAACAGCCTTATCGGCGCCGGCGGCTTTATCGGTCAGACCGTCACGATTTTTCCTTGTCGGCTGCCGCCGTCCGCCACAGCAAGGCGGCGGTGATGGCGATGAGCGCGAGTGCGATGGGGTGAAAGACCGGCGGCGTCACACCGCCGAGCGAGAGCACCGACATGTCGAAGATCGGCAGCGTCACGGTCGCCGTCACGAGGATGGCCAGCGGCGTCCATTGCCGCGAAACCAGGAAAATCGCGCCGGCGATCGCAATGACGAAATTGCGGGACAGATAGACCCGGTAGAACAGGGAGCCTGCGGGATCGCTGACCCGGGCGCCGAAGCGCTCGGAAGCAAGTTCCGGAGCCGTCATGCCGCGAATGGAGAGGGCGGCGAACGCCAGCAGTAGCAGCGCGCTCAGAACGATGGCGGCGATGTCGAGCGACCTTTTCATATCGGACCTCCGCAAAACCGGTTGGGAGACGGACGCAGCATGGATTTCCGTAGTATATATACTAACCTACATATTATGAAGGTCGACATACCGATTGGCAACTGATATTTTTCGGCATGCCAAAAGCTACTGATTCCAAAGGGAAAACACTGGCCGCCGCGGCGAAGCTGTTTCGCCAGCAGGGCTATCACGGCACCGCGCTGCACGACATTCTGGCCGCCGGCGGCTCGCCGCGCGGGTCGCTCTACTTCCATTTTCCGGGGGGCAAGGAACAGATCGGCGAGGCTGCCCTGACGCTGGCCGGCGAAGCCTTGCGCCAGGGCATTGTGCGGGCCGCCGAAGCCTCTGACAGCGCCGAGGTCTTTCTGGTGCGGATCGTGCGCGCCGTGACGGCGGATCTCGAGCACTCGGACTACCTGGAAGGCTGCCCGATCGCGACCACCGCGCTGGAAACTTCGGCCCAATCCGAGGCGCTCGCGGCTGCGACGCGCACCGCGTTTCAAAAATGGGAAAACGAAATCAAACGCGGCCTGGAGCGTTTTGGCATGACGCCTGATGAAGCCGAGCCGTTTGCGACCATCGTGCTCAGCCAGATCGAAGGCGCGCTGCTGTTGGCGCGAACCTATCGCAATTCAACGCCGCTTCACCGCGCCGAGCAGGCACTGAAACTGCTGCTGCTGCGCGGCGGCAAGTGGAGTGAAAGTCCTGAAGATGTTACTTGAAACAACCCAACCTTAATAATAGTTATTGGTCCATCCGTTCGGAGCAATGACAAGAGACTGCAATGGTCATGAGCGCGGACTTGGGGAAAGCGCTGGAAAAGTTCGTAACGAAGCTCGTAGCAACTGGCCGCTATAACTCTAAAAGCGAGGTGTTGCGCGAAGGCGTGCGGCTTATTCAGGAACGTGAGACTCGGCTGGCGGCTCTCGACGCCTCGATAGCGCGTGGCGCAGCCGATGCCGACGCCGGTCGCGCGAAAACGAGCGCGGCAGTTTTTGATCGTCTGGAATCGAAGCTCAAGGCCAAGACGAGCCCAAAGTGATCGTCCTTGTCACTGCCGAGGCCGAAGCCGATCTGGAGCAGATTGCTACATTCATCGCTGAACAGAGCCCCCAGAGCGCCCTGAAATTGGTTCGCGATCTGCGGGAGAGATGCGAATCGCTATCGGACGCGCCGCGCGGCTACCCTTTGGTGCCTCGTTACGAGCATCTCGGAATCCGGCGGCGGCCGTTCGGCAATTTCCTGATCTTCTATCGCGTCGGGGCCGACGCCATCGAAATCGTGCATATTCTGCACGGCGCCCGGGATTACGAGCCGCTGCTGTTTCCGGAAAAATAAATTCCAGAATTACCGCCGGCCAGCCGACGCGGCCACTCGCGGTGTCACGGCCGACGCAAAATTTTGTCTTATGCCGCCTCGTGAAATCGCGCGAGACCCACCCTATCTGTTGCAATCAAGCATGACACCCGCCGGCGACCGTACCTCCGCTCTCTCTTCCCGTCATAAAAAGAGTCTGCATGACCGAACAAACCCTGGCCGCACCAATCGACGAGCCGCAGGAACAGCAACGCGGCTTTTCGCGCTACCAGTCACTCCTCATCGCGCTGCTGGCGTTCGTCGCAGTTCACCATCATCTCGACTTCACCATCATGTCGCCGCTCGGCGCCATCCTGATGCCGGCGCTCGATATCACCGCCGGGCAATTCGGCGTGGCGGTTTCGGCCTATGCGTTCAGCGCCGGGATTTCGGGCATCCTCGCCGCCGGCTTCGCCGACCGGTTCGACCGCAAGCGCCTGCTGCTGTTCTTCTATGTCGGCTTCACGCTGGGAACGCTGCTCTGCGCGCTGGCGCCGAACTATCATTTGCTGCTGCTCGGCCGGATCGTGACCGGCCTGTTCGGCGGCGTGATCGGCTCGGTCGTGCTCGCCATCGTCACCGACCTGTTTCCGCTGCATCTGCGCGGCCGCGTGATGGGATTCGTGCAGACCGCCTTCGCCGCCAGCCAGGTGCTCGGCATTCCGGCCGGCCTGTTTCTCGCCAACCACTGGAACTGGCACGTCGCCTTCGGAGCGATCGTCGGCCTGTCGATCGCCGACGATGGCCGCCGTCGCTGCTCGTGATGCAGCCGGTGAACGCGCATCTGCGGCTCAAGCAGGACAACAACGCCTTTCGGCACCTGATCGCGACGGTCGGACAACCGCGCTACACGCTGGCCTTCGCGGTGACGACGCTGCTGGCGACCGGCGGGTTCATGCTGATGCCGTTCGGCAGCGCCTACACCGTGCACAATCTCGGCATCGATATCGCTGCATCTGCCGACGATCTATCTCGTCTCCGGCCTGTTCAGCATTTTCATCGGCCCGCTGGTCGGCCGGGCGAGCGACGCTTTCGGCAAGTATCCCACCTTCGTGTTCGGCAGCGCGATGTCGGTGGTCATGGTGCTGATCTACACGCATCTCGGTCAGGTCACGCTTGACGACCGCGATCATCGTCAACGTCCTGATGTTCGTCGGCATCTTTTCGCGCATGATCCCGTCGCAGGCGCTGATTTCGGCGATCCCCGACGCCAGTCAACGCGGCTCGTTCAGCGCGGTCAGCGCTTCGCTGCAGCAGTTCTCCGGCGGGCTCGGGTCCGTGCTCGCCGGCAGCGATCATCGCGCAAAATCCGGACGGTTCGCTGCGGCATTTCGATTGGCTGGGCTACGTCGTCGTTACGACGTCGATCGTCTCGCTGATCGCGATGTACTTTGTGCAAAGGCCGATCGCGGAGCGGACCGGCAGGCGGTTCGTGTGAGGCGGGGTGTTCGTTGCGGCAGCGACCCGGCCGCCAAGCAGGCAACGGTCATGACTCGCCGGGCGGCGGCACCATTCTGCGCCGAAACCGCGCAAAATGGTGCCCAGGAAAGGACTCGAACCTTCACGGCCGTTAAGCCACTGGCACCTGAAGCCAGCGCGTCTACCAATTCCGCCACCTGGGCCCGGGCCGGTTACTAAGGATCGGTCGCGCGCTTGTCAAATTGCTGCAAAGTGCGGTCCAAATAGCTGTACAGCGCTGGCATGATGGCGTATCGCGAATCCGCTAAATACTGCCCGCTATCGGCTGAATTTGACCGGCAGGAAGTGACCTCATGGCATCGAACCTGGAAACGCTCGTCACGGTCTTCGGCGGATCGGGCTTTCTGGGGCGAAACGTGGTCCGGGCGCTGGCCAAGCGCGACTACCGGATCCGGGTCGCGGTGCGGCGGCCGGAACTGGCCGGGCACCTGCAGCCGCTCGGCAGGGTCGGCCAGATCCACGCCGTGCAGGCCAATCTGCGCTATCCGGCCTCGGTCGAGGCCGCGATGCGCGATTCCCATGTCGCCATCAATCTGGTCGGCATCCTGGCCGCAGAGCGGCGCGCAGACGTTCGACGCCGTGCAGGCCAAGGGCGCTGGCGCGGTCGCCAAGGCGGCAGCCGCCGCAGGCGCGCGGATGGTGCATGTTTCGGCGATCGGCGCCGACGAGAATTCGCTATCGTGCTTACGCCCGCTCCAAGGCCGCCGGCGAAAAGGCCGTGCTGTCGGCCGTCCCCTCCGCGACGATCATGCGCCCGTCGGTGGTGTTCGGTCCCGAGGATCAATTCACCAACCGCTTCGCCGCGCTGGCCCGCATATCGCCGGCGCTGCCGCTGATCGGCGGCGGCGTGACCAAAATGCAGCCGGTCTATGTCGGCGATGTCGCCACGCGCGGTGGCGGATGCCGTCGACGGCAAGGCCAAGGCCGGCGCGAGCTACGAGCTCGGCGGGCCGGAAGTGCTGACCATGCGCGAGATCATGGAGATCATCCTAGAGATCACCGAGCGCCAGCGCATGCTGGTGCCGCTGCCGTTCGGTCTGGCAAAACTCCAGGCGTTGTTCCTGCAATTCGCGCCGGGCGCGCTGAAGCTGACGCCGGACCAGGTGGCGCTGTTGCGGTCCGACAACGTGGTGTCCGACGCGGCGAAGGCCGCGGGCCTCACGCTGGAAGGGCTCGGCATCACGCCGGATTCGCTGGAAGCGATCGCCCCGCAATATCTCTGGCGCTTCCGCGCCGCCGGGCAGTTTCAGAAGAAGAGCGCGTAGGTTTTTCAACCCGTCGTCCCGGCCAAGCGAAGCGCGAGCCGGGACCCATACTCCGCGGCTTCTCATTCAGGCACGAGGGCAGACACCTTCTGCCTCAACAAACATCGGTGGCTATGGGTCCCCCGCTCCTCGTGCGCAATTGCGCACTAGGCGGGGACGACGTGGGAAGAGTGTTACTTTCCCATCGCCAGCGCGATCAGGCCGAGCGTGCCGACGATCACGCGCCACCAGGCGAAGAACGTGAAGCCGTGGCGGGTGACGTAGTTGAGGAACGTCTTCACCACGATCATCGCGGTGATGAACGAGACCACGAATCCGATCGCGATGATGCCGATATGATCGGTCGTCATCTCGGCGCGGTTCTTGTAGAAATCGTAGGCGAAGGCGCCGACCATGGTCGGGATCGCCAGGAAGAACGAGAACTCCGCCGCCGCGCGCTTGTCGGCGCCCAACAACATCGCCGCCACGATGCTGGCGCCGGAGCGCGACACGCCGGGAATCATGGCGAGGCACTGCGCGACGCCGATCCACAGATACATCAGCAGCGGAAATTTGGTGGCGTCGTGCTCGTGCGGATTGAGATCGAGCTGATCGACCCACAGCAGGATCGCGCCGCCGACGATCAGCGAGAAGCACACCACCCACGGATTGAACAGGAATTCCTTGATGTATTTGCCGGCAATCAGGCCGATGACGACCGCCGGCAGAAACGCCACCAGCACGCCGATCACGAAGCGCCGGTCGTCGGGATTCGAGAACATGCCGAGCGCGACCTGCCACAATTTGGCGAAATAGATCACGACGATCGCGAGGATGGCGCCGAGCTGAATCAGCACCGCAAAAGTCTGTTCCAGAAACTGCCCTCGCCGAGACCGAAGAAACGCTGCGCCAGCAGCAGATGGCCGGTCGAGGAAACCGGCAGAAATTCCGTGACGCCCTCGATGATGCCGAGAATTACCGCCCGCAATGCATCCGACATCATGATGTGGTCCATTTTCGACTGGAAAAGCCGCGTTCTTCTCGCTTATTCGCCACTTATGCTGCAATCGCAAAAAAACGCCAAAACACAGGTTGCCTCGTGGCGCTTGCTTGGCTATAGCGTTTTCGAGCAATGGAATGCCGGTTCGCGTAAGGAAAACGCGTCAAAACTAAGGCTGGAGCCTCGGTCCTCGTTCAATCAGAACCGAACAAGCTCTAGTGTCCCCCATTCGATCGACGCGGCCCGCCCCGGTTGAGGGTTTCTTAAGCGCCGCGAACTAATCCCAAATCGTGCTACCCAAGGACTTCATGTACACGCTGTTTCATCATCCGTTCTGCCCGCACTCGCGCTTCATTCGCCTGGTCCTCGGCGAACACGGCCTCGACCTGCGGCTGGTCGAAGAGCGGGTCTGGGAACGGCGCGAGGCGTTTCTCGCGCTCAACCCGGCCGGGCACACGCCGGTACTGATCGCCGAGGGCCTTCCGCCGATTCCCGGCGCCGGGATCATCGCCGAATATCTCGACGAGGCGCACGGCGCTGGAGGCGGGCGAACGGCGGCTGCTGCCGGCGTCGATGGCGAACGCATCGAGGTGCGCCGGCTGATGGCGTGGTTCAACGACAAATTCTTCGAGGAAGCCTCCAATCCGCTGGTGACCGAGCGCATCTACAAGCGCTTCATGAGCGAGGAGAATGGCGGCGGCGCGCCGGCGGCCGACGTGATCCGCGCGGCCAAGGTCAATGTGCGCTATCATCTGACCTATATCGGCTGGCTGGCGCGGACGCGAAATTATCTCGCCGGCGACCGGACTCACCTACGCGGACCTCGCCGCCGCGGCGCATCTTTCGGCGATCGATTATCTGGGCGACGTGCCATGGAGCGAGGACGACGCGGCAAAGGCGTGGTACGCGCGGGTGAAATCCCGCCCGTCGTTCCGCCCGCTGCTGAGCGAATGGCTGGCGGGCGTGCCGGCCTCGCGGACCTACGTGGACCTCGACTTCTGAACGCGACCGCCAAACTCTCCGCTGCCGATCTGAAGACCGCGCTCGCGCGCGAAGCCAGCGCCCTCGGATTCGATTGCGTCGGCGTGACCGATCCCGACGCGATCGCGCAGGCTAGCAAATATTTTCAGCGAATTCCTCGACGCCGGCGGCCATGGCGACATGGACTGGCTCGCCGCCAACCCGAACGCCGCACCGATCCGCGCGTGCTGTGGCCCGGCGTGCGTTCGATCATCATGCTCGGCGTCAATTACGGGCCGGATGAAAATCCGCTGGAGATTCTCGAGAAGCGCGACTGCGGCGCGATCTCGGTCTATGCGCAAGGCGACGATTATCACGACCTGATCAAGAAGCGCCTGAAGACGCTGGCGCGATGGCTGGTTGCGACAACGGGCGACGAAGTCAAAGTGTTCGTCGACACCGCAGCCGTGATGGAAAAGCCGCTGGCGCAGGCGGCGGGCCTGGGCTGGCAGGGCAAGCACACCAATCTGGTGTCGCGCGAATTCGGCTCGTGGCTGTTTCTCGGCGCGATCTACAGCGCCTCCGACCTGCCGCGCGACGAGCCCGACGGCGATCATTGCGGGTCCTGCAACGCCTGCCAGGACATCTGCCCGACCGCGGCGTTTCCCGCGCCCTACAAGCTCGATGCGCGGCGCTGCATTTCCTATCTCACGATCGAGAACAAGGGCCCGATCCCGCACGAATTCCGCAAGGCCATCGGCAATCGCATCTATGGCTGCGACGATTGCCTCGCCGTGTGCCCGTGGAACAAGTTCGCGCAGGCGGGCCGCGAAGCCAAACTTGCCGCGCGCGAGGAATTGCGCGCGCCGCAGCTTGCGGAGTTGGCGCGGCTCGACGATGCCGCGTTTCGCGCGCTGTTCGCGAAATCGCCGGTCAAGCGCATCGGCCGCGACCGTTTCATTCGCAACGTGCTGATCGCGATCGGCAACTCGAACCGACCCGATGCTGGCCGCACGAGGCCGAGCGACTGCTCGACGACGAAAGCCCGCTGGTGCGCGGCGCGGCGGTGTGGGCGCTGTCGCAACTGCTGGAGCGGGGAAATTTCGACGCGATGGCGTCTCGACGCAATCGGCACCGAGACCGATGAGGGCGTGCGCGCGGAATGGCGGGACCGCTTCCGGTGCGGCGATGACAGCGGCGCGCAAATTCCGTCATGGTCGCGCGCCATGACAAATCAGCCTTTCTTCACCAAGACGCGACGACGCCTTCATCCCCAAGTCCAGTCGCGAACGGTCCGTGGGACCCGAACTCGCTGCACGGTCGCGTCATCATCGGCCTGCTTGGCCTACGAGATCGAGCAGCGCCACGGCTCCGACGATTTCGTGCCGGCGCGGTTGACGGTCGACATGTTTCGGCTGCCGAACATCGGCGCCGATCGAGGTCACGACTAAACTCATCCGCGACGGCTGCGCATCAAGGTGGTCGAGGCCGAATTCTTCTCCGGCGGCACCAGCATGGCGCGCGCCTCCTGCCAGTTATTGCGCCGGACGGAAAATGCGCCGGGCAATGTCTGGTCGCCGCCGAACTGGGACGTGCCGCAGCCTGCGACATTCCAACGCCGACCGATCCCAAGCTCGGCATGAACGGCAAATGGACGACGCGGCCGATCGTGGGCCACATGGGCTCGCTCGGCCCGCGGCGGCTGTGGATGAGCGAGGTGCGCGACATCGTCGAGGGCGTGCCGATGACGCCGTTCGTCCATGTCGCGATCGGCGCGGATTTCGCCAGCCCGTTCGCCAATGCCGGCGACCAGGGCCTCGGCTACATCAACAGCGACGTGACGCTGTATCTGCATCGCCTGCCGGTGACGCGACTGGATCGGCTTCGACGTGGTGAACCATCACGCCACCGATGGCATCGCGATCGGCGAGTGCTGGCTCTACGACGAGACAGGGCCCGATCGGCACGTCGACGGTGGCCGCACTGGCGCAGACGCAAGCCGATGACGAATCCGCCGCCGCCGTGAGGTCTTCTGCCGTCATTGCGAGGAGCGAAGCGACGAAGCAATCCATCTATCCGTTATGCCGCACTATGGATCGCTTCGCTTCGCTCGCAATGACGTGAGATCATCACTCCACCAAATGCCGCTTCATCTCCGGCCGCGCCTTCAGCGCCGCGCCCTGCTTGGCGACGATCTTCGCAATCCGCTCCGGCGCGAACTTGATGTCGACGAACGCCGGCGCGGTGTTGGCGACCTCGTGATAGCTCGGTGATCTTGCCGTCGCGCAGCGTCATGATCGCGACGCCCTCGAACATCGCGCGCGCGCCCTTGGCTTCCGGCAATGTCGAGCGATAGCTGAACGTGTAGCGCGCATAGAGCGTGTGGCCGTCGCTGACCGGCGCATGCATGTCCCAGCGAAAATCGGTCGCGGTGCGATAGAACCAGTCGTCGATCAACTCGGCGATTTTGGCGCGGCCGGCGAACGCGCCGTAGAACACGTCGTGATAGACGCCGTCCTCGGTGAACAATTCCGCGAACGCCTTGCCGTTGCGCTGTTCGACGGCATCGCAGAAGGCGCGGAGCATGGTGGATTGGTTCATGGCGTTTCTCCCTGCGTGCTCGTGGCCAATCCTTCGAGGCTCGCCTGACGGCTCGCACCTCAGGATGACGCTTTTGTTCGTTGCCGTCACCCTGAGGTGCGCGCGCTTGCGCGCCTCGAAGGGCGACGGCTGGCTCAGATCTCCGCCACCGCGGCGATGATGCGCGCGATGTCCTGCGGGCGCGACAGGCGGTGGTCGCCGTCCTGGATCATGGTCAGCACCACATCGTCGGCCGGCAACCGATGCGCCAGCGCGAAAGCGTGCTGCCACGGCACGTCGGGATCCTGCGCGCCTTGCAGGATGCGGACCGGACAGCCGACCTCGATCGCGCTGCCGAGCAGCAGATGGTTGCGGCCCTCCTCGATCAGCGCGCGCGTGATCGGATAGGGCGTGCCATCGCCGTATGCCGACGGCCGCATGCCACACGCCCTTGGTGCGGATTTCCTCGCGAATCTCGTCCGAAAAACCGTTCCACATCAATTGCTCGGTGAAGTCGGGCGCCGGCGCGATCAGCACCAGCCCGGCCAGCGAAGCCTGGCTTGCTTCGCGTCTGGCGATTTCGCGCGCCAGCAATAGCGCCATCCAGCCGCCCATCGACGAGCCGATCACGACCTGCGGCCCCCGGCAGAACCGCTCGAACACCGCGACGCTCTCCTCCAGCCAGCGCCCGATGGTGCCGTCGATGAAGGCGCCGCTGGATTCGCCGTGGCCGGAATAATCGAACCGGACGCAGGCGCGGCCCTGTTCAGTGGCCCACGCATCCAGCGCCAGCGCCTTGGTGCCCCTCATGTCGGAATTGAAGCCGCCGAGCCAGAACAGCCCGGGGCCAGTGTCCTGCGCGGGCGCGCACCGCGATCCGGCGGCCGCCGTCGCCTGCCCGACCTCGATGAAAGCCGGTTCCTGTTCGATTACGGTCGAATTGGTCATGGTTTAGCTACTCTTGCTCGAACTTCTTGTTGGATTCTTGCGGCATTAGGTAGCAAACTCACCAAGGCCGAAGCATGAAGAAATCGCGACGAAAGGCGGGGCCTAACGCTGGCTATCCGCTAGTTCTAATTGAGTGGGTTGATGCTAGCCGTCTGGCGAGCGGCTGGATGGACTATGCGGATATCCCCGACCCGTACCTGCATCGCTGTATCAGCGTCGGCTTCTCCGACCCGCTTTGTCATGAGTTTGAGAAACCGCAAGTCGCTCTTATCCAGCGCCCGTTCAATGAGAAGCTGCACGGCAATGTCGCGCGTGGTGAGCGGTTCTGAGGCTTGGCGAAGCACGCTCAGAATGATCCGGCTCATTTGCCCCCGGTTGCTCCAATCCTTCGGAGGCCGGAACGCCTTGGGCTTGATGGTCTCAACCTGAAAGTCCGGGTCAAACTGGACAATGGTGGCGTCCAGGCTTTCGAGGTCCAGCACCATCTTTCGCAGGGCCTCATGGGTGTTTTCGATATCGCCAGCCAGTTGGGCGCGGCGCTTTGCCAAGCCATTCAGGACAAGGTCATTCATCGGCGGCGTCGCCTATTGCCGAAGGGCGACAGCGCGTAATGGAGCGCGGCCTCCGCCGCAAAAGCAGCGCCCCCAGCGGCTCCGCCCCAAAACCATCCTATACCGACGCCGTGACCTAGATACGCCCCGAACCCGCCGTAACTGACGGCTAGTATCCCAATCAACAAAACGCTGGCCCAGGATGTCTGCTTCATGGGTGGAATAGTAGCAAAACAGGCAGCATAGCCCTAGATGCAGCTTGGTGAGTTTGCTACCTAATGCCTGATTCTTGCCTGCTGCTTTTTCGATGAGCACACGCCATCGGTTAACGGATCCCGATGGCGGTCTGTCCTTGCGGAGCATCCGATCGCGCTATATTTGCCCGGCGTGACCAAAATGCCTCGCATTTGACGGTTTTCGCGCGCAAGCCGCGAGTTCGCTTGCCCGCCGACGCGTATTGCTTCAAACTATAGCCCTTCCTTCACAACTTTGGAGAGTTACCCATTCGCCGTCCCAACAGAGCCCCGCCCACTGCAACCAAAGACGGGCCGCGCACCAATGATGAAATCCGCAACGCGCAGATCCAGCTGATCGATCAGACCGGCACTCAACCACGGAACGGTCGAGACCGTGGTCGCTGTCAAGATGGCCCTCGAAGCGGGCATGGATCTCGTCGAGATTTCGCCGAACAACAATCCTCCCGTCTGCAAGATCATGGACTACGGGAAGTTCAAATATTCCGCGCAGAAGAAAGCCGCCGAAGCCCGCAAGAAGCAGAAGGTCGTCGAGATCAAGGAGATCAAGCTGCGGCCGATGATCGACGATCACGATTACGACGTGAAGATGCGCGCGATGCAGCGGTTCTTCGAGGAAGGCGACAAGGTCAAGATCACCTTGCGCTACCGTGGCCGCGAAATGGCGCACCAGGAGATCGGCACCAAGCTTTTGGACAAGGTCAAGGCCGACGTCGCCGAATACGCCAAGGTCGAGCAGGACGCGCGTTTCGAAGGCCGCCAGGTCGTGATGGTGCTGGCGCCGCGCTGATCCGAACTGGCTGGAGATAACAACGGCCCGTCAGATCATCTGGCGGGCCGTTTTCTTTTTGCCTTTAGCTCCGCGTCGCCTGCCAGGTGCCGCTGCAGCGATCGCCGGTAATGATGCCGCTCCATGAACCGGCGCCGCTGGTGCCGGCGAGCCGGCCGCCGCCGCTGGCCTTGGAGGCGCCAACCGACACGTGGACGGCTACCGCGCCGGCCCGGTTGACCGAGCCCGAAACCCTGCCCCCGCCTGCCGATAACACGCGGTTGCCCGATACGGTGAAGGGGATGCTGTAACCGGAACTGCAATTGCCCCGCGTGGTGGCGAAGACCGTGTTCCAGGTGCCGTTGTAGGCGCCTGCCACCCTGGCCCTGGTCGCGGCGCCAGCGGTAGCCGGTGCCGCCGCGGCGGCAAGCGCCGCGACAAGGGCTAGCCATCTCGGGGGACGCAGGCTGGAAAAGGCGGCAAATCGGGCAATCGAGCGATCAAAATGGATCATTTTCTTCCTGCTCCGGCTGGGACAATAGCGACGTTCAGTGACTGGGTCACAACAGAGCGTTCCGCGGTTCATCGTTGCCAATTCGCTTTTGCTCTGCCATAAGCCGACCCTTCATCGCCCGGCTGATCAAGGGCTGCCGTGTCGATGTCCATGCTGGCTGTCTCATTTCGGAAATAGCCAAGCATTTTCAACGCTCTAACGAGCATATTCGCCGGCCAAACGCCTTCAGGGGCGGTTTTGTGTTGCGGCAACAGGAGAGCCAAATGCCCAAGCTGAAGACCAAGTCAGGCGCTAAAAAGCGCTTCAAGGTGACTGCCACCGGCAAAGTGATGGCCGCCCAGCGCGGCAAGCGCCACGGCATGATCAAGCGGACGAAGAAGCAGATTCGTCAGCTCCGCGGCACCCGCGTGCTGTTCAAGACCGACGGCGACAACATCAAGAAGTATTTCTTGCCGAACGCCTGATCGTTCTTGCGATCCCATTGAGCCGGCCGCGTCCGCGCGGCAATCCGTCACCGAATTTTCAGATCAAGGATATCAGTCATGTCTCGCGTCAAACGCGGTGTGACCTCTCACGCCAGGCACAAGAAAGTCTACAAGGCCGCCAAGGGTTTCTCCGGCCGCCGCAAGAACACCATCCGCGCCGCCAAGGCCGCGGTCGAAAAGGCCGGGCAATATGCCTTCCGCGACCGCAAGCGCAAGAAGCGCACCTTCCGCGCGCTCTGGATCCAGCGCATCAACGCCGCGGTCCGTCCGTTCGGCATGACCTACAGCGTGTTTATCAACGGCCTGTCCAAGTCGGGCATCACGGTCGACCGCAAGGTGCTGTCGGATCTCGCCATCACCGAGCCGGCGGCGTTCCAGGCGATTGCCGAAAAGGCCAAGGCCGCGTTGGCGGCCTGAGCCGGGAGCACTAGCGGGGTTTTGAAGACCCCGCGGCCTTCAGCGCCCGTTGCGAGTAGTGCTGGGCGACTTCCGCCCGGCAAAAGGCCGTGAACGAGCGATACATGGTGCCGGACTCGTTCCGGTACTTTCGATCGCAAGCGCCCATCTCGCGCGCGTAGGCCTGCTTTTGCGGAGCCTTCAGGCGGGCGAGAAAATCGCCCTCGCATTTCTTCTCGACGGCGGCACCTAACTCGGCGTCGCCACTGGTGCTGAGCTCGCAGTCCTGGAACAGCTTCATCGCGCGCCCGCATCCGGGCGTGGCGTTGATCGCGTCGACGATCTCGTCGCGGGTCATCGATTTGTCGAGACAGACCGCGGCCTGCGCAGGACCGCAGCCAAGCGACACAATGACGGCCAGAACGGCCGCCGAGGCCCCAAAACGCATCGCGCTCTCCTTGATCGAACTCCTCTTGGTAGAACGCCCGGGATAAGGGTTCAAACGCGCCGGACTGCCAGCCTGTCATGACAGGCTTTTTGCTTGACGTTTTGGCCCGGGAGCGGCGACAACCGGCCGCCTTTTGCGAAAGAGATTTTGACCGTGTCCGACCTCACCACCCTCGAACAAACCATTCTCGCCGAAATCGCCGCCGCCGGCGACGAAGCAGCCCTCGAAGCGGTGCGGGTCGCGGCGCTCGGCAAGAAGGGCTCGATCTCCGCCCTGCTGTCGACGCTCGGCAAGATGTCGCCGGACGAGCGCAAGACCCAGGGTGCGGCGATCAACCTCGCCAAGGACAAGGTCAGCGTCGCGCTCACCGCGCGCCGCGATATCCTGAAATCGGCAGCCCTCGACGCCCGCCTCACCTCCGAGACCATCGACGTCACGCTGCCGCTGCGCGACGCTCCGGCCGAGCAGGGCCGCATCCATCCGCTCAGCCAGGTATTCGAAGAGGTCAACGTCATCTTCGCCGATATGGGATTCTCGATCGCCGAGGGCCCGGACATCGAGACCGACGACTACAATTTCACCAAACTGAATTTCCCCGAGGGCCATCCGGCGCGGGAGATGCACGACACGTTCTTCTTCAATCCGAAGGAAGATGGTTCGCGCATGCTGTTGCGCACCCACACCTCGCCGGTGCAGGTGCGCACCATGCTGACCCAGAAGCCGCCGATCCGCATCATCTGTCCGGGCCGCACCTACCGCATCGATTCGGATGCGACCCACACGCCGCAGTTTCACCAGGTCGAAGGCCTCGTGATCGACAAGGGCTCGCATCTCGGCCATCTCAAATGGATCCTGCACGAGTTCTGCAAGGCGTTCTTCGAGGTCGACCACATCAACATGCGGTTCCGGCCGTCGTTCTTTCCGTTCACCGAGCCCTCGCTCGAGGTCGACATCCAGTGCCGCCGCGACAAGGGCGAGATTCGCTTCGGCGAAGGCGAGGACTGGCTGGAGATTCTCGGCTGCGGCATGGTGCATCCGAACGTGCTGCGCGCCTGCGGCATCGATCCCGACGTCTATCAGGGCTTTGCCTGGGGCATGGGCATCGATCGCATCGCGATGCTGAAATACGGCATGTCGGATCTGCGCCAGCTGTTCGACAGCGACGTCCGCTGGCTTTCGCATTACGGCTTCAAGCCGCTGGATATTCCGACGCTGGCGGGAGGGTTGAGTACGTGAGTCAGCCCGCCGTTCCCGCACAATACCGGAACCTGCGTTCGTTCGCGTTTGGCGACGGCCCGGCGCTGGCCGACGACCTGCTCGAACTCGTGCTCAACGGCGTCAAGACCGCGACCTGCAGCACCGAGGATGAGCCCAACACCTCGACGTCTGGCGAGTTCTGGATCGTGCTGGACGGGCGCGGTGCGCCGCGTTGCGTGATCGAAACGCTCGAAGTGACCTACCGCCGCTTCGGCGAGGTCGATGCCGCCTTTGCCTATGAAGAGGGCGAAGGCGACCGCAGTCTCGCCTATTGGCGGGACGCGCATCGCCGGTATTTTGGACGACAGGGAAAGTTCAGCGAAGACATGATGCTGATGTGCGAGCGTTTTCGTCTGGTTGAGATTTTTGCCGATCGCAGGGTTGCATCATGAAGTTCACGCTCTCCTGGCTGAAGGAACATCTCGACACCGACGAGCCCTTGGAAAAGCTCGCCGACAAGCTCACCATGATCGGGCTCGAGGTCGAGCATATCGAGGACAAGGCGAAGGCGCTGGCGCCGTTCAGCATCGCGCGCGTGATTTCCGCCGAGCAGCATCCGAACGCCGATCGCCTGCGCGTCTGCATGGTCGATACCGGCGACGGCGGCGCACCGGTGCAGGTGGTCTGCGGCGCGCCGAATGCACGGGCCGGGCTCATCAGCGTGTTCTCGGCCCCCGGCACCTTCATTCCCGGCAAGAACATCACGCTCGGGATCGGCACTATCAGAGGCGTCGAAAGCCGCGGCATGCTGTGTTCGGCCGCCGAACTGCAGATCTCCGAAGACCATGACGGCATCATGGAACTGCCGGCCGATGCGCCGATCGGCAAAGGCTATGCCGAATGGGCCGGGCTCGGCGATCCCATGCTCGAGATCAACCTGACGCCGAACCGGCAGGACTGCACCGGCGTGCACGGCATCGCGCGCGATCTTTCCGCCGCCGACATGGGCAAGTTCAGGGACCCCGGCATCAAGCAGATCAAGGGTGAATTCCCCTGCCCGGTGCAGGTGACGGTCGAGGACGCCACGCTGTGCCCGGGCTTCGCGCTGCGGCTGGTGCGCGGCGTCAAGAACGGTCCCTCGCCGGAATGGCTGCAGAAGCGCCTGACCTCGATTGGCCTCAGGCCAATCAATGCGCTGGTCGATATCACCAACTTCATGACCTACGACCGCGCCCGTCCCTTGCATGTGTTCGATGCCAGGAAGGTGACGGGCAATCTCACTGTGCGCCGCGCCCGCGACGGCGAGACCCTGCTGGCGCTGGATGGCCGTACCTACACGCTCGACGGCGGCGTTTGCGTCATCGCCGACGACCATGGCGTCGAATCGCTCGCCGGCATCATGGGCGGCGAAGCCTCCGGCTGCGACGAGAACACATCCGATGTGCTGATCGAATCGGCGCTGTGGAACGAGATCAACATCGCGCAATCCGGCCGCAAGCTCGGCATCAATTCGGACGCGCGTTATCGGTTCGAGCGTGGCGTCGACCCGGCGTTCATGCTGCCGGGGCTGGAGATGGCAACCCGGCTGGTGCTGGAGATGTGCGGCGGCACGGCGTCGGAGAACGTCGTCGTCGGCAATGCCTTCGGCGAAGATCGCGTGATCGATTTCCCGCTCGCCGAGGTCAAGCGCCTCGCCGGAATCGAAGTGCCATTCCCCGAAGTGCGGCGCATTCTCGGTCATCTCGGCTTCATGGTGGCCGGCAGCGGGCCGGTCGTGAAGGTCGCGATACCGTCGTGGCGCACGGATGTTCACGGCAAGGCCGACATCGTCGAGGAGATCGTGCGGATCGTCGGCGTCGACAAGGTGCCGATGACGCCGTTCGACCGCGGTGATGCGCCGCGCAAGCCGGTGCTCACCACGATCCAGCTCCGCACCCGCCGCGCCAAGCGTGCGCTCGCCGCGCGCGGCATGGTCGAGGCGGTGACGTGGTCGTTCATTTCCAAACCGCACGCCGAATTGTTCGGCGGCGGACAGGCCGAACTCGCGCTCGCCAACCCGATCGCGTCCGATCTCTCCGACATGCGGCCGAGCCTGCTGCCGGGTCTGGTCGCCGCCGCACAGGCCAATGCCAATCGCGGCTCGTCCGATGTCGCGCTGTTCGAGGTCGGCCAGGTGTTCAAGGGCGACAAGCCCGAGAATCAGCTGGTCGCGGCCGCCGGCGTCCGCCACGGCCTTGCGTCCGCGAAGGGCATGGGACGGCATTGGTCGGGTTCGGCCGCGGCGGATGCGCTCGACGCCAAGGCCGACGCGTTTGCGGTGCTTGCCGCGACCGGCGCGCCGATGCAGGCGCTGCAGATCGTACCCGGCGGGCCCAACTGGCTGCATCCGGGCCGTTCCGGCACCATCCAGATCGGTCCGCAAAACGTGCTCGGATATTTCGGCGAGCTGCATCCGCGCGCGCTGGAGGCGCTCGGCGCCGACGGCCCGCTGATCGCGTTCGAAGTCATTCTCGACCGCGTTCCCGATGCCAAGCAGCGGCCGACCCGCGCCAAGCCGTTGCTCGAACTCTCCACGTTCCAGCCGGTGTCGCGCGATTTTGCCTTCATCGTCGATCGCAGCGTCAAGGCCGGCGATATCGTGCGCGCGGCGCAGGGTGTCGACAAGAAGCTGATCACGGATGTTAGCGTCTTCGACGTCTATGAGGGCAAGGGCATCGACGACGGCAAAAAGTCGGTCGCAATTGCGGTGACCATCCAGCCGCGCGAGAAGACGCTGACCGATCAGGAGATCGACGCGGTAGCGGCGAAAATCGTCGCCGAAGTCACCAAGAAGACCGGCGGCGTTCTCCGCGGATGAGCCCTGTTGGCTTCATCCCTTCCGACGTCAGCCTCAATGCCGCGATCGCGATCTGTGCGATCGCTTTCGTGTCGGGAACCGCGCGCGGATTTTCCGGCTTCGGCTCGGCGCTGATCTTCATGCCGCTAGCGAGCAGCATCGCCGCACCGCGGCTGGTCGCAGCGTTGCTGCTGATCATCGATTTTCTCGCCGCGGCGCCGCTGGTTCCGAATGCGTGGAAGCAGGCCGACCGCAAGGCAACCGCGATCATGGTGTGCGGCGCCCTGATCGGCGTCCCCGTCGGAACCTACTTCCTGACCCGGCTCGAGCCGGTGACCACCCGCTGGATCATCTCAGGTTTTGTATTCGCGCTTTTGCTGCTGCTGCTCTCGGGCTGGCGTTACCGGGGCAAGGACCATGCGGCGATCTCGGTCGGCATCGGTGGCCTCTCCGGCTTTTGCAGCGGGCTGGCGCAGACCGGCGGGCCGCCGATCGTCGGCTACTGGCTCGGCCGCCCGATCGCTTCGGTCACCGCACGCGCCAATATCCTGCTGTTCTTCGGCGCCTCGGATTTCTTTTCGGTGGTGAGCTACTCCCTGACCGGGCTGATCACGGCCGACTCGCTCAAATTTTCGCTCGTGGTCGGCCCGGTCTACGCCATCGGCGTCTGGTTCGGCGCGGCGCTGTTCGGTAAGGCCAGCGAAGCGATATTTCGTGCGATCTGCTACGCCCTGATCGCGGCGGCGGTTCTCGTCGGCCTGCCGGCGCTCGACGGCGTGCTCCGCGGCGGCTAGGCTGGCTTCAACGGACAAGAAATTCAGGGGGAGAGCCTTATGATCGATCGCCGCAATGCGCTGAAACTGGCGCTGGGCAGCGCCGCTGCACTCGCCGCGCCGGCTGTGTTGGCGCAGGCACAGACAAAGCCGCGCACAAGATCGTATTCCTCGGTACCAAAGGCGGGCCGCGCGTCGGCGTCGGACCTTCCAACCCTGCCAACCTGGTCATGGTGAACGACACGCCATTCGTGATCGATTGCGGCATGGGCGTCAGCCACCAGCTTGTCAGCGCCGGCGTGCCGCTGCAATCGGTGAAATATATCTTCATCAGCCATCACCATTCCGATCACAACCTCGAATACGGCAATCTCGTCTACAACGCCTGGGCCACCGGCCTGTCGACGCCGATCCACTCGTTCGGCCCCAAGGGCATCGAGTCGATGACGAAGACCTATTGGGAGCTCAACAAGTTCGACATCGAGACCCGCATCGAGGACGAAGGCCGCCCCGATCCGCGCAAGCTGCTGATCGCCAAAGACATCGACGAGGACGGCGTGGTGCTGCAGACGCCGGACGTGAAGGTGACCGCGTTCCGCACCCCGCACCCGCCGATCGTCGACAACTTCGCCTACAAATTCGAGACGCCGGACGGCACCATCGTGTTCTCCAGCGACACCAACTACAATCCGAAACTGGCCGAATTCGCCAAGGGCGCCGACGTGCTGGTGCACGAAGCGATCTATCTTCCCTGCGGTCGATCGCCTGGTGACCCGGGTCAAAAACGGCGCCACGCTCAAAAAGCACTCTGCTCGAAAGCCACACCGCCGCCGAAGACGTCGGCCGCATCGCCGACGCCGCGCAGGTCAAGGTGCTGGTGATGAGCCACCTCGTGCCCGGCGAACTCGACGTGACCGACGAACAATGGAGCAGCGAGGCCAGGAAGCATTTCAAGGGCCGGCTGATCGTCGCCCGGGATTTGATGGAATTAAAGCTGCCGGTTTAGTTCCACCCTCCCCTGGAGGGCAGGCAAAAAGCACCATCAATGGATCGGCGTGGCCGATCTTGCCGGCGCTGAACGCCGCCGTTGCTTCGGCGCTCGCGCGGGTGCCTCGACTGGCTCGGCATCCTTCAAGGCGCCGATCCGTCGCAACGCCGCTTCCGCCGCGCGCTCGCCGCTTTCCCAGGCGCCGTCGATGGTGCCCCACAGCGTTTCATGGGTGGCCTCGCCGGCGATATACATGCAGCCGATCGGCTCGCTCAGGATTTTTCGCGACGGCTGACCACCCGGTGACGCCACCGACATCGCACCAAGCGCAAACGGCTCGGCATTCCAGCGCGTGGCGCTGGATTTCTTCACCGCCGCCGCCGCATCGCTGCCGAACAACTTCGTCAGCCACTCCACCGCGAACGCCACCATGGCCGGTTCGCCCTGCGCCGAGAGATCGCGGCCGAACGAGCCGGCGACATCGATCGTGCACAGCGAGGAGCCGCCCATATTGGCATAGCAGCAGCGCCGTCCGCGTCGAATTGCTCTGCTCGATGATGACGTCATCGCGCGACAATCCGAGCGGATTGCCCGGCATCTGCAGCGCGATGCGGTCGTAGCTGCCGAGGCTCAATTTTGCGGCGGCATCCAGTGTACGCTTCGGGATATCGGGCTCGAATTTGATATTGCCTGCAGCCAGCACATTGCTCGACACCGTGACGACGGCAGCGCGCGCGACGATCTTGCCGGCCGGCGTATCCACCGTGACGTCGCGCTTGCTCCAGGAAATGCGCTTGGCCGGCGTCGACAACGATAGCGGCACCTGTTCGCCGAGCCTGGCGATCAACGTGCCCAGCCCCTGACGGCAGGCAATCGCGGTATTGCGATCCTGCGCGCGGGCCTTGTCGACGACCGAGACATCCTTCAGATCCTTGCCGCTAAAATTGGCGCCGAGCACGAACTCCGCCGTGCCCGCCCAATCGCCGAGATCTTTTGGCAGCACCGACGTGCAGGCAATGTCGCCCCTGCGCGACGCGTCGTCGATGGCGCGGTTGGCGCGCACCAGAGCGGCGAGAAATTCCTCGGTCTCGCCGGGGCGCGCGTTGCGGCGGCCGATGCGAATCTTCTGGCCCGACGGCGCGGTCATGATCTCGAGGCCGGCGGCGCGCGCGAGCCTGATCATCGGGTTGGTCTCGGGATTGTGCATCCAGCGCGCGCCGCGATCGAACGGCACATCGAAGCTCGAGATATCGGTCTGGCAGCGGCCCCCGATCTGGCTCGCCGCCTCGACCACGATCACTTTGCGATTCGCCGCCATGATCCGCCGCGCCGCAGCAATGCCGGCGGCGCCCGCACCGATCACGACGATATCGGCCTCGCGCGGCAGTGGCGCGGCCCCCGCCCTGCGGCCCAGCACCGGCATCACCGCCAGGCCGCGGACGCCGACAGGAAATTGCGGCGGGTCATTGTCATGTCATGGTTTCCGGAGGCTTGAAAGAAAGAGAACAGCTAGCGAACTGTGCCGCATCTCACGGTGCGCAGCAACACTCATGGTAAATCAATCATGATTGATCGAGTTCGCGCATGAACTAAATTGAAACGGCTTGCGACCATGCTAAGGGAACAGAAAAAAGCGGACGGGAAGCCGCTCTGGGGGAGAGTTTCATGGGCGTAATGCTCGATACCATCGGCCAGCTGATTGCGGGCTACCTGCAGAAGGAAGTCCCGGGCTATGAGCCGTTCACGCCGAGCGATCCGGAACATCTGCGCGGCGTGATCCAGCCTGGCGACGTGCTGCTGGTCGAAGGCAACAACCGCATTTCCGGCATCATCAAATACCTGACGCAGTCGACCTGGTCGCATGCCGCGCTGTTTGTCGGCCCGGTCGATGGCGCGGCCGAGCCCGACGGCGAACCGCATGTCCTGATCGAGGCCAATGTCGGCGAAGGCGTGACCTCGGCTCCGCTGTCGAAATATTTTCCCTATCACACCCGCGTGTGCCGCCCGGTCGGCCTGTCCTATGAGGACCGCACCACGGTGTGCCGCTATGCCATCAACCGGATCGGCTTCGGCTACGACACCAAGAACATCGTCGACCTGATGCGCTATCTGATTCCGCTGCCGGTGCCGCAGCGCTGGCGGCGGCGGATGATCGCGTTCGGCTCCGGCGATCCCACCAAGATCATCTGCTCGGCGCTGATCGCGCAGGCGTTCGACGCCGTGCGCTATCCGATCCTGCCCAAGATCACCCGCGCCGCCTCCAGGAAGGCGCGGCGCGAAATCCTGCATATCCGCGATTCGTCGCTGTACATGCCGCGCGATTTCGACATCTCGCCCTATTTCGAAATCGTCAAACCCACCATCGTGCACGGCTTCGACTACCTCGCCCTGCATTGGGCCGACAAGCAGAAGCCGCTCCAGGAGGTAGCCGGCGAATTCGGTGTGTTTCCAGAGGTCGAGTCGCCGTCGCTTGTTCCTGAAGAGATTGACCAAGAAGCGCCGTTTCCGGCTGCGGAAGTGACGCGAGGCTGCGCTGGTCGAGCGCGTGACCGTGGCTGAGCATTTCCTGGCGGTCGAATATGTCCCGGTGCGGCCGCCGGAGCACCCCGCCCGTCGCCGCGGGAAGGTCGCCGCTTAGCTCGCCCATCAACGAACTCTCCTCGGCATCATCGATTCGGCCGGGCGCTGCCCTCATACATGAACGTCATCGGCCTCGGCCCCGGGATATAGCCGGTCTCGATCCGGTCGATAGCAAAACCCGCGCCTTCGATCATCGAGCGAATCGGGCGATTGAGGTGGCAACCTCCGCTGCAGCATTTCCAGACCGGCGTCAGCCGATCCTGCCACCAGCGCACACGTGCGTCGGGCGCCTGGCCGTGCTCGACGAACAGGAGTTTGCCGCCGGGCCGCAAGACACGCCGCATCTCTGCCAGCGCCGTATCGGCATGCGGTATCGAGCACATCGTCCAGGTCGTGACAATAGTATCGACGCTATGTCGGTCGAGCGGGATAGCCTCGGCGGAAGCCTCGAGGAAGCTGACCGGCGTCTTCGCCTGAAGTGAGACGTCCCGCGCCATTCCCACAAGCCGCGGCGACGGTTCGAGCGCCAGGACCTGCTGCACGGACGAACGATAGAGCGGCAGGTTTAGTCCCGAGCCGACACCGATCTCGAGCACCCTGCCTTCGGCGGCACCAATCACGCGCTCGCGAAACGGCAGAAGTTGCTGGTTGCGCATTGCAAGATCGCAGAGCCTTGGCAGGATGACGTCGCTGTAAAATCCCATCGCACGCTCCAAAGTTCCTGGGAGAGCAAATTACGTCATTCCGGCCAATGTGGGTATGGAACCACTGCACGGAAGGCCCCACCTTGCGGTGACGCATGGCGCGCGCCGGCGTGGGACTACCGGTCAGACCGGCCGATCACGGCCATCAATTCCGCGATCTTTTCCCGCTGATCGGTCTTGTTGCCGCTGGTGATCGCGTGTTCGACGCAATGCGACACGTGATCCCGGAGCACCTCTTCCTCGACGCGCCGCAGCGCGGCGCGTACCGCCGATATCTGCGTGACGATGTCGATGCAGTAGCGGTCCTCGTCGACCATTTTCGACAGGCCGCGGACCTGGCCTTCGATCCGGCTCAGGCGCTTTTGACAGGAAGCCTTGATGTCTTTTCGCATCCCGCCTATATACCCCTACAGGGTATGGGTTTCAAGCGGATATCGGGAAAATGCGATGAGCGAAACGAAGACCGAAGCTCGCTGCGGCGGAACCGGCTCCACGATCCACGGTGTGCGCCGCACGGCCATGCCGCGGCCATCATGCCAGTGCGACCGTGCGCGACCCCGTCTGCGGAATGTCGGTCGATCCCGTGACCAGCAAGCATCGGTTCGACTACGAGGGTAAAGCCTTTCATTTCTGCTCGGCTGGCTGCCGGACCAAATTTGCCGCCGATCCCAAAGCCTATCTTGAAGGCAGCAAGCCGAAAGACGACGCGCCTGAGGGCACGATCTACACCTGTCCGATGCATCCCGAGATCCGCCAAATCGGGCCCGGAAGCTGCCCGATCTGCGGCATGGCGCTGGAGCCCGACGTCGTAAGCCTCGATGCGCCGCCGAATCCCGAATTGGCCGACATGACACGGCGGCTCTGGATCGGCCTCACGCTCTCCGCACCGCCGGTGGTGCTCGAAATGGGCGGCCATGTGGCCGGCGGGCACGGCCTGATCGATCCGACGCTATCGAACTGGATTCAACTGGTATTCGCGACACCCGTCGTGCTCTGGGCCGGCTGGCCGTTTTTCGTGCGCGGCTGGCAATCGCTCGTGACGCGCAATCTCAACATGTTCACGCTGATCGCGATCGGCACCGGCGTGGCCTATGTCTACAGTCTCATCGGCACCATCGCGCCCGGCATATTTCCGGCAACTTTTCGCGGTCACGGCGGCGCGGTGGCGGTCTATTTCGAATCCGCCGCCGTTATCACCGTCCTCGTCCTGCTTGGTCAGGTGCTGGAGCTCAGGGCCCGCGAAGCCACGTCAGGCGCCATCAAGGCTCTGTTGCAACTTGCACCCAAGACCGCCCGTCTTGTGGATGAGAACGGCGCCGACCATGAGGTCGAGATCGACAGCCTTCAGGTTGGCGACAGATTGCGCGTCCGGCCGGGTGAAAAAGTGCCGGTGGACGGCGTCATCCTCGAGGGCCGCTCCGCGCTCGATGAATCGCTGGTAACAGGTGAATCGATGCCGGTCAGCAAGGAGGCCGGCGGCAAGGTGATCGCCGGCACGCTCAATCAATCCGGCGGGTTTGTGATGCGTGCCGACAAGGTCGGGCGCGATACGCTGCTGTCGCAGATCGTCAAGATGGTGGCGGAGGCGCAGCGCTCGCGCGCACCGATCCAACGGCTGGCCGATCAGGTGGCCGGCTGGTTCGTGCCGACGGTGATCGCCGTTGCGCTGATCGCCTTTGCCGCCTGGGCCTGGTTCGGGCCGGAACCGCGGATGGTATTCGGCCTCGTTGCTGCCGTCAGCGTGCTCATCATCGCCTGTCCCTGCGCGCTCGGGCTTGCGACGCCGATGTCGATCATGGTCGGCGTCGGCCGCGGCGCGCAAGCAGGCGTCCTGATCAAGAACGCCGAAGCTTTGGAGCGGATGGAAAAAATCGACACGCTGGTGATCGACAAGACGGGAACGCTGACCGAAGGCAAGCCGAAGCTGGTTTCGATCGTTGCCGCGGCTGGATTTGAAGAAAGCGAGATCCTACGGCTCGCGGCCAGTGTCGAGCGCGCCAGCGAGCATCCGCTGGCAGACGCGATCGTGCGCGCCGCCAAAGAACGCAACCTCGATCTGGGCACGGTGGAAGAGTTCGACTCGCCGACGGGCAAGGGCGCCACCGGCAAGGTCGACGGCAAGACCGTCCTGTTGGGCAATGCGGGCTATCTTGCATCGCTCGGCATCGAAACGCAGTCGCTGCATGAACAGGGCGAGCGTCTGCGCGGCGACGGCGCGACCGTGATCAACATCGCCGTCGACGGCAGACTGGCCGGCCTGTTTGCGATCGCCGACCCCGTCAAGGCGACGACGCCGGCGGCGTTGAAGGCGCTGGCGGCGGAAGGCATCAAGGTTATCATGCTGACGGGCGACAACCGCACCACGGCAAGCGCGGTCGCGCGAACGCTCGGGATATTGGATGTCGAGGCAGAGGTGTTGCCCGATCAAAAGAGTGCGGTCGTCGCAAAACTGCAGAAGGCCGGCCGGATCGTCGCCATGGCCGGTGACGGCGTCAACGACGCCCCGGCACTCGCCGCGGCCGAAGTCGGGATCGCCATGGGCACCGGCACTGACGTCGCGATGGAGAGCGCCGGCATCACGCTGTTGCAGGGCGATCTCGGCGGCATCGTCCGCGCCCGCCGGCTGTCGCAGGCGACCATGCGCAACATCCGCCAGAACCTGTTTTTTGCGTTCATCTACAACGCCGCAGGCATCCCGATCGCCGCCGGCGTTCTCTATCCGGCGTTCGGCCTGTTGCTGTCGCCGATCATCGCCGCTGCAGCCATGGCGCTGTCATCGGTGAGCGTGGTCGGCAACGCGTTGCGGCTGCGGGTGACGCGGCTGTAGCGTGCCGCGTAGCCGGATGGAGCGAAGCGCAATCCGGGTCAGATGCATGATCAGCAGGGAGTCCCGGGTTTCGCTTCGCTCCATCCGGGCTACGACAATTTCAGGTCACGCTGCTTTCGCCGCCGTTCCGCACGGCAGTCCGGCGCGGGCGAGCCCGCCATAGAGCGTCTCGCCGGGCATTTCCGCACGCAGGATCGCGCGCACCGCGATCAGTTTTTCCAGATCGATGCCGGTCGGAAAGCCCTTGCTCTCGCACAGGAACACGAGGTCCTCGAACACCACATTGCCGGTGGCGCCGGGCGCGAACGGGCAGCCACCGAGGCCGCCGAGCGAGCCGTCGAGTACGCGCGCGCCGGCGTCGAGCGCGGCGGACGCGTTAGCGATGCCCATCCCTCTCGTATCGTGCAGGTGAACGCAGACCGGCTTCGATCCGGCGATCTTGACCGCGCCCCTGGTCAGTTCATCCACCTGCTTCGGCCCGGCATAGCCGACCGTGTCGGCGATCGCGACCATATCGACGCCCGCCTCATACAATTTTTCGGTCAGCCGCAGCACTTCGACGGGATCGACATCCCCTACGATCGAACAGCCCAGCGCCATCGAGATCGCGGCATTGACGACCGGCTTGTGGCTGCTGGCGTCGCGCAATTCGCAGAGGCGCCTGACGTTGGCGATGGCGGATTCGCGCGAGCGCTTGGCGTTGGCCTGGCTGTGCTCCTCGGTCGCCGAGACCACGGTGGCGACTTCGGCAACCCCCGAGGCCAGCGCCTCGTTGACGCCGCGCTCGTTCAGCGCCAGCGCAATACCGTAGGCGCCCGGCAGCGACGCCACGGTCTGGACGATGTCGCGGACATCGGCGAATTGCGGAAAGGTTTTTGCCGGCAGGAACGAGCCGACCTCGAAATTCCGCACGCCGGCGGCGTATTCGTCGCGGATCCAGCGCTGTTTTGCGGCGGTCGAGGGAAATTTCTTCACCAGCTGCAGGCCGTCGCGCAGCCCCACTTCGCGCAGGATCACCTTGTTGTCGGGATAAACGTCTTGGACGCGGGTCATGTCGGCCTCATGCAGCGTTGTCGGTTGATGAGAGATTCTGTCGTTCGAGGTCGGCGCGAACCTTTTCGGTGTCGGCGCCAAGCGCGGGTACCTTCAGTCCTTCGCCGATATTGCTGCCATTCCATTCGATCGGCAACGCGGGAACCCGGAATGGCGCGCCATCGGCGTTGAAATTCTGCACCAGCCCGCCGGGGCGCAGCACGTGCGGGTCCTGCAACAGATCCTCGGGCCGGTTGATCGGCGAATAGCAGATATTCAGCTCGTCGAGCCTGGCGGACAGATCAGCCACGTTCCAGCCCTTGATCACTTCGGCCACGCGCGGAATGATCCGCCCCCGCGCCAGAATACGATCCGTGGTGTTGCGCAGGGTCGGATCGTCGGAAAACTCCTGCAAGCCAAACTCGCGGCAAAAGCTCTGCCAGTGGCCTTCGGTGACGACGCCGATGAAGATGCGGCCACCGCCGGCGGTGTCGAAAATGTCGTAGATCGGCCAGGCATGCTCGCGTTCCGGCATCGAGCGCGGCTTCCGACCGGTCATTTCATATTCGACCATGTGCTGGGCGACCAGGAACAGGCAGTTCTCGAACAGGCCGATGCGGATATCGGCGCCGTCGGTGCGGCCGCCGCGCTTCTGGTACAGCGCCGCCAGGATCGAGATCGCGCCGAACATGCCGCCCATGATGTCGTTGGCGGAGGAGCCGACCCGCTGCGGCTTTTCCTGGGTGCCGGTCATGGCGGCGAGCCCCGACATCATCTGCACGACCTCGTCGAGCGCCGGGCGATGTTCATACGGCCCGGACAGAAAGCCCTTGTGGCCGGCGACGATCAGATGCGGATGTTGTTGGCGCAGCGCTTCGGCGCCAAGGCCCTGCTTTTCCAGCAGACCATCGCGAAAATTCTCCAGAAAGACGTCGGCGCCGGCGAGCAGCCGGTGCATCATCTCGCGGTCCTCGGCCTTGGCGAAGTCGAGCACGACGCTGCGTTTGCCCCGGTTGAACAGCGGGAAGAACGAGGTCCCCATGCCGCCGAGCGAGCGGGTCTTGTCGCCGGCGGGTGGTTCGACCTTGATCACCTCGGCGCCCAGTTGCGCCAGAATCATGCCGCAGGTCGGGCCCATCACCATATGGGTCATCTCGACGACCCTTACGCCGTCCAGCGGCAGTCCCGTCCCGGTCATGTCTTCTCCCGTACTCGTTCGGTCTTCAGGCTTCCCAAGCTAGGCCTTCACACGCCATCTGAAAAATATAATCTGTCGAATAGTGCATTCACCATTCTAGAACGCAAATTCATGGATTCGCGCCAGCTTCGCTATTTCATCGCGGTTTACGAGCAGCGCAACCTGTCGCGGGCGGCGGATCAGGCCAATGTGGCGCAATCGGCGCTCAGCCATCACATATCCAACCTCGAAGCCGAATTCGCAACGCCCTTGTTCGCGCGCAAGCCGCGCGGCATGGAGCCGACCGCCGCCGGTGAGCGGCTCTATGAGCACGCCCGCATCATCCTGCGCGCGATGGCCGCGGCCGAGCGCGAGATCAAGGCCGGCGGCAGCGTCATCGCCGGCGACATCTCGATCGGCATGGCCAATTCCGGGGTCAAGGCGATCGGCGTCCCGCTGATGCGGACGGTTCTGGCGAAATATCCCAACCTGAAACTGTCGCTGACCGAAAGCCTGTCGGGCGCGACTTTGCTGCACCTGATGGCCTCCGAGGTCGACCTCGCGCTGGTCTACAATCCGCCGTCGGAAAAGGACCTGATCGCCGAACCGGTGCTGGAAGAGCAGATGTTCTGCGTCGGCACCGCAAAGCTGATCGGCAAGAGCAAGGCGCCGATACCCTTCGAGGAACTGACGCGCCTGCCGCTGATCCTGCTGCGCCACGGGCTCTCCTCCCGCGCCCTGCTCGACGATCCCGTGCTGCTGAAGCGGCTCGAGGCCAATGCGATCCTGCATCTCAATTCGATCAGCGGCACCACCGGTGCACTGCTGGCGGGGCTGGGCTGCGGGATCGCGACCAAACTGTTTGCGCGGGAGCAGCTCAAGGACGGAAGCCTGATCGCTCGCGAGGTGATCGAACCCACTTTGACACGCACGCTCTATTTGTGCCGGCTGCGCAACCGGCCCATGACCTATGTGATGGAGGAAATGCGCCGGCTGATGCTGGCGCTGATCGCCGAGCAGGTCGGGCGCGGCGCCTGGGAGGCGACGCTTTTGATCTGAGGCGTTTTCAAGCGAAGTGGGCACCGGTTCGCGTCAAGAAAACGCGTCAAATAAGGACGCTATCGAAGATATCGAACGCTTTGATCGATATGTTCTTCTGGATTTCTGGCTCGGAAGCGCCAAACATGCGTCCAGCCGGCACGTCTTCGGAAAGAAAGACGGCCGATCCAGCGTTTTGGGGAGGAATTCATGAGCGCAATCGAAATCGGCGCGGGGACCGACGTCGCCGCCACATCCGGCGGGGCGGACGAGATATCGCGGCGGCTCGAGAGCCTGCCGGCCTCGTCCTATGTCTGGCGGCTGGTGATCCTGCTGTCGCTCGGCGGCTGCTTTGAGATCTATGATCTGTTCTTCACCGGCTATATCGCGCCGGGCCTCAACCGCAGCGGCCTGCTGACCACCACGACGCAGGCGTTTTTCGGTTTCTCCGGGATCGGCGCCTTCGTGGCCGCGACCTTTGCCGGACTGTTCGCCGGCACCTTCTTCCTCGGCTTTCTCGCCGACCGGTTCGGGCGGCGGGCGATCTTCACCTTCGCGCTGCTGGGCTACAGCGCGGCGTCGGTGATCATGGCGTGCCAGACCTCGTCCGAAGGCCTGTTGCTGTGGCGGTTTATCGCCGGGATCGGCATCGGCGTCGAGATCATCACCATCGACGCCTACATCACCGAGCTGGTGCCGAGCTGGATGCGCGGCCGCGCCTTTGCCGTCAATCAATCCGTGATGTTCATCGCCGTTCCCCTGGTCGCGTTCCTGTCGTGGTGGCTGGTGCCGCTGACAGCCTTACGGCGTCGACGGCTGGCGCTGGGTGGTATTGATCGGCGCCGCCGGCAGCATGGTGATCTGGGTGTTGCGGCTGTATGTGCCGGAAAGCCCGCTCTGGCTCGCGCGCCACGGCCGGACCGAGCAAGCCCTGAAGATCCTGGCAAGGCTCGAAGCCTCCGCAGGCCCGGACAGCGCGCGGCCGCAATCCATCAGCAACCGGGCGCCGGCACGCGCCCCCGCGGCAGTGGGCTTTGCCGAGCTGTTCCAGCCGCCTTATCTGTCGCTGGTCGTCATGTTCATGGTGTTCAACTTCTGCCAGGCCTTTGGCTTCTACGGCTTCGCCAATTGGGTGCCGACGCTGTTGGTCGAAAAGGGCATCACGGTGACAAAAAGCCTGCAATATTCCTTCATCGTCGCATTCGCCTATCCGATCGCGCCCCTGCTGGCAGCAAGCTTTGCCGACCGGCTCGAGCGCAAATGGATCATCTGCGGCGCCTGCGTGGCGATCATCGCCTTCGGCGCGGCCTTCTCGCAATTCACGGTGCCGGCGCTCTTGATCCTGAGCGGCGTGTTGCTGACTGCGTCGAACATGACGATGTCCTACGCCTATCACGCCTATCAGACCGAAGTGTTTCCGACCGCGATCCGCGCAAGGGCGTCGGGCCTCGTCTATTCCATGAGCCGGGTCAGCGCGATGTTCTCCGGCTTCATCGTCGCCTACATGCTGCGGGCCGGCGGTGTCGGTGGCGTGTTCGGCCTGATCACGGCGGCCATGATCCTGGTAATCATCGTGATCGCGACCTTCGGCCCGAGCGTCCGGGGCAAGCCGCTCGACGCCTGATCGCGCGCCTTCTGCATTCGATCTAAGGTTGCGAACGGCCGCGACCCGCGATAGGCTGCGTGGTGGGCAAACCTTGGGGACCGAGGAGTGCGCCATGACTGCCGATCGCAAATGGGTTGAGAGAAATCTTGGCTTCGATCCGATCTCGACGCCCCCGCCGGCCGCGTCCTTCACCGTCAAGAAGGTCGCCACATCCGCTACCAAACGCAGCGCAAAGGTCGCTCCGGAAGATTTCCAGCGCGAAATAATCGACTTCGATTCGGAAGCGCCGGAAGGCCGCGCCTTCGTCGCGTTCAGCACTTCGACCGGGCTGTCGCGCTTCACCGACATTCCATGGCCGAAGGGATTGGCGCCGAAGACCGGGCCGAAGCCAAAAGGCGCGGGCAGCGGCCCGCTGCCGAAGGCCGACGTGCTGGTGGTGACCTGGACCGTCGACGAGGGCCATGCGCTGAGCCGCGTGCTGACCCCGGGCAAGGATTCCCGCAACGACTACGTGTCCTACACGCATAATTTCGCGACCCTTTCCAAGAAATTCCGCAAAGGCGCCCCGGCGCTGCAGGCCAAGCGGCTCGGCGCCTACTGGACGACGACGATCGGCAAGAAGTCGATCGTGGTGTTCAAGTCGGACTCCCACATGTCGCAGGACGGCCCGCAAATGCCGAACATCGACGTCTGGCGCCAGATCATCGAGGAAGTGAAGCCGAAGCTCGTCATCACCACCGGCACCGCCGGCGGCATCGGCAAGCTGGTCGAGGTCGGCGACGTCGTGGTCAGCCCCGTGATCCGCTTCGATTGCACCTCGAAATTCAAGAGCAAGCCGTTTGCGCAGGCGCACTACACCAGCACTCCAGCCAAATCGTCGAAATTTGCGGTGGCAAAGGGGCTGTTCAAGGCCAATTCCGCGCAGCTGCCGAAGGACAACACGCGGCCGCCCAAGATCATCAAGGTGGCGCCGGCGGATTTGAAATCCTCGGTCGTCACCACCGACCTGTTCGGCTTCGACACCTCGGACAATCACTACAAGCTGCAGGGGCTCGGCGACGTTTCCGAAATGGGCGACGCCATCCTGGGGCTGGTGGCCAAAGACATGGGCAAGAGCGCGCCGCGCTGGCTCGCGATCCGCAACGTCTCCGACCCGCAGATCAAGGCCGAGGGGACCTTGCGGCAACAGGCGCAGGTCGCCGCCACCATCTACAAGGGTTATGGGCGATGGAGCTCGGTTTGCAGCGCCATCACCTGCTGGGCCAGCATCGTGGCGGAGCCGTAGGTCCGGGAACCTCCGCGTCAAGATCGGCCCTTGCCGAAGGCCGCGGGCATGGCTACCTCTCGCGAGGGTTTTTTCGAGAGAGGATATGCCCGCCATGCTGGACGCCGCCGTCAAGGCGCTATCGCAGATCCTGTCGCCGCCGATGCGCACTATTCTGTGGCGCTCGATCGGGCTGGCGCTGGTGCTGGTCACGGTGCTCGCGATCGGATTGCAGCGGCTGTTGAGCTGGCTTGCGGAGCATGGCGAAACCTGGGCCGAGGCGATGCTGGGCCCCGGCTTCCACTCGACGCTCAATGTCCTCGCCTGGATCATCTCGATCGCCGCCGGCCTCGGCGTCGTGCTCGGCGGCATCTTCCTGATGCCGGCGATCACCTCGCTGGTCGCCAGCGTGTTCGTCGACGACGTCGCCGATCATGTCGAACGCGAACATTATCCGGCCGAGCACCCCGGCACCGCGCTGCCGCTCGGCACAGCAATCCCGGAAGGCGTCAAGACCGCGCTTTTGACCATCCTGGTCTATCTGGTTGCGCTGCCCTTCGTGTTCCTGGCCGGCGCGGGCTTTCTTGTCTTCTTCATCGCAACCGCATGGCTGCTGGGGCGTGAATATTTCGAACTCGCCGCGATGCGGTTCCGCTCGCCGGCAGACGCCAAGGCGATGCGCAAGGAAAACGCCGCCATCGTCTTCACCGCGGGGCTGGTCATCGCGGCGTTCGTGTCGATCCCGATCGTCAATCTGGCGACGCCGCTGTTCGGCATGGCCTTCATGGTTCATATGCACAAGCGGTTGAGCGGCCCGCGGCCGGAACTGATCGAGCCGGGGCGACGGCGGGAAGTTTCGGCGCGCTGAGCGGTCCGCCGCCTAGCGCACGGCCACGCCGCACTTGCGCAACACACCCTTCGCAAAACCAAAGGGCGCCGGCGTGAACGGGCCCGGCGGCGCCCGGGTGATCAGCGCCGTACAAAACAGCGCCACCATCGCCAGCCAGAAGCACAGCCAGAAACCGTCGATATAGGCCAGCGTATTGGCCTCGCGCGCCACCTGGGCCGAAAGCGTTCCCACGGCCCGCGCAGGTGCTGCGCCCGCGCCATGGCTGGCAAAGAAATCCGAGAGTTTTTTGAGCATCCGCGTCACGTCGACGCTGCCGTTTTGAAGATGCTGTCCGAGGTAATTGGAGTGGATCTGCTCGCGCACGCGCAGCCAGGTCCCCATCAGCGCCACGCCGATCTCGGCGCCGCCGAGCCGCATGATCTGGATATAGGCGGCGAACGAGGTCGCACGGGCCGGATCGGAATTGGACACCGCGAGGATGATGATCGGCAGCAGCGTGAACGCCTGCCCGATCGATTGCAACATCACGATGGTGACGAAATCGCCGCGCGCCCAGTCGTGGCTAAGCTGCGTGCCCAGCAGATTGGCCGCGGCAAAAGCCGACAGCCCGACCACCAGCACGGCGCGCGGATCGAAATGCCGCAGCAGATAGATCGATATCGGCACCAGCACGAACATCGGCAGCGCGCCATATGTCAGCAACAACACGCCGGTTTGTTCGGGCCGCAACTGCCCGACGACGCCGAGAAAATTCGGCACCAGCGATGAATTCGACAGGCTGGTCAGCGTGTACAGCAGGATGACGACCAGCGAGAGCCCGACATTGCGCGAGAACAGCACATTGACGTGGGCCCAGGGCTGCGGAACCAGTGTCTCGTTGATCACGAACAGGACAAACAGCACGCCGCCGCCGAGCAGCAGCGCCATGACGGTGCCGGATTCCAGCCAGTCCAGGCGATTGCCCTGATCGAGACCGGCATAGATCATCGAGACGGAGGCGCCGAGCAGCAGCATGCCGCCCCAGTCGGCGTCGCGCAGCAGATTGCGGTTGACCGGCTCGGCGGGCGTGCCGAGATAGACCATCAGGCCCATCAGCGGCGCGATCACCACACCCTGCCAGTACAGCCATTGCCAGCCCCAATGATCGACGTAGAAGCCGACCAGCCAGGTCGAGGTATCGAGCGCAAAGCCGACCCGGATGGCATAGAGCGAGATCGCCGGCAGCCACCACCGGATCGGCAGATTGCGGAACACGATCATCAGCGTCGCCGGCACGAATGTTCCCAGCAACATGCCGTGCACGATGCTGAGTGCGATCAGCGTGGTGTAGTCGTGGACGAACGAAATCGTCAGCGACACCAGCGCATAAACCAGGCTGGGAATGCCGAGCACGCGGCGCAGGCCGAATACGGTAGCGAGCCAGGCGACGGCCGGCGCGATGAAGATCTGCGAACCGATCCCTGCCGTTGAGAGCCAGGCGCCCTCGTCGAACCCCAGCGAAAACGCGCCGCGCAGATCCGCGAGTCCGACCGACGTCAGCCGGCTGTCGAAATTGGCCAGGAAGGAGCCGAGCAGCACGGCGCCGACCGCAAACAGCGGCTGGCGCGCGATACCGCCGCGCGATACCGGCCCCTGTGCCCGATCGGCTCCGGCGGCGTCAGTCATTGGTGTGAATGTTGGTCACGACCGACATCCCCGGCAGCAGCCGCTCGAGCAGCGGCTGATTCTTGTCGAGCTCGATCCGGACCGGCACGCGCTGGACCACCTTTGTGAAATTACCGGTAGCGTTATCCGGCGGCAGCAAAGCGAATTGCGAGCCGCTGGCGGGCGAGACCCGCTCGACGCGGCCGTGCAGCTTTTCGTTCGGAAAACTGTCGACGGTGATGTCGACGGGTTGGCCGGGCTTGACCCGCGTGAGCTGGGTTTCCTTGTAATTGGCCATCACATAGACATTCGGCAGCGGCACGACATTGATGAGGTTGCTGCCGATGTTGACGTAATCGCCCGGTTGGACCTGGCGTTCGCCGACGACGCCGTCGAACGGTGCCACGATTTTTGTGTAGCCGAGTTTGAGCCGTGCCGACGCCAGCGCGGCCTGCGCGCCCAGCACATCGGCGGCGCGCTGCTTCTTGGTTCCGGCCAGCACTTCCATCTGGTGACGTTGCGCCGCGATCACCGCCCGGCTGGCGCGGACGTCGGCCTGCGCCTTGGCATAGGCCGCGGTCGCCTGTTCGAATTTCTGCCGCGTGCCGGATTCGGTCTGCGACAGCGATTGCTGGCGTTCCTGTTCCTGCTTTGCCTCGACCTCCTGCGCCGCCGCCGATACCTGCTGGGCTTCGGCCTGCGCGATGGTGGCGTATTGCAGCTCGACCTGGTTGCTCAGATTGTCGAGCGCGGCTTGCGCTGCGGCAACGCCGGCCTCGGCCTGCGCGACCTGGGCCTGGTAGTCGGCGGGATCAATCTGGATCAGCAAGTCGCCCGCCTTGACGCGCTGGAAATCATTGGCGGCAACGGTGAGGATTTCGCCCGCGACCCGGCTGCTCAGCCGGGTCAGCTCGGCGCGCACATAGGCATCGTTGGTGGTCTGCACCGTGGCATTACCGACCCATGCATCCCAGCGCAGCGTCGCCAGCGCGATGAACGCGAATGCGGCCAGCACCGCGAACAGCGGAATCGCAAAACGACCCCAGGAACTTGAGGAAGAATTTGACGAAGAATTTGAGGAAGAAACCGGCGGTTTGGGCGGCGCTGCACTGGATGAGGCCGCCGCCGAGGAGGAGGCCGCGGCTGATGCGGTGGAATTGGCCGACGACGGCGGGCTGGTTTGTTCCTGCTGGCTCAAGGCAATCCCCTCACTCAATGCCGGACGACGCTATCTGGGCATGATGACGATCATGCCCCAAACGGTCTTGTGGGGCCATCGGCTGAAATGGTCGATCAGGCATACCGCGCGGCTGGTGCCGCGAGGTCAACGGTCCCGCGCCAATGGCACCAGCAGCAGTCCGGCGATCGCGACGCAAGCGAGCATCGCCCAGGCCTCATTGATGCACAGCGCCAATGAGGCCTTTTCGACCATCGGCCGCACGAACGCTACGGTAGCATCATCCGGCGGTCCGGGCGGCCGGTTGGCGAACGAGGTCAGGCTCAACCCGATCGCCTTCGCTGCCGTGACGTCGCCGGCCAGCAGGCGCGTGCGAAAATCCTCTGCGAAAATTCCAACCCGGCCGTACAGGATGGTATCGATCAAGGCGATGCCGATGGCGCCGCCGAGATTCCGCATCAGGTTGAACAGGCCGCTGGCGTCCGCCACCTCCGCATCAGGCAACGCGCCGAGCGCAATGCGGGTCGGGGGCAGCAGGCAGAACATGATCGCGATGCCGCGCATCACCTGCGGCCAGAACATCTCGTCGAAATCGGCGGTGCGGGGCTGAAATGCGCTCAGGCCCAGTCCAAGCGCGAACAAAGCAAAACCACATGCCGTCAGCAGGCGGGCGCCGATCCGGCTTTCCAGAATCGCAGCCAGCGGCGCGGTGACGAGCTGCGCGATCCCGGTCACCAGCATGATAGTCCCGATCTCGAAAGCATCATGGCCACGCACGAATGCGAGAAAGACCGGCATCAGATAGACCGAACCGAACAGGCCGACGCCCAGGCAAAAGCTCAGCGCGCAGCCGGCCGCGAACGATCGCCGCTTCAAGGTCAGGAGTTGCACGACCGGATGCGCGGCGCGCACGGTGCGGCGGACCGAAAGCGCGAGACCGGCGGCGCTTGCCGACAACAGGCCGATGCAAGTCAGCGACCCCCAACCACGGTGCGGTGCTTCCTTCAGTCCGATCTCGAGGCTCGCAAGCGCCGCCGCCAGCAGGATCAGCGTGAGCCCGTCCAGTTTTGTCAGCTCCTTGAGATCGGTGCGCTGGCGCGGCAGCAGCAGCGGCGCCGCCGAGGCCGCGATCATTCCGGGAATGACGTTGATCAGAAACAGCCATGGCCATGACCAGGTCTCGGTGATCCAGCCGCCGACGATCGGGCCGACCGTCGGCGCCAGAACCGCGACCACACCGCCGACCGTGGTGGCCACGGCGTGAAGCCGGGGCGGAAACAGCAGGAAGACCGCTGAAAATACCGCCGGGATCAACACGCCGCCGGAAAATCCCTGCACCACCCGGAACACCAGCAGCACGGCAAAGCTGCCGCTAGTGGCGCAGCCGATCGATGCCAGCGTAAACAGCGTGACCGCAGTGACGAACAACCACCGCAATGTCAGCACCCGCGTGAACAGGCCGGTCAAGGGGATCGCGATCACCTCGGCGATCAGGTAGGCGGTCTGGATCCAGCTCATGGCGTCCGGCGAGATCGCAAGGGCATGCTGGATCGCCGGCAACGAGGTCGCGACCACCTGGATGTCGAGGATGGCCATGAACATGCCAAGGCACATCAAGAGGTAGCCCGCCCATGTCGCCACGGCCGGCGTACCTGTTCGAGGCTGCGCGTCGTCGCTCACGGCGTCCTGCGCGCCAGCTGATCGCCAGCGGCAGAGAGTGCGCGGGCCTCGACGCGAATCCGGATCACCAGCACCGCGGCGTTCAACGCCGTGAAGATCAGGGCGAGCCAAGGCAGATACAATGCGAGCGGCAGCAGCGCGATCTCGGCGGCAACGATGGCATAGTTAGGGTGCGAAAAATATTTATACGGTCCGGATGCGACCAGCGGCTCGCCCGGCAGCACGATAATCCGTGTGGTCCATCGCGGACCGAGCGTCGCGAGAATCCAGACCCGAAAACCTTGCAGCGCGACGAACAACGAAAGCACGACCAGATTCACGTCCTGATCGCGGCCCCAGACCCACAGCGCGATCAGCCAGGCGGCATGGACCGCCACGACTAGCGGATAGTGATCGGCGCCGATCTCGATCGCGCCACGCGCCCGCAGTCTGGCGGTGTTGTATCGCGACAAGACGAGCTCGCCGATCCGCTGCAGCGTCACCAGCGCAAGGATGACAGCCGCAAAGCTCACGCCGCGTGCCGCAGCGCGACGCAGCTTGCGGTGAAGCCGGGTCCAAGCGCGGTCAGCAGCGACCGCGGCGGCAGGCCCTGCGAACGGGCGCGTTCGAGCACGAACAGCACGGTGGGCGATGACATGTTGCCGTAATCGGCGATGATGTCGCGCTCATGGTCGAGCGTGCCCTGATGAAGCGACAATGCGCGTTCAAGCGCGAGAATGACCTTGGTGCCGCCGGGATGACAAACGAAGCGGTCGATGTCGCTTGCCGAAAGCTCCATCCGCGCGAGAATTTCCGTGACGGCGGGTCCGATATTGTCGCGGACGAAATCGGGAATCGTGCGCTGGAAAATCACGCCAAAGCCTTCCGGATCGACGCTCCATCCCATGATGTCGAGCGTATCTGGCCACTGCTTTTCGCCGGTGGCCTCGATTTGGGTCGCGCCGCCGTCGCCGGCGCGCAGCACGGCTGCGGCGGCGCCGTCGCCGAACAGGCTGGCCGCAACCACATTGGCCTTGGTCAATTCGTCATGGCGCACCGCAAGGGTGCAGAGTTCGAGCGCGACCAGCAGCACATTGGTGCCGGGCCGTGCCTGCGCCAGCCTTGAAGCAATCGACAGGCCCGACACGCCGCCGGCGCATCCGAGGCCAAATACCGGCACGCGCGATACGTCGCTGCGGAAACCAAGCTGGCCCGCGACCCGCGCTTCCAGCGTCGGCGTCGCGATCCCGGTCGAACAGACCGTAACGACGGTGTCGATATCGCCGGCCGAAAGATCCGCCTGCGCCAGCGCCTTGCGCGCGACATCGACGAACAGTGCCTCTGCGCCTTCGAGAAACGCCATCGTCCGTTCCGGCCAGCCGCGCCGCTCGAGATACCATTGCATCGGCTTGACGCCGTAGCGGTGGCGGATGCCGGTGTTGGCGAACAGGCTCGCCATGGTTTCGAACTGCGGATAGCGCTCCGCCATCAGCTTGCTGGCCGCTTCCAGGATTTGTTTCTGATGGAACAGATGCGGGGGAACCGAGGTCGCAAGCGAAACTAGTGCGGCCTTATCATTCATATCACTCACCCTGCCTCTGGTACCTCGCTATAGGAACCGCGCCGGGGAGCGAATATTTCGGATACCGCCGACACCAAGCGCGCGGGCGGCATCACTATAAGTTGAATGACGGATGAGAAATCGATGATCGCGCGAAAGAACTAGGCCGTCTTTTCCGGCCAGCGGCAGAGATCGTGGATCAGGCATAGCCCGCAGCGCGGATTGCGGGCCAGACAGGTGTAGCGGCCGTGCAGGATCAGCCAGTGATGCGCGTGCAGCATGAACTCGGACGGGATCACCTTCTCCAGTCCAAGCTCGACCTCGAGCGGCGTATTGCCGGGCGCCATGCCGGTTCGATTGCCGACGCGGAACACATGGGTATCCACCGCCATGGTGTGCTCGCCATAGGCCATGTTGAGCACGACATTGGCGGTCTTGCGCCCGGCGCCGGGCAGGCTTTCGATCTCGGCGCGGGTGCGCGGCACCTCGCCGCCGAATTCGGCAATCAGTTTTTGCGAGAGCGCGATAACGTTTTTGGCCTTGTTGCGGTAGAGCCCGATGGTCTTGATGTAGTCGCGCACCTTGTCTTCGCCGAGCGCGAGCATCTTTTGCGGCGTGTCGGCGACTTCGAAACAGCGCGCGCGTCGCCCGGTTGACGCCGGCATCGGTCGCCTGCGCCGACAGCACCACGGCGACCAGCAGCGTATAGGGGTTGAGATGTTCGAGCTCGCCTTTCGGCTCGGGATTGGCGTTGCGAAAGCGGCTGAAGGCCTCATGAACCTCGGCGGGCGTCCAGGGTTTTGGCTTCGTCGATTTCTTCGCCGACTTCTTGGGTGCCGGTTTGGCCGTAGCCTTTTTCGCCGGGCTTTTTGACGCGGATTTAGCGCCAGTCTTCTTGGTTCGCTGAGAGCGGATGATTTTGGCCATGAACCGGGTATACTGACCTGCCATGACCGCTAGCAACGACTTTGATCCGGAGCCGCCCGAGCCAAAACTGTTTTCGGCACGGCTGACGCCGCATCGTTCGCTCAACCGCACCGGCTTTGTGGTGCTGATGGCGTTTCTTTCCGCCGTCAGTTTTGTCGCGGGCGTGGCGTTCTGGATGATGGGCGCCTGGCCGGTATTCGGCTTTTTCGGCCTTGATGTGCTGGTGATCTACTGGGCGTTCCGGATCAATTTCCGCCGCGCGCGCGCTACCGAAGACATCGTGGTGACGGCGTCGGAATTGCGCGTGCGCCGGGTCAGCCATCGCGGCCATGTCGTCGAGTGGGTGCTCAATCCGCTATGGGTGCAGTTCGAGCAGAAGAGCCACGCCGAATTCGGCATCGAAAGACTTTATCTGGTCTCCCGAGGCCGCCGGGTCTCGATCGCCAGTTTTTTGGGACCTGACGAAAAGGCAAGCTTTGCCAAAGCCTTAATGGCGGCCTTGCAGGCCGCCAAGCGCGGTCCGACCTACAATCCCGTCAGCTAAGAAACTCGTCGGAAATCGGGTGGTTGGAACGTCGCATGCGCCCTACATCTGATCCCATGATGACACTCGCCATAAATGACCAACGCCTGACCAAGCCAGGCCCCCTGAACGCCGCGCTGCGCGACTATGATTCGGTGCGGCGCGCGATCGCCTTCATCTCCGAACACTGGCGCGCGCAGCCGACCATCGAAGCGATGGCCGATGCCGCCAGCGTGACGCCGGACGAACTGCACCATCTGTTCCGCCGCTGGGCCGGGCTGACGCCAAAGGCCTTCATGCAGGCGCTGACGCTCGATCACGCCAAGGGCCTGCTGCGCGATTCCGCCAGCGTGCTCGACGCGGCGCTCGACTCCGGCCTGTCGGGTCCAGGCCGGTTGCACGATCTGTTCGTCACCCATGAGGCGATGTCGCCGGGCGAATGGAAGAACGGCGGCGCCGGCATGACGTTGCGCTACGGTTTCCATCCCTCGCCGTTCGGCACCGCGGTCGTGATCGCGAGCGGACGCGGGCTGGCGGGTCTCGCCTTCGCCGATCCCGGCGAGGAGCCGGCCGCGTTCGCCGACATGAAGCGGCGCTGGCCCAACGCCACCTACGTCGAGGACCGCGACGGTACCGCAGGCCTCGCCCAGCGCATCTTCGACACAAAGCTGTGGCGGCCGGACCAGCCGCTGCGCGTGGTCCTGATCGGCACCGATTTCGAGGTGCGGGTGTGGGAGACCTTGCTGAAAATCCCGATGGGCCGCGCGGTCTGCTATTCGGACATCGCCAACAAGATCCAGAACCCGAAGGCGTCGCGCGCCGTCGGCGCCGCGGTCGGCCGCAACCCGGTCTCGTTCGTAGTGCCCTGCCATCGCGCCCTCGGCAAAGGCGGCGCACTGACCGGCTATCACTGGGGCATCACCCGCAAGCAGGCGATGCTGGGCTGGGAAGCCGGCCAGGTCGGCGTGCACTGACGGCGGAAATGCTGCGGGTGTGTCGGCTCACACGGCGCGCCCGAAAGGCACGACCTTGTTGCCGGCGTCGTGTCCGATATCGGCGCGGCCCAGCCAGGGAATGCCGGATTTCCGGCACCAGTGGCGGGCGACTTCCTCTTCGTTCATGCCGAAGTCCGGATCGTTGGGCGTAATGTCGCTGCACCGGCCCAGCATGATGCCGGCGGCGCGCCTGACCCCGGGATTGCCCGTGATGTGAAACAGCGACCGGTCGATCCGGTACATCGCCTCCGACACCTCCTCCAGCATCAGCACATGGCCGTCAAAGTCAGGCTGGTGCGGCGTGCCGAGCAAGTGACTGAGGATCGTCATGTTGAATGCCGCCGTCTTGTCCAAACGATGGACGGACGGCTCCAATGCTTCGGGGGCGCGGTCGATGATCCAGGCGAGTGCCCGTCCGATCGCGGCATCACCCCCGGACCGGACGATGTCCTGCACCACGGGACCATGCGCCACGGAATTGAAGCCGGCCTGATAGAGCGCGGCCAGCAGCGTGCCGCCGTCGCTATAACCCAGATAGGTCTTTCGCCTCGAGGGCGGCGTCAAACCTGATATTACCGCCTCCACCAAACGGCAGGAGCCGTAACCCCCGCGGGCGAACCACACCGCGTCGAAACTTTCGTCATTGGCGATGCCGAGGAAGGCCTGTGCGCGCATCTCGTCATCGCCGGCGAAATGGCCGTGCGAGGCAAAACACTGCGGATGGAAGAAAATCTCTAATCGCCTGTCCGGATACAACGATGCCGCCAGCGCCTGCACTTTCTCGGCGACCTCCAGCGACATCCGCGACGCCGGCGCGACGACGCCGATCCGGCACTTCTCCTTGCTCATCCTGCCGCCCCGCCCGCGTTGCACTTGACCGGCAACGCTTGTAGATTCCACCCATGTCCCGGCTTGGAGATTACTTTTTTTGCGGCGTCGGCGGTAGTGGCATGACCCCCCTCGCTCTGATCATTCAGGCCAGGGGCGATCGGGTCGAGGGTTCTGACCGCGCGCTCGACCAGGGGCGCAACACCGAGAGATTCGACTTTCTGCGCGCGCGCGGCGTTTCGCTGCATCCGCAGGATGGCAGCGGCGTTCGCAGGTCCAGTCAGATCCTGGTCACCTCCGCCGCCGTCGAGGAAACGATCCCCGACGTCCAGGCCGCGCGTCGCGTCGGCGCCTCCATGACCACGCGCGCGAGGCTTCTCGCCGACCTCTTCAACGACGCTACCCTGGGCGTTGGTGTCGCCGGCACCAGCGGAAAGTCCACCACGGTTGGCATGATCGGCTGGATCCTGCATCGCGCAGGGAAGCGCCCAACCATCATGAACGGCGCCGATATGAAGAACTTCGCCGCTGCAAACTCACCGTTCGCCAGCGCCAGGATCGGCGACGGCGGGACATTCGTGAGCGAGGTCGACGAAAGCGACGGCTCGATTGCGTTTTATGAACCGCGTATCGCGGTCGTGAACAACATCTCGCTCGACCATAAATCGCTGGACGAACTGCGCAGCCTGTTCCGGGGCTTCAGCGTCAAGGCAGAAACCGTAGTGCTCAATCTCGACAATCCGGAAACCGCGGCGCTGGCGCCCGATTTGAAGCCGGGACAGGCAGTGACCTACAGTCTGACCGATGCGCGGGCCGATCTCCTCGGCTCGTCGCCGGTTCCCTCACCAGCCGGCATCGCCTTCCGCGTCACCGCGCGCGATACCGGCGAGGCCGTCGAGGTGAACCTGCAGGTTCCAGGATTGCACAATGTTGCCAACGCGCTCGCCGCGCTCTGCGCCGCGAAGGCATGCGGCGCGGCGCTGGCAGATGCCGCGGTCTATCTGGGTGAATTCAGCGGGATCCGGCGGCGGCTGGAGGTTGTGGGCACGGTCAATGGGGTGACTGTGATCGACGATTTTGCCCACAACCCCGACAAGATAGCGGCCACGCTCGATACCATGCACGCATTTCCCGGCCGCCTGCTGCTGATGTTTCAGCCGCATGGTTACGGCCCGATCCGGTTGATGAAGGACGCGTTGGCGGACTGCTTTGCGAACGGCATGCACGGTGACGATTTTCTGCTGATGCCCGAGCCGGTCTATTTCGGCGGCACGGTTGACCGCAGCGTCGGCAGCCGCGAACTCGCATCCGAAATCGAGCAGCGCGGTCGAAAGGCTCTTGCCCTGCCGGATCGGATC
Source organism: uncultured Alphaproteobacteria bacterium (assembly GCA_963738765.1). GTDB lineage: Bacteria > Pseudomonadota > Alphaproteobacteria > Rhizobiales > Xanthobacteraceae > Bradyrhizobium. The sequence continues at coordinate 135,517 of CAVTYA010000023.1, read as the reverse complement.
GCTTGCGGCGACAGGCTGGTCGAGTTGGCCCGCCCTGGCGACCGCATCTTGATCATGGGAGCCCGCGACGATTCGCTTTCGCTATTCGCGCATGAACTGCTGCGACGGCTTGCGCCGTAAGGCAACGCATTGACGGACGGAGCTGTCGACGCCGGCGCTCACGCCAGATCGAGCTTCGATGCCACGGTGGAATCCGCGTTGAGCCGGTAGATCACCGGCGCGCCGGTGGCGAGTTCGCGCTTCAAAATTCCTTCCGGCGTCAGCTTTTCCAGCACCATGATCAGCGCGCGCAGCGAATTGCCGTGCGCGGCGACCAGGGTCCGTTCGCCGCGGAGCACGCCGGGCAGGATTTCCTTGACGTAATACGGCAGGGTCCGCGCCAGTGTATCTTTAAGGCTTTCGCCGCCGGGCGGCGGCACGTCGTAGGAACGCCGCCAGATCAGCACCTGGTCCTCGCCCCATTTCTTGCGGGCGTCGTCCTTGTTGAGGCCGGACAGGTCGCCATAGTCGCGTTCGTTGAGCGCGAGGTCCTTTTTGGTCGGCAATCCGACCTGGCCGATCTCGGTGAGCATCAGGTCGAGCGTGTGCTGGGCGCGCGTCAGCACCGACGTAAACGCAACGTCGAATGTCAGCCCCTGCGCCTTCAGCTTGCGGCCGGCCTCTTTGGCTTCGGCGATGCCCTGCTCGGTGAGATCGGGATCTTTCCAGCCGGTGAAGAGATTTTTCAGATTCCAGTCGCTCTGGCCGTGACGCACGAGTACGAGAAGGCGGTCGCTCATTCCAGGGATTCCGTTTTCGTTTCGACAGGTCGCAAAATTCTCTTTTGTTTGAGCGTGATCTTTTCGGAAAACCGGTTTCCACTTTTCCGGATCACGCTCAGAAGTCAGTGAGCCCGAGCACGTCGGCCATCGAATACATTCCGGGCTTCTTGTCCTTCGCCCACAACGCCGCCTTGATCGCGCCTTGCGCGAACATCGTCCGGTCCTCGGCCTGGTGCGTCAGTTCGATGCGCTCCATCGCGCCGGCAAAGATCACGCTGTGATCGCCGGTGACGGTGCCGCCGCGCAACGACGCAAAGCCGATATCGCCCGGGCGCCGCGCGCCGGTATGGCCGTCGCGGCCGCGCGCCGAATGCCCTTCCAGTGCGATCTTGCGGCCCGCAGCCGCGGCTTCGCCCAGCATCAGCGCGGTGCCCGACGGTGCGTCGATCTTGGCGCGGTGGTGCATCTCCAGAATTTCGATATCGAAATCGGCATCCAGCGATTGCGCCACGCGCTTGACCAGCGCCGCCAACAGATTGACGCCGAGACTCATATTGCCCGACTTCACCACGATGGCGCGCGAGGTCACGCTCTTGATCACGGCGTCGTCCGACGACGACAGGCCGGTGGTGCCGATGACATGGACCAGGCCGCGCTGGGCCGCGATCGCGACATTGGCGATGGTGGCGCCGGGCACGGTGAAATCCAGAATGCCGTCGGCATTGGCCGACATCGTCCACAGATCGGCCGAGAGTTTGACGCCATTTTCGGGCAGCCCGGCGAGGACGCCGGCATCCTTGCCCAGCAATTCGGAACCGGGCGCCTCCAGCGCGCCGGCAAGAACCGCGCCTGAAGTTTCCGCAATGACGCGGGTCAGCGCGCGGCCCATCCGGCCGCCGGCTCCCGCAACGATCAAACGCATGTCTGCCATGGGTTTTACCTCTTCACGCCCTATAGCGGGAGCGGGCCCCTCCGACAACCAATTGGGGCCCCGATCCTCATTAATCCAGGCATCGCCGTCGGCTTTTCGCAGACTACGTTAACTGGTCTTCGCTTTCAGTGGGCATTTTTGGCCTACGGCTGCGGGCCGTCATAGCCTTCGATGATGACGAGATCGCCTTCCGAATGCGGGCTGCGGATTGCGACCAGGCGAGCGTATTCCGGCGAATTGTAGCAGGCGAGCGCGGTTTCATAATCCTTGAATTCGAGCACCACATTGCGCGAGCGCGACGAGCCTTCCCTCGTTTCGTGCGTGCCGCCGCGCACCAGAAATTTGGCGCCGTATTTTTTGAATACCGCGCCGTTCTGCGCGATGTATTCCTTGTAGCCATCCATGTTGTGAACATCGATGCGCGCGATCCAGTATCCCTTCGCCATTTCTTGTTCCTTTCGTTGTTCAACCCAGCGCCTGCGCGATTTCGGCCTGAATGGCATCCGCCGCAGCTTTGGGATCGGCGGCTTCGGTGATCGGCCGTCCGACTACCAGATAATCGGCGCCGGCCGAGATCGCCCGCGCCGGCGTCATGATGCGTTTCTGATCGCCGGTGGCCGCACCCGCCGGCCGGATGCCCGGCGTCACCAGATGCATCTGGTGGCCGACGATCTTGCGCAGGGCGGCGGCCTCCTCCGGCGAACAAACCAGCCCGTCGACGCCGAGCACCTGCGCCTGCTGCGCCCGCGCCTCGACCAGGTCGGCGACGTTGAGCCGGTAGCCGGCGGCATGGAGATCGCCGTCGTCATAGGACGTCAGCACGGTGACCGCGAGAATTTTCAAGCCTGAGCCCGCGCGCGCTTCCACCGCGGCCTTCATGGTCTGCGGATAGGCGTGCACGGTGAGGAACGCCGCGCCCAATTTTGCGACACTTTCGACACCGCGCGCCACCGTATTGCCGATGTCGTGCAGCTTGAGATCGACGAACACCTTTTTGCCGCGGTCCGAAAGCTGGCGCACCAGCGGCAATCCGCCGGCATAGCCTAGCTGATAGCCGATCTTGTAGAACGTCACGCTGTCGCCGAGCCTGGCAATCATCGCTTCCGCTTCGGCGACGCCGGGCAGGTCGAGCGCTACAATCAACCGGTCTTTCGGCGCGATTTTGGCAGGCTGCATGTCACCTCACATCATGCGTTGGGAAACGTCGATCAATTGCCGCACCAGCGCTTTCAGCGCCTCGATGTCGGCGGAAAGCTTCAGGCGATCCATCTCGTCATAGGCCTGTTCGGCGAAGGACAAAGCGAGCTGGTTCGGAATGACGGTCGCATGGCAGGCCGAGAGGATCAGCCGCAGCGCCGCCAGCGCGCGGGTGCCGCCGAGCCGGCCTCCCGAGGCGGCCGCGATCGCAAACGCCCGTTCGCGAAACACCTGGCCGCGGGTCTCGCCCGCATCCTCCACCCGGCTGACCCAGTCGATGGTGTTTTTGACCAGCGCCGGAACCGAGGAATTATATTCCGGCGTCACGATCAGGACGCCATGATGAGCGCCGATCATGCGCTTCAGATTGACCGCGTGCTTGGGCACGCCGGATTTGGCCTGCAGATCGCCGTCATAGATCGGCAGCGGAAAATCCGACAGCGAGATGCGGGTGACTTCGGCGCCCGAGAGCACCAGTTCATGCGCGATAACCGCCGCCAGCCTCGCATTGAGCGAGCCTGATCGAAGCGATCCCGGGATTACGAGGATTTTCAGCGCGGACATATTTTAGAAATCGCGTTCAGGGCGAGCCCTGCGCGACGGCGCAGAGCGATCAGCCCTTGCGATACACCCAGACCCGGGCGGGCGGAAGGTTCATCCAGATCCGCTCGGAAGCTTCTGTGGACACGCCAGGCAGCGATTTCGGAATCGGCGGCGCGACCGAATAGGTGAATTGCACGAAGGGCGCGCCCGGCGCGAGCGCGGCAAAGGCGTCGCGGATCAGCTTCAGGCGCGTCAGCATCGGTTTTGTCACCAGCGGCAGGCCGGACACCACCGCCGACGCCGGGACCTTGAGTACTTCCCACAGCGAGTCCCGCAGCGCATAGGCGTCGCCCTGCACCACTTTGGCGTGCGGATAGCGGTCGCGCAGCAGCGCGCAGAAGCCTGGATTATATTCGACCAGCACCAGGCGTTTTTGATCGATGCCGTGCTCGATCAGCGCGTTGGTGATCGCACCGGTCCCGGGTCCGAGTTCGACGACCGGACCTTCGGAATTGACATCGACATATTGCGCCATGGTGCGGGCGAGCACCCGGCCCGACGGCATCACCGCGCCCATGTGCAGCGGCTTTTCGATCCATGAACGAAGGAAACGAACCTCGTCGTCAAGACGGAGAGGTTTCTTCAACGCACGCACGGACGATTGCAAAGGCATGTCGCTACCAGGCGGGACCGCAAAAGACAGCGGGGAATGTCAACAAACAGTCACAAAGACGTATAGGTCGCAGCCGACATGGTCAAGCAAAACGGTGTCGCGTCCGGTTCGCCAGCGTGCGTGCGATTCGGCGATAAGACCATGCGCTGATTAATTATTTCAGCGCGATCGAACGCCAAACCGGGCACTTTGGGCGGCCCCTTATGAGTTGGCGCGGTTGCCGAAGAAATCCTTGACCTTGGAGAAGAAGCCCGCCGCCTCCGGCTGGGTTGCCCCGGACGACAGCTTTTCGAACTCCATCAGCAATTCCTGCTGCTTCTTGGTCAGATTCTGCGGCGTTTCGACCATGACCTGGACATACATGTCGCCGGTCTGACGCGACCGCAGCACCGGCATGCCCTTTGATGCAATGCGGAAACGCCGGCCGGTCTGGGTGCCGGACGGCACTTTCACCTTGGTCTTGCCCTTGTCGATGGTCGGCACCTCGAATTCGCCCCCCAGCGAGGCCGTCACCATCGAGATCGGCACCCGGCAATGCAAATCAGCGCCGTCGCGCTGGAAGAATTCGTGGCTCGCCAGTGACAGGAAAATATAGAGGTCGCCGGGCGGTCCACCGCGAACGCCGGCCTCGCCTTCGCCGGCAAGGCGGATCCGCGTGCCGTCCTCGACGCCTTGCGGGATATTGACCGACAGGGTGCGATCGCGCGTCACCCGTCCCTGGCCCGCGCAGGAAGGACAGGGGTCCTCGATCATCTGGCCGCGGCCCTGACAGCCGGGACAGGTCCGCTCCAGCGTGAAGAAGCCCTGCGCCTGCCGCACCCGCCCCTGGCCGCCGCAGGTTGAACAGGTTTTTGGCTTGGTGCCGGCCTTGGCGCCGATGCCCGAGCAGGATTCGCAGGTGACCGACACCGGGATCTCGATCTGGGCGGTCTTGCCCTGAAAGGCTTCTTCCAGCGTGATTTCCATATTGTAGCGCAGGTCGGCGCCGCGCTCGCGCCCGCCGCCGCGTCCGCGCTGTCCGGCCATGCCGAACAGGTCTTCGAAAATATCGGAGAATGACGAGGCAAAGCCGGCGCCGAAGCCGGGACCGCCGCCGCCCATGCCCTGCTCGAAGGCCGCGTGACCGAACCGGTCATAGGCGGCGCGCTTGTCGCCGTCTTTCAGCACTTCGTAGGCTTCGTTGATTTCCTTGAAACGGACTTCGCTGGAGGCATCGCCCGGATTCTTGTCCGGATGCCATTTCATCGCAAGCTTGCGGAATGCCGCTTTCAGCTTGGAATCGTCCGCGTTCCGTTCGACTTCGAGGGTTTCGTAATAGCAGCGCTTGGTGGACATGCGTCAGATCCGCCCGCAGTTTAATTCCGAAGGAATGCGCCTTGAAAGATGCAGCCTTCGGCTTAACGAAAAATGACCCTCACCCATTGAGACGCGCTGCGTGCTCTTTGGAATGAGGGTCATGATCGAACGCCCGCTTAAGCAGACTTCTTGTTGTTCTTGTCGTCGTCGACTTCGGTAAATTCCGCGTCGACGACATCGTCCTTGGCAGCATCCTTCTTGGCGTCCGCCTCGGCCTGCTGCTTGTACATGGCTTCGCCGAGCTTCATCGAAGCCTGCGCCAGCGTATTGGTCTTGGTCTTGATCGCCTCGGCATCGTCGCCCTTCAGCGCTTCCTTCAGATCGCTGACGGCGTCCTCGATGGCGCGGCGTTCGCTTTCCTCGACCTTCGAACCGTGCTCGGCCAGCGCCTTCTCGGTGGAATGCACCAGCGCGTCGGCATGGTTCTTGGCGTCGACCGCTTCGCGGCGTTTCTTGTCCTCGGCCGCATTGGCCTCGGCGTCCTTGACCATCTTCTGGATGTCGGCTTCCGACAGGCCGCCGGACGCCTGAATCCGGATCTGCTGCTCCTTGCCGGTCGCCTTGTCCTTGGCCGAGACGTTGACGATGCCGTTGGCGTCGATGTCGAAGGTGACCTCGATCTGCGGCATGCCGCGCGGCGACGGCGGAATGCCCATCAGGTCGAACTGACCGAGCACCTTGTTGTCGGCCGCCATTTCGCGCTCGCCCTGGAACACGCGGATGGTGACGGCGTTCTGGTTGTCCTCGGCGGTCGAGAACACCTGGCTCTTCTTGGTCGGGATCGTGGTGTTGCGATCGATGATGCGGGTGAACACGCCACCCAGCGTCTCGATGCCGAGCGACAGCGGCGTCACGTCGAGCAGCAGCACGTCCTTGACGTCGCCCTGCAGCACGCCGGCCTGGATCGCCGCACCGATGGCGACGACTTCGTCCGGATTGACGCCCTTGTGCGGCTCCTTGCCGAACAACTGCTTCACCACTTCCTGAACCTTGGGCATGCGGGTCATGCCGCCGACCAGCACCACTTCGCCGATCTCGCCGGCGGTGAGGCCGGCATCCTTCAGCGCCTTGCGGCAGGGCTCGATGGTCTTCTGGATCAGATCGTCGACCAGCGCCTCGAACTTGGCGCGGGTCAGTTTCATCGTCAGATGCTTCGGACCGGACGCATCGGCCGTGATGAACGGCAGATTGATTTCGGTCTGCGTGGTCGAAGACAACTCGATCTTGGCTTTTTCGGCGGCCTCTTTCAGGCGCTGCAACGCGAGCTTGTCGTTGCGCAGGTTGATGCCCTGCTCCTTCTGGAACTCATCGGCCAGATAGCTGACGAGCCGCATGTCGAAATCTTCGCCGCCGAGGAAGGTGTCGCCATTGGTCGACTTCACCTCGAACACGCCGTCGCCGATCTCGAGCACCGAGACGTCGAAGGTGCCGCCGCCGAGATCGTACACCGCGATGGTGCCGGTCTTGGTCTTGTCGAGACCGTAAGCGAGCGCTGCCGCGGTCGGCTCGTTGATGATGCGCAGCACTTCGAGGCCGGCGATCTTGCCGGCATCCTTGGTGGCCTGACGTTGCGCGTCGTTGAAATAAGCGGGAACCGTGATGACGGCCTGCTCGACCTTCTGGCCGAGATGGGCTTCGGCGGTCTCTTTCATCTTCTGCAGAATGAAAGCGGAGACCTGCGAGGGCGAATAGGTCTTAGCGTCGGCTTCGACCCAGGCGTCGCCGTTGGAAGCCTTGACGATCTTGTAGGGGACGAGTTTCTTGTCCTTCTCGACCATCGGGTCGTCGTAGCGGCGGCCGACGAGGCGCTTGACCGCAAAGAAGGTGCGCTCGGGATTGGTCACCGCCTGACGCTTGGCGGGCTGGCCGACGAGGCGCTCGCCATCATCGCTGAAAGCGACGATCGACGGCGTCGTGCGCATGCCCTCCGCGTTCTCGATGACTTTTGCTGTCTTGCCGTCCATGACGGCGACGCAGGAATTGGTGGTGCCGAGATCGATCCCAATGACCTTTCCCATGGTCCTCATATCCTTCTTTTTGCGGCAGGTTGGCTGGGCCCTGACGGCGCACCTAACCGAACCCCCAACGATCAAATACTCGCGATATTGCGACGGTGAGCCTCATATAGGAGGGGGGGTTGGGCCTGCAAGGACCGAACGCAACCTTGCGGCCTGAAAAGGCTGACGTTTGAAAGATTGTGTCAGGTCAGGTCAGGGCAGGGGCGGGTTCAGCCCTCGGGCGCGTTGCGGCCCGCGTTAACGGATGAGCAAGAAACGTTCATCGTGGCCAGGAGTACATGAGGGGAACGGACGGCCCTCCCCTGTTGCGCGGCCATCAAAACCGCTAAAAGCGGGCCGACTGAACCGACGCCCTTGAACCCTTGAGGGCTGCGCGGCCGACCATTGCACGGCCTCTCTGCAAACCCGGTAGACCCTTCATGACGCCCCTTCGATACCTTGCTGCGGTTGCCCTCACCATCGCCGCTACATGTTCGGCGTTTGCCGCAGACCCGGTTTTCCCGCCGGGCGCCCGGGTCGGCATGGTGCCGCTGGTCGGCCTAGGCAAGGCCAAAACATTCGTCGGGTTCGAGACCGAGGACCAGGGCGTCAAGGTGCTGGTGACCGACCTGCCGGCCGAGGCCTATGGCGAAGTTGCCAACGCTTTCAAGGCCAATCCCGCCGGCACCGGCGGGGTCAAGCCGGAGACCATCGAGACCGCAGCGGGGCTTGCCTACTACACCGTGGAGAGCGCCAAGGAAAACGCCAAGGAGGGTGCGGCCACGGTGCGGCGCTACTCGATGATCCTGCCGGGCCCCACCTTCTCCGGCTATGTCGCCGTGCAGGTGCCCGAGAATGCTTCCAAGATTTATACCGACGACGCGGTGCGCCAGATGTTTGCCACCGCCGTGATCCGCAACGAAGTCCCGGTCGACGAGCAGCTCGGATTGATGCCGTTCAACATGACCGAGCTCAGCAATTTCAAGAACATCCGCACGCTGGCGCCGGGGGCTGCGCTCATTCTGGCCGACAACGACGAGAAGGCCGGCTTTGAAGCGGCACCCTTCATGATCATCGGCATCATCGGCTCGACCGCGGCATCGCCCGACGATCGCGGCCGCTTTGCCCAGCAGATCGCAACCACGATCCCCGGCGTGCGCGACGGTCGCATCACGATGTCGGAGCCGGTCCGCATCGAGGGCCAGCCCGGCTACGAGACCCGGATCGACGCTACCAGCGGCAAAGACAATACGCCGGTGACGATCGTGCAATGGCTGCGTTTCGGCGCCCAGAATTCGCTGCGTATCATCGGCAGCTTCGCCGCGCACCGATTGGGCGCAAGCGTTTCCGCGGTTCCGCGCGGTGCGCGACGGAATTCAGCCGCGCTGAGGCCGATACTCGTTAGCCGATATTCGGTTGCCGAAGATTCAAGCGTTCGCCGCCGGTTAAACCCGCTTTACGGTCTTCCGGCGATTTGATTTGCTGGCGCAAATTCCTTGCAGGGAGATGCACCATGTTGGATCGAAGGCGGATTCTAGGAGGTCTGGGCATGACGACCATCGCAACTGTGATGTCGGCGCGGGCCGGAGCGGCAACGCCGATCAAACCCGACGATGCATCGGCGCTATTGGTGATCGACGTCCAGAATTGCTTCCTGCCCGGCGGCAGCCTTGCGGTCAAAGACGGCGAGCAGGTCATTCCCGTGATCAACAAGATGGCCAAGAGCTTTGCCAATGTGGTGATGACGCAGGACTGGCACACGCCGGGTCACGTCTCGTTTGCCTCGACCCATGCCGGCAAGAAGCCGTTCGAGACCATCGATCTGGCTTACGGCAAGCAGGTGTTGTGGCCCGATCACTGCGTGCAGGGAACCGACGGCGCCTCGCTGTCGAAGGACCTTTCGATCCCGCAGGCGGGGCTCGTGATCCGCAAGGGATTCCACAAGGATGTCGACAGCTATTCGGCCTTCACCGAGGCCGACGGCAAGACCACGACCGGGCTTGCGGCCTATCTGAAGGCCCGCAACGTCAAAACCGTGTTCGTGGCCGGGCTCGCCACCGATTTCTGCGTGGCGTGGACGGCGCTTGATGCGCGCAAGGCCGGGTTCGAGACCTATGTGGTCGAAGACGCCTGCCGCGGCATCGACACCCAGGGCTCGCTCGCCAAAGCCTGGGCCGACATGGCCAAGGCCGGCGTCAAGCGCATCCAGTCGGGGGATATCGCGGGTTAGGGCATTGGCCCCTCACTCGTCATGCCCGGCCATAGCCGTCCGAAGGACGGCGTCGCTTTCGCTCGCCTATGTGCCGGGCATCCACGTCTTTGCAGTCTTACAGCAAGAAAGACGTGGATGGCCGGGACAAGCCCGGCCATGACGGAAAGGGAATGCAGCTCCAGCTTTACTCCGACGCAGCCGCTGCTTTCGCGCCGCCCTTGGCGACGCGCGACCAGCGCCGGCCGCAGCACGCGCTCGCCGATCATGTAACCGGCCTGCACCACCTGCACCACCGTGCCCGAGGGCACCGACGGGTCGGGCACTTCGTACATCGCCTGCTGGAAATTCGGATCGAACTTTTCACCAGCGGGATCGAATTTCTTGACGCCGTTTTTCTCCAGCGCGTTCAGCAGCGAACGTTCGGTCAGCTCGACGCCTTCGATCAGGGCTTTCAGGCCGGGATCGGCGTTGGCCTTGGCTTCGGCCGGAACCGCATCGAGCGCGCGCTGCAGATTGTCGGCGATATCGAGCACGTCGCGGGCAAAGCCGGTGATGCCATAAACCCTGGCATCGGCGACCTCGCGCGCGGTGCGTTTGCGCAGATTTTCCATCTCCGCCAGCGTGCGCAACATCTTGTCGCGCGATTCCGCGGCTTCCTTCGTCAACGCCTCCACCGATCCCTCCTCGGGATCGTCGGGCATGATGTAGGGCTTTGAGACCACGGGTTCGCCGGTCTGGGCCGGATTTGCCGCGTCATCATTCGGCCGGGTCGGATCGGTCATGGCTTGCCTTCTCGAAAAAACGCATGGAACTGGGCAATTTGGGGATTTGCTGGCCCGGATATCGTGCTTTGAGGGCCAAAAATCAAGCGCTGATCCAAGGGTTGATCCAGCTCTGGATCAGCCGCCCAGCAGGCGGCTGACGATCCGCGCGGCGTAATCCACCGTCGGAATCACCCTGGCATAGTTCAGCCGCGTCGGCCCGATGACGCCGAGAACGCCGACGATGCGGCCCGTCGCATCGCTGTAGGGCGCGATGATGGTCGAGGAACCCGACAGCGAGAACAGCTTGTTCTCCGATCCGATGAAAATCCGCACGCCTTCGGCGCGTTCGGCCCGGCCGAGCAAATCGATCACACCGCGCTTGGTCTCGAGATCGTCGAACAGCGACTTGACACGCTCCAGATCCTCGAGTGCGTGCAGATCCTCCAGCAGATTGGCATGACCGCGCACGATCAGCTGGCGGTCCTCGTTGGCGCCGCCGGACCAGCTCGCAATTCCGGCGGCAATGACCTTCTGCGTCAATTGGTCGAGCTCGGTGCGGTTCTGCGTCAGCGCGGTTTCGAGTTCGAGCCGCGCTTCGGCGAGCGTGCGGCCTCTGATCCGGGAATTGAGGAAATTGGTCGCTTCCGTCAGCGCCGAGGTGGGAACGCCGGGCGGCAATGTCAGCACGCGGTTCTCGACCTGGCCGTCTTCGCCGACCAGCACCACCAGCGCGCGTTCCGGCTCCAGCCGCACGAATTCGATGTGCTTCAGCCGCGAATTGGATTTTGCGGTCAACACCACCGCCGCGGCCCGGGTCAGGCCCGACAGCCGGGTCAGCGCTTCGCCGAGTGCCGCCTCGACCGACTGCGCGCGGCCAACCGACGCGAGCTGGTTCTGGATCGACTCCCGCTCCGGTTCGGTGAGATCACCGACCTGCATCAGGGCATCGACGAAGAAGCGCAGGCCGAGCTCGGTCGGCAGCCGGCCGGCCGAGGTGTGCGGCGCATAGATCAGCCCGAGCGCTTCGAGGTCCGACATCACGTTGCGCACCGAGGCCGGCGACAGTGGCACCGCGATCAGGCGCGAGATGTTGCGCGAGCCGACGGGTTCGCCGGTCGCGAGATAGACCTCGACGATTTGACGAAAAATGTCGCGCGAACGCTCGTTGAGCTGGGCCAGACCGGCATTCGGAGCGATCAGGCCGATCGGATCGTGGTGGGCCACTAACTATTCCCTCCCAAGGCCCTCTAATTTGTCCATCCCGGGGGCCGGTGACAAGCACGCAATCACAGTTAAACGGCTTGCCGCGCTGCTCTCCCGCACCTACAAGCACCGCGAACCGAGTTTTACCTGATTTTGCGGAGGATTTTCCCATGCGGCCAAGCCGCCGTGCGCCCGATGAGCTGCGCCCCGTGTCGCTGGAACGCGGCGTCGTCAAATACGCCGAGGGCTCCTGCATGGTGAAATTCGGCGACACCCATGTGCTGGTCACCGCCACGCTGGAAGAACGGCTGCCGCCCTGGCTCAAGGGCCAGGGCCGCGGCTGGGTCACGGCCGAATACGGCATGCTGCCGCGCGCCACACTGGAACGGACCCGCCGCGAGGCCGCCGCCGGCAAGCAGGGCGGCCGCACCGTCGAAATCCAGCGCCTGATCGGCCGCTCGCTGCGCGCCGCCGTCGATCTGGAAGCGCTGGGCGAACGCCAGATCACGGTCGATTGCGACGTCATTCAGGCCGATGGCGGCACCCGCACCGCGTCGATCACCGGCGCCTGGGTGGCGCTCGCCGACTGCATCGCCTGGATGAAGACCCGCAATATGATCAAAGCCAATGTGCTGCGCGACAATGTCGCGGCGATCTCCTGCGGCATCTATCAGGGCACGCCGGTGCTGGACCTCGATTACGCCGAGGATTCCGAGGCCGATACCGACGCCAATTTCGTCATGACCGGTGACGGCCGCATCATCGAGGTGCAGGGCACCGCCGAAAAGACCCCGTTCTCGCAAGACGAGTTCCTGGCGCTGATGGCGCTGGCGCGCAAAGGTGTCGCGCGCCTGGTCGACTTGCAAAAAATGGCGGTGGCGTAGTCAGATTGGCCATGCACCGTCTTATCACCGGCAAACTCGTGATCGCGACCCATAATTCCGGCAAGCTTGCCGAGATGCGCGAATTGCTGGCTCCGCATGGCGTGGAAGCGATATCCGCGGGCGAACTCGGCTTAGGTGAGCCCGAAGAGACCGGCGAAACCTTTCGCGCCAATGCCACGATCAAGGCGATCGCGGCGGCGCAATCCGCAAATCTTCCGGCCTTCGCCGACGATTCCGGTCTGGTGGTCGATGCACTGGACGGCGCGCCCGGCATCTATTCGGCGCGCTGGGCCGGCGAGGGCAAGGATTTTACCGCGGCGATGACCCGGATCGAACGCCTGCTGCAGGAACGCGGCGCGGTGACGCCGGAACAGCGAAAAGCGCATTTCGTCTCGGCGCTGTGCGTGGCCTGGCCCGACGGTCATCTCGAAGAGGTCGAGGCGCGCGCCGACGGAACTTTGGTGTGGCCACCGCGCGGCAACGCCGGTTTCGGCTACGATCCGGCGTTTCTTCCGGACGGACATACGCGTACCTTCGGCGAGATGACCAGCATCGAGAAGCACGGCCTGCCGCCGCTCGGCCTCGGCCTGTCGCACCGGGCGCGCGCTTTCGTCAAGCTGGCGGAGATCTGCCTTGACTAGCCCCCACCCTAACCCTCCCCCGCCAAGCGGGAGAGGGAAAAAAGGATGCCTTCGGCGTCTACGTGCACTGGCCGTTTTGCCTGTCGAAGTGCCCGTATTGCGACTTCAACAGCCACGTCCGCCACGCGCCCGTCGACGAGGAGCGTTTTGTCCGCGCGTTCACGCGCGAGATCGAGACCACCGCGGCGCGGACGCCCGGTCGGCAGGTCTCGTCGATCTTTCTCGGCGGCGGCACACCGTCGCTGATGGCGCCGCAAACCGTCGGCGCCGTGCTCGATGCGATCGGCAAACATTGGCGCGTCGCGAGCGATGTCGAAGTCACCCTCGAAGCGAATCCGACCAGCGTCGAAGCGACGCGGTTTCGCGGCTATCGCACAGCCGGCGTCAACCGGGTGTCGCTCGGCGTGCAGGCGCTGGATGATGTTTCGCTCAAAGCGCTGGGCCGGCTGCACAGCGCGCGCGAGGCGCTCGATGCGGTCTCGATCGCGCGCAAATCCTTCGACCGATATTCATTCGACCTGATCTACGCCCGGCCCGACCAGACCCCGCAAATGTGGACCGACGAGCTAAAACTCGCGATCTCGGAAGCGGCCGAACATCTCTCGCTCTATCAGCTCACCATCGAAGAGGGCACGCCGTTCTTCGGCCTGCACGCGGCCGGCAAGCTGAAGACGCCGGATGAGGCGATGGCGCGCGCGCTGTACGACGTGACGCAGGAGGTCTGCGCCGCGCAGGGTCTGCCTTCCTACGAGATTTCCAATCACGCCCGCGCGGGCGCCGAATGCAAACACAACCTCGTCTACTGGCGCGGCGAGGAATATGCCGGCATCGGTCCCGGCGCGCATGGCCGTCTCGATATCGACGGTTTCAGGCACGCGACCGCGACCGAAAAACGTCCCGAGGCCTGGCTGATGCGGGTCGAGGCCAACGGCCATGGCGTCGTCACCGACGATCTCCTCAACAGCGAGGAGCGCGCCGATGAATTTCTGCTGATGGGGCTGCGGCTCGCCGAGGGCATCGATCCCAAACGCTATGCGGCGCTGTCAGGCCGCGCGCTCGATCCGCATCGCATCGCCGTGCTGCGCGACGAAGGCGCCATCACCGTCGATGCCGACGGCCGGCTGCGCGTGACGCAATCCGGATTTCCAGTGCTCGACGCCGTGGTCGCGGATCTCGCGGCGTAGCTCTCTCAACGTCGTCCCGGACAAGTGAGCGCAGCGAACGATCCGGGACCCATAATCCCGGTCGTCTGTTGTTGAATGAAGGTCTCTATCTCCGTGCCTCAATTTTGGGGCTGCGGAGTATGGGTCCCGGCTCAAGGCCGGGACGACGTGGTGAAAGAGTTATGCGCCAAAACTCTTCGGCGAGCCCGCAACTGCAACACCGCCACCGGTCGCGACCTTCATCACAGCCAGACCACGTTCATTGGTGCCGTCGGAGCGGAACCGGAACAGGCCATCGATGCCGGCAAAACCGGACGGATTGGTCAGCGTTTCCGGCGCAAAGCGTTGTGCGCCTTGCGTCCGCGCCAATGCTGCGACCAGCGCCACCGCGTCATAGGCCAGCGTCGCGGTGCGTACCGGCTCGGCGCCGAATTTGGTGCGGTAACGGCCGGAAAAACTGCGATAACCGGCCGGGTCCGGCGCGGCATAGAGTCCGCCCTGCAGCGCCGGGCTCGCGAACACGCGCGGATTGTCCCACAGACCCGTGCCGAGCAGCTGGATGTTGCGCAAATTAGCGCCCGCTGCGGTCAGTGCGTCCGCCGTCGCGACCACGGAATCTCCGTCATCGGCCAGCAGCAACGCATCGGCCTGGCCGAGCGCCTGCGCCACGGCGCGCGCCGGCGTCGCGCGATCGGCGCCGTATTTCTCGAACGCGATGACGCGCCCGCCCTTGCGGCCGACTTCCTGCTTGAAGGCGGCCTCGACCACGTTGCCATAGGCATTGTCGGGCACGAGCGCCGCGAACGACCGCTTGCCGGTTCCCGCCGCGTAACCGACGATGCGGTTGACGTCGGACTCGGGCAGAAAACTCAGCAGATACACGCCGCGGCCGGCGACGCTGGAATTGGTCGAGAACGCGATCACCGAGGTGCCGCGCGCGCGGGTCAGCTGCGCCGTCGCCGGAACCGAGGCTGCGAACAGCGGTCCCAGGATGATCTCGGCACCCTCGGACAGCGCCTGCTGGGTGCCCTGGCTCGCGCCTTGCGGGCTGCCGCCGTCATCCTTGATCAGAAGCTGGATGTTGGGATTCTGGAATTCCGCCAGCGCCATTTCGGCGGCGTTCTTCATCGAAAGCGCGGCGACGCCGGCATTGCCGGAGGCGGACAGCGGCAGGATCAGCCCGACCTTGACCTGCCCGGTGCCGACCGCGAGCGGCTGTTGCTGCGGCCCGGCCGGCCCGGCATCCGGCTGCGAGCCGCCGAACGGACTGGAAAACTGGCCAAGAGACTGCTGCACGCTGGAGCACGCCGCGAGCAGCGGCGCGCCGAGCATGAGGCCGAGCGCCGTGCGCCGGGTTGCGCCCGACGGCGGCTGACCCGATTTGGACGTGCGAATGAACCGGCCCACCATCGTATCTCTTCTCTTGACCGACCAAGATCGGCCAGGACTCCATCCCCATCAAAGGGGATCGATTCAGGCATATTGTCGGCGAATAGTTAACCAAAACAAAAGGATTATGGTCCCATGGCGGCATTGCCAGTTGCAGGGGACCTCACTCCGTAACTGTTGTGCGCAGCACCACAATTCTCTCCCTGCTGTGGCGCTGGCGCTTCCTCCCCTTTAGATTGGGCATTATGCGCGCAAAAACCACTGCCAGCTACGGAACTGAAGTCGAGGCGGGTTCGCCGGACCGGACATTTTCGATCCATGGCCATGTCCTGACCGCCCCAAAGCCGGTTCCCGGCCTGTATCTGGTGGCGACCCCGATCGGCCATCTCGGCGACATTACGCTGCGCGCGCTGGAAACGCTGGCCGGCGTCGACATCATCGCCTGCGAAGACACCCGCATCACCCGCCGCCTGACCGACCGCTACGTGATCTCGGCGCAACTCAAGCAATATCACGAACACAATGCCGCGATGGCGCGGCCAAAAATCCTGGAAAAGCTGGCGCAGGGCGCCTCCATCGCGCTGGTATCGGATGCCGGTACGCCCTTGATTTCCGATCCCGGCTTCAAGCTGGTGCGCGAAGTCTGCGCCGCCGGCTTTGCGGTGATCGCGGTGCCCGGCGCATCGTCGGTGCTGACGGCGCTGTCGGTCGCCGCCCTTCCCACCGACCGGTTTTTCTTCGAGGGCTTTTTGCCCTCGAAGGAGGGCGCGCGGCGCAGCCGGCTTGCTGAATTGGCAAAAATCGATGCAACGCTGGTCATGTTCGAATCCGGCAACCGCGTGCAGGATACGCTCGCCGATCTCGCCGCCGTCATGGGCGCGCGCGACGCGGCGATCTGCCGCGAATTGACAAAACTGCACGAGGCCATCACGCGCGCGCCGGTTTCCGAACTGGCAAAACTTGCCGATACGCTGGAGACGCGGGGCGAGTTCGTGCTGGTGATCGGCCCGCCGCCGGCGGATGCGCTGGTGATGGGGCAGGACGCGCTGGATGATTTGCTGCGATCGTCGCTGAAGCGCGACAGCGTCAAGGATGCGGTGGCGCATGCGGTCGAACTGTCCGGCCGGCATCGCCGCGAGATCTACGCCCGCGCGCTGGAGCTTGCCAAAGAAATCCGGGGCGACGATGGCGAAGACTGACGGCGCCACACCTGAATCCCCCGCCGCAAAGCTGGCCTCGCCGGCGCGGGTCGCAGCATTCCGGACCGGCGTCTCCGCCGAAAGCCGTGCCGCCGCCCTGCTGATGGCCAAAGGCTATCGTATCCTGGCAAAACGCTATCGTACCCCCCATGGCGAGATCGACCTGGTGGCGCGCAAGCGAAACCTGCTTGTCTTCATCGAGGTCAAGGCCCGCGCCAGCCTCGATGAGGCCGCCTATGCGGTGACGCCGCGGCAGCAGGCGCGCATCATCGATGCCGCCCAAGGCTGGCTGATGACGCATCCCGAGCATGCGGAATTTGATCTGCGTTTTGACGTCGTCCTGATTGCGCCGAGGCGTTTGCCGCGCCATCTGTTAGCGGCGTTCGACGCCAGCACCTAATAGACGCCCTCCCTCCAGATACCCCGGATCTCCCCCATGAAATTGAACGTCGCCGTCCAGATGGACCCCATCGCGCGCATCAACATCCGCGGCGATTCCACCTTTGCGCTGCTGCTGGAGGCGCAAAAGCGCGGCCACGGCCTTTCCTATTACACCCCCGACAAGCTCTCGCTGCAGGGCGAGGAACTGGTGGCGCCGGTGCAACTCCTCACGGTGCGCGATGAGGTCGGCGATCACTTTACGCTGGGCGAGCCCAAGCGTGAGCCGCTGACCAATTTCGACGTGATCCTGCTGCGCCAGGATCCGCCGTTCGATCTCGCCTACATTACCTCGACGCATTTGCTGGAGCGCATCCATCCCAGGACGCTGGTGGTGAACGATCCCGCCAGTGTGCGCAACGCGCCGGAAAAACTGTTCGTGCTGAACTTTCCGCAGCTGATGCCGCCGACCTTGATTTCGCGCGACCTCGACGAGATCAACGCGTTCCGCGACAAGCACGGCGCGGTGGTGATGAAGCCGCTGCATGGCCATGGCGGTGCGGCGGTGTTTCGGGTGATGCCGCAGGACATGAATTTCGGCTCGCTGTTCGACATGTTCTCGGTCACGTTCCGGGAACCCTGGGTGATCCAGCGCTTCCTCCCCGAGGTCAAACATGGCGACAAGCGCATCCTCCTGGTCGACGGCGAATTCGCCGGCGCCGTCAACCGCGTGCCGGCGCCGGACGATCTGCGCTCCAACATGGTGCGCGGCGGCGCGGCGCACGCGACCGAGCTTTCGGAACGTGAGCGCGAGATCTGCGCGACGCTCGGCCCGGCCCTGCGCGAGCGCGGCCTGCTGTTCGTCGGCATCGACGTGATCGACGGCAATCTCACCGAGATCAACGTGACGTCACCGACCGGAATCCGCGCCATCGCCCGGCTCGGCGGCCCGGATGTCGCGGCAATGATCTGGGACACGATTGAGAAGAAGCGCGGCGGGAAATAGCTTTCCTCGCGGAGTCATTTGCAACCGCATGACGGCACCGGCTATGGTTGCGGTCCCGACAGGTTCAGCTCACGCTCTGCCCGGAACACGTTGCCATGGAGATTTG
This sequence comes from uncultured Alphaproteobacteria bacterium, assembly GCA_963738765.1. Taxonomy (GTDB): domain Bacteria; phylum Pseudomonadota; class Alphaproteobacteria; order Rhizobiales; family Xanthobacteraceae; genus Bradyrhizobium. Next base: position 117,114 of record CAVTYA010000023.1, on the reverse strand, counting down.
CTATCCATTGGCGGCCGCGAGAAGTGACATTGAGATAGCGTATCGCCATCTGAATTTGCGGAGCGACGTTCTTCCAGTAGAACTGGGGATATTTGTAAACGATGTCCGCCGGCGTATCGTAGCCGAGCGACTTGTTGAGCCCGATCTCTTCAAATTCGTAGAACAGCGCGTTCGACTTCCTCAGATAGTTGGGATCGCCGAGCTGGCCGATCAGATCGGCGGCCCGCAGCAGCAAACCCTCCTCTTCGATCAGACTGTCATTCGAGGATGTCGTATACGGAAAGCGGGTATATTCGATGGCCCGGGCAATCCGGTTCGCATCCAGCTCTTCGACAGCGTCCAGACGCTCGAGGACGAATAATTTCGAACGGTCCACATGATACGGAGCAAGCGCGGCATCGGACGATCCTCGAGGCAGACGAATGGTGCCGCCGGTTACGTCTGCAATATAGGAATCTTCTTCGTCTCCCTGCACAACGCCGCGAACGTATCCGATGTCGTGGGCGAGGCACGCCAGGATGAAATTCGCATAGTCGTTTGGAGTTGTTGGCCGCAGCAGCGCCCGCCCGGTTAGAATGTCGTGCCCGACAAGGGTAACCAGTAATGTATGCTCGATGTTATGGTAGAGCGCGTCGCTGTTGCCGATGCACTCCAGCGTGAGCTTCGCCGCAAACGGTAGCAGCTCGGTCAAACCGGCATGTGAGGCGCCAAACCGGTCCTTGGTCTCTGCGGTCAAAAACTTCCCCAGAGCTTGCGATACCAATTGCGGAATTGTGATCATATCAATATCCGTTCAGCTTGCCGGGGCGTGATCGAGCTCGGCCATGGTTGCCTGGTCAAATTCAAATGCTTGCGGAGAAAGTTGCGGCTGTTTCGGTCCCCGCAAGCCCCTTCCGGCATGCCCCTGTCAGCGCCTTCGCTGGTTGATTTGGGTCAACAGTGTCGCTGTGGAATGGCAGGCCCACGCCCGGCCCGGCGGGCGCGGCCTCAAGGTGGGAGCCAGCCTCTGCGTTTCGTCATGACCGATATTTTTGCTAGCCATGTTTGCCGACCCAAATCGTGGCGTCGTAGCCGGCGCCATCATGCGGCGGCGGAAAATAATTTCCGCTCGCGCGGTCTCGGCTTCGCGCCGCAGTTTCAGGGTTGAATGATTTTGTCGCGAACAGCGATCATGACGGCTTGGGTGCGGGTCACCGCACCAAGCCTTTTGCAGAGATTCTTGATGTGTTCCTTGACGGTTCGGCTCGAGATGTAAAGCGCCTCGCCAATCTCCCACGTCGACTTGCCGTTTGCGACCAACGTCAGGATTTCCCGTTCCCGCGGCGTCAGTCTTGCCTGGTGCCGCGCCGGTGAGCCATGAAGCTTGAGGATCCGGTCAAACGCATAGATCGCCATCAGGTGCAGCGCCGGCAATTGGTCCTCCGGCAGATCGAGCGTCCGGCCTCCGAACCATATTTGACCCATCCTGCCCGCCGTTGAAGCGACCGGGATCAGAAAGCCATCCCGGATGCCAAAGTCTCTCGCGCGCTGCACCACTTCGGCGGCGCGGGGTTCACGTTCGGGATCGTAGGGAGCTTCCTTGAACCACCGGAACGGCCGAACCGTCGTCTTGGCGTAGCGGAATGCGGGATCGTCGTGGACATATTCTTTTTCGACGTAGAGCTTGAGCCACTCCTCCGGTAGCGCATTGGACAGCAGGACATCGTCAAGGGTCTCGGTCGATGTGGCGAGGAAGCTGACGCAATGATATTCGAAGCCATATTTTTTCAGCAGCGCGCCGCTGGCATCCATGATGTCCCGCGTCGTGGAAAGACGCTCGATGCCTTGAACGAACTCAAACGCATTACGGCGGATATCAGCGACACGCCGATCCATCTGACGGTCCTTTCGACACGTCGAAGCCTACACCACCACCGCCAAAAAGAAAGTGAAGTTCCCCAAGAGAAGATATCGCTTTTGGGCGGACGCGTGGGGCGCACAGCAATGCGCGGTTCTGTCGCGAGGCGATCATTGTAAACGCGCGAGAAAATGGTCTTCTTCTTACGGTTGTGTTATTAGGGTATTGCTACTGCGTGATTTTGGAAGGCTAAATCTTCTTGCCGGAAATGCTGGAGATGCTGGCGGCCAACAAGACGCCTGTCATGTCCTATCATTTTGCATGGCCGCCGCCGACGGGCACTATTCGGCTTGAAGCAGCAAGCTCACCAAACTTGCGTGACGCTCGTGTGATTCACAATGAGGCGGTTGTCTTCGTCCTCCAGAGATGAAACCCCGCCGCGCCTGGAGCAGCTTTCATTGCCGCCGGATTTCGGCGCATGAAAAATTACGGCGCGGATGTCGAAGGCGTCGCGCCGGCCGGCCCACGAGCAAAACCATCGGCCTGACCGCGCGCGGTTCACCACCAACCGTGCGTCGCGCGAACGCGCGCCGATTTCGCTGGCGCGCGTCACTCGTCGATTTTCTCAGATTCAGCTTGCGCTTTGCCCGATACCGTATAATAGTACGACATCGTTTGATTCATGACCGACGGTCATTTCAGACTTTCCCGAACCGCAAAATGGGGAGATCGGGCGCGTGATCCGAGAAAATTCGATGACCACCAAGACGACGATGTCTGCTCTGGCGCTGGCTGCCGCCGCCCTCACCATGGGGAGCGCGCGCGCCGCCGATCTGTACACCAAGGCACCATCGGCCTATGCGCAGCCGCCGCCCGCAGCCTTCTCCTGGACCGGCTTCTACGCCGGCGCCAATGTCGGCGGCGGATTTAGCGGCGCCGACGCGTTCAACAGCTATCTCGGCCCGACCGGCAGCAAGGCCGAGGGCGTCGTCGGCGGCATTCAGCTCGGCTACAATTATCAGGTGTCACCGATGTTCGTGGTCGGCATCGAAAACGATTTCATGGCCTCCGGCATCAAGTCGCGCGGCATTGCCGGCAACGAAGTGAGCCTGCCATTTTACGGCACCGGTCGCGCCCGCGCGGGCATAGCACTTCTCGACCAGCGATTGCTCGTGTACGGCACGGCCGGCATGGCCTTCGGCGAAGTCAAGGATTCCGGGATTGACAAGGCGCGAATTGGCTGGACCGCCGGCTCCGGCGTCGAGTGGGCGTTTCGGCAGAACTGGTCGGCCAAGGTCGAGTATCTCTACACGGATCTCCGCAAGAACTTCAAAAAGGACGCCGCCTTGCCGGATCGCGAGCAGAAATTCCAAACGGTGACCGTCGGGATCAACTATCATTTTTGAGCTGCCGGATCGGCGGCCGTGGCCGATCGATATTGCGTCTTGATGAGACCGATCTCAGGCTGCCGGGCGGCAGCCTGAGGATCGCGATTTTGGCCTGCAGTAATTGGCTCACGCTCGGAGTATCGCCCCTTCTTGGCCATCGTCTCATGTCCCCGCAATGGTCTTGCGATGCCGGCGACGATTTGCAAGAACGTGTTTTGGAGTTTGGCGGCTAGGACGACGTCTCGGCGCTAATAGCTAGCCTTTGGCTAATATTCCCAAATTCATGCAGATCGTCGTCTGAAATCGATAGCAGCGATTGAATTCGTATGATGCTGTCCTTCAGCTTTGAGGCCCTTTGCATCATGGTCGTGGAATCAGACGACCCTCTTTGCTGTAATAGACTGATCGACCCGTCGGTGGACGAAAGTCAGGCTTTCACCTTCGGCGAAAACTTGCCCGTGAATGATAATGTTGCGGCTGGCTTCTTGCGTTGCTGAGTTTATTTCCTTGATTGCATCCTTCGATTCCTGACTGGCATCGAGGGCAAGGAAACTTCTGAGGATGCTGGCGCGGGCCTGAAAACCAAGGCTAGAAGTGACTATGCTTCCTTCTAACGGGTGAAGATCCATACGCTTCGCAATGGCAACCTCTAGGACCGTTTCGAGTAGCGACCAATTGAGCATGAATAAGCCATAGGCCGCTAAGGTCACTATCATGGTTTCGGGAATTTCATCGACGGAAGGCACGGAAGTCATGAGCGACAAGCCCCAGGTTGACGAAAATACGCTGCGGACGATGCGGTAATTGCTGCGCCAACCGCCAAAGACTCACGATGAAGTGAGGCTGGGAAAGCCTAGGGACAAAAAGGCCGCGAGTCCTAATCGTGCACCGCGAAAGTCACAGGCAAAATGGCGGTGCGCTGCCCGCCTCATTGGGCGGGCGCCATGATCCGAGAATGGTCAATTTTGCCCAATCGTTTCTCCGATCCTCATCCTCCTTAGAGTTTCGGAGACGACCTCTTCGAGCTCAAGAAAAAACTTCTCTGCGCGCATGGATGTCATTCGCTTCATGCGATCTGATCCAGCCTCTGTAGGATCAATTTCTATGCGATCTATTGCGCCGCTCACCGAGCTTCTCAGATCGCGGACGCCTGCCAATGCCGTTAGAGGATTCTGACCGACTAGACGCAAAATAAGCGTAGTCAACGTAATACGAAAAACCTGCAAATCGGCGGTGTTTTCGTTCAGGAAGATTTCAAAGCTATCAATAGGCTTGGCCATGGGAATATCCCTTGTGAGCGCAAGGCTTGACGCAAATCGCGAACGCGACGAGAATCAAAAAACGCGATTAGCGCACCGCCCTGCATCGGCTGTCTAAGTTTGGGCCGGGGTGTTTGCGCGCTTCCAATTTAGGTCGATTCGACCTTGTGCGTCCGGTGGATCAATCAATTTTTTCGCTTGCGCCAGCGCAAGAATCGGCGAGCTAGGTACTTAGCTGATTGCCTTGTTAGTCGGCCGGCACGTGAGACGCTTGCGAAGCTAAGGTAAGCACCATGCATAACTATGTTGGTCTCATCCATAAGGACGCCGACAGCCACTTTGGCGTGTCGTTTCCGGACTTTCCGGGCGTTATCACCGCAGGCACAACCCTGGACGACGCCCGCGCCATGGCCGAGGAAGCCCTTGCGCTTCGTGTTGAAGGCCTGGTCGAGGACGGAGCAGCGATCCCCGAACCGTCGGCTCTGGAAGATATTATGTCCGATCCGGACAACCGGTCTGGCGTGGCCATTCTGGTTTCCATGAAGAGCGCCCAGCCGAAAGCCGTTCGCGTCAACGTCACCTTGCCCGGAGATGTTCTGGAGCAGATCGACAAATATGCCGAAGCTCACGGCTACACGCGATCGGGCCTCCTGACGCAAGCGGTCAAAAAACTCATGGCCGACGCGGCTTGAGACAGCGGTTCGGGCTCAGCTTCGTTCCCTTAATGTTCTTGCCAGCCCTCGAACCTTCCGCTACCTTCGATTGCGGCAGAGGGGCAGCATGGTTCAACGGGTTTCCACCGTCGCTTTTGAGGGGATCGAGGCCCGCAGCGTCGACGTGCAGGTACAGGTCGCGCCCGGGCTGCCCGCCTTTGCCATTGTCGGGCTGCCCGACAAGGCGGTGTCCGAGGCGCGCGAGCGGGTACGCTCGGCGCTGATCGCCTCGGGTCTGGCGCTGCCGGCGCGGCGGATCACGGTCAACCTGGCGCCGGCCGATGTCCCGAAGGAGGGCAGCCATTACGACCTGCCGATCGCGCTCGGCCTGATGGCCGCGATCGGGGCTATTCCGCCCGACGCGCTTTCCGGTTTCACAGTATTGGGCGAACTCGGGCTCGACGGCTCGATTGCGCCGGTCGCGGGCGTGCTGCCGGCGGCGATCGGCGCCAATTCGCGCGACGAGGGGCTGATCTGTCCCGCGGCCTGCGGCTCGGAGGCGGCCTGGGCCAGCCCGGACATCCAGATCATCGCGGCAAAGTCGCTGATCCAGATCGCCAACCACTTTAAAGGCACGCAGGTGCTGTCGCGGCCGCAGCCAAAAGTGCATGAGCGCGAAGAGACGCTGCTCGATTTGCGCGACATCAAGGGCCAGGAAAGCGCAAAACGCGCGCTCGAGATCGCCGCGGCCGGCGGCCATCATTTGCTGATGATCGGCTCGCCCGGCGCCGGCAAATCGATGCTGGCAGCAAGGCTGCCCTCGATCCTGCCGCCGCTGTCGCCGTCGGAATTGCTCGAGGTCTCGATGATCGCCTCCGTCGCCGGCGAAATCCGCGACGGCGCGCTGACCGCGCGACGGCCGTTCCGCTCACCGCATCATTCCGCCAGCATGGCGGCGCTGACCGGCGGCGGCATCCGCGCCAAACCCGGCGAGATCTCGCTGGCGCATCAGGGCGTGCTGTTCCTCGACGAATTGCCGGAGTTCGATCCGCGGGTGCTGGATTCGCTGCGCCAGCCACTGGAGAACGGCGAGGTTTCGGTGTCCCGCGCCAACCACCGCGTCACCTATCCGGCGCGCTTCATGCTGGTCGCGGCGATGAACCCGTGCCGCTGCGGCCACGCCTATGAGCCCGGCTATTCCTGCAAGCGCGGACAGCTCGATCGCTGCACCGCGGATTATCAGATGCGCATCTCGGGCCCGCTGATGGATCGCATCGATCTGCGTATCGAAGTGCCGGCGGTGACCGCCGCCGATCTGATCCTGCCGCCGCCGAGCGAAGGTTCTGCCGAAGTCGCCGCGCGTAGTCGCCGCGGCGCGCGACATCCAGCTCGCGCGCTACGCCGCCGCCGGCATGCCGCATGTCCGCACCAATGCCGAAGCGCCGGCCTCGCTGTTGGAAACCATCGCGCAGCCCGACGCGCACGGCACCAAACTGTTGCGCGACGCCGCCGAGACCATGAAGCTGACCGCGCGCGGCTATCACCGCGTGCTGCGCGTCGCGCGCACGCTGGCCGACCTCGACGGCGCGGAAAAAATCGGCCGGCTGCATCTGGCGGAAGCGCTGTCGTATCGCGCGCTGGCGGAAGATCTGCGGCGCGCGGCGTAAATCGCGCTCCTTCCGATGCCTCACGCGCGTCGCGTGGATGGCGTCACCGTACGATCGCGCAAGTCTTGCGTTCTGATATAGAGAGCGGAAATATCCGGATTGCGGTTGGTGCCCCATGGACTGCGCCGGATGCGCAGTCGCGAATTCGTCCTTCGGCACCACGCAAGCCGTCCCGGCGGGCCGCCTCCGTCCACCCCGATATTTCGGCTGCGACAAATTAACCCGACGGGCAAAATTTCGCTTCCGTCGTGGGACAAATCAGTGGTTTCTCTCCGCCCGTCTCACCCACTGAGGGGCGGATCGCAAGTCGTCACGAACGCGGGTTGAGATGCGGTGGACGCGACAGCGTCGGCGCGCGAACTGATCGCAGGGCGGTTTTCTGTGAGCCATTCAGAGCGCGCAGACGAACGGCGCTGAATCCGCCTTCGCCAAGGCTTCGGCGGACGAGTATCAATCTCGTCGAGCCCTTTGGTGTTGGCGGGCTGCGTACGGCAAAACCGTGTGGTTCTGGCACCCGTTGCTGGTGTCAAATCGGCGGAGGTTTTTTGCGGGCCCAACCGGGCGCGACAGAACCTTCAATCCGCCGATGACGGTGACAAGACGAATTCGTCGCCGGGAAGAGCACGGCATAAGCCGTAAAGCCATTGCGCGGGGGATGCCGGAGTGTTTCCGCTGAACCTGTATGCTCGTGTGCGTTTCTTTCGCACAATCTTGCACACGAGACCGCGGGTGCAGCGCGCACCCGGCATCCCCTGCACCCTCTTCTTTTGGGGGCGAGAGATTCCTTGCACAACTCGGGCGCAGCGCGCCGCGGGAACGGGAAACTGCGTTTTGCCGTCATTGCGAGCGAAGCGAAGCAATCCATCTCGCCACGGAAAGAAAGAATGGATTGCTTCGCTTCGCTCGCAATGACGGAACCACGATACGCCATGTCCCCGCATAAACCCGGCGGTAACGAGTTTTGTTTACGCTCTGCCAACCATAAGCCGCCCGTCGCGGGCTTGTGTCGAGCGAGTGTCGCGTCATGTTGCGTTTCAAGATCGTGGCCTCGGTCATTCCGTTGGCCGTTGCCGCCGTGTTCGCGCGCGGCGAGTTGTTGCCGGGCCCAAGGCCCTGCATCGAGGTGGCCGGCACTTCGGTCCAGATCGCCGCGCTGCCCTGGCAGGCCCAGCTTCATATCAGCTTCACCAGCGATCCCAGGCTTGCGACAGTGCGGGTCCGGATTGCCGACAGCGCCACCGATGCCGACTTCACCGTCATCGACGACATCGACGATGCCGAAGCCGGGGCCTGCGAAACCAGCGCGCCGCCGCAATTGGTCGCGATCTCGCAAAGCCCCTCGGGGTCCGAGCCAATTATTTATCTGTCGCAGGACGGCCCCGCCGACTACCGGATTTTTGTGCGCTCGCGGACTTTCTCAATACGCGACGCCGCCGCCCTGATTGTCGGCGCCGGTGGCGGACACCGCATTACGGCTGCCTCGCTCTAGAAATTAGCGTTTCATTAACCCTGTTCTCATCGCAAGGCGTAACCGGGGCCCTCCTCAAGCACTTTGCAAGTGTCGCCGACGCATCGTCGACGCGCACATAAAGCGGACGCACCGCCTCAATTTCGAGCAAGCAAACTCAGGGTCATTGGCGATGGGGCGAACGTTCCGGATCAAGATACGCTTACGCCGCTTCGGCCGCCGCCATCCCTGGATCGCCTTCGCCCTCCGCTCGTTCATGATCTTCTCCGCCACGTTCGGCGGCGCCTATGGATTCATCGCCGGCAGCCGGACGGAAATTTCCGGTTATGACCCGCAAACCTTTGCGGTCGGAATCAGCTTCCTGTTCGCGATCGCCTGCGTCGCGCTCGCCACCTTGAGCGTCCGGCTTCGCCTGATGCGCCGGAAAATGCGCCGGATCGCCCTGCACAATGAATCGCTGGCGGATCGAAACTGGGAATTGCAGGAGGCCGAAGCACGCGCCCGCCGCCTGTTCGAATCGCAGGGCGACCTGATCGTGCTGCGCGACGCCGATGGCCGCATCAGCTTCGTCAACGACGCCTATTGCGAACTGGCGCAGGCGCCGCGCAGCGCCCTGATCGGCAGCCGCGCCACGCTCACTATTCTCGAACAGGGCGACACCGCGCTGGAATCCAACGGCACGCGCATTCACGATCAAAAAGTCGCCGGCCCCGTCGGACCGCGATGGATCGCCTGGCGCGAAGGCCTGGTCCGTAACGATGCGGGGAGCCCTGCCGAAATGCAAAGCGTCGGCCGCGACGTTACCGATCGCACCGAGAGCGAGCGCGCGCTGGCCGAGGCCCGCGACCAGGCCGACGCCGCGAACCGCGCCAAGTCGCGCTTCCTTGCGATGGCGAGCCACGAAATCCGCACGCCGTTGAACGGCATCATCGGCATGAGCGGGCTGTTGCTCGATACGCCGCTGACGCCGGAGCAGACGACCTATGCCAAGGCGGTGAAAACCTCGGGCGACGCCCTGCTCGCGCTGATCGAGGAATTGCTGGATTATTCCAAGATCGAAGCCGGCAAGATCGATCTCGAACATCGCCCGTTCCCGCTGTCGGTGTTGATCGAGGACATCACCGAATTGCTGGCGCCGCGCGCGCAAGCCCGCAAGATCGAGATCGCCGCCTACATCGACGAGCGGCTGCCGGCGCAGGTGATCGGCGACGCGGCGCGGCTGCGCCAGGTGCTGCTCAACCTCGCCGGCAACGCCATCAAGTTCACCTCGTCGGGCGGCGTCGCGCTGATCGTCGAGCCCGGCATCTGGCCCAATGAAATCAGTTTCCTGGTCCGCGACACCGGCATCGGCATCGCGCCCGAGGCCCAGCAGCGCATTTTCCGCGAGTTCGAACAGGCCGACGACCGCATCGCGCGCAGCTATGGCGGCACGGGTCTTGGCCTCAGCATCTCCGAGCGGATCGTCAAGCGCATGGGCGGCCGCATCACGCTGGAGAGCACGCCGGGCACGGGCTCGACCTTCGAAGTGTCGATCCCGCTCGCGGTGGCGAGCGATGGCGAACCCAGGACATTCGCTTCGCCCGATCTGACCGGCCAATCGATCATGCTGGTTTCGCCGGAGAGCATCGAAGCATCCCTGACCGCGCGGCGGCTGCAGCGCTGGGGCGGCCAGACCTGCATGGTCGGCGATGTCGACGTCGCGCTGGCGCTGTTGCCGGAGCGCTCCTGGCAGGCGATCCTGATCGATCACGCGCTGGGCACGGCCGGGATCGAAAAACTCGGCGAAGCAGCGCGGCTGCACGCGATGCACCGGATCGTGATGTTCACGCCGGCGACGCGGCAGGAACTGCAACCGTCCGCCGTGTCCGCCTTCACCGGCTATCTGGTCAAGCCGCTGCGCGCCGCCTCGCTCGCCGCGCGCCTGATCGCGGCGCCGGAAATTTCAGCGCCCAGTCTTGCCGGCGAATCCCTGATCGAGCCGGCCGACGAGGTCGAGAAAACGGCCACGCCGCCAGACAAGGGGCTTTCAATCCTGGTCGCCGAAGACAACGAGATCAATGCGCTGTTGATGCGCTCGCTGCTCGGCCGGCTCGGGCATCACGCCGTTATCACCACCAACGGCGAAGAGGCGCTGGAATCCTGGCTGTCGGCCAAATCCGCCGGCGCCGCCTACGATCTGGTCCTGATGGATATCCAGATGCCGCAACTCGACGGCATCGAAACCACCAAGCGGATCCGCGAGCTGGAGGCTGAACAGCCCGGACGCCGGACGCCGATTCTGGCGCTCACCGCCAACACAATGGTGGAAGATCGCTACGCCTGCTTCGAGGCCGGCATGGACGGTTTTCTGATCAAGCCGCTCGATCGCGAAAAACTCGCCGAGGCGCTCGCGGGCTTGGCCGCGTCACGGCACATTGCGGCGTGAGTCAGAGCCGCCGCAGCGCCACGCTCTCGACCTCGTGATCGGCGCCCTTTTTGAGGATCAGCGTCGCGCGCGGCCGGGTCGGCAGGATGTTGTCCTCGAGATTGGCGAGGTTGGTGCGTTCCCAGATCGCCAGCGCCGTGGCGGTTGCCTCTTCGTCCGAGAGCGGCGCATAGCGGTGGAAATACGACCTCGGATCGGTGAACGCGGTATCGCGCAGCGCCAGAAAGCGCCGCACGTACCAGTTGCGCAGCACCGGCTCATCGGCGTCGATATAGACCGAGAAATCGAAGAAGTCGGAGACCACGGGCACCGCCTTGCCGTCGCGCGGCAGCCGGCCGGTCTGCAGCACGTTGACGCCCTCGACGATCAGGATGTCGGGCTGGTCGACCTCGGTCCACTGGTTCGGCACGATGTCGTAGGTCAGATGCGAATAGACCGGCGCGCGGACCGGCCGCCGCCCGGCCTTGATGTCGCTCAGGAACGACAGCAGCATCGGCAGATCGTAGCTCTCGGGAAAACCCTTCTTCTGCAGGATGCCCTGCCGCTCGAGCACGGCGTTGGGAAACAGGAAGCCGTCGGTCGTCACCAGATCGACCTTCGGCCGCGGCGACCAGCGCGCCAGCAGCGCCTGCAGCACGCGCGCGGTGGTCGACTTGCCGACCGCCACCGAGCCGGCGACGCCGATGATGTAGGGCACCTTGCGGTCGCGGATGCCGAGGAACTGGCGCTGCGCCTAATAGAGCCGCTGCGTCGCATCGACATAGATCGACAGCAGCCGCGACAGCGGCAGATAGATGTCCTCGACCTCCTTCAGGTCGAGGCGGTCGTGCAGCGAGCGCAGCCGCTCGAACTCGCCCGGCTCCAGCGTCATCGGCGTATCGTCGCGCAACCGCGCCCACTGCTCGCGCGTGAATACGCGGTAGGGATTGTATTGCTGCTCGGGAGCGCGAATATCCATGGCGTCGCCCTTGATGAACTAATCGCGCTTGCGCGCGGCTTTCTCTTCCAGACCGGACATATTGGTGCGCTGCGCCAGCGCGGCCTCGACCTCTTCAAGCGTCACGCCGCGCGATTTCAACAGCACCAGCAGGTGAAACAGCAGATCGGCGCTTTCGGCGATCAGATGATCGCGGTCGTTCTCGACCGCGGCGATCACGGTTTCCACCGCCTCCTCGCCGAACTTCTTGGCGCAATGCTCCGCGCCCTTGTCGAGCAGCTTGCGGGTATAGGACGCCTCTCCTCCCGACGCGGCGCGGGCGTCGATGGTGGCGGCCAGATCGTGGATCGTGAAACGCGGCATCAACTGCACTCAAACAAATGCGCCCGCAACAGACCGGACGCCGTCCCCAGATCGGCTTAGCACTTTTGTGACACGGAGTCGTCAGGGATCGAGCCGCATCGGCAGCCCGGCGCGCACCATGTGGTCCTTGGCCTCGCGTATGGTGAATTCCCCGAAGTGGAAGATCGACGCCGCCAGCACCGCGGTGGCATGGCCCTCGCGGATACCGTCGACCAGATGGTCGAGATTGCCGACGCCGCCGGAGGCGATCACCGGTACCGGAACACTGTCGGCGATCGCCTGCGTCAGCGGCATGTCAAAGCCCTGCCGGGTGCCGTCGCGGTCCATCGAGGTCAGCAGGATTTCGCCGGCGCCGAGCGAGACCACTTCCTGGGCATATTCGATGGCGTCGATCCCGGTGGAGTTGCGGCCGCCATGGGTGAAGATCTCCCAGCGCTCGCCGCCGCCGCCGCGCTTGACGCGCTTGGCGTCGATCGCGACCACGATGCACTGCTCGCCGAATTTTTCGGCGGCCTCCTTGACGAACTCGCGGCGGCTGACCGCCGCGCTGTTGATCGAGACCTTGTCGGCGCCGGAGCGCAACAGCGTCTTGATATCGTCGACGGTGCGGACCCCGCCGCCGACGGTCAGCGGCATGAAGCAGGCCTCCGCCGTGCGCCGCACCACGTCCAGCATGATGCCGCGATTTTCGTGGGTCGCGGTGATGTCGAGAAAGCAGAGCTCGTCGGCGCCGGCGGCGTCGTAGGCGATCGCCGCTTCGACGGGATCGCCGGCGTCGCGCAGATCGACGAAGTTGACGCCCTTGACGACGCGGCCGTCCTTGACGTCGAGACAGGGGATCACGCGGACCTTGAACATGGAGGGTCTCCTACGCCGCGGCGCGCGCGTTGCGGATCAGCGCCAGCGCGGCGGCGGGATCGAGCCGGCCGTCATAGAGCGCGCGGCCGGCGATCGCGCCGGCGAGCTTTTTGGCGCGCGGCGCCAGCAGCGCCTTGACGTCCTCGATCGAGGCAAAGCCGCCCGAGGCGATGACCGGAATCGAGATTCGCTCGGCGAGCGCGATGGTCGCATCGAGATTGAGGCCCTTGAGCAGGCCGTCGCGCGCGATGTCGGTGAAGATGATCGCGGCGACGCCGGCATCCTCGAAGCGCTGCGCGATTTCGAGCGCGGTCACCTGCGAGGTCTCGGCCCAGCCTTCGACCGCGACCTTGCCGTCGCGGGCATCGAGACCGACCGCGACGCGGCCGGGGAATTTTTTCGCGGCATTCTTCACCAGCTCGGGATCGCGCACCGCCGCGGTGCCGATGATGACGCGCGCGATGCCCTTGGCGAGCCAGGCCTCGACCGTCGCGAGATCGCGAATGCCGCCGCCGAGCTGCACCGGCATGGTGACCGCCTTCAGCATCGCCTCGACCGCCTGCGCATTCATCGGCTTGCCGGCAAAGGCGCCGTCGAGATCGACGACGTGCAGATATTCGAACCCCTGGGCGGCGAAGGCGCGCGCCTGCGCCGCCGGATCGAGGTTGAACACGGTCGCGCGCGCCATGTCGCCCTGTTCGAGGCGCACGCACTGGCCGTTCTTCAGGTCGATGGCGGGAAAGAGAATCACGGCTTCCACTTCAAAAAGTTCGAAATCAGGGCCAGCCCGAAGCGCTGGCTCTTCTCCGGGTGAAACTGGGTGCCGATCGCGGTGTCCTTGCCGACGATCGCCGTCACCGGCCCGCCGTAATCGGCGCGCGCCAGCACGTCCGCCTCGTTGGCCGCGTTGAGGTGATAGGAGTGCACGAAATAGGCGTGGCGGCCCTTCGGCCCCAGCGGCAGCCGCTCCAGCACCGGATGCTCGCGGATCATGTCGAGCGTGTTCCAGCCCATATGCGGAATTTTCAGATTCTCCTCGCGCGGCGAAATCTTCTCGACGTCGCCGGCGATCCAGTTGAAGCCGTCGGTGGTGACGTGCTCCTTGCCGCGCGTCGCCATCAGCTGCATGCCGACGCAGATGCCGAAGAACGGCCGCGCCTTGTCGCGCACCGCTTCCGTCATCGCCTCGATCATGCCGTCGAGCGCGTCGAGTCCGCGGCGGCAATCGGCGAAGGCGCCGACGCCGGGCAGCACGATGCGATCGGCGCGAAACACCACTTCGGGATCGCGGGTCACCACGATCTTCTGCGGATTCTCCATGCTGCGCGCGGCGCGCTCGAACGCTTTCGCGGCCGAGTGCAGATTGCCGGAGCCGTAATCGATGATGGCGACGCTCATCGTGACCCTCCCGGTTCCGGAAACAATCCGATGATGTCGCCCTGCGGCAACGGCGGCGGCGGCTTGAGAACGGCTGGCCCGGAATATCGCGGGTCGGCGGCGGCGCGCCGCGATCGACCGCCGATTGATCGTTGGCGAGGCCGCGCTGGCTGCGCGGTCCAGCGATCGAAGAAGCGCCGCTCGGCGGATTCCTCGTCATCGGCGACGACGATGTCGAGCTGGCGCCAGTTGCGCCGCGACAGCGTCCAGCGCTGCAGGCTCGCCGCCTCGAATCCCATCAGCAGCGCGATCAGCAGATCGGCGAACAGGATCGCGCCGCGGCCGGCGCCGAGGCCGCCAGTGCCGAATTCGACGCCGCCGATCACGCACGATCCAGCCGATCAGCGCCAGCCACAGCCGGTGCCAGACCAGCCAGAGCAGGCCGAAGACCGCCGCCCAGAAATGAAAGCCGTCGCGAACGAACACGAACTTGTCGGTCGCGCGAGATCGGCGCCGTTGGCCACGGGAGCATGAACTGTATAGACCGGCATCGTCACTCTCCGCCGATAAAGCGAGAAAATCAGCCGCCGAGCTGACCCTTGGTGGACGGCACTTCGCCCGCGGCGCGCGGATCGATCGCGACCGCCGCCCGCAGCGCCCTCGCCAGACCCTTGAAGCAGGATTCGGCGATATGATGGCTGTTCTCGCCATATAGGGTCTCGACGTGCAAAGTCACGCCGGCATTGATGGCGAAGGCGTTGAACCATTCGCGCACCAGCTCGGTGTCGAATTGGCCGACCTTGTCGCGCGGAAACTCGACCTTGAACACCAGCACCGGGCGGCCCGAAATGTCGATCACGACGCGCGACAGCGTCTCGTCCATCGGCATGTGGATCGAGGCATAGCGGGTGATGCCGGCCATGGTGCCGAGCGCCTGCTTCACCGCCTGTCCGAGCGCGATGCCGACGTCCTCGGTGGTGTGGTGGTGATCGACATGGAGGTCGCCAACCGCCTTCACCGTGATGTCGATGCGCGAATGCCGGGCCAGCAGATCGAGCATATGGTCGAAGAAGCCGATGCCGGTCGCGACCTTGGACACGCCGGTGCCGTCGAGGTTCACCGTGACCTCGATGTCGGTCTCCTTGGTCTTGCGCTTGATGGTCGCCGTGCGCATGAAAAGTGCTTTCCCTGTCGGCCCTTAGGCGATCTTGGGCCGAAAACGCGGCCCTTTTAACAGGCCGATGTCGCCTTCGCTACTGCGGGATGGACGCCCAAGCGGCCGAACTTCCGCCTATGGTGACCGAATCCGCGGTGAAATGGCCCGCGATTGTAACCCCCGGCGTCAAATCCCTAAATCTGGCCGGACACGAGGATCCCTTATGCAAGCATCACCAAATGAGCTGCCGGTCTGGCACGGCACCACCATTTTGACGGTCCGCAAGGGCGGCAAGGTGGTGATCGGCGGCGACGGCCAGGTCTCGATCGGCCAGACCGTCATCAAATCCAACGCCAAAAAGGTCCGCAAACTCGGCAAGGGCGACGTCATCGGCGGCTTTGCCGGCGCCACCGCCGACGCCTTCACCCTGTTCGAGCGGCTGGAGAGCAAGCTCGAGCAATATCCGGGGCAATTGACCCGGGCCGCGGTCGAGCTCGCCAAGGACTGGCGCACCGACCGCTATCTGCGGCGGCTGGAGGCGATGATGATCGTCGCCGACAAGGACGTCTCGCTGGTCCTGACCGGCACCGGCGACGTGCTGGAGCCGGAAGCCGGCGTGATGGCGATCGGCTCCGGCGGCAATTACGCGCTGGCCGCGGCCCGCGCGCTGGTCGACACCGACAAGGACGCCGAGACCATCGTGCGCCGCGCGCTCGATATCGCCGCCGACATCTGCGTCTACACCAACCGCAACGTGACGATCGAAACGCTGTAGGAGGGCGGCTGAGCATGGCGACGCTCTATGCCTTCCGCCCGATGACGACAGCCGACTTCCCTGTTGTCCGGCGCTGGCTCGCAAAACCCCATGTCCGGGAATGGTGGGGCGATCCGGAGGAGCAATATGCCCTGGTCAGTGGCGACCTCGATGAGCCGGCGATGGATCAATATGTCGTCTCGGCAACCGGCGGCGATTTCGGCTATTTCCAGTGTTATGACTTGGCCGCCTGGAATTCAGGTTTCGGAACCCAGCCGGAGGGTACGCGTGGCATCGATCTCTTCATTGGCGAACCCGGCATGATCGAACGCGGCCATGGCTCGGCGTTGATCCGCAGCTTTGTCGACGACCGGCTGACATGCACGGCGCGCCGCGCATCGTCACCGACCCCGATCCCGCCAACCACCGCGCGATGCGCGCCTATGAGAAGGCTGGATTCGAAAAAGCAGGTATGGTCGATACGCCCGATGGTCGCCGCGCTTCTGATGGTTCGCAACCCATGACGACCGGCAACAGCGTCGCCAAACCGCTCGTCGCCAGCCATCTTTCGCCATGGCACTGGCTCGTGATCGCGGCTGGCATCCTGGCCGTGCAGGCCTCGATCCTGTTTGCGATGGGCCGGCTGCCGATCTGCGCCTGCGGCTACGTCGAAACTCTGGCACGGCGTGGTGCAGAGTTCGGAAAATTCGCAGCACATCACCGACTGGTACACGCTGTCGCATATCCTGCACGGCTTTCTGTTCTACGGCGCGGCCTTCCTCGCCTTCCCGCGCCTGGCCTGGCCGGGCCGCCTGATCCTCGCGATGCTGGTCGAAGGCGGCTGGGAGCTGGTCGAGAATTCCAACTGGATCATCGACCGCTACCGCGCCGGCACCATCTCGCTGGATTATTTCGGCGACAGCATCGTCAATTCGGTCTCCGATACGCTGTCGATGGTCTTGCGGTTTTCTGCTCGCCCGAAAGCTTCCGGTCGCGGTCACCGTCGCGCTCGCGCTGGTGTTCGAGCTCGTGCTGGCGCTTCACATCCGCGACAATCTGACGCTCGAACATCATCATGCTGATCCACCCGTTCGAGGCGATCAAGCAATGGCAGGCCGGGCCGCCGATCATCTGAGCCCTGGATGAATCCCTAAATGCGGCTTGTTCTCGCAACATTCGAACCCTAACTAGGACCCATGACCGACTTCTCCCCCCGCGAAATCGTCTCCGAACTCGACCGCTTCATCGTCGGCCAGGCCGACGCCAAGCGCGCGGTCTCGATCGCGCTGCGCAACCGCTGGCGGCGGCTGCAGCTCACCGGCTCCTTGCGCGAGGAAGTGCTGCCGAAGAACATCCTGATGATCGGCCCGACCGGCGTCGGCAAGACCGAGATCGCGCGGCGGCTGGCCAAGCTCGCCGGCGCGCCGTTCATCAAGGTCGAAGCGACCAAGTTCACCGAGGTCGGCTATGTCGGCCGCGACGTCGAGCAGATCATCCGCGACCTCGTCGAAGTCGCGCATCGCGCAGATCCGCGAGCGCAAGCGCAAGGACGTGCAGGCCCGCGCCCAGCTCGCCGCCGAGGAGCGCGTGCTCGACGCGCTGGTCGGGCCCGACTCCAGCCCGCGACGCGCGATTCCTTCCGCAAGAAGCTGCGCGCCGGCGAACTCAACGACAAGGAAATCGAGATCGAGACGCAATCGTCCGGCGCGGCATGCCGATGTTCGAAATCCCGGGCATGCCCGGCGCGCAGATGGGCGCGATCTCGATCGGCGACATCTTCGGCAAGATGGGCGGCCGCACCAAGACCCGCCGCCTGACGGTCGAGGGCTCGCACGAAATCCTCGTCAACGAGGAATCCGACAAGCTGCTCGACAGCGATCAGCTGGTGCAGGAAGCGATCAACGCGGTCGAGAACAACGGCATCGTGTTCCTCGACGAGATCGACAAGATCTGCGTGCGCGACGGCCGCAGCGGCGGCGACGTCTCGCGCGAGGGCGTGCAGCGCGACCTGCTGCCGCTGATCGAGGGCACCACGGTCTCGACCAAGCACGGCGCGGTCAAGACCGACCACATCCTGTTCATCGCGTCCGGCGCGTTTCACATCGCAAAGCCATCGGACCTGTTGCCGGAATTGCAGGGCCGGCTGCCGATCCGCGTCGAACTGCGAAGCGCTGACGCGCGACGACATGCGCCGCATCCTGACCGAGCCGGAAGCCTCGCTGATCAAGCAATATGTCGCGCTGATGCAGACCGAGGGCGTGACGCTGGACATCACCGACGACGCCATCGACGCGCTGGCCGACGTCGCGGTCGCCGTCAACTCGACGGTGGAAAATATCGGCGCGCGGCGGCTGCAGACGGTGATGGAGCGCGTGCTCGACGAAATCTCGTTCGCCGCCCCCGACCGCAACGGCGAGACCATCCAGGTCGACGCCGACTATGTGCAGAAGCACGTCGGCGATCTCGCCAAGAACGCCGATCTGAGCCGGTTTATTTTGTAGAGACGTCGCCATCTCATCGTCGTCCCGGCGAACGCCGGGACCCATAACCCCGGTCGTCTGTTGTTGAAGGAAGCCATCGACCATTGCGCTAAAATAATTACGGCCACGGCGTATGGGTCCCGGCTCAAGGCCGGGACGACGCTGACGGGAATAGCGCGTTGCGCATTGCGCACCCGCCATGTGATAGTCAGCACCTGATTTATCATTTTGGTGCCGAATGAATTCGCGGATGCGGGAAAACCCCTGGCGCTTGATGCTTGCCGTCAATGTCGCCGTGCTGATCGGGGTTTTTCTGCTACAAGATCACGCTGCTGCCCTATCGTCCCCTACATCCATCTCCTGGTCGACTATCATTTCGGCTTCACCAAGCGCGCGCTGATCGGCGCCATCGTGTCGCTGTTCGCCGACAAGATGCCGGTATGGCTGGTATTCGCGCTCGGCGGCACCGTGTGGCTGATCACCGCCGGCCTGTTCGTTCAGCTGTTCCGGCGAACGTTCGGCTTCGACGTGACGCACCTGCCGCTGTTCGTCTTCATCGCGGGCTCGCCGTTCTTCCTGAAGAACTTCATGCACACGCTCGGGCATTTCGACATCTACGGCTGCGCGTTCGCGATCTGTCCTGCTGCTGATGCCGGCGCGCTCGGTCGCGTTCGTGATCTCCGCCGCGCTGGCGTCGATGGTCCTGATCCTGGTTCACCACATCCATCTCCTGATGTATGTGCCGACCATCGCCGTCATCGTGGTGCTGCGTCATTACCTCGTCGTGGGCCTGACGCGACAGAACGTCATTGTCGGCATGATCGCGGCGCTGGCCGTCGCCGGCCTGTTCTTTGCCGCGCAATTCTATGGCACGATGACGGTATCCCCGAACGATTTCAGCGTCTATCTGCGAAGCCGGATGGCCGACCCCTCGCGCGAGGATCTGCCGAGATCACCGATGCGTTTGTCTACATCTGGTATCAGCCGCTGTCGAAGGAGATCCGGGACACCTGGGAGCGCATGCCCTCGAATCTGCTGGGCGTGCCGGTGTTCGCATTGCTGATCTGGCTGCACACGCCGCTCTGGCAATATTTCGCGCGGTTGCTGTCGGCGCTTGCAAGCGAGCTGCATCGCCGCATCATTGTCGCGGCGATCATCATCGTCAGCGCCGCTTATCTCGTCATGTTCGCGATGGTGTTCGATTATTCGCGCTGGATTTCGAACTGGGCGGTGTGCCTGTTCCTGATCCTGCACGCGGTGAAAATGCTGCCGGCTTCGCACGATGTGCCGTTGATTTCGCCGGATGATCGAAAGACCACGGTCTTGGGCTGGATCGTCACCATCATCCCACGGGTCGGGATCGTGCGGCCGTTCTAAAATCCTCTACAGCCGCGACCGCCGGACCCGCACATATAGCGCGCCCTCGCCGCCATGGCCGATATGGGCTTCCTCGAATCCGACCACCAGCGAGCGGAATTCCGGCAGGCTCAGCCATTGCGGCACCTGGCGGCGCAGCACGCCGCGTTCGGCTTCCGCGCCGCCGACTTTGCCCTTGCCGGTGATCACAAGCACGAAGGTCAGGCCGTCGCTGTGCGCGCGCTGCAGGAATGCGAAGAGCCTGTGGTGCGCGCGGGTCTGCGTCATGCCGTGGAGATCGAGCCTTGCATCGATTTCCTTCCGGCCACGCGACAGATGCGAGCGCTCGCGACGCCCAATCGGCGCCAGCGGCGGCGGTTCCTGCCTGGGCGGGGCAAACATTTGCGGCAGCGCCGGCGGTCTTGGTGAGGCAACGGGCTTTGGCGCGACAGGTGGCTCCGCATCGGGCAAGGCGGCCGGCGGCTTCGCTGCGCGGTGCCGCTTGCGCAGCGGCTTGATCTGCTTGGCAACGCTTTCCCACAGCGCGCGCTCTTCTTCGCTCAAGCCGCGCTTGCGGCGCGGCGACGGCGTCAGTTCCGGAATCGAGGTCGGAGGCCGGCGTTTCATCTGACGTGACGATAGCGGCGGGCGTAACGGCGGCGGAGCTTTTCAGGCACAGGTTCGATCTTGGGCCGCGCTTCCGGCAGCGGCACCGGCTTTGCCACCGCAGTCTGGGTCGTCGAAGCCGCTGGCGGGGGTTGGGCGACGCCGGTCTTGGGGTGCGCCGGCTTGGGCTCCACCGGTTTGGGCTGCACCGGGCTTGCCGCCGCGTTCTTGGCCGCCGCCGCCGCCGTGCTGGCCGGGTTGTTCGCGCCGGTCTTCGAATCTTTCAGGGGGTCGGTTTGCGGAAACAGTTTTGCGATTTTCTCCGACGGCCGCGCGTCCGGCACCGGCATCTTGCGCCCGCGCGCCGATGGATCGAGGCTTTTCGGCACCAGCATGACAAAGCGCATATTATGCTTGAGGCGGCCGGAAACCTTGCCGGCATCGACGCCGGCGCCGAAATAGAGATCGGCGCGCGCCGGGCCGACGATGGCGGAGCCGGTATCCTGGGCGATCATCAGGCGGTGAAACGGCGTCTTGGATTGTTCCGATTCGATCGGCAACTCGCCCTCGATGAAGAACGGCGTGCCATAGACGTGCAGCGACTTGTCGACCGCGATCGAGCGGCCCGGCGTCAGCGGCACGCCCTGGGCACCGACCGCCTCATCCTTGTCGGACAGCTTTACCTCGCGGAAGAAGATGTAGGACCGGTTCTGCCGCCGCAGCTCGTTGGCGCCGTCGGGGTTCTGCTCCATCCACTCCCGGATCTTCTGCATCGACATCTGTTCCCTGGGAATGATGCCGCGATCGATCAGGATGCGGCCGACCGGCGTATAGGGATAGCCATTATGCGCATCGTAATTGATGCGGATGGTCGAGCCGTCCTCGAGATGGACGCGCGCCGAGCCCTGGATCTGCGAGAACAGCAGATCGGTCTGACTTTTCAGCCAGCAGATCTCCAGGCCGCGGCCGGCGATCGCGCCGTCCTCGATCTCGGCGCGGTCGTAATAGGGCACGAGCTTGCGGCGGCCGATCTTGCGGAACACCTGGCCCTTGTTGGGCAATCCGACGGAGTCCTGCGTGGTGCCGCGCACGAACAGGTTCGAGGGGCGGCGATAGACCGGCACATTGTAGACGTCGGTCTGGGTCCGGGAGCCGTCGATGACGGGCTCATAATAACCGGTGACAAAGCCCTCGCCTTCGCCGAGCCGCGAGATACGCAGCGGCAGAAAATTCTCTTCGAAGAAAGCCTTCGCCCTAGCCTCATTGGATAGTTCGAGGCCTTTGGCGATGCGGCAGGGATCGCGCAGCGACGCGCCCAGCGCCTTCGAATCTGCGGGCGGCGTGGTTTGGGCCGCGATCGGTTTGCAACTGGTGCGAAACGCCTTGTAGCCGGCGAGATGATCGTCGTCGTTCCAGCCTGCGACATCGGACCAGGCCAGCGGTGCGTATTGGCTGCCGCTGATCTGCAGCGGCCATTCGAGGTTCGGATATGGCAGGGTCCGCGGGGGCGGCTGACGCGGATGCGTGTGCCGGATATGAATATGACGCGCCGCATACGCACCCAATGGGGCCAGCAACAACGCGGCAGCGATCACAGCAAACGCGAACCTTGCAAGGCTGCGCGTGTCAGTGAGCGCTGCCGGTGCCAACCAGCTTCCAGTTCGGATCGCGAGAAGTCGTGTCGCGGGCGAATGTCCAGACATCGGTGATATCGGCGACCTTATCCGGGTTGCCATCGACAATGGTGCCGGCCTTGTCGCGGGTGACCGAGATCATCTGCGACACGAAACGAACCGTCAGCTGCGCCGCGCGGTCGCGGGCCTCGGCACTGACGAGTTCGGCCTTGTCGATCGAAACAAAGCGCGTTTCGGTTTTCTGCTCGTGTTTCTCGCGATCCTTGATCACGGCATCGAAGCTGTCATAGACCTCGGCCGACAACAGATCCTTCAGCGCGCGGCGATCGCCGTTGGCGAAGGCCAGCACGATCATCTCGTAGGCGCTCTTGGCGCCGGACAGGAAGTGCCTGGGATCGAACGAGGAATCCTGCGCCGCAATGGCGTCGAGACCCTGGGCCAGCGGCGTGGCCGGCTCGGCAATCCCCTTCCAGCGATCGGTCGGCGGCGTCACGTCCGCGGTCGGCGCCAGCGGCGCCTGGTCGATCACGGCACCCGGGATCGGGACGACGTTGCTGTCCTGGGTACGCTGCACGACGTTGGGCGCGGCGCGATCATAGGGCGGCCGCTCGCTTCCGGTGCGCTGTCCGAGCACGCTGCGCAGGCGCAGGAAGATAAAGACCGCCAGCGCCAGGAAGATGATGGTGTAAATATCCACGTCGTATTCGCTTTCTGATTCTCACGCCGGCAACGGGTCCGGCGGTCGAGCGTTCCCTTGTGGGTTCTCTTAGTAGAACCCGGAGATCCCTCGAATAGGTCCCTTGGGAACGGCAGAGTTTACATCATCAATTGAGTCTGCAGCATGTAGGCATGAAACTTTGCCCGGCCAATGGCGCGTTTTGGCGCGGGTGAATTGTAGCGCGTTTTGGCCGCAAGGGGAAACCCGATCATGCCTGGAAATCACGCATATTCAACTATTTAGGGTGGGAACGTGGCGGCCGGCCGAGGGTCATTAGCCATATCCGGCACAAATCCGCCGATGGGCTGGACCAACCCCGGTCCATCGTCCTTGTGGAATATAGCGGGGCTATGATAGCCACTCGCCCGCAAAGGCATTTTCGCCCTTTGAGCGAATTCAGACGAAAATCGGTCTCCGCTCGCCGGAGCTCCAGGAGAGATTTCATGACCAACGGTAACGGCGCGCCTCCCGAGCAGGCCCCTCCCCAGTTGAACGTGCTGGCGCAATACACCAAGGACCTGTCGTTCGAAAATCCGAACGCGCCGGGCTCGCTGGCGCCGCAGCAGCAGCAGCCGGCGATCAACATCCAGATCAACGTCAGCGCCAACAATCTCGCCGAAAACGAGTTCGAAGTGGTGCTTTCGGTCGAGGGCAAGGCTGAAAACGCCGGCAAGGTGATGTTCAGCTTCGATCTGGCCTATGCCGGCGTGTTCCGCATCGTCAACGTGCCGAAGGAAAACCTGCACCCGCTGGTCATGATCGAATGCCCGCGGCTGCTGTTCCCGTTCGCGCGCGAAATCATCGCCACTTCGGTGCGCGACGGCGGCTTCCCGCCGCTGATGCTGGATCCCGTCGATTTCGTCGGTCTGTACCGCCAGAACATGGAACGGCAGGCTGCGGCGCAAGCCGCTCCGGCGCCAAGCCGAGCTAAGCTCAAGTTCGGGCTAGCCCGCCGCCAGAAAATCATTCCAGATCGGCTTGTCGCCCAGCGTGGCGACAAAGGCGCGATGCGCCTCGCGATCGGCGTCGGTGATCCGCGGCGCGAGCGGCACCTCGCGCTGCCGCCGCGGCATATCGCCGTAGCCGCCGGACTGTGCGGCGCTGGTCTCCGAGGCCAGGATCAGTTGCGACTGCCGCGCCCCGATCAGGTCGATATAGACTTCGGCCAGCAACTCGGCGTCGAGCAGCGCGCCGTGCTTGGTGCGGCGGGAATTGTCGATCGCATAGCGCGAGCAGAGATCGTCGAGGCGGTTCGACACGCCGGGATGCTTGCGCCGCGCCAGCAGCAGCGTGTCGACCAGCCGGTCGCGGGAAATCGGCCGCCGCTTGATGCGGTCGAGCTCGGCATTGATGAAGCTGATGTCGAACGAGGCGTTGTGGATCACCAGCGGCGCGTCGGCGATGAATTCCAGGAACTCGTCGACCACCTCGGTGAACAGCGGCTTGCCGGCGAGGAACTCGGCCGACAGGCCATGCACCGCAAAGGCTTCGGCCGGCATGTCGCGCTCGGGATTGATATAGCGGTGAAAGGTCTGGCCGGTCGGCATGCGGTTGAAGATCTCGACGCAGCCGATTTCGACCAGCCGGTCGCCGCGCAACGGATCGAGGCCGGTGGTTTCGGTATCGAGAACGATTTCGCGCATGGATTTTCAGAACCTGACGACGGCGAATCAGGCTCGCCGCTGCGGCATCTTAACAACCTCGGCCAGAATGTCCCGGATTTGGGCCCGCACCGGGTCGAGGCCGTGCGAGGTATCCACCACGAAATCCGCGCGTTTGCGTTTTTCGGCATCGGGCATTTGCCGCGCCAGAATGGCATCGAGCTTCGCCTCGTCCATGGTGCCGCGCGCCAGAATGCGCTCGCGCTGGATTTCCGGCGAGGTCGTCACCACCACCACCGCATCGACGCGTTTCTCGCCGCCGGTCTCGAACAACAGCGGCACATCGACCACCGCGACCGGCGCGCCGGACGCTTCGGCATCGGCGAAGAATTTTTGCCGGGAGGCGCCCAGCATCGGATGCACGATCTGCTCGAGCTGCTTCATCGCCGCCGGATCATGCACCACGCGCGCCGAAAGCTTGGTGCGATCGACCTTGCCATCCGACGGTCGTGCCCGGAAACGCCGCTTCGATCGCGGGTACCGCCTCGCCTTCATAGAATTGGTGAACAGCCGCATCGGCGTCGTAAACCGGAACGCCGGCCTCCGCGAACAGTTTTGCGGTGGTCGATTTCCCCATCCCGATCGAGCCGGTCAGTCCCAGGATCAGCATTTTATGAGCGCCATTTCTGAAATCATTCATACAGCGAGCAGTCTTTCGCTGCGCAGAAACGCAAGCAATGGCAGCAGCGGCAGGCCAAGAATGGTGAAATGATCGCCTTCGATGCGCTCGAACAAATGGACGCCGAGCCCTTCGAGCTGGTAGGCGCCGACGCTGGTCGTAACCGCCTCGCCGGCCTCATCGAGATAGGCTTCGATCTCGCCTTCGTCCAACCGCCGCATCGTCATCCGCGCGATGCTGACATCGGCAAACAATATCTTGCCGTCGCGCGCGACGGCAACGGCGGAGTGCAGTTCATGGGTGCCGCCGGCGAGCGCGCGCAATTGCTCGGCGGCTTGCGCGCGGCCGGCGGGCTTGCTGAACAGCCTGTTGCCAAGCGCCAGCGTCTGATCGGCGCCGACGACATAGCGGCCGGGCTTGTGCGATGACACAGACAGCGCTTTCTCGCGCGCCAGCAGCGTGGCGATCTCGCCGGGTGCAGAGAGGCCGGAGGCCTGCTGGATCGCGCGCTCGTCGATATCGGCCGGAATGGCTTCGAACAGCGATGCCGGCATTGGCGAGCAGCATTTGCCGCGCACGGCTTTGCGAGGCCAGGATCAACGGGTCTTTTCCGCGCCAGATGGTCATCGTCAGAAAATCATTCCGGAAGCCGCTGCCGCTGCCGGTCGGTAAACAGTTTCATGATCGCCGCCGCGGTTTCCTCGATCGAGCGCCGCGTCACGTCGAGCAGCGCCCAATTGAATTTGGCGCTCAGCGTCGCGCGAACGCGACTTCATCGGTGACCGCCTGGCGATCGATATAGGTGTCGTTGCCGGATCGGCGCCCATGCTCAACAGCCGGTTCTGCCGGACCTGGATCAGCCGCTCCGGCGTCGCATGCAGGCTGACCACCAGCGGCTTCTTCAGGTTTCCAGCTGATGCGGAATCGGAATGCCCGGCACCAGCGGCACGTTGGCGGTGCGGATGCCGCGATTGGCGAGATAGATCGAGGTCGGCGTCTTCGAGGTGCGGGACACGCCGACCAGCACCACGTCGGCCTCTTCCAGGCCTTCGACATGCTGGCCGTCGTCGTGGATCATCGTGTAATTCAGCGCGTCGATGCGCTTGAAATATTCCGCGTTCAGGATGTGCTGGGCGCCGACCCGCCCGGTGGTCGCTGCGCCGAGATAGGCCTGAAACAATTGCATCACCGGGCCGATGATCGACAGGCTCGGAACATTGATCTCCTTGCACTTGGCTTCGAGCCGGCCAACCAGATCCTTCTCCAGCAGCGTGAACAGCACGATGCCCGGCGCTTCCTCGATCTCGTCGAGCACGCGATCGAGCTGCTTCTGGCTGCGCACCAGCGGATAGACATGCTCGACCGGCGTCACGTTGGCATATTGCGCGGCGACCGCGCGCGCCACCGTGATCAGCGTCTCGCCGGTCGAATCGGAGACCAGATGAAGATGAAAATAATTGCCGGTCGTGGGCACCAGAACCCCTGTGTATCCTGTGAATCGCTGTGGAGCTTACCCGACAGAAATCGGCCGCAGGCTCGCCGGCTCAGGGATAACCCGGCTTTTTCTTCACAGGGCCCCTCACGAGGACAAGTCCGCCAGCCGGTTGCAATGATAGTGGGGTGATGTGGATTTGTCTCTTCATAAGCTGGACCGCAAAACGACGCAAGCGCTTGAACCAAGTGAGCGTTATTCGTGAAGCCAAATTGCAACGGCGGAATTGTTGATGGATGTGAACAAGCGCTGGAGAATGCCGGGACAGATTTGTGTGAGTCCTAATCACTGCTACTTAGACTCAAACCTAAGATTCTAAAATTATTAGTTTAGAAAAGCGCTGCTTGCGGATATGTCTCGCTCCCACGCTGGCGGAACGCTTGATCGCAACGTCCGGTGATGGTCGGAACGTTCCAGAGGCGGCTGAAGGCGAGACGCGATGTACGAGTGGATCAAGGCGCTGCATGTCATCGCCGTCATCGCGTGGATGGCCGGCATGCTCTATCTGCCGCGGCTGTTCGTCTATCATTGCGAGGCGGAGATCGGATCGAAGCAGTCCGAGACGTTCAAGGTGATGGAACGGCGGCTGCTGAAGGCGATCATCAATCCGGCGATGATCGTGACCTGGCTGGCCGGGCTGTACCTGGCCTGGGCCGGCCATTGGTTTTCGGCCCGCTGGTTGCACGGCAAGCTTGTTGCTGGTGCTGCTGCTGTCGGGCGTCCACGGCTTTTTTTCCCGCTGGCGTTAAGGATTTCGCCGCCGACCGGAATACCCGAAGCCAGAAATTCTATCGTATTATCAATGAGGTACCGACGGTATTGATGATCGGGATCGTCATCCTGGTGGTGGTCAAGCCGTTTTAGAGCGATGCCGATGCTCACAAACGCGGTGCCCTTCGACCTGCTTGCGGAGCGCCAGCCGATTTTCTATATTGTCGAAATCCCACCCCACGCAGGCGGATGTGGTTGTGTTCCGGTTTCCTCGTTGAACCGGCCGCCGCATCAGGTTTGAAGCCTCACCGGCACTTTCCTTGCTCAGACCTGCGGACCTTCCTTTTTTCGTGTCCGCATTTTCTTAAAGCCACCTCGCACCCCCTCCTCCAGTTACTCTCCACAGGACCATCCCAATGCGGGAAATGAAACTTCAAGACCTCAAAGCACAAACGCCGGCCGAGCTCGTCTCGTTTGCGGAAGAGAAAGGGGTCGAAAACGCCAGCACCATGCGCAAGCAGGAGCTGATGTTCGCCATTCTCAAGCAGCTCGCGATCCAGGAAACCGATATTATCGGCGAAGGCGTCGTCGAGGTTCTCTCCGACGGCTTCGGCTTTCTGCGCTCGCCGGACGCCAATTATCTGCCGGGCCCGGACGACATCTACGTCTCGCCCTCGCAGATCCGCCGCTTCGGGCTTCGCACCGGCGACACCATCGAAGGCCACATCCGCAGCCCGAAAGAAGGCGAACGCTATTTTGCGCTGCTCAAGGTCAACACGCTGAATTTCGAAGATCCGGAAAAGTCCAAGCACAAGGTCAATTTCGACAATCTGACGCCGCTGTTTCCGGATCAGCGTTTCCGGCTCGAGCTCGAAGACCCCACCAGAAAAGACCTTTCTGCAAGGGTTATCGACATCGTCGCGCCGATCGGCAAAGGCCAGCGCGCCCTGATCGTGGCGCCGCCGCGCACCGGCAAGACCGTGCTGATGCAGAACATCGCGCACTCGATCACCGCCAATCATCCGGAATGCTATCTGATCGTGCTGCTGATCGACGAGCGTCCGGAAGAAGTCACGGACATGCAGCGCTCGGTGAAGGGCGAGGTGGTGTCATCCACCTTCGACGAGCCGGCGGTGCGTCACGTCCAGGTCGCCGAGATGGTGATCGAGAAGGCCAAGCGGCTGGTCGAGCACGGCCGCGACGTCGTGATCCTGCTGGACTCGATTACGCGTCTGGGCCGCGCCTACAACACCGTGGTGCCGTCATCCGGCAAGGTGCTGACCGGCGGTGTCGACGCCAACGCGCTGCAGCGGCCGAAGCGTTTCTTCGGCGCCGCGCGCAACATCGAGGAGGGCGGTTCGCTGACCATCATCGCGACCGCGCTGGTCGATACCGGCAGCCGCATGGACGAAGTCATCTTCGAAGAGTTCAAGGGCACCGGTAACTCCGAACTGATTCTCGACCGCAAGGTTTCGGACAAGCGGACCTTCCCGGCGATCGACATCTCGCGCTCCGGCACCCGCAAGGAAGAGCTGATCACCGATCCGCAGCTGCTGAAGAAAATGTACGTGCTGCGCCGGATCCTCAATCCGATGGGCACCATGGACGCGATCGACTTCCTGCTCGACAAGCTCCGCAACACCAAGAACAACTCGGAATTCTTCGATTCGATGAATACCTGAGCCTTCGGGCCAGCGTTGACGGGGGCGCCCTCGTCACAGCGGGGCGCCTTTTTCATGTTTGCTGCGGCGCAGCATTTCGGCGTCGTGCTGCGGCCTGGTGCAGCATGACGGAGTTCCACAGCCGCGCCGGCGCCCGCGGCAAGCTTTTGAAACTAAACAACTTTATTCTGATCTGGATGTGCCAGCCGCGAAAGCAGCCGGATTTTGCAGCATAAATGCTGCGCTTTTTGCTGCAGCAAATACAACGGCTTAGACCGCGGAAATCGGCTCCAAACCCGCGTCGGGGGAATTGCGTTGCCTTTCTATGGCTCCTCGGGAACAAATAGGCGATGCATCCGCGCGACCAGACCATTTTTGCGCTGTCATCAGGCCGGCCGCCGAGCGCGATTGCCATCGTGCGGGTGTCGGGGCCGCAGGCCGGCCCGGTGCTGACGGCGCTGGCCGGCAAGATGCCGGCGCCGCGAATGGCGACCCGGGTGCTGCTTCGCGACGCCGACCAGCAGCCGATCGACGATGCCGTGGTGCTGTGGTTTCCAGGACCGGCGAGCGCGACCGGCGAAGACGTCGCCGAATTTCACGTCCATGGCGGACGCGCGGTGCTGGCCGCCTTGTTCGCCGCGCTGGCCGGCCTTCGAAAATGTGCGGCCGGCCGAGCCCGGTGAATTCACCCGGCGCGCGTTCGAGAACGGCAAGCTCGATCTGACCGAAGCCGAGGGCCTCGACGATCTCATTCATGCCGACACCGACCGGCAGCGCCGCCAGGCGCTGCGCCAGCTGAAGGGTCTGCTCGGCGACAAGGCGCGGGACTGGCGCGCCCGGATCATCGAGGCGTCGGCGCTGATCGAGGCCGGCATCGATTTCTCCGACGAAGGCGATGTGCCGGCGGAATTGATCGCGCCGGCGCTGGTGAAGATCAAAGCGCTGGTCGACGAAATCGAAGAAGTGCTTGCGGCACAGGGCCAAAGTGAACGCCTGCGCGACGGGCTGGTGGTCGCGATCGCGGGTCCGCCGAATGTCGGCAAGTCGACGCTGATGAATCAGCTGGCGCGGCGCGAGGTCGCGATCGTCTCGCCGCATGCCGGCACCACGCGCGACGTCATCGAGGTGCAGCTCGATCTCGACGGCTATCCGGTGACGATGATCGACACCGCCGGCATTCGCGAGACCGACGATCCCGTCGAGCAGGAAGGCGTGCGTCGTGCGCGGGCCCGCGCCAGCGAAGCGGATCTCGTGTTGTGGCTTGCTGATACATCGAATCAAGGGATGAAGCCTGAGGGTGCCGTGCCGGTCTGGGTGGTTCGCAACAAGATCGATCTCGACGCGGTCGGGGAGCCAAGGACAGTTGAGCGACGGGAAATCGGCTTTAGGATTTCGGCCAGCCGCGGCGACGGGCTTCCGGAGTTGGTCTCCGCTTTGGTCGGGTTCGCCGGAGATTATTTCGGCGGGAGCGAGGGCGGGCTGATCACCCGGGCCCGGCAACGGAAATTACTGTTGGAAGCCGCCGCTTCGCTGCATCGTAGTGTTGAGGTGGTCGGCAGCGGTGAGGAACTCGCTGCGGAAGAGCTTCGGGCTGCGGCAGATTCGTTGGGGAGACTACTGGGGAGGGTCGACGTCGAGGATATCCTCGATGTGATTTTCCGGGAGTTTTGTGTAGGCAAGTAATAGTTCTTCATTCATTTCATTGGCGATTTGTTTCACGTGAAACAGAGGTAAATTCGACGCTGGAACCAGCTGTTTCACGTGAAACAAGCCGGTGTTTCACGCGAACACGGAGCTCCCGCCGCAACTTCTCGCTTCCGGCTTTTGCCACTCCGGGATAGAAGTCGCGGCATGATTGCGGCACCCAACTCATTCGACGTCATCGTCATCGGCGGCGGCCACGCCGGCTGCGAGGCCGCAAGCGCCGCTGCGCGGATGGGCGCGAAGACGGCGCTGGTAACCCACCGCTTTGCGACCATCGGAGCGATGTCCTGCAACCCCGCGATCGGCGGTCTCGGCAAGGGCCACCTGGTCCGCGAGGTCGACGCACTGGATGGCCTGATGGGCCGGGTCGCCGATGCCGGCGGCATCCAGTTTCGGATGCTGAACCGCCGCAAGGGCCCGGCTGTGCGCGGACCGCGCGCCCAGGCCGACCGCAAGCTCTACGCCGCCGCCATGCAGGCGGCGATCACCGAGACCGCGAACCTCAGCGTGATCGAGGGAGAAGCGGATGAGCTCATCGTCTCAGGCCGCCGGGTGACCGGCATTCGCCTGGGCGACGGCCGCGTGCTTGCCGCCGGTGCGGTCGTCATCACGACCGGAACGTTTTTGCGCGGCCTGATCCATCTCGGCGAGAAGAACTGGCCGGCCGGCCGGGTCGGCGAGGCCCCGGCGATGGGACTGTCGGGATCTTTCGAACGCGTGGGCTTCGCCCTTGGACGTCTCAAGACCGGTACGCCCCCGCGCCTCGACGGCACGACCATCGACTGGTCGGCCGTGGAAATGCAGCCCGGCGACGAGCCACCGGAGCCGTTTTCGGTCATGACCGACCGGATTACGATCCCGCAGATCCAGTGCGGCATTACTCGGACTACGCCGGCGACCCATGAGGTGATCCGGGCCAATGTGCATCGCTCGCCGATGTATTCCGGTCAGATCAAGAGTTCCGGACCCCGCTATTGCCCCTCGATCGAAGACAAGATCGTCCGCTTCGGCGACCGCGACGGCCATCAGATCTTTCTGGAGCCGGAAGGGCTCGACGACACGACCGTCTATCCGAACGGCATCTCGACCTCGCTGCCGGAAGAGGTCCAGCTCGCGATCCTCGCCACCATTCCGGGCCTTGAACGCGTAAAAATGGTCCGGCCGGGCTATGCCATCGAATACGATCACGTCGATCCCCGCGAACTGGATCCGACCTTGCAGACCAAGCGGCTGCCCGGCCTGTTCCTGGCCGGACAGATCAACGGCACCACTGGATATGAAGAGGCGGCCGCGCAGGGGATTGTTGCGGGTCTGAACGCCGCATTGATGGCCAGCGGCGGCGTGCCGATCGTGTTCGACCGCGCCGACGGCTATCTCGGTGTGATGATCGACGATCTCGTGACTCGCGGCATCACCGAACCCTATCGGATGTTCACCTCGCGGGCGGAATACCGCCTGACCTTGCGTGCTGACAATGCCGACCAGCGCCTGACCGACAAGGGAATTGCCCTGGGCTGCGTGGGGCAGGCGCGTTCGCAGCGCCATGGCGCCAAGATGGCAGCGCTGGAAGCCGCAAAATCACTGGCTAAGTCGCTGTCGATCACGCCGAACGAGGCGGCCAGGCATGGGCTGGCGCTCAACAGGGACGGCCAGCGCCGCTCGGCTTTTGAACTACTGGCCTATCCGGAGATCGATTGGTCTCAGCTCAAGGCTATCTGGCCGGAGCTGTCGGCCATTGACCCATCGATCGCAGTCCATCTCGAGATCGATGCCAAATACGATGTCTATCTCAAGCGCCAGACCGCCGACGTCGATGCCTTCCGGCGCGACGAGGGCCTGGTCCTGACCGATATCGATTACGCCGACGTGCCGGGACTTTCCAACGAGGCGCGCTCAAAGCTAGAGGCCGCGCGACCGCGGACGGTCGGGCAGGCAGGACGGCTGGATGGACTAACACCGGCGGCGCTGGGCATCTTGGCAGCTTACTTGCGGCGTGAAGCCCGCCGGAAGTCTGCGAAGGCGACCGCGTAGACCCTTGTTTCACGTGAAACGGTTCGGCCGCATCGTACTCTGACGTCACCCTGAGGTGCGAGCTCTTGCGAGCCTCGAAGGATGGGTCTCACGTAACTCCCTCTCATTCGAGGCGAGCCGAACCCGGCTCGCACCTCAGGATGACGTCCTCCCTGTAGCAGCGACAATGTCGAGCAGATGACCAACGCAGCAAATCAAACCTCATCCCCAATCCTGGCGTCCGACAAGGCCGCAGCGCTGGCGCTCACCCCTGTTTCACGTGAAACGGAAGCGCGGCTGGATCGCTATGTCGCACTGCTG
Organism: uncultured Alphaproteobacteria bacterium; assembly: GCA_963738765.1. Lineage (GTDB taxonomy): Bacteria > Pseudomonadota > Alphaproteobacteria > Rhizobiales > Xanthobacteraceae > Bradyrhizobium. Next base: position 83,999 of record CAVTYA010000023.1, on the reverse strand, counting down.
CTGGAGTGGCAGGCCAAAACCAACCTGGTCGCGCCATCGACGCTTCCGCATCTCTGGACCCGGCATATCTCGGATTCGCTGCAGCTCCTGACTCTCGCCCCCTCGGCCAAGACCTGGGCCGATCTCGGCAGTGGCGGCGGCTTTCCTGGCGTGGTGCTGGCTTGCGCGATGGCCGAGACCCGGGTGCGCAGGTTCACCTGGTCGAGCGCAACGCCAAGAAGGCGGCGTTTCTGCGCGAGGCGCTGCGCGTGACCGCGTCGCCTGGGACCGTGCACCTGGCTGACATCGGGGATAGTGTGGATAGAATCACCGGGCCCGTCGATTGCGTCACTGCGCGCGCGCTGGCTCCGCTACATCAACTCATCGGCTTCGCGGAGCCGCTGGTGGGGAAGGGCGCAAAAGCGCTGTTTCTCAAGGGCCAAGATGTAGAGGCTGAATTGACCGAAGCCACTAAATATTGGAATATCGAACCGCAACTTCATTCCAGCCGCACCGGCGGACACGGCTGGATCGTCGAACTCGATCGGATCGAGCGGCGCTAATCATCCGCGGCAGCATGTGGTAACCGCGTATGACCGTAATTGATCAAGTTTATCAAGAGGATAGGGCGCCCGCTCCGGCCGGCCATCCGCGCATCCTGTCGCTGGCCAACCAGAAGGGCGGCGTCGGCAAGACCACCACCGCGATCAATCTCGGCACCGCGCTCGCCGCGATCGGCGAGCGCGTGCTGATCGTCGATCTCGATCCGCAGGGCAATGCCTCCACCGGTCTCGGCATCGATCGCCGCAGCCGCAACTGCTCGACCTATGACGTGCTGATCGGCGAAGCGCCGCTGCGCGAGGCGGTGGTCCCGACCGCGGTGCCGCGGCTGCATATCGCGGCCTCGACCATGGATCTCTCCGGCCTCGAGCTCGAACTGGGCTCGACGCCCGGCCGCGCGTTCCGGCTGCGCGATGCGATCGCGGCGCTCAACACCAACGCCGACGCCGGATACCGATTACACCTATGTGCTGATCGATTGTCCGCCGTCGCTCAATCTTCTCACCGTCAACGCGATGGCGGCGTCGGATGCGATCCTGGTGCCGCTGCAATGCGAGTTCTTCGCGCTCGAAGGTCTGTCGCAATTGCTGCAGACGGTGGAGCAGGTGCGCTCGACGCTCAATCCGAACCTGTCGATCCACGGCATCGTGCTGACCATGTTCGACTCGCGCAACAATCTGTCGAACCAGGTCGTCGCCGACGTCCGGCAGTTCATGGGCGCGAAGGTCTACAACACCATGATCCCGCGCAACGTGCGCATCTCCGAGGCGCCGTCCTACGGCAAGCCGGTGCTGGTCTACGATCTCAAATGCGTCGGCAGCGAAGCCTATCTCAAGCTTGCGACCGAAGTGATCCAGCGCGAGCGCGAGCTGCGCGCGCATTGAGACTGACTACGTAGGATGGGTAGAGCGCAGCGAGACCCATCGCGGCGTGCGATCAAGATGATCGGGTTTCGCTGCGCTCTACCGCATCCTACGGGTTGCCATCACTTTCACTGAAACGACAGATTCTAATTCCGGAGTGACGTGCAGTGAATCCAAGGGAGCTGGCGATGGCCGACGAAGCGCGTTCGCGACTGGGCCGCGGTCTTGCAAGTCTGATCGGCGATGTCGGCGGCGAGGCCGCGCATTCGAGCGGCCGCGCGCCAGCGCAAGGTGCCGATCGAATTCCTGAAACCCAATCCGCGCAATCCGCGCCGGACCTTTTCCGATGCCGAACTCGGCGAGCTCGCCGATTCGATCAAGCAGCACGGCGTGATCCAGCCGATCGTGGTGCGTCCGGTCAAGGGCGCGCAGGATCGCTACGAGATCATCGCCGGCGAACGCCGCTGGCGCGCCTCGCAGATCGCGGGCCTGCACGAGGTGCCGATCGTGCCGGTCGATGTCAGCGATAGCGACGCGCTCGAAATCGCGATCATCGAAAACGTGCAGCGCGAAGACCTCAACGCGATGGAAGAGGCGCAGGGCTATCACGCGCTCGCCAACGAATTCAAACGCAGCCAGGAAGAGATCGCGAAGATCGTCGGCAAGAGCCGCAGCCACGTCGCCAACATGATGCGGCTGACGAAACTGCCGGCCGAGGTGCAGGCCTATATCGCGATCGGGCGAATTGTCGGCCGGTCATGCGCGCGCGCTGATCGGCGTGCCCGATCCGCTGGCCGCCGCCAAGCGCATCGTCGAGGAAGGCCTCAACGTGCGCCAGGCCGAGGCGCTGGCGCATGACGAAGGCGTGCCGGAGCGCAAGCCGCAGAAGGCGCGCGGCGGCAAGGTGAAAGATCCCGACACGGTCGCGCTGGAAAAGCGCGTCAGCGACGCGCTCGGTCTTGCCGTCAGCGTCGATCACCGCGATCCCGGCGGCACCGTGCAGATCAGCTACCGCGACCTCGAACAGCTCGACGAGGTGATGCGGCGGCTGGCGAAGGGCGGCTGATCCCCGTCGTCCCGGCCTTGAGCCGGGACCCATAACCCGCGGCCCATCGGTGAGGGCGCTGGCGTTAGCGACCTTCTTCAAAATAAGCGTCGGTGGCTATGGGTCCCTGCTTTCGCAGGGACGACGAAGCGAATTCACCCCCGCCGTTTCGCATTCACCGCGATCGACAGCAGCGTGCGCTGCGCGATCGCGGCGGCGAGCGTCGCCTGCTTGCGCATGTCGAGCGCGGCGGTGCGCGAGCTGGTCGATGATCGCGGCCAGCCGCGCCGCGCTGAAATTGCGCAGCGCGATTTCGACATTGCCCTTGCGCGAAAAATGCAGCCGCGGAAATCCGCTGTCGAGCAACGTCGAGACCGGCGTGCCCTCGGCGACCGCGAGCGCCGATTTGTGCAGCCATGCCGCCTGGCGCTGCGCGGCGGAGATGATCACGCCGGGATAGGTGCCGGCGATCATCGCCTTGGCGAATTCGGTTTCGACCAGGTCCGGCTTGCCGGCGAAGGCGCCGTCGACGATCGGATCGAGCTTCAGCTCGGAGGCATCGGCGACCACGGCCATCACGTCGTCGAGCGTCACCTCGCCCTTGCCGTGGGCATAGAGCGTGAGCTTGCGCAATTCGTTGCGCGAGGCCTGGCGGTCGCCGCCGAGCAGCGCGGTCAGCGACCGCGCGCGCGTCCGGCGCGATGCGCAGATTCGACGAGCCGCAATTCATCGTCGATCAGTTTCGCAAGATCGCGCTCGCCGTCGGGATAGCAGCCGATCGCGACCGCGGTCTTGGCGCGCTCGCAGGCCTTGCGCAGCGGCGATTCCGGCCGCAGCTCGCCGGCCTCGATGACGATGCGGCAATCCTTCATCGGCATCTCGGCCAGCGTATCGATGCCGCTGGCAAAACTGCGCGAGCCGGCGCGGACGCGGATGGCGCGGCGGCCGCCGAACAGCGGCACCGTCATCGCTTCATCGACCAGCCGCGACGGCTCGGCGGACAAGTTCGTCGCCGTCGAGCCGCACCAGCGAAAACGGATCGTTGGGATCGTCGACCGCGGACGCCAGCAGCGCGTCGGCGCGCTCGCGCACCAGGCCGGCATCGGGACCGTAGAGCAGGATGATGGGGCGGCCGGCATCGGGCCGGGCGAGAAAAGCGTCGATTTCTTTTCCGCGAAGCGCGACCAACGGGCGATCAGGTGCCGGCGGAGAAGAACGACGCCAGCCGGGTCTGGATATTCTCCGCGATCTCCTGGGCGGCGCGATCCTCGGCGTCGCGGAAGGCGCGGGCGCGGGCGAAGCGCTGGTAGCTGAGCCCGGCATGTCATAGGACACGCGCGAGAAGGTGGTGCCGGTCATGACCGATTTGTTGGTGGCGATCTCGATCAGATTGTACTGCGCATCGATGCCGTAATTCTCGCTGGTCGGCAGCGCGGTGGTCGGATCGACCATCAGCGACGAGCGGCTGGTCGTGAACCGGAGCACCAGCCGGTGGGTCGGCGGCATGCCGGTGGCGTTGCCGTACAGCTTGAACGCCAGCGCATTGCGGATTTCGACCCCGATCCGCGCCTCCCGCGAGGCGTTGGGCTTGTCGACCGGCGGGACTTCCACCGCCCATCAGCTTCTCGCGCAGGCCGGGCGTGCCGTCGGTATGTTCGGCATACATCGGCTGGAAGCAGCCGGCCGTCAGCGCCGCCAGGGCGGCCACGGCCAACAGCCGAGCGGCGATGCGGATCCTAGCCAACGACATTCACGATCCTCATGGGAACAATGATCACCTTGCGGACGGCCTTGCCGCCCAGCGCCTGTTTTACCGCATCGAGGGCCAAAACGGCAGCCTCAATTTCCGGATTTTGGGCGCCCCGTGGCCACCGTGACCTCACCCCGTTTCTTGCCGTTGACCTGAACCACCAGGGTCACCGTGTCTTCAACCAGCAAATCGCGTTCGATTTGGGGCCAATTGGCCTCCGAAACCAGGCCCGGCTGGCCCAGCACCTGCCAGCACTCCTCGGCCAGATGCGGCATCATCGGCGCGAACAGTTGAACCAGGATGACCGCGGCCTCGCGGACCGCCCAGGCGAGAGTCCGGCGAGGGCGGTCCCTTCCGCGGCCCAGCACCTCGGCCAGCGCATTGGCGAATTCCCGGATATGGGCGAGGCAGACGTTGAAATGCAGCCTCTCGATGCCGGTCGAGACCTTGTCCAGCGCGCCATGGGCCGCCTTGCGCAGCGCCAGCGCGTCGGCGCCGAACGGACGCCGGCCGGGCCGCGGGGCGGCTTTGGCGATTTCGGCGGACTCGTTGACCAGCCGCCACAGCCGCTGCACGAAGCGCGAGGCGCCCTGCACCCGCTCGTCGCTCCAGATCACGTCGCGATCGGGCGGCGAATCCGACAGCATGAACCAGCGCGCGACGTCGGCGCCATAGGTCGCGATGATGTCGTCGGGGTCGACGGTGTTGCGTCTTCGACTTCGACATCTTCTCGATCGGGCCGATCGAGATCTCTTCGCCCGTGTCGAGCAGGCTGGCGCGGCGGCCATTGGCCGCCGGTCTCGACCTTGACCTCGGCCGGCGTGACGTAGGTGCCGTCGGCCTTCTGGTAGGTCTCGTGCACCACCATGCCCTGGGTGAACATGCCGGCGAACGGCTCGTCCATGCCGATATGGCCGGTGGCCTTCATCGCGCGGGTGAAGAAGCGGCTGTAGAGCAGATGCAGGATCGCGTGCTCGACGCCGCCGATATACTGGTCGACCGGCATCATCCGGTTGACGACAGCAGGCGTGGTCGGCGCCTTCTCGTTCCAGGGATCGGTGAAGCGCGCGAAATACCAGGACGAATCGACGAACGTGTCCATGGTGTCGGTTTCGCGCTGCGGCCTTGCCGCCGCATTGCGGGCAGGTGACGTGCTTCCAGGTCGGATGATGGTCGAGCGCGTTGCCGGGCTTGTCGAAGCTGACATCCTCCGGCAGCACCACCGGCAGATCCTTGTCCGGCACCGGCACCACATCGCATTTCGGGCAGTGGATCACCGGGATCGGGCAGCCCCAATAGCGCTGGCGCGAGATGCCCCAGTCGCGCAGGCGGAAATTCACCTGCCGCTCGCCGACCGGCGTGTTGCCGCGGACTTCTGACTTCCAGCCGCTTGGCGACCTCTTCCTTGGCCTGCTCGATGGTCATGCCGTCGAGGAAGCGCGAATTGATCATGCGGCCGTCGCCGTCATAGGCGGTGTCGGTGATGACGAAGGTCTTCGGGTCCTGGCCTTCCGGGCAAACCACCGGCGTATTGCCGAGCCCGTATTTGTTGACGAAGTCGAGGTCGCGCTGGTCGTGCGCGGGGCAGCCGAAGATCGCGCCGGTGCCGTATTCCATCAGCACGAAATTGGCGACATAGACCGGCAGCTTCCAGTTCGGATCGAACGGATGGATCGCCCGGATGCCGGTGTCGAAGCCCTGCTTCTCGGCGGTGTCGATGATTTCCTGCGCGGTGCCGATGCGTTTTGCCTCGGCGATGAACTCGCGCGAGCTTCGGATTCTTCGCGGCCGCGGCCTGCGCCAGCGGATGATCGGCCGCGATCGCCATGAACTTGGCGCCGAACAGCGTGTCGGGCCGCGTGGTGAAAATCTTCAGCTCGGTCTCGCCGGCCGGCGTGGTGGCCGGATCGAGCGCGAAAGCGCACCAGCAGGCCTTCGGAGCGGCCGATCCAGTTGCGCTGCATCAGCCGCACCTTGTCGGGCCAGCGGTCCAGCGTATCGAGCGCGTCCAGCAGTTCCTGCGAGTACTTCGTGATCTTGAAGACCCACTGGTTCATCTCGCGCTGCTCGACCACGGCGCCGGAGCGCCAGCCGCGGCCGTCGATCACCTGCTCGTTGGCGAGCACGGTCATGTCGACCGGATCCCAGTTGATCTTGCGCTTCTCGCGCTCGGCGAGGCCGGCGCGCAGAAAATCCAGGAACATCTTCTGCTGATGCTTGTAGTAGGAGGGATCGCAGGTCGCGAATTCGCGGGACCAGTCGAGCGACAGCCCGATCGACTGCAGCTGCTTCTTCATCGCGGCGATGTTGTCGTAGGTCCAGGCCTTCGGCGCCACCTTGCGCTCGATCGCGGCATTCTCCGCCGGCAGCCCGAACGCGTCCCAGCCCATCGGGTGCAGCACGTTGAAGCCCTTGGCGCGCATGAAGCGCGCCAGCACGTCGCCGAGCGTGTAGTTGCGGACATGCCCGATATGGATGCGCCCGGACGGATAGGGGAACATCTCGAGCACGTAATATTTCGGCCGCGGGATCGTCGTTTTTGGAGGCGAAGATCGCCTTTTCGTCCCACTGGCGTTGCCAGCGCGGCTCGGATTCGCGGGCGTTGTAGCGTTCGGAGGTCATGGAATCGCTGGGCTTTTTCGGGATTTGCGGCCGTTCAAAAGACGGCGGACTAGGCCACAAAAGGCCATGATGGGTCAATGGGTTGGCGGATCAAGGCAGCCCCGCGGGCGCCGGCGGAAGGACACCCCCAATGGGATTGAGAGGCACTTAATGATTTTGTGAGACCCTGCCTGTGAAGAGGGCATTTAGTCCCTGTGGCAGGAAACCAGAAATCCCGTGACCGCCGCGTTCGACGAGCTCGATTTCGAATACGCGACGTCGGTCGCGGAAGAAGCCATGCGGTTAATGGCTGCACAGCGCGTGCCGCCTACCCCGAACAATTTCCAGGTCTGGTTCAAATATTCCGTCGGTGCGCAACCCGAGCTCAAACGGGCAATCGACATCCTGCTCGGCAACAAGCGGAAGTTCGACGCCACCACCAATCGCGACCTGTTCGAGACCTATATTGGGTCGAAAGGGGCGGATGACGCCGTCGCTCATGACGTCTCCCAGCAACTGCATTCGGTGATGACGTCAGCCAGGCAGTTCCTGACCACGGCCATCGCCGACAACCGTACGCAAATGGCTGTCATCAGCGACGTCACCGCGCAAACCGAAGCCGGCGTCGATCCAAAGCCGCTGGTCGAAAGCCTGATGAACGAGCTGGCCAAGGCGGCGACCCGCGCCACCAGGCTCGAGGCCAGTTTTGCCGAGAAATCGCGTGAGCTCGATACCATCCGCGATTCCCTGAACAAGTCCGAAGAGCGCGCCAGGACCGATACGCTGACCGGCCTGCCGAACCGCCGGGCGTTGGACGAATTTTTCCGACAAGCCCAGATCGCGGCGATGGAACAGGACGATCCGCTCAGTGCGTTGCTGATCGACATCGATCACTTCAAGCGTTTCAACGACGAGTTCGGCCACGGCGTCGGCGACAATGTGCTGCGGTTGATGTCGAAGGTACTGCGCGAGGGTGTTCGCGAGGTCGACCTGCCGGCACGATATGGCGGCGAGGAGCTGATCGCCGTGCTGCCCGGTGCCGACCTCGCGACTTGCGCGGCGGTTGCCGAGCGGATTCGCCGCTCGATCGCCGAATGCCATCTCAGCCGCCGTTCAACCGGTGAGGCGCTACCCGGCATCACGGTTTCGATCGGCGTCGGACAGTTTCAACTGGGCGAGTCGATGGCCGACCTGATCGATCGCTGTGATCGCGCGCTGTACGCCGCCAAGCGGGGTGGCCGTAATCGCGTCGTGACCGAGGACGAACTCGATCACGAGCTCAAGGCCGGTTGAATCCGGGATATCGTCTCACCCCGCCAGCGCCATCCCCGCTTCATCCACCATCCGCACAAAGCCGTGCTCGACCACGGCGTTGCGGCCGCGGTGTTTGGCGGCGTAGAGCGCTGCGTCGGCGGCCTCGATCAGGTCGCCGGGCCGCTGGGTGTCGTTCGGTTTTGTGCAGGCGACGCCGACGCTGACGGTGACGGTCTGATGGCTGGAGGTGGCGTGCGGCATGCCGAGGCCCTGGATCGCGGCGCGCACCATCTCGCCGATCTCGAGCGCACGTGCGGTATCGGTGTTCGGCAGCAGCAGGCAGAATTCCTCGCCGCCATAGCGTCCGGCAAAGCCCATGGTATCGGCGGCGATCCGGGCCAGCGTTTCGCCGAGCCTGGACAGGCAGACGTCGCCTTCGGGATGGCCATAGGTGTCGTTGTAGAGCTTGAAGTGATCGACATCGATCATCAGCAGCGACAGCTCGCTGTCATATTGCTGCGCCTTCATCCACTCGAAATCGAGCCGGCTCTGGAAGCCACGCCGGTTGGCGAGGCCCGACAGCATGTCGATCGAGGCCATCACCGTGAGCCGGTCGTTGGTCGCGACCAGTTCACGCTCGCGCTGGCTGAGTTGGGCTGCCATCGCGTTGAAGGCGCGGGCCAGCGGAACGAATTCCGAAGGCAGGCGGCTGCGCGCGACGCGGGCCGACCAGTCGCCCTCGCCGAACCGTCTTGCCATGCCGGTCATGACTTCGATCGGTGCGATGATGAGCTTCTCCGCGGCGATCAGCGCGCCGAGCAGCACGAACAGGCAGACGAATCCGAGTTGGAGATAGGCGGTGCGGATCTCGCGATTGATCGCGGCCGTGACCCTGGCCTCGTCGATGCTGACGATCAGCCGCGATTGGGTGCCGGGAATGCGCGCAAAGCTGATGGTGCGCTTCGAGCCGTCGGAAGCAGTGAACGACAGCGAGCCCGTCGGCGCGTCGGAGCCCAGCGCTTTCTCGGCGATCGCCGACAACAGCGGGACATTGTCGAGCGGGCGGCCGATCATGCTGGCCTGGTCCGAGGGCGCCGCGATCACGATGCCGGCGCTGTCGACCAGCACTGACGAAATGCCCGGACGGCCGCCGAGATTGGTCATGATCTTCGACATCCAGTCGAGATTGATTCCGGCAACGATGACGGCGTCTTCCTCCGGATTGATCGCGGACACCGGATAGGCCGCCATCATCATCGGCCGGTCGTTGGTCTTGCCGAACAGGTAGTCGCTGAAAACGAAGTCGCGGGTCGCCTGTGTCTTTTTGAAATAGTCGCGGTCGCTGAGATCGAGCCCGACCTGCATGTTCAGGGTCGAGCACTGTACCCGGCCGTCCTTGCCGACGAACATGATGCTGCGAATCCAGGGCAGGTTGGTCGGCAGGCTGGCGCGCAGGATGTCGCAGCTTCGCGCGATGCCGCCGGAGGCGCGGATATAGGCCGCCGATTTCAGCATGGTCTCGACCGAGGAGATCACCTCGCGCTGGGTATCGGCGCTGTGCTGCGTGATGTTGGAGAATTCCTCCGAGGCCGCCGCGATCTGCTTGGCGCGGGTGTCGTCGAGCGAGCGGGCGCGTTCCAGCATCAAGGGCGCCACCAGGATCACCGCCAGCAGCGCCAGCCGCGCGCGGATTCCGAGAAGCTGCTTGAGTTTCACTCTTTTGCGGTTGAAAGTAACGCGAGACATCTTCGCCCCCTGCCCCGCTGCCAAGGTAGTGCGAAGGGTTCAAAAAGCCTTTCCCGAACTTGGTAAAATTCGAACAAACCCCGTAAAGTTACGATCCGATAGACGACATGACGCCCGAGACGACCAGATCGCTAACCCAATCTTTACCAAACGGTCTTTTGACCGTGGAGCAGGACATCGTGCGCGCCTGCAAGGAAGCGCGCCGCGATCGCGCGTCGGTGACGCTGATCGCGGTGTCGAAGACCTTCGACGCCGACGCCATTTCGCCCATTATCGATGCCGGACAACGCGTATTCGGCGAAAATCGCGTGCAGGAGGCCAAGGCGAAATGGCCAGCGTTAATGTCGGCTTACCCCGGCATCGCGCTGCACCTGATCGGACCGCTGCAATCCAACAAGGCCAAGGAGGCCGTGGCGCTGTTCGACGCCATACACTCGGTCGATCGTCCGAGCATTTGCGAAGCGTTAGCCAAGGAAATCGATTCTCAAAAAAAGCAGCCGGAATTGTTCGTCCAGCTCAATACCGGCGAGGAGCCGCAGAAGGCCGGCGTCGCGCCCGGCGAAGCCGACGCCTTCATTGCCGGCTGCCGCGAAAAATATGGTCTGGTGATTTCCGGTCTGATGTGCATTCCGCCGGTCGACGAGGCGCCGGCGCCGCATTTTGCGCTGACCGCCAAGATCGCCGCGCGCAACGGATTGAAGAAGCTGTCGATGGGCATGAGCGCCGATTTCGCGATCGCGATCCAGATCGGCGCGACCCATGTGCGTGTCGGCTCGGCGATTTTCGGGCACCGGTGAGAGATTACGCAAACCCAACCGACACTTTGCCGAGCACGCCGAAATCCGCCGCGAACACATCGCCCGACTGAATCGGCAGCGGCGGATGGCAGGTGCCAGTCGTCACCACCTCACCTGCTTTCAACGTCACGCCGAGCCCGCGCAATTCGTTGGCGAGCCAGGCCAGTGCGATTCGGGGATCGCCGAGCACGTTCTTGCCGTGACCGATATATCGCTGGCCGCGCAACGTAATGACCGGCCTCTCCTCGACCAGATCGAGCGCGCGCCAGTTCGCATCGGTCGGCGCGCCGAGCACGAACAGATGGGCGCAGGCATTGTCGGCGATGATTTGCGCAGCACCGGCGCTGACGAAATCCGGGAAACGCGAATCCGGAATCTCGATCGCCGGATGCAGCGTGTCGACCGCATCGAGAACCTCCTGCACCGTGTAGGGCGACGATCGCGGCGGCAGATCGTTTGCCATGCGAAAGGCGAATTCCGGCTCGCCGACGCGCATTTCATTTCCGGCCATCGAGGCGGTGCCGCCATCCGCAATGACCGTCTCGGGCAGGATGCGTCCGGCCATCGGGCCGTCGACATTGATGTGCTTCTGTCCGGCCTCGCTGGTGGCCGCGATCTTCCAGCCGAACAGTTTTCCGGTCGAATGATTCTCGATCGCTGCCTGGATCGCGTAACCCTCGGCGCGGTCGCGCGGGCGCAGCGAAGCGTCGAGCGCGTCGAACTTGGTGCCGGCGCGCCAATGATCGTGCAGGGTTTGTGAGGCGGCCGCGATCTGGTTCTTGTCGAGCATGGTTATGATTCCCGGTCGCTTACCCGATCACGATTTTCGTTTGCGGGCCCAGCCGCCGCAACAAACGCAGCATCGCCGATTTCGTCATCGAAACGCATCCGGCGGTCGGCGAAAAATTGCTGCGCGCCAGATGCAGGAACACCGCGCTGCCGCGGCCGGCGATGCGCGGGGCGCTGTTGTGATCGATCTCGACGATGAAATCGTAGAGATGATCGTCGCGCGTGAGCCGGTCGCCGCCCTGATCGCGGGTCAGCCGCATCGGCTGATTGTAGTGGCGGTCGTTCGGGTCCTCGCACCAGGCATCCTCGGGCCGGATCGGCGCGGACCGGCAGAAAGGTCCGCGGCCGCGGGTGGCGGTCGGCGCGCCACCACAATTGCCGCGGCCGGAATGGTCCCTTTCGGGGTCCCGCCATCGCCTTCGCGCTTGTTGGCCCGGATGCCGCCGCGGCCGAGTGCGACCGGGATGGTCCGGCCGTCGGCCGTCAGCCAGCCCCGGCGCGGGATCGCCGGCGGCGGGGCGAATCCGGATCGCCGAAAGCGGCCGATCACGCGTCTTTGTCTCATAAGTGATTGAAAAGTCGGGGCTTTTCATGCGAATCGTCGAATCCCGGGTTGCTCGCCTGGCCCCGATTGTTCTATCTGGCGGCATTACAGGACATTCATCCAAAGGCGCCCGGATTCTGGGGTAGAGTGCCGCTCTGGCTTGTGAATCGGTAACAGTCCCCTACCTCAAGACGAATCAAGCTATCAAATCCCGGCCTAAAGCGCTCCGGCTTGACGTCCGCCGCCGTGCCCCAAGAGGATTGTACCCTATGGCCAATGCCCGCAAGATCCTGATCGTGGATGACGATACCGATCTGCGCGACACGCTGGTGGAGCAATTGTCGCTGCACGACGAGTTCGAGGCCTCCGCCGTCGATACCGGCGCCAAGGGCGCCAGCGCCGCCAAGGCCAATGCTCCCGATCTCGTGCTGATGGATGTCGGGCTGCCCGACACCGACGGCCGCGAAGTCGTGCGCTCCCTGCGCAAGGGCGGCTTCAAGGCGCCGATCATCATGCTGACCGGGCACGACACCGATTCGGACACCATTCTGGGCCTCGAATCCGGCGCCAATGACTACGTCGCCAAGCCGTTCCGCTTTGCGGTGCTGCTGGCGCGGATCCGGGCGCAGCTGCGCCAGCACGAGGCCAGCGAAGACGCGGTGTTTTCGGTCGGCCCCTACAGCTTTCCGGCCCGGCTCCAAGATGCTGACCGGCGCCAATGCCAGGAAGGTGCGGCTGACCGAGAAGGAAACCGCGATCCTGCGCTTCCTCTACCGCGCCGGCCAGCTGCCGGTGTCGCGCGAGACGCTGCTGCAGGAAGTCTGGGGCTACAATTCGGGCGTCACCACCCACACCCTGGAAACCCATATCTACCGGCTGCGCCAGAAGATCGAGAAAGACGCCGCCAATCCGGAGATCCTGGTGACGGAAGCCGGTGGCTACAAGCTGGTGCCGTGATACGATTCGGGCCACGATTCGTACTTTTTGCGCATCCCGATCACCGGTCCTGTATGTCGATCGAAGATGATGTAGCCCTGCTCGAGCGCGTCCCGACACTGCGCCTGTTGGGGACGACGGCGCTGCGCATGCTGGCGATCGGCTCCGAGCAGCGCGATTTCGCGCGCGGCGATCTGCTTGTTCAACGCCGGCGACGACGCCGATGCCGGATTTGTCGTTCAGCGCGGCGCGTTCCGGGTCGAGGACGGCGGCGCCGAGATCATCGCCGGTCCCGGCGCCCTGATCGGCGAACTCGCGCTGATCGTGGCGATGCAGCGGCCGTCCACCGCGATCGCGCTGGAACATTCCTCGGTGATCCGGGTCGCGCGCAGCCTGTTTCAGCGCGTGCTGGAAAGCGATCCCGCCGCGGCGCGCCGGCTGCGCGACGAATTCGCCACCCGCACCAGCCAGATCGCCAGCGATATCCTGATGGCCGGCGCGAAGCTCAGCACCTAGCCATGCTTCCGGACGGCAGCTCACACCTCCAGCGTCACCGTCACCGGCACATGGTCGGACGGCCGCTCCCAGCCGCGCGCATCGCGCGTGATCCTGAAATCGCTGACGCCGTCCTTCAGCGCGCGCGAAACCCAGATGTGGTCGAGCCGGCGGCCGCGATCGCCGACGGTCCAGTCGGCGGCGCGGTAGCTCCACCAGGTATAGACCTTTTCCGACAGCGGAATGCGCTCGCGCGCGACGTCGATCCATTCGCCGTGGGCCTGCGCCGCCAGCAGCTTCTCGCATTCGATCGGCGTGTGCGACACGACTTTCAGCAATTGCTTGTGCGACCAGACGTCGTTCTCGTGCGGCGCCACGTTGAGATCGCCGACCAGGATATGGCGGTCGTCGCCGCGCGGATGCAGCGGCTCGCAGGCTTTCATCTCGTCGAGAAATTGCAGCTTGTGGTCGAATTTCGGATTGAGCGCGGGATCCGGAATGTCGCCGCCGGCCGGAACGTAGAAATTGTGCAGCACCAGCGGCTTTGACGAGCTGCGCCTTCTCGCCGAACGAAACCGAGATGTGGCGCGAATCGATCTTGTCGCAGAAGGTGCGGATGTCGGTGGTCTCGAACGGCAGCTTCGAGATGACGGCGACGCCGTGATAGCCCTTCTGCCCGTTCAGCGCGACGTGCTCGTAGCCGAGACGCTTGAAGCGCTTCAGCGGAAAGGCGTCGTCGATGCATTTGGTTTCCTGCAGGCACAGCACATCCGGCCGCACCGATTTGAGGAATTTGGCGACGAGGTCGATGCGCAGCCGCACCGAATTGATATTCCAGGTTGTCAGGGAGAAGCGCATGAGACCCGCGTTTTACCACGGTTCGCGCTGCGGTTTTCCAGCTCTCCACAGGGAAGCGAACGCGCGAGGCGCAAGATCAGCCCGGCGAGGTCGGATAATTGGTGAAGTCGATCTTGAACAGGCTGGGATCGACCTTCTTGGAGGTATCCAGATTGTAGACCGCGACCGTGGTGTCGTAGCCCTGCGGGTCGGTCACCGTCCACTGCTTGAGCTGGCCGTCCTTGGCGCCGATCATCAGCATCAGGCGGCTGGTGCCGATCAGCGCCTGCTTCTCCTCGATGGTGACGCTGATGAAGACATCGTCGGCGGTCACGCTGACGACGTTGGTGTCCTTCATCAGGTCGATGCGGTCCGACAGCAGAAAGCGCAGCGGCGTCTGCGACAGCGGATAGATGTCCTGGGTCGCGAGCTTGCGGTCGCGCACCGCCAGCGACGATCCGTCGGCGATGATGGCGATCGGGGTCGGGGCGTCATATTCGAAACGCACCTTGCCGGGCTTCTGGATGTAGAAATCGCCCTTGGTCTTGCTGCCGTCGGGTCCGACCTGGACGAAATTTCCGACCAGCGTCTGCAGCGACGACAGATAGGACGCTGACCTTGGCGGCCTGCGCCTTCTGGTTGGCATCGAAGGTCGCGAAAATAGGCTGGCGGGCACATTGCGGCGCGGATCGGGAATCACCGGATTCGGCGGCGCCTGCGGCGTTGCTCCGGTCGTCGTCGGCGCCCTCTGCGCGCCCGCGCTCATCTGCATCCCGCCGTCGCGGGCCTTCGGCGCAGGCTTGGAACCGGAACGGTCTGCGCCGACGACGGGCATCGCGAGGCCGGCCACGCGACGCAAGCGATCAGCAGCGCCAGTCCGCTGCGGATGCCGCGCTGAGTGGATTGTTCTGTCATTCGAAATTTCGGATCTCTATTCAACGCGTCGTCCTGTTTGCTGACGCGCCATTTTATCGTGCTTTCGGACGAAAGCAGGTATCGTTTTTCCGTGAAAATCATGCGCCTGACGCTGGCTTCTAGAAGCGGCCTTCTTCTTCCTCGACCAGAATTTCGCGTTTGCCGGCGTGATTGGCCTGGCCGACGATGCCTTCGAGTTCCATCCGCTCCATCAGCGACGCGGCGCGGTTATAGCCGATCTGCAGCCGGCGCTGAATGTAGCTGGTCGAGGCCTTGCGGTCGCGCTTGACGATCGCCACCGCCTGCGAGAACAGGTCGCCGCCGCCGTCGCGCCGCCCATGCCGGTGGAATCGAACACCGCGCCGTCCTCGTCGGTCGGCTCTTCCGCCGTGACCGCTTCGAGATATTCCGGCTGGCCCTGCGTCTTGAGATGGCGCACCACCTTCTCGACTTCTTCGTCGGAGACGAACGGTCCGTGCACGCGGCTGATGCGTCCGCCGCCGGCCATATAGAGCATGTCGCCCTGGCCGAGCAGTTGCTCGGCGCCCATCTCGCCGAGAATGGTGCGGCTGTCGATCTTCGAGGTGACCTGGAACGAGATGCGGGTCGGGAAGTTCGCCTTGATGGTGCCGGTGATGACGTCGACCGACGGACGCTGGGTGGCGAGAATCACATGCAGGCCGGCGGCGCGCGCCATCTGCGCGAGCCGCTGCACCGCGCCTTCGATGTCCTTGCCGGCGACCATCATCAGGTCGGCCATTTCGTCGACGATGATGACGATATAGGGCAGCGGATCGAGGTCGAGCTTCTCTTCCTCGTAGATCGCCTTGCCGGTTTCCTTGTCGAAGCCGGTATGCACCGTGCGCGTCAGTTCCTCGCCCTTGGCCTTGGCTTCGACCAGGCGCGCATTGTAGCCGTCGATGTTGCGCACGCCGAGCTTGGACATTTTCTTGTAGCGCTCTTCCATCTCGCGCACCGCCCATTTCAGCGCGACCACGGCCTTCTTCGGATCGGTCACGACCGGCGTCAGCAGATGCGGAATGCCGTCATAGACGGAGAGTTCGAGCATCTTCGGATCGACCATGATCAGGCGGCACTGATCCGGCCGCAGCCGGTAGACCAGGCTGAGGATCATGGTGTTGATGGCGACCGATTTGCCGGAGCCGGTGGTGCCGGCGATCAGCATATGCGGCGTGCGCGCGAGATCGATGATGATGGATTCGCCGCCGATGTTCTTGCCGAGGCAGAGCGGCAGCTTCGCCGATCGATTCGTCCTTGACCGATCAGCAATTCGCGCAGATAAACCTTTTCGCGATGCGCGTTCGGCAATTCGATGCCGATGGCGTTGCGGCCGGGGACGACGGCGACGCGCGCCGACAGCGCGCTCATCGAGCGCGCGATGTCGTCGGCAAGACCGATGACGCGCGACGATTTGATGCCGGGCGCGGGCTCGAGTTCGTACAGCGTCACCACCGGGCCGGGATTGGCCTTGACGATTTCGCCGCGGACGCCGAAATCGCCGAGCACGCCTTCCAGCGCGCGCGAATTGGCTTCCAGCTCGGTCTTGCTGAGCGGCTGGCGATCGGACGCCTTCGGCGCGGTCAGCACCGAGACCGACGGCAGTTCGAACTTGTCGGATGATTTGCGCGCGGCGGCGCGCGGCGCGGCCTTCTTGCGCGGGGCGCGGGCGGCGGGGACTTCTTCGTCCTCGTCTTCTTCGTCTTCGTCCTCGAAATCCTGCTCGGCCTGCGGGGCCAGTGACGGCGCGGCGCGGCCGCCGAGATTCGGCTCCTGGCGTTCGAACGAGACGCGTGCGCGGCTGCGGCGCGCTCGCGACCAGCGAGCGATAGGCCGTGGTCGAACAGCCAGGCGAGCCGCGCCTTCGTGCTCATGACGGCATGAAACATCCAGCCGAGCGAGACCGAGCTGCGATCGTCTTCTTCCTCGAACGGCGCGTCATCGTCCTCGATCGGCGTCAGTTCCTCGTCCTGCGGGCGCGAACCCAAGCCGCTGGCGATCAGGAAGGTCGCGACCATCGCCGCGAACAGAATGATGCCGAGCACCAGGCGATAGACGAAGCCGGGCGGGCCGAACACCACGGCGGGCGCGCGCACCAGCGCATCGCCGACGACGCCGCCAAGTCCGGTCGGCAGCGGCCAGGCGCCGCCATGCGGCCAGCAGCTGGCAAAGCCCGCCGCGATCACCGTGCAGAGGATCCAGCAGCCGAGCCGCAGCGCTTCGCGGTCGAAGGTGCGATGGGTCAGCATGCGCCAGCCCCACACCGCGACCGGCAGGATCAGCATGATCGCGCCGAGGCCGAGAATCTGCATCAGCAGATCGGCGCCGATCGCGCCGGGATAGCCGACGATGTTGCGGATCGCGCGCGAGGTCGCGTGGCTGAGGCTCGGATCCTGCACCGACCAGGTCATCAGCGCGGCCGCGGCCACGCCGGACAGCGCGATCAGGCCGAGGCCGGCGAGTTCGCGCAGGCGCCGCGCCAGCGCCTCGCGGATCGAGGCCGGCAACTGGCCGACCAGGGGAATGACACGTTCGATCGCTGGCATGCTCATGGGGCCCTGCGACTAATCCAGAATTTCGACCAGCCGGTGCAACGCCTCGGCTGTTGTTTCACTGTCCGAACCAGCGCCAGGCGGATGTAGCCGGCGCCGGGATTGAAGCCGTCGGGTTGCGGCCGCGCCAGATAGCTTCCGGGCATCACGCGCACGCCGGCGTCCCGGTAGAGTTTCACCGTCGCGGCTTCGTCGCCGCCATGCGCGGACACGTCGAGCCAGACGCAGAAGCCGCCGGCGGGCCGGAGATAGCCGTAGCGATTGCCGAGGATCTGGTCGGCGAGATCGAACTTGATCCGGTAGAGCCTGCGGTTCTCCTCGACATGCGCCTCGTCGCTATAGGCGGCGACCGCGACATGCTGCAGCGGCACCGGCACCTGCGGTGCGGCGACATTGCGCAGCTCGTGAAAGGCTGCGAGAAATTTCTTGTCGCCGGCGGCAAAGCCGACGCGCATGCCCGGCAGGTTCGAGCGCTTCGACAGCGACTGGAACGCGACGACATTGGTGAAATCGGGCCCGGCGCATTCCAGCACGCTGCCCGGCGCCTGCCTGGTGTAGATTTCCGAATAGCATTCGTCGCTGAGGATCATGAAGCCGAAGCGATCGGCGAGTTTCTTCAGGCGGGTGAAATAATCGTGCGAGGCGACCGCGCCTTGCGGATTGGCCGGCGAGGCGATGTAGAATCGCGACCGTGCGCGCCAGCGTCGCGTCGTCGAGCGCATCGAGGTCGGGCAAAAATCCGTTGGCGAGCGTGGTCGGCAGATAGATCGACTCGCAGCCCGCGGCGCGGGCGCCGGCGCCATAGGCCGGATAAAACGGATTGGGCATCAGGATCGCCGGCCTGCCCTTGCGCGCGCCGACATAGCGGGCGGCGGTGATCGCCGCGAAAAACAGGCCCTCGCGGCTGCCGTTCAGCACCAGAATTTCGCTCTCGGGATCGATCGGCCGGGGCAGCTGGAATCGGGTCGAACAGCCAGTTCGCGGCGGCCCGGCGGAACGGCTCGATGCCCTTGGCGATCGGATAGCGGCCGAAATCGGCGATGTGCTTTGCCAGCACCGGGCCGACGAAGTCCGGCACCGGGTGCTGCGGCTCGCCCAATGACAGCGTAATCAACGGCTTAGCCGGCTGATAGGGTGCCAGCAGTTCGGTCAGCCGCGCGAACGGCGAGCGCTCGGCTGTCCGGCGGCTGAACACTGCCGGCGCCCTGCGGCACGCCGGATGAAGCGGTCATTGCCATGTCTGAAGCGCCAGCACTTTCAAAGGCGGTCGAGGGGATCTCGGCGATCGACCGGAAACGGATCAAACCACCATAGATACGGCGAGGTTAAGACGCGATTAACCATCGGCGCCACTGGACAATTTGCTTGGTATTACCATATTTTCCAGAGGTATTACTTTGGGAGGTCTCAGATGGCGACGACGGTGACGAGCAAAGGTCAGGTAACGATCCCGAAGCCGGTTCGAGATCTGCTCGGGGTAGGTCCCGGCAGCCGAGTCGAATTCCGGCGCGCCGCCGATGGGAGCATCGTGATCGAAAAGGCCGACAGCGCGAGCCAGCCAAGTCGGCTCGCCAGCCTGGTGGGCATTGCCGGTCCCGGCCCTTCCACGGACGAGATCATGGCGATCACGCGCGGGGAATAGCCCGGTGACGCTGGTAGATTCAAATGTATTGCTCGACATTTTCGGCAAGACCCCAATTTGGTGGGAATGGTCGCTTGCGCGGCTCGAGGAAGCATCGTCGCGCGGTCCACTGCTGATCAACGACGTCATCTTTTCCGAAACGTCGATTCGCTTTCAAAGCATCGAAGAATTCGAAGTGGCCCTGCGCCGCGCGGCTATTACCGTTGCCCCGATGCCGCGGATGGCGCTGTTCCTCGCGGGCAAGGCTTCCGTCCAGTACCGCAACTCTGGTGGTGTCCGCGGCGGTGTGCTGCCGGATTTTTTCATCGGCGCCCATGCGGCGATTGAAAACCTGCCACTGCTGACTCGTGATACGCGGCGTTACCGAAATTA
This sequence comes from uncultured Alphaproteobacteria bacterium, assembly GCA_963738765.1. GTDB lineage: Bacteria > Pseudomonadota > Alphaproteobacteria > Rhizobiales > Xanthobacteraceae > Bradyrhizobium. The sequence goes on along the minus strand of CAVTYA010000023.1, from coordinate 64,303 downwards.
CTTTCCGACCGTCACTTTGATCGCTCCTGAAAGCGACGGGTAGTTAGGCCAATCAGATACGATCCCGCGACGTGATCCGCCCGAGTCATAGAAGATAACGTCGCCCCGAAAAGAAGAGGGCGCAGGGAATGCCGGGTGCGCGCTGCACCCGCGGTCTCGTGTGCAAGATTGTGCGAAAAAACGCACACGAGCATACAGGTTCAGCGGAAACACTCCGGCATCCCCGCGCAATGGCTTTACGGCTTATGCCGTGCTCTTCCCGGCGACGAATTCGTCTTGTCACCGTCATCGGCGGATTGAAGGTTCTGTCGCGCCCGGTTGGGCTCGCAAATACCTCCGCCGATTTGACACCAGCAACGGGTGCCAGAACCACACGGTTTTGCCGTACGCTTCAGCGCCGTTCGTCTGCGCGCTCTGAATCGCTCACGGAAAACCGCCCTGCGATCAGTTCGCGCGCCGACGCTGTCGCGCCCACCGCATCCCACCGCGCGTTCGTGACGACTCGCGATCCGCCCCTCAGTGGGTGAGACGGGCGGAGAGAAACCACTGATTTGCCCGACGACGGAAGTGAAATTTTGCCCGTCGGGTCGATTTGTCGCAGCCGAAATATCGGGGTGAACGGGGCGGCCCGTCGGGCTCCACTTGCACGCACGCCGTGGGATGACCGCTATCGCTGCGGCAACCGCTCGAATGCCGGCATGCCCTCGGGCACGTGATGGTACGGCTGCTTGTCGACGGTGTAGATCGCGATCTGGGGACTGCCGAACAGGCTGGGATCGTCGAGCGTGCCGACCTTCAAAACGATGGCGGGCAGGCCCGGCGGCCTGGTGACGACATGGGTGCCGCATTCGGCGCAGAATTCCCGCGTCACGGGGCGCTCCAGGTCGGCGCGCGTGAATTGCTTGGGGGTTTCTCCGGTGTATTTGAAGCCGGCGATCGGCATCAGCACGAACAGATTGGTCGCGCCGCCGGAGATATACTGGCATTCCCTGCAGTGGCACTGCGCCTTCATCATCGGCTCGCCCTCGGCCTCATAGCGCACTTTGCCGCAATAGCACCCGCCTTCGAGTTTCATGACGTCCTCCCTGTTGTTGTTGCCGCTATTTCGACGCCGCGCGCCCGGTTTGGCAATCCCTATTTTGGCTCTGGTTTCTGTTTTGCCATTAATCCTGCCGCTCCCGGATCGCGCTGCGCTTATCGGAAGATGAGGTGTAATAATCGAAATCGATAGGTCAGGCGGCGGAGTCGTTGGCAGGAGCCGGTGATGGACGAAGATGGTTTCTGGACGATCGTTCAGAGCGTGAATGAAAATTCAGGTGGCGACATGGATCGAAAATGCGATTTGCTGCGGCAGCAAATCACTGCGCTCTCAAAGGACGCCGCGCTTGAATTTGCGCGGCTCTTCGATGAAAAAATGGACCTCGCCTATAGTTTTCCGCTGTGGGGCGCTGCTTACGTTATCCATGGTGGGTGCAGCGACGATACTTTTTCCGATTTTCGTGCCTCGTTGATTTCCCGCGGACGTCAGGCATTCGAGCGGGCGCTATCGGATCCCGATTCTCTCGCGGACGAGGACCATGGCGAATCGGACTGGTTCTACGAAGGATATCAATACGCGGTAACTCGCGGCGTTGAGGCGGTTGCCGGCAAACGACCGCCACGAAGAATGCCGATGCCGGATCAACCTTCTGGAGCTGATTGGCAAGAGGACGAAGTTTACGCCTTGTTTCCGAAGCTTAGAGCGAAATTTGGATGACAGCGCACTCGCCAAATTGAATCTTGTTCGCCCGACGGGGCTTGCTTGCTGTCTCCGGCCACAAAAAGAAAGGGGCTCCAACTTGCGCTGGAGCCCCTCAACGGTCGGGGCATTGCCGGGTATGTGCCCAAACCGTAGTTCTGGGCGCGACCTCCGGGAAGATCGCGCCCCGGGAGAACTCACATGTTGTAGGCGCGCTCGGTGTGCTCGGTGATGTCGAGGCCTTCGCGTTCGGTCTCGACGTTGGCGCGCAGGCCGACGATGACATCGACGACCTTGTAGAGGATCGCCGAACCGATGCCCGACCACACCAGCGTGGTGCAGACGCCCCAGACTCTGCGAGATCATCTGCGCCGCGAAGTCGTAGTCGGCGATCTTGCCGGTGGTGTAGTCCATGATGCCGGTGCCGCCGAGCGCCGGATTGACCAGGATGCCGGTGCCGAGCGCGCCGACGATGCCGCCGACGCAGTGGACGCCGAACACGTCGAGCGAGTCGTCATAGCCGAGCGCGTTCTTCACCACGGTGCAGAAGAACAGGCAGACCACGCCGACCACGAGACCGAGCACGATCGCGCCCATCGGACCGGAGTAGCCGGCCGCGGGCGTGACCGCCACCAGGCCGGCCACCGCGCCCGACATCGCGCCGAGCACCGAGGGATGGCCCTTGATGATCCACTCCGCGAACATCCACGACAGCGCCGCCGCCGCGGTCGCGACGAAGGAGTTGGTCATGGCGAGCGCGGCGCCGCCATTGGCTTCGAGGTTCGATCCGGCGTTGAAGCCGAACCAGCCGACCCAGAGCAGCGAGGCGCCGATCATGGACATGGTCAGCGAGTGCGGAGCCATCAGGTCCTTGCCGTAGCCGATGCGCTTGCCGATCAGCAGCGCGCCGACGAGACCGGCGATGCCGGCGTTGATGTGCACCACGGTGCCGCCCGCGAAGTCGATCGCGCCCTTCTTGAAGACCCAGCCGGCGTCGGCGTTGACTTCATCGAGCTTGGCTTGCGCCGCGGTCTTCGCCGCCGCGTCAGTCCGCCGCAGCAAGCGCCTTGACCGCATCCGAGATCGCGTCCGGTCCGGCCCAGTACCAGACCATGTGCGCGATCGGGAAGTAGATCAGCGTGACCCAGAGCGGGATGAACAGCGCGACCGCCGAGAACTTCATGCGTTCGGCGAAGGCGCCGACGATGAGGGCGGGGGTGATCGCCGCGAAGGTCATCTGGAAGCAGACGTAGACCAGCTCCGAGATGTTGGCGTCGACGCTGAACGTCGCCGCCTTGGAGTCCGGTGTCACGCCCATCAGGAAGGCCTTCGAGAAGCCGCCGATGAAGTCGGAACCGCCGGTGAAGGCGAGGCTGTAGCCGTAGAGCGCCCAGAGCACGGTGACGATGCAGACGGTGTAGAACACCTGCATCAGCACCGAGAGCATGTTCTTGGAACGGACGAGACCGCCGTAGAACAGCGCAAGGCCCGGGATCGTCATCAACAGCACCAGCACTGTCGATGTCAGCATCCAGGCGTTGTCGCCCTTGTTGACAGTTGGCTCCGCGTAGGCAGCGGTCGCGGCGAACAGGCCGACTGCGAGGGCCGCCAATCCCGCGCTATAGGGACGCTTGAACGTCATTTGTTTTACTCCTGAGTGGTATGGTTGAGCGCGAAATCAAAGGGCCGCGGCATCGGCCTCGCCCGTGCGGATGCGAACCGCATGGTCGAGGTTGATGACGAAGATCTTGCCGTCGCCGATCTGTCCGGTTTTGGCAGCCGACGTGATGGCGTCGATGGTCTTGTCGACCTGGTCCGAGGCGACAGCGACCTCGATCTTGATCTTGGGCAGGAAGCTCACCGCGTATTCAGCGCCGCGATAGATTTCCGTATGGCCCTTCTGCCGGCCATATCCCTTGACTTCCGTCACCGTGAGACCGTGAACGCCAATGGCGGTCAGGGCGTCACGGACTTCTTCGAGTTTGAATGGCTTGATGATCGCCATAACAATTTTCATGGGTCCTATCCCCGCTTGGGCCCGGTCCAGACACGACCGGGCGTTCTCGACTGAGGTTCACCACGCGGAGAAGTTCACTACGCGGGCACAGCCGGGACCCTTAGAATCAAATGCCGTGCCAGATCGGCGGAATTCCCTAACGGACTATGAATCGCGGACCTTTTCGCGCTTTGCGGGAAAATCTCGCACCTGCGCTATTCGGTCGCGCCCAAAGCGTAATCAGGCCTGCTTAAAACGTGGGCAGGACAGAGTCCGGACATAATCCTGCCCAGCGCAAGGGCAGGGCAACGGTATTCCGATGGGGATTTTACTGCAGCGCTTCGCCGTGCTGCGAAATATCGAGGCCTTCGAGCTCCTGCTGCAGCGAGACCCGCAGCGGCACGAACGCGCTGACCAGCTTGAGCAGCACGTAGGTGACGCCGCCCGACCAGACCAGGGTGACGGCGACGCCGTAGAGCTGGATCAGCACCTGCTGCGGGTGGCCCTCGATCAGGCCGGAGGTTCCGCCGATGGCGCTGGCGGCGAAGACGCCGGCCAGCAGGGTGCCGGTCATGCCGCCGACGCCGTGGACGCCGAACACGTCGAGCGAATCGTCATACTTGAACCGGTGCTTGAGCCAGGTGCAGGCCCAGAAGCAGACCACGCCGGCGACCATGCCGATGACGATGCCGTGCCAGGGCGCGACGAAGCCGGAGGCCGGCGTGATGGTGCCGAGGCCCGCGACCGCGCCGGAAATCATGCCGAGCACCGAGGGTTTGCGCCGCGTCGACCATTCGATCGCGCCCCAGGTCAGCGCGCCGGCGCAGGCGGCCAGATGGGTCGCGATGATCGCCATCACCGCGCGCGAATTGGCTGCCAGTGCCGAGCCGCCGTTGAAGCCGAACCAGCCGACCCACAACAGTCCGGTGCCGATCACCGCGAGCGACAGATCGAACGGCGACAGATTTTCGCTGCCATAGCCGTGACGGCGGCCCATCACCTTGGCCGCGACCAGGCCGCCGACGCCGGCGGAGAGATGCACCACGAGACCGCCGGCAAAATCCAGCACGCCCATCGTGGCCGAGAAAGCCGCCGCCCCACACCCAATGCGCGAGCGGCACATAGACGAACATGAACCAGCCGATCGAGAACAGCAGATAGGCCGAAAACCGCATCCGGTCGGCGACCGAGCCCGCCACCAGCGCCACCGTGATGATCGCAAACGTCATCTGGTAAAGCATGAACAGCGCTTCCGGAATCGTCTTCGCCGCCGGGTTGACGCTGTCCATGGTCATGCCGGCGAGAAACCAGCGGTCGAGCGTGCCGAGCCAGGGGCCGTCGCCGACGAAGGCCAGCGAATAGCCGAACGTCACCCAGAGAATCGAGATGATCGCGACTGCCGCAAGACTCTGCGCCATCGTCGCCAGCACGTTCTTCTTGCGCACCATGCCGGAATAGAACAGCGCCAGGCCCGGTATCGTCATCATCAGCACCAGCGCGGTGGCGACGATCATCCACGCGGTGTCGGCGGTGTTGATGGTCGAGGTCGCGGCGAAGGCCGGCGTCGCCGATGCCGCGCCCGCCGCAAGCGTGATGAGCGCAGCCAGCTTCGCTGCGCGAACGATGGTGCCCCCATGGAATTTCCCCGGCCTGTCGGTCGTTTTGCTCGCGCCGGCGTCGTTGCCAGGCGCGCTACGCGAGTTGTCGAAAGCGCTTAGAGCGCGTCGCTGTCGGTTTCGCCGGTGCGAATGCGCAAGGCGTGATCGATCGGCGTCACGAAGATCTTGCCGTCGCCGATCTGGCCGGTGCGCGCGCTCGCGGTGATGACCTCGACCGCCTTGTCGGCGATATCGGACGGAGACCGCGATTTCGATCCGCAGTTTCGGCAGGAAGTTCACGACATATTCGGCGCCGCGATAGATTTCGGTGTGGCCCTTCTGGCGGCCGTAACCCTTGACCTCGGTCACGGTCATGCCGTGTGACGCCGATGGCGGTCAGCGCCTGGCGCACCTCGTCGAGCTTGAACGGTTTGATGATCGCGACGACGAGCTTCATGGTCAGGCCTTCATTTTCTTGGGACTTCGAGAGATCGCTGATCTCAGGGCGGCGTTCGGCGCCAGTCCAAATCTGGCATCTTTCTGGGCAAATGGCACAAAAAACTTGCAGATTGAAGGGGAAAACATTCGGAGCTGGTGATCGGTGTCACTGTACAGGGAACCGGGTCGTCGGCCACAATGCGGCTTTCCCGGTCCCGCCAGTGCTCCGCTGGCTGGTTTCCCGCCAAGGGCGATCTTTTAAGGAAATAAAATGGCGACTCGATCCTGGTTTTATGCCGCCGACGGCCAGCAACAGGGGCCGTTCCCGGAGGCGCAGCTGCGCGACCTGATCGCCCGAGGGACGGTGAGGGCGGATACGCTGGTCTGGACCGAGGGGATGGCGGCTGGCAGAAGGCGGGCGAGATCCCCGGCCTGGTCGCCGGCGGCTCGGCGCCCGCCGGTGATTCCGCAGGCCGGGCGCGTCCGATGCTGAGCGCCGGCGGTTATAGCGGCGGGGCAGCTTGTCGATCGACCTGCCGCTCTGGTCGTTCCTTGGCTGGTGCCTTCTGCTGATGATCGGCAACCTGTTGGTCATTCCGGCGCCCTGGACTGCGACCGGCTTTTACCGCTGGATCGCGCCCGCGATTCCAGGTGCCGGGCCGGCCTAATCTCGCCTTCACCGGCCAGCCCATGGACATCTGGTACGTGCTTGATGGCGCTGGCGCTGACTGAGCTATGCCGGTTACGCCGGCAATCACCTCCCAACTCATCGCCATCCCCGTGCAGGCCTTCCTGTCGTGGATGATGTTGCGCTGGGTCGTCGGCCACTCAGCTCGAACGGTCAGCCGATTCCGATCGACTTTCAACGGCAGTGTCTGGACCTATCATCGGCTGGCAGGTGCTGATGCTTCCTCTCCATCATCACCATCATCGGCTGGGCCTGGGTGCTCGCCGCCTGGATGCGATGGATCTGCCGCAACATCGGTGGCACGCGGCGCGAGATCGATCTTCAACGGCACGCGGGCTGGAGGTGCTGTGGCGAACGCATCGTGTTCGGCGCTCGGCTGCGTCTTCATCATCCCGATCCCGTGGGTGCTGCGCTGGTACGCCCAGTGGTACGTCGTCGCAACTCGCGCTGGTCGAACGCGGGCGCTGCACGCCTGACAGCGTCAGCTTGCGCTCGCGCACCGAGCCTTCCTGCGCGACCGAGGCCACCAGCGTGCCGTCCGGCTTGAAGATCAGGCCGCGGGTCAGGCCGCGGCCGCCCTGCGCGCTCGGCGAATCCTGCGCGTAGAGCAGCCATTCGTCGGCGCGGAACGGGCGGTGAAACCACATCGCGTGATCGAGGCTCGCCGGCATCATGCGCTTGTCGAACAGCGTGCGGCCGTAGCGCGCCATGACCGCGTCGAGCAGCGAGAAGTCCGACGCATAGGCCAGCGCGCACATGTGCAGCGCCGGATCGTCGGGCAGTTTCGCCGCGGTGCGGATCCAGACATGGATGCGGCCGTCGTCGATCTTCTGGCCGAAATAGCGGCCGAGCTCGACCGGGCGCAGTTCGATCGGGCGGTCGGATTCGTAATAGCGGCGGATGAAGTCCGGCATCTCGCTGAACATCGGCTGCTTGGCCACTTCCTCGGCGGTGAGTTTCTCCGGCGGCGGCACGTCCGGCATCTTGTCCTGATGATCGAACGTCGCTTTCCTCCTCGGCGTGAAACGACACCATGATCGAGAAGATGGCGTTGCCGTGCTGGATCGCGGTGACGCGGCGGGTCGAATAGCTCTTGCCGTCGCGCAGCCGCTCGACCTCGTAGATGATCGGAATCTGCGGATCGCCGGGCAGGATGAAATAGCAATGCAGCGAATGCGGCAGCCGGCCCTCGACGGTGCGGCACGCCGCCACCATCGCCTGTCCGATCACCTGGCCGCCGAACACCCGCTGCCAGCTCGTCTTCGGGCTGTTGCCGCGGAACATGTTCACCTCGATCGGCTCGAGATCGAGGATGGAAATCAGGTCAATCAGGCCTTTGGACATGGCGGTGCTTTCGTTGGCGTCATTCCGGGTTCGACGCTGCGCATCGCCCCGGAATGACGAACTGCGGATGTAAACGCCCTTGTTTCGTGGCCCTGTTTCGCCCAGCTATAATCAGGTAGCAAGCACAGTCTGAGGGCGTTACGCGCGTAAAGGATCGGCATGTCGGCACAGCGAAGCATTGTCATCTGCGGCGGCGCATTTGCCGGGCTGGCGCTGGCGCTGGCGCTGCGTCAGGGCCTCGGTCCCGAGATTCCCGTCATCGTGGCCGATCCGGCGCTGGCGACGCGGCCGAGCCGCGATCCGCGCGCCACCGCCATCGTCGCCGCCTGCCGCCGGCTGTTCGAGGCGATCGGCGTCTGGGACCAGGTCGCAGCCGAGGCGCAGCCGATCCTCGACATGGTCGTCACCGATTCCAAACTGGAAGACGCGACCCGTCCGGTGTTCCTGACCTTTGCCGGCGATGTCGAGCCCGGCGAACCGTTCGCGCACATGGTCGAGAACCGTCATCTGATCGACGCGCTGGTGGTGCGCGCCGAGGCCGGCGGGCATCGATCTTCGCGCCACCGCGGTGTCGAGTTTCGATTCGCGCGCCGACGGCGTCGACGTGACGCTGGCCGACGGCAGCCGTGATCGAGGCGAGCCTGCTGGTCGCGGCCGACGGCGCGCGCTCGAAGCTGCGCGAGCGCGCCGGCATCGCCACCCATGGCTGGGACTACGATCAATCCGGCATCGTCGTCACCGTCGGCCATGAGCGCGATCATCGGCGGCCGCGCCGAAGAACATTTTCTGCCCGCGGGTCCGTTCGCGATCCTGCCGCTGACCGGAAAGCGCTCGTCGCTGGTGTGGACCGAGAACCGCAGCGAGGCCGCGCGCATCATTGCGCTTGAGCGACGACGAATTTCACGCCGAGCTCGAACAGCGCTTTGGGCTGCATCTCGGCGAGATCAAGGCGCTCGACAAGCCGCGCGCGTTTCCGCTCGGCTATTTCGTCGCGCGCTCCTTCATCGGCGAGCGGCTGGCGCTGGTCGGCGACGCCGCCCATGTGATTCACCCGATCGCGGGCCAGGGGCTCAACATGGGCCTGAAGGATGTCGCGGCGCTGGCCGAAGTCGTGGTCGATGCCGCGCGGCTCGGCATGGATCTCGGCCAGGCCGACGTGCTCGACCGCTATCAGCGCTGGCGGCGGTTCGACACCATGGCGATGGGGCTCGCCACCAACTCGCTGAACTTGCTGTTCTCGAACGAATCGACGCTGCTGCGCACCGTGCGCGATATCGGCCTCGGACTGGTCGATCGCGCGCCGCCGCTGAAAAGCCTGTTCATCCGCCAGGCCGCGGGATTGTCGGGCGAAGTGCCGCGGCTGTTGAAGGGCGAGGCGCTGTAGCGCGCGAATGGCGAATGGGGAGTAGCGAATGGCGAGTGGAAGTTTCTCTATTCGCTATTCGCCACTCCCTATTCGCCCACTTCGCTAATCGATCTTCCTCGCCTCTTCCGGCAGCATGATCGGGATGCCGTCGCGGATCGGATAGGCGAGTTTGGCGGAGCGCGAGATCAGTTCCTGCTTGGCCGCGTCGAACTCCAGCGGGCCCTTGGTCAGCGGGCAGACCAGAATTTCCAGCAGTTTTGGGTCGACGGTTTCGGGCGACGGGAATTCATGCACTATCTCCGGCTTGGCCGCGGTCCTGTAGCATATCAGGCCGGAGGACGTAACCGCGCTTACGCGGAGGCCATTCGCAGCATTTCGTCCAGCACGGCCTGCTGCCTGGCTTTCGACAACGGCCGGTCCGAGAGCGCAAAGCCGAGAAAGGCCCAATAGAGGATTTGCGCCCGGGCGCGGGCGGTCTCAGTCGCCAGTCCCGACTGCCGCAACAGGCCTTCGACATAGCCGAGCCGGCGCTGGTCGATCGCATGCACCGCGGCGCGGGCTGTGGCATCGACGCTGGCCCAGGTGCGGACCGCGTTCTCCAGCGCCAGCCGCTCGCCGAACACCCGGCGCAGCAGCAGCGCCAGCGGGTTTTCGTGGTTCGCGGCGGCTTCGACATTGGCGATGATCTGCTCGGCGGCAACCTCGCGCCAATGTTGCAGGATCGCGGCGTGGAACGCGCCGATATCGGCAAAATGCCAGTAGAAACTGCCGCGCGACACCCCCATCGCCTTCGCCAGCGGCTCGGCTTTCAGCGCCGTAAAACCGTTTTGCGCCAGCGTTTTCAGGCCCTGGTCGAGCCAGTCCCTGGCGGAGAGCTGATCCGTCATCCTGGTTCCCCCTGCGACAAGTCACCATACACTACTGTATTGACAGGCGCCAGAAGCTGCGGCACAACCATACAGTACTGTATGGAGGGACCGATGCGCGATATCCTGCTGCAATGTGCCGGCGCTGGTGCCATCGCGGCGGCGTTGACCCACGCCGTGATCGGCGAAACCAGGGTGTTCCCCCGCGTCACCATCGAACCGCCGCGGCTGCGCACCCTGATCTGGCTGGTCTGGCAGGCGGGCACCGTGGCGTGGATTGGCTTCGGCGTATTGTTGATCGCCGCACCCTGGATGGCGTCGGAGCCGGCGCGGCACTGGATCATCGTCACGTTTGCCTGCGTGTTCATCTTCGCCGCCTCGGCCAACGCCTGGGCGTCGCGCGGCCGCCATTTTGGCTGGGTCGTATTCAGCGCCGTGGTGGCGATGGCGGTCGCGGCTTACTAGAGCAAGATGAGTTCAGGTTTGAGCGGCCGCACACGTCATCCCTGCGCAACGGCCTCGCCGTTGTCGCTGGAGGCGCGCACAGGATGACGGCAGACAGTGCAAGTGGGCCGCTTAAACCTAAATTCATCTCGCTCCAGCGCGTGTACTCTTAAAATCGAAGCTCGTGAGCGAGTTCGACCCATGTCCGCTATCCGGCGTGTTGCAGACTCAAACCGGACAGCGCCTCATGTCCGAAAAGTGCGAAAAGCAGACCAAAGCGCGACCGTACATTTGAGTGCGCTTCTCCCCGCTAAGCAGACATCGAGCGCCGCTTCCACGTCTGCTTTGGGCAGATATTGTTGCAAAAGTCTTTTCGGGGTCGCAAACGAAAATTCTCAGAGCTGCTGATGCGCTTTACGCGCGGCCATGCGAGGGACCATATCGCTTCATCCAAAATGGATCACGGACCTCGGTAGTGGCGTTGAAAAGCGACGCAGCAGCAGAGAAGTCCAAGGATCGACTTTCGCGAGATTTTTGAGGTTGTTCGATTTTCGACTTTTGCAACAATATCGGCAAAAAGCGGGCGTCTCAAAATTCTCGCTGAAAATTCTAAAAGCAGATGGTCGGCTTGAGCCGCGAACTTCGATTATTGGAAGAGGGTGCTCGCACCGCCACCGGATACAAGTCGATGCGCGGGAGCGCATGGCCACGACCGAATGACCGAAATCGACGCCCCTGTAGTGCGCAGCCGGTTTTGAGTGCTGTCGTCCCCGCTCGCCCCGTCTCCGCCATTGGGCTGGCGGCCTTATGCGGTGCGCCATGGAGACAGCCGCGGAATCCACCGCGGAACGTTGGCCCGAAAATCCTCGTACTGGGCCCCAAACTTCTGAGCAAGCACCGGCTCCTCGTACGTCAGGACAAAGGCGTGGAAGGCGAGCCACATGAGCCCGCCGTAAGTCATGAGACGCCAGTCGCCGAACAGGATCGCTTGGCCCAGAATGACGGCGACGACGGCAACGTACATGGGATTGCGCACGTAGCGATACAGGCCGGTAACGACGAGGTGTTGGGGCGGGGCGATCGGCGCCGGCGTGCCGAGCCCCTGCAGCGCAAAACGCACGAATGAATTCACGAGCCCGGCTACGGCGGCAAGAATCAGCGCGGCGCCGACGAAGCGCGTGAGTTGGACTCCGAGGAACGACAACTGGAACTCCCAGCGCGAAATCCACCACGGGACCACCCCGGCCAGCACGCAGGGCACCAACACGAAGAAGATGGCGGTGCCGATGACGGCGGCGGCTCTGCGCATGGACACGATCCGTTCCTTGCTAATATCAAACCAGATTGCGCTAATGTCTCAGGAAGCCGGTGTTCCAAGGTCAAGCAGCCTGCAACAAAACGCCAGTCAACCACTCAGGCTCCGCAACCATAACAAGGTGGACCGACGTGGTATTTTCTAATGTCGTCCAAGACTTGTCGGCCTTGCACTCCGCATATGCCTTGTCCAAGCCGGCAAACGGAAACCTGGGTAAGCGGATGTAAGTCTTTTTGGCGACCCTTTCGCGCGCCCCTGAGAGCTTCACTGGTTGCAACCACGGACCGATCGGTTGCGGGGTCATCTTCGACACGACCCAAGCCGCGTCCTTGGCGTCGGTCAAAGGGACCTTTTTAGGAGGTGGAATACTGATCGCGCCATCTTCCACCTTGAGGGTAAACCCGTCAAAAAATTTCTGATTGAGGGTAAACTCGTCAAAAAATTTCTGACCATCGGCGGGCTTCAATGCATCGACCCAGACGATGGATGATACACGGTTTCCAATGCGTTCGAGCGCGCCTGATGCCGGATAGCCCGCGTAGGAATGGGCGACAAGGCAAATGTCGGTCAAATCTTCCCATTCCAAGAGATTGGCTATGTCCACGATGTGAGTATCGAGGTTGATGTCCTTGCTCAGGAGATGCGATCGGTCTGCCAGCCCGGTCAGTGACATCGGATACACCTTATGACCCTGCTTTTCGAGCCTGTCCGAAACACGACGCCAAGTCCAAGCCCCAAAGAAGGTGCCGGGCACCAAAACAAAGGTCTTTTGCGCGGATTGAGCGCGCGCACTGCCGATGAACGTGTCTGATGAGATTACCGAACCCGCGCTTACTCCGGCTGCAAGTCCGCCGATCATTGCGCGGCGGCTGACGCTTGAGAGAGTCATGAAATACTCCCCTGCTTAAAAGTGGGTACAACACGATTGGTGAACGACAGTCCAAAGATCAAAGCGCGGCAAGGGTGCCTGACCGGACGGCTGCGGCAGCCGCGAATTTATTCTTTAACAAAGATATGAGACTTTATTTTCCACTGTCCGTCGGGTTGGCGTTCAAGGAGTCTCACAGTGCTGCCGGAAATTGGCGCCGCCTTCTCATTCACCATTAACGTCGCCGTGAAATGGGACGTGGTATAGGCATAGTTCCCGACAGTTAGCACATCCACCAGCTCAAGCTTGTGATTTCTGACGCTTCGTCCCCGCCCAGCAAAGAAATCACGGATTGCCAGAGGGCCGGTGACGGGCTGCGCGCCAGGCGGCATCAATCTGCCGTCAGCGGCATACAATGATAATAGGGCATCGAAGTCTGCGTTGTTAATGGCGGCATCCCATTGGGCGTTCATCGACGTCACCTTATCTGCGAGCGGATCCGCCAATGCTTGACTGGCATGGCTGACGATCAGAAGAAGGGCGAATGATAAACGTGAAATGCGAGTCATCTTTGCCTCCTTTAGCTGAGATGTTTAGCGCGTGAGCGCATTCACAACTGCTACTGGAGGAAGCGCTAGTCCAAAAAGTGGACTGAACAGGGTATTCTCAGCTGGCTAAGACTTGATCTGCGGCTCGCAGGCGCCTCATGGCATATTTGCTGCGTGGGAACCAAGCCGGCATGCTCTTCACAAGATGGTTAGGACCGTCCATCTCGATCTTGCCAAGCTCACACGCCCGTAGCAGCGGCTGGTCGCCTATGAAAATCTGCACAAGCGTCAGCAGGCTTGCATAGAGGCTGATATCGACTTCGAAGCCGGGATCAGTCCAGCAAAGATCGACTTCCTCCTTCTTCACAACAAACCACCAGCGCTTCTGCCGGGCGTCCGCAATCTCGACGTACAGCACAAAGTCGCATGGAATTTGCCTCAGATCGAACGAACGGCGCATATTCCACATGAGCCGGCCCGCGTGGAGTTCGCTGGGTGTGAGCTGGCTGTGCGCCCATTTGTGGCCCCAATAGCCCATTGCATCGATAATTGGCCAGGCTTCCCTGGCCGCCTGGGTTGGATGGTACTCCCAATGCCCCATGTCGCCTGGTTCGCGTGAGATTAGCCCTGCTTCTTCCAGCGTTTGCAGGCGCTTGGAGAGGAGGGTCGGCGACATCTGTGGGATGCCGCGACGAAGCTGGTTGAAGTGGTGGGAACCTAGCAACAGCTCGCGGAGCAGCAGCGGAGTCCACCGCTCCGTGAGAATTTCCGCAGCTTTGGCTACGGGGCAAAATGATCCATAGCCTTTCATGCGTGAGTTTTACCATCACGAGGGTCAGCGGGGTAGTCCAGTTTCTGAACTAATCGCAAGCGCGTCCGTATCGAGGCTCCCTGCTGCGCGAGATTCTTGACACAGGTACCAAATGCCGGAGTTTGAGGGCCGGCTAACCCACCCACAGCGCTGATTGCCGCTAATGCGATTCCTCTGCATCCACGAAAGCAGCCATGCCACATTAAGCTAACCGACTCCTGCTGTTGGTCGGCTTTGGGGTCAAGAACGGAAGTCACGGCTTCGTGGCGGGATGTCTGCTTCTCTAATCGGCCATTCGGGGTCAAGCACTTTCAGGCTCTCCACCTATGCGGTGTCGATGTCACTCGCGGGCTCGTGCTTCTCTTCGGAATCGGCACCTGGGCCCTTCCATCATGGGATCCGAGGACGAGGCGGAACAATCTTTTGGACGGCCTTGCCGTCAGTGTGACGGTAGGTCCAAGCGGACATACGAACTCACCTCATCCATCGTCCCGCGAGGGACATCTTTCCACCGCTCGGTGGAGCTCGAGTTTTCCTCCTATCGGGTTTGATCCTGGCTGGCGTTCATGCTGCTGCCGCGGCTTGCTCCCGGGTCCACCGGAACTCGGTGCCATCAACCCAGATGCGGTGCATAATCACGGCCAGCCGGCGAGCCAGAGCCACGATCGCCTTTTTCATCCCCCGGCGCCTGGCGATCTGCATGGCCCACGCCTTGAGCCATGACCATTTTTTTGAATGCATCATGCTCTGAGCTGCTTCGTAGAGCATCGTCCGCATCATCTCATCGCCACAGCGCGATATTTTGCCGCTCCAATCGATCTCGCCTGATTGATACCTGGAGCTGGTCAGCCCAAACACCGCCCCGACTGACTTGGATTTGCGGAACCGGGCAGGCACATCGACGGTCGCGCGATAGGTTAGCGCCACCACGGGGCCGACACCGGGGGTCGTCATCAGGCGCCGGCAAACCTCATCCTCCCGGACGATCGCCAGCAAGCGACGGTGCAGGATAACGATCTGTTCACGGAGCACCCGCCGGACGATGAGCAGCGGCTCCACCAGTACCGCCAAGTCGGGGATATTCTCGACAAGCTCCTGGATGCGGGCCTCGAACCTCACCTTGCCAACCATTCCGACCTTGAGGCCGAAGTTGCGCAACGTACCTCGCAGATCGTTCTCGATGGCGATAGCCTTCGACTGCAGAAGCTTGCGATGGGTCAGCAGCATTCGCAGTTTTTGACTGCGGAGCGTCTTCACATGTACCGGACGGTACAGTCCCACCCGGATCATCTGAGCGATGCCGCGCGCGTCGTTGCGGTCGGTCTTGTTGATCTGCGCCTTCAGCACCGCCTGCATGTGCCGCGTCTCGACACAGACCACTGGCAAGCCTGCTTCCGCAAGCCCACTGAAAAGCCATTGCGACAGCGGCCCGGCTTCCAGTCCGATCCGCTTGAAGCGGTAGATGGGGTTCCCCAGAACCTTCAGCAGGGCTGCAGGTTCGCTCGCTACCTTCACTTCCTTCACGATCCTGCCCGTATCATCCACAATGCAGATGCTGGTCTCCTTGACCGATACGTCCAATCCACCAAAATGGTCCATGCTGCGCTTCTCCTTCTGCTGCTTGAGGTCGTCACCAAGGACCTCGTTTTCACCATCAGCCTGAAGCGCAACACCCAAAATCTTCAGCTATCCACAAGCTGGGCCGGCCGATTACACCATTTGACCGGTGAGCGGACATCGTCGGGCAGTCTCGGCATGTCCGAAAGGTGCCGATTTTGTTGCAAAAGTCGAAAATCGAACAACCTTAAAAATCTCGCGAAAGTTGATTTTTGGACTTCTCTGCGGCTGCGTTGCTTTTCAGCGCCACTACGGAGGTCCGTGATCGATTTCGGATGAAACGATATGGTCCCTCACGTCGCCGCGCGTAACGCGCATCAGCGGCTCTAAGAATTTTCGTTCGCCACTCCAAAAAGACTTTTGCAACAAAATCTGCCGAAAGCTGAAGTCGTCGTCCTCGCTCTGGTTTCAGTGCGTCACTTGTGCTCGGGCGCCGCGTTCGCGCCCGCCGCATCGACCGTGATGCCATAGCTAGCGGATACAACCGCTATGTCGGGCTTGATCGCCTTGGCGGCGACGATATCGGCGTTGCCGCCGGCGGTGTCGCCTTTCTTCAGTTTCGCCACGCCGCGACCGTAGAGCGAGTAGGCATTGGCCCGATTGAGCCGGATCGCCTCGGTGTAGTCGGCGATGGCGCGGTCGAGGTCGCCCTTATAAAACCAGGCGGCGCCGCGGTTGACGTAGGCGTGCTGATCTTTCGCATCGAGCCGGAGCGCCTGGTCATAGTCCGCGATGGCACGGTCGAGTTCGCCCTTGGCCTTCCAGGCTACGCCGCGGTTAACGTAGGGATCGGCATCTTCCGGATTGAGCCGGATCGACTCGGTGTAGTCGGCGATGGCGCGGTCGAGGTCGCCCTTGTCGGACCAGGCAGCGCCGCGGTTTATGTAGGCGGCGGTGTGTTTCGGATCGAGCCTGATCGCCTGGTCGTAGTCTTCAATGGCGCGGTCGTAGTCGCCTTTGGCTCTCCAGGATATGCCGCGGTTGTAGTGCACGATTGCAAGGTCATGACCCCGAAAATGGCCTGAACCGATTTGGTGAGTACAGGCAGCAATTTGAGCATCCACATCGGCGCTTGTCCCCTCACACAGGTCTTGATCGGCCCAAGAGTGCGCGTAAGGCGAAAACGTGAGCCATGCGGCCCGGGTCGCCCATGTCACAAGGACAAGACCGGCCAGCAAAAACAGGGCAGCGAAAATCCATCGTCGAGCGCGCGTCATATTGGTTGGTCGCCCGATAACGTTCTGCGGTTCGAGCGGCTCGCCGCGAGTTACCCCCCCCTCTTGCAACCCGGCGGTCGGGCGAATGACTGTTCCGGGGTCATTTGCATCGCCAGCGCGTCGCTGCCCGGTATGACAAACTCGCCGCAAACGACCGTGCCTTCATCTTGCAGCAATTCGGATTTGGCTAAGCGCTTATGGGATCACGCCCTGGGCTCACTGCAATCCCGTGTCGCCGCTGGTGCGCTTCTTGGCGAGATCCATTTCGGTCACGGCGATCAGGATTTCCGCGCGCGTTCTCAGGTCCGGCGCTTCCAGCATCGCCTGCTTTTCCGCGGGACCATAGGGCGACATCATCGCCAGCGCGTTGACCAGCGCCTCGTTCGGCGCGCTCTCGATGCCTTCCCAATCGACTTTCAGATTGTTGGCTTCGAGAAAATCGGTCAGTACCGCGAGCAAGGCCTGCCGATCGACTTCCTCCTCGCCTTTGCGCGCGACAAAATCGTTGGCGAACGAAAAGAAATCGACCTTGCATTGCCGGTACGCGGTCAGCACGGTCAATTCCTCGACGACCTTGAAGCGCGCGACGCCGGTGAGTTCGAGGATGTAGCGGCCGTCGCCGGATTCGGCGAGCTGGGTGATGCGGCCGACGCAGCCGACGCGAAACAGCACGGGCTTCGTTTCATCGCGGCGAATGCGAAACATCCGGCTGGATCATCCCGATCAGCCGGTGGCCGTCGCGCAGCGCATCGTCGACCATCGCCAGATAGCGCGGCTCGAAGATATTGAGCGGCATCTGGCCGCGCGGCAGCAGCAGCGCGCCGGGCAGCGGAAATACCGGGATGATTTCGGGAAGATCGCCGGGTCCGCGGTATTCGGCATTGATCGGCATCTGCGGTCCCGGTGCTAGTGCATGAACCTTGATTCATCACAAGTCCGGTGCAGGCTTTCGCCCGGAAAACGCGCCTGCGCTACGAAAACAGGATCGTCGACAGCCGCTTGCGTCCGTCGACGGTCGCTTCGTCGGCGCCGCCCCACGCCTCGAACAACTGCACCAGCTGCTTGCGCGCGCCGTCCTCGTTCCACTTGCGATCGCGCTTGACGATCTCGAGCAACTGGTTGGTCGCCTCGCCGCGGTTGCCCTGGGCGTTGAGCGCGGTCGCCAGATCGAACCGCGCCTGATGATCGAGCGGGTTTGCGGCGACTTTCTGTTCCAGTTCGGTCACCGGGCCGACCGCCTGCGCCTGCTCGGCGAGATCGATCGAGGCCTGCACCGCCTTGACGGCTGGCATCGTTGCGCTTGGATTCCGGCACCATCGCGATCGTCTGCTTGGCCTGCTCGATCGCGCCCGTCGTCACGTAGCATTTCGCCAGGCCCGCCAGCGCTGCGATATTGGTGGCGTCGACCGCCAGCACCTCGGCATAGATCTGCGCCGCGGTGGCGGCGTCGCCCTCGGCCAGCACGGCTTCGGCCTCTTTGAGGACTTCCGCGATATTCGGTTCGCCCGCGGCCGGCATGCCCTTGGTCAGTTTGTCGATGAAGGCGGTGACCTGGCTCTCCGGCACCGCGCCCATGAAGCCGTCGGCGGGCTGGCCGTTGACGAAGGCGATCACGGCCGGGATCGACTGGATGCCCATCTGGCCCGGGATCGCCGGATGCTCGTCGATGTTCATCTTGACCAGCTTGACCTTGCCCTTGGCCGCGCGGACCGCCTTTTCGATGATCGGCGTCAGCTGACGGCAGGGACCGCACCACGGCGCCCAGAAGTCGATCAGCACCGGCTGGCGCTTCGATTCCTCGATGACGTCCTTGACGAAGGTCTGGGTGGTCGTCTCCTTGATCAGATCGGGTGCTGCCTGCGGCGCCGCGGCCGCTGCCCTGCTCAACTATGGTCACGGTGTCCTCGCCTGATGTCTCAAAAAATCGGGCCTCTTCTAGCACGGCCCGGCATGAAGTTCTCACCTGCTAAATGGCGGTTTGGCGGCAAATTTCAATCGTTTCGACAGGCTCTGTTCCGTCGGAGATCGGGTGGTTTCGGTGCCCGAGCGCCCCATGATGGCTGGCATCGCAGCCAATGAGGGAATTTGAGGCATGGCAAAAGCCTATTACAGCACCGTGTTCGAACAGCCGGCCCCGGTGGTCTGGAAAATCGTCCGCGATTTCAACAATTATCCGGTCTGGGTCGGCGGCGCCGGCGAAAGCGAGATCGAGGACGGCAAGTCAGGCGATACCGTGGGCGCGGTCCGCAATGTGCTCTATCAGGAGCGGCGGATCCGGCAGCGGCTGCTGGCGCAATCCGACGTCGAGCGCTCCCAGACCTACGAATTCGCCGGGGCGCCGACGCTGCCGGTGACCGGTTATCAGGCCACCTTGCGGATTACCCCGATTGTCGATGGCGACCGGGCCTTCGTCGAATGGTGGGCGACCTTCGATTGCGAGGCCGGCCAGCGCGACGAATTGACCGGCACTTTGGCCGGCTCGTTCGAGAAATGGCTCGAATCGCTGCGCGATACGCTGGCGGTCTGACCCGGGTTCCCCGGTGGCGGGGCCGAAAGGCGGAAAATCGACCGTTTGGACGCCGTTTCGGACCGATTCGCGCTTATTTGTTAACAAACCCAGCCCATTTGGACGGGTTCAGACCCGTGTACAGCTGTTGCATTCGCGGGCCGCATTTGGCATAGCTCTGCCGTTGCCGGCGAGCGATCGCCGCCATCTCGGATGCGGGTGTAGCTCAGTGGTAGAGCACGACCTTGCCAAGGTCGGGGTCGAGGGTTCGAGCCCCTTCGCCCGCTCCAGATTTTCTACATGGCAAAGCGATAGTCGAACGAGAAGCCGCCGTGAGGCGGCTTTGTCGTTTCTGGCCCGTGGTCGTTTCTGGCCCATGGCCCCGATCCCGCAGCGCGCTTTTTTATTTGGAAAGAACGTGGCATGCTCTGACACCATAGGTTGTAAAATTATTTCATGACTTTCCGGGGCGATGCGATGGGCCGAAAAATCATCCTGCTGTCCGACGGCACCGGTAATTCCTCGGCAAAGGTCTGGCGCACCAATGTCTGGCGCACGTTCGACGCGCTGGATCTTTCCGGCAACGACCAGGTCGCGTTCTACGACGACGGCGTCGGCACTTCGTCGTTCAAGCCGATGGCGATCCTCGGCGGCGCGTTCGGCTTCGGCCTGAAGCGCAACGTCATCGCGCTCTACAAATTCGCGTGCCGTAACTATCGCAATGAGGACGACGAACTGTTCGGCTTCGGCTTCAGCCGCGGCGCGTTCACGATCCGCGTCGTCATGGGCCTGATCATCAACCAGGGTCTGGTGCAGGCGGACAACGAGGCCGAACTCGACCGCAAGGCCCGCGCCGCCTACCGCCAATACCGCCGCGAGCGGTATCATACGGTCTGGCACGTCGAGTATCTGTTCCGCGCGCTTCGCAACCTGTTCCTGCCTAGGGATTACGACAAGGCCGATAATTGGCCGGTGAACAAAGTCGACTTCATCGGCGTGTGGGACACGGTAGCCGCCTATGGAGCGCCGATCGATGAGATGACGCGCGGCATTTCCAGGTATATCTGGCCGCTCGAACTGCCGGACAACCATTTGTCCTCCAAGGTGAGGCGCGCCTGTCAGGCGCTGGCGCTCGACGAGGAGCGCACCACCTTCCATCCGCAGGTCTGGGACGAAACCGGCGCCAACCCGGCCAATGGGGACGCGGCTGCGGCCGGTAACGCGCGCGGACGGTTCATCAAGAACGAGCGTCTCAGCCAGGTCTGGTTCTCCGGCGTCCATACCAATGTCGGCGGCGGCTATCCCGACGACGCGCTGGCCTACATTCCGTTCGTCTGGATGATCACGGAAGCCCAGCGCTGCGGACTGAAATTCAAGTCGGATTATGCCAACCAGCCGCCCAATCCCGATCTGATGATTGCCGATCCCGACACCTTCAAGAACGCGACGTCGAAGCGGGACAAGGACGGCCGGGTCTACGATCCGCGCAAGGGTTTTGGCGGCTATTATCGTTACGGGCCCCGCAAGCTGGTTCCATACTTCTATCGGGAATCCAGAAAACTCGAAGACGACGAGATCGACGTCGGGCGCGCCAAGATTCACGAGAGTGTTTTCAGGCGTATCGACAATTACGCGCATGCCTACGCGCCGGTCGGGCTTCCGCCGTATTATGACGTCGTGCTGGAAAGCGGCGAGATCGTATCGCCCGACAAGTTCAGGATCGCGCCGGCCACCGAGCCGTTCGAGAGCAGTGCGGCCGCGGCGCACCGCGCGCTGGCGCAGGAACACGTCTGGAACGAGGTCTGGAAACGCCGCATCGCCTATTTTGCCACCGTCGGCGCGACAACGTGGCTGGTAAT
This sequence comes from uncultured Alphaproteobacteria bacterium, assembly GCA_963738765.1. GTDB lineage: Bacteria > Pseudomonadota > Alphaproteobacteria > Rhizobiales > Xanthobacteraceae > Bradyrhizobium. Next base: position 43,084 of record CAVTYA010000023.1, on the reverse strand, counting down.
GTTCCCGCTCGTCAACAGCACGGAACGCTACGGTGAGTTCACCAGTCCGATCCGGTGGGTGTCCGACCTCATTCACTTTGCCGGCGGATTTCTACCAGCCTTCGCGTCGACCTGGACCGACGGCTACGCGCGTGCGCCGGGCTTGTTCCTGGTGATGGCGGGCGTGGTCGTGGGCCTGATGTTCTGGTCCTCGACGATTGCCTCGCACACGTCGAACCTGATGGCTTCGATCTGGCGGAAAACGCCGGAAGCGCCGTCCGGCCTTCCGGACAACTGGATCTATCATCTGCGCAGCCACCCGCTTTACATCGGCTTCCACGACGCCCTGAAGCGCAAGATCGCGCCGGCGTTCTTTGCGGTCATGTTCGTCTATCTCGGCTTGGCGATTGCCAGCCATCTTTCGTACGACGTGCTGGATGTGGCCGGATTTACCTGCGTTCACGGCGATACCGATCCGGTGGCTAAAGTGCTGGCCGTCGACCAGCAGATCGAGCAGCCGATCGAATTCAAGACCTCGGATCTGTGCAAGGCGACGGGCATCCTGCTCGAGCACCGCGGGCATTATTATGTGACGATCCAACCGGGGAATAAAAAAGGCGAGGATAAGCAATGGTTCAACGGCATCGCCCGGATCGGCATTCCGGTCGGAGGCTTTTCTTCCAAGGATCGGGCGCCCTGGTATGAGCAAGTCTATCTTTCGCTATTTCTGCCGTTGCGGCGGGAATTCACTCAAGACTGGTTCCGCATCGTGTTGCGGTTTGGCCATGTCGGCGGCGAAGAGACATTCTACCAACCCGATCCTTACGACACCAAAATCCAGTTCAATATCGCGCCCACGATTGCGCCCGACGACAAGGAAGAATTGTTCATCTTCGTCAACGACGCTGTGATCGGCGTTCCCGGTCTCTACGATCGGTTCTACCGCAACAACCGTGGCACCGCACGCCTGATCGTGAAACGAACCAAATGATGCGCGGGTCGCGGGCTCAGGGGAGCCGCGCGATCTCGGCTTCCGGATCCAGATGCCTCGGCTGCCAGCCGAGCTCGCGCCGCGCTTTCTCGCCGCTGAGCCGCTGGTCGAGCGCGTAGCCCCTGGCCCATTCGCCGAGTTCGTCCGCGATCGTGCCGGTGGAGACGATCAGCGGTACCTCGCGCCTTGTACCGAAGCGCCGCGCGAAGGCGCGGGCGACGCGGCCGACGGCGAGCCCTTCGATCGCGGCACCGATATAGCTCGATCCCGACCGTGCGCCTTCCAATGCAAGCGCGTAGAGCGTCGCGAGATCCTCGCTGTGCACCAGCGGCCATCGTACGGCTTCGCCTTGCACCACGCGCACGGCCTCGCCTCCGATCGCGTCGCGGGCAAAGCGATGGAACACGCCACCCTGCGGGGCATAGACCATCGCCGGATGGATGACGATGCCGTCGACTTCTGCCGAGGCGAGAACGCGCTGCAGATGCGGCACCATCCATGCGAAAGCGGGCAGGGGATTGAAGGGTGTCGCTTCGGTCGCGATCGCGTCGCCGTCGCGCCGAACAGCCAGCAGCCGCCCGTATAGATGAAGCGCGCCCTGTTCGGCTGCTTGCCGAGCACGGGCAGCAGCGCGTCGAGCAGGCGAGCCTCGATTCTCCCCATGTCGGTGCTGAAATCGCAGGCAGCGTGAATCACCGCGTCGATGCCGGCAAGCTTTCCGATCCAGGATTCGGGAGAAGCGATATTGCCGGCGACGGCGGCCGCCCCGAATTCGCCAAGTTTTGCCGCAGCTGCCTCGGATCGCGCCAGGCCGAACACCTCATGCCCGCGCGCGATGAGTTCTCGCACCACGGCAGAGCCGATCGAGCCGGTCCCACCGAGAACGAAAACGCGCAATGGCCAGCTCCTGTGTGGCAGCTCGCCCACTTGTCAGCTTATTTGGCAAGCCGCGTGCGATCATAACAGGCGTTAGCTTCCAACGAATATTGCGGTGCAGCGCAGCCCGCGGCACAACCGCCGTCGCAAAATCGTCTCAAAGCAGACGCCGTCAAAGAAATTTTTTCTCAATTTGTTTTGACCTGACAGGGCCGCGCAAGGCGCGCTTCTCTCCCGCTTGGGATGTGCTACCATTTTACGGTCTGACCACTTCACCCAGACCACTAATCGTCTTCTCGAGGCGTTCAAAATCAATAACAGACGCAGCCATCAGGCTGCTTCAGGGAGTGACGCGATGAAATCGGCTTTCAATCGATCTATTCTTGCGCTCGCGGCGATCGCGCTTGTCGCGGGGGCCAGCCAGGCCAACGCGCAGCAGAAACCGCTGAAGAAATACGAGTCCGGCACCAAGGAATTCTGGACCCACCCGCCGGACGACTGGTTCCTCGGCGACGAGACCGAGGCCCAGAAGGGCCTGGCGCCGCCATCCGGCCCGCCGACCGGCTCCTCCGACGCCGAACTCGCCGACCTTGATGAAGAAGATCAAGCTGCCGCCGGGCTTCAAGATCGAGGTCTATGCCTCGAACGTGCTGGCGGCGCGGCAGATGGCCTGGGGCGACAAGGGCACGCTGTTCGTCGGCTCGTTCGGCCTCGGCAACGTCTACGCGATCACCGACAAGGGCGGCAAGAAAGAGGTCAAGACCATCCTCAAGGGCCTCAACATGCCCACCGGGCTCGCCTTTCGCGACGGCGCGCTCTACGTCATCGCCATCGACAAGCTGATCAAATACGAGAACGCCGAAGCCAATCTCGACAAGCTCGGCGCCGGCAAGGTGGTCTATGACGACATGCCGTCCTACGCCGCGCATGGCTGGAAATACCTCGCTGTCGACAAGGACGGCTGGTTCTACATTCCGTTCGGACCTCCCTTCAACATCGGCATTCCGCCGACCAGCGTGTCGCAGATCCGCCGCGTCGATCCCAAGACCGGCAACGCCGAACTGGTGGCGCTCGGCGTCCGCAACAGCGTCGGCGGCGACGTCGATCCGCGCACCGGCAAGTACTGGTTCACCGAGAACGCCCGCGACTGGATCAGCGACGACCTGCCGAGCGACAAGCTCAACATGATCTCGAAGATCGGCGAGCACTTCGGCTATCCCTATTGCCACCAGGGCGACATGCCGGATCCGAAGTTCGCGATGGGTCACAAGTGCTCGGAGTTCACCCCGCCCGTGCTCAATCTCGGCGCGCATGTGGCTCCGCTCGGCATGAAGTTCTATACCGGCAGCCAGTTCCCGGCCGAGTACAAGGACAACATCCTGATCGCCGAACACGGCTCGTGGAACCGGCATAAGTACCAGGGCGCGCGGATCATGCGCGTCATCGTCGGACCCGACGGCAAGAACGCCAAGCAGGAAGTGTTCGCCTCCGGCTGGATCGAAGGTGACCAGGGCTATCTCGGCCGTCCGGACGACATCATCCTCGCCAAGGACGGCTCGATCCTCGTCGCCGACGACTGGGCCGGTGCGATCTATCGCATCAGCTACAAGAAGTAAGGGCTTTACGACCAGAGGCTGCGGTTGCTCGGGAACGAGTGACCGCAGCCTCTGTTGTTTTTAACGGCCGTCATGCCCGGGCTTGTCACGGGCATCCACGTCTTTGCGTGCTAGCGAAAATGTAAGGCGTGGATGGCCGGGCATAGCGGCAAAAGCGACGCCGTCCTTCAGACGGCTATGCCCGGCTACGACGATGGAGGGAAATGGAAATGCGGATTGCTCTAATCGGAACGTTGTCGATCGCAATGGCCTGCGGATCGCTTGCCCACGCCGCCGATATCGCGGCCGGCAAGGAAAAGGCCGAGCTGTGCGCCGGCTGTCACGGCGACAACGGCATTTCGCAAATGGAGAACATTCCCTCGCTGGCCGGCCAGCAGGATCAGTTCATCCAGTGGCAGCTGGTGTATTTTCCGCGCCGGCACCCGCAAGAACGAGCAGATGCAGCCGATCGTCGAGCAGATCAACAACGAGGACATCCGCAATCTCGGCGCCTACTTCGCATCGCTGACGCCGCCGAAGGCGCGAACCGGACGACAATCCGGATCTGTCCGAGAAGGGCAAGCAGGCCGCCGCCGGCCGGCGCTGCGCGTCATGCCATACCGATAGCTATGCCGGGACCAAAGCGGTGGCGCGGATCGCCGGCCAGCGCGAGGAGTATCTGTTGAAGGCGCTGCACGACTACAAATCAGGCGTGCGATCCGGCGGCGGCCAGGCCGCGATGGCCGATGTCGCCTATCCGCTGAGCGAGGAAGAGATCACCGCGCTCGCGCATTATCTGGCGCATCTCCAACGCGTTCCATAATTTCCGGCCACAACGAATCTTGAAGCAGCGACGACGGTGCTTCTCATTCGCTTTCAGGGCTGGCGGTACCTGTGGCGCCGGGCCGGGTAGCTCAAATTGCTACCCGGCCCGGCATTTCGATGAAATCCCAGGGTTCACTGGCAGAGGTAATCGATGCCATCCCCGCCATGGACCGCCGTGCCGGGGGTGCAGCCAATGCCGTTGCGGTGGGCGTAGTCAGCCCAGCCGGCGTAGGAGTAGCCAGGACCGCTCCAGGGGCCATCAAAGTAGTAGGCTCTTACCGCGTACCAGCCGACATCGTTCCGGGTGTAGCCACCTCTGTAGTGCCCTCCGATGTAAACCCGCGTCAGGGCCTCGGCCTTGCTGATCGATAGCGAGAGGCCGTCCTGCCTGGACCAGCCGGGTGAAAATAACGCCGCAACCGCCACGGTCGCGGTTGCAAAGGCCACCGTTTTGAAAGTCAGTTTCATGCATTCTCTCCATCATTGGATGATAATGGCTAGGTTCGCCCTCCAACGATGTGACGTTGTCCGCGGGGAGTATTGCGTTAGATCAAGGGTCTTGAGCTCAAGGACCTTGGCGGCGCCGTCAGCCCCGCCTCCCATTTTGCTACGCACAAGGTGAGCCGACCCGCTCCAGGGGCGGGTGAACTAGCCCCGCTGCTTCTCGTAGGCCTTGAGATGCGTATAGGCGATGCGCAGTTTCGGCACCGGGACCTTGGCGGCGTCGGCGCGCGCGACGAGGTCGCCGATCACATGATCGGCCTCGACCGGCAGTGCCCGCCTTGACGTCGCGGAACATCGACGCGGTCATCGGCGAACCCTCCGTGGTCAACATGCCCGCGGGTACGCTGGAAGAACGGTCCGGCCGGCGCGATAACCTTCCGCGGCGGCGATCGCGCTGCATTCGTCGAGCATGCCGAGCAGAAAATCCTTGCCGCCGGGCGCCGCCAGGATATTGCCGACCGAGGTGCGCATCAGGCAGGTCGAGGCCGCCAGCGAGGCGAGGAACACCCATTTCTCCCACATGTCCTGCACGACGTGCTCGCTCGCCGCGGCACCGGTAATGCCGCTGGACAAGACCTCGGCGATGGCGCGAACCCGATCCGACATCCTGCCGTCGCGTTCGCCGAAATTGAGCGACTGCATCGGCGCCAGTTGAACCACCTCGCGCGCCTCGTTGAGCGTCGCCGCAATGGCGCAGAGGCCGCCGAGCACGCGCTCGCGGCCGAATTTGCTCGTCGAGCACATCGAGATGCAGCATGCCGTTGAGCAGCGGGATGATCGAGGTCTGCGGACCGACCGCGGGCGCAAACGACTTGATGGCGTCGTCGAGGTCGAAGGCCTTGCAGCTCAGCAGCACCACGTCGAACTTTTCGGTGAGCTTGTCGGCCTGCACCGTCGGTGGATTTTTCAGCGTGACGTCGCCGTTCGGGCTCTTGATCACGAGGCCGGCGTCGGCGAGCTCGGAAGCGCGCTTCGGCCGCACCAGAAAGGTCACGTCGCGCCCGGCCTGCAAGCAACCTGCCGCCGAAATATCCGCCGATGGCGCCGGCGCCGACCACGAGAACGCGCATTGTCTGGTTTCCTTTTGTTGTTGGTTTTGGAATGGGCGAATAGTGAGTGGCGAATGGGGAGGCGGCTATTCGCCATTCGCTATTCGCGCCTACTACCACTTCTCTCCGAACGGGCGAATCTCCAGCTCGAACGTCCAGGCGCTGCGCGGCTGCTGGTACAGCTGCCAGTAGGACGCGGCGACCGACGCCGGCGGCATCAGCAGATCGGGATTGTCGAGCGCTTCCTTGCCCCAGAGCTGTTCGCGGCGCTCGCGCACCCAGGCGGTATCGACGCCGGAATCGATGATCAGATGCGCGACGTGGATGTTCTTCGGCCCGAGTTCGCGCGCCATCGATTGCGCCACGGCGCGCAGCCCGAATTTGGCGCTGGCGAACGCGGCAAAGCCGCTGCCGCCGCGCAATGACGCGGTGGCGCCGGTGAAGAAGATATTGCCCTGACCGCGCGGCACCATCAGCCGCGCCGCTTCGCGGCCGGCGAGGAAGCCGGCCCAGCAGGCCATTTCCCAGACCTTTCGGAACACCCGGTCGGTGGTCTCGAGAATCGGGAAATTGACGTTGGCGCCGACATTGAAGATGCAGACTTCCAGCGGCGCATGCGTGTCGGCGTCGTTGAGGAAGGCCGCGACCTCGTCCTCCTTCCGCGCATCGAGCGTGCGCGCCACGATCGATCCGCCGGCGGCCTCGATCTCCTTGACCAGCGGCTCCAGCTTGGCGCCGTCGCGCCGGCCGGCGAACACGGTAAATCCCTCGGCGGCGAATTTCTTGGCGATCTCGCCGCCGATATAATCGCCGGCGCCGATCACCGCGCACGGTTGCGTTTCGCTTTTGCATTTTAGGATCTCCTTCGGGTCCTCATCCTGAGGAGCGCGTCTTCGCCGCGTCTCGAAGGATGGCAACAGAACTCGTCTTCATGGTTCGAGACGCCGCGCGAGATGCGCGGCTCCTCACCATGAGGGTTGCGGACTATTTCCCCGACATCATTTCCTCGACTTCGCGCAACTGCTCCTTGCCGAAGAACATTTCCTTGCCGACAAAGAACGTCGGCGAGCCGAACGCGCCGCGCTCGACCGCGGCCTGCGTGTTCTCGATCAGTTTTGCTTTCACGTCGGCCTCCTGCGAGCGCGCCAGCAGTTTTGCCGCGTCGAGGCCGGATGAGGCGAGCGCCTTGGCCGCCACTTCCGGATCGTCCATCTTCTTCGGCTCGACCCACATGTGATGGAAGGCGGCGTCGACATATTTTTCGAATACGCCCTCGAGCTGGGCGGCGACCGCGGCGCGCATCAGGTTCAGCGTGTTGACCGGGAAGAACGGGATTCATGACGTAGGGTTTGACGCCAAAGCGCTTGACGAAGCGCTCGGTCTCCAGCGCGTGAAACTCGCGCTTGTTCTTGATGCCGGCCAGCGTTTCGGCCGGCGACTTGTTGTTGGTGGCCTTGAAGATGCCGCCGAGCAGGACCGGGACATATTCGAACTTCACGCCGGTGCGCTCTTCGATCGCCGGGATCGCCTCATGGCTGAGAAAGGCGTTGGGGCTGCCGAAATCGAACAGGAATTGCGGATGGGTAGGTCACGGCGGTCTCCCGGATGTCTTTGCTTTATTGTGGCGCAACGGGTGCGGCGCGTCCACAGTATTATGATGCCCGTAATACTGTGAATGCGGCTGTCGCCGATCAGCCATGTGATACGTGGAGGCCGGAAGCTATGGCGATTAGGCGCGATCGCTGAAGGCGAGCTTGGCGATGTGGTCGCGGATATCGTCCGGCCAGTCGGCGATCAGCGCGGTGAACCGCGGCCGGTCACCCGCAAACAGCGCCCGCGAGGCTTCCTCGAAGCCGGGCAGGTTGCCGGCCATCGCGGACATGAAGTGATAGGCCGCGTCTCGCGCGGCGCGGGCGCGATCGAGATCGCCACCGGCGCGACGCGCTTCCTCGACCAGCTTTCGTAATGCCACCGACGCGCCGCCGGGTTGCGCGCCGAGCCATTCCCAGTGCCGCGGCAACAGCGTCACCTCGCGGGCGACGACGCCGAGCTTGGGACGCCCGCGCCCGCGCGGCTCCGGCGCCGCTGCGTCGTGAGGGGCTGTTTCCGAACGGGTTGCGGCAAGCGCGCGACGATGTCGCGTTCGGTGCCGCGGAGGTCGAGATCGATCGGCCGGCCGGTGGTATCGTCAAAGATCACGATCGGCTGCGGCCGCGGCCGTTCTGGACGCCTTCGCGACCGCAAGTGCGACTTCGGCCAGTGGACCTGTGACCAGGCGTTGCTGACCGTCGAAGGCGGTAAACTGCGGGGGAGCGCTCTGAATCATCGGTTGAACCTCAATTTCCTCAGTCTAAATTTACCCGGATAAATTGATATGTCAATATCATCCGGGTAAATATATTGCCATGCGCCTTTCCCGGAGGCATCTCGACTTTCCCGCCCCCGGCTGGCACCAAGCCCCCGCGCAACGCGCTAATAGTCGGGGGGACATCCATGCTGACCGTTCATCATCTCAACAATTCCCGCTCGCAGCGCGTGCTGTGGCTGCTCGAAGAACTCGGCATTCCCTACGAGATCGTCCGCTATCAGCGGCAGCCGGACATGCGCGCGCCGAAAGAGCTGCGCGAGATTCATCCGCTCGGCAAATCGCCCGTCATCACCGACAACGGCAACACCATCGCCGAATCAGGCGCGATCGTCGAATACATCATCGACACCTATGGCAATGGCCGCCTGATCCCGCCGCCGAATACGCCGGAGCGGCTGCGCTACACCTATTGGCTGCATTATGCGGAAGGCTCCGCGATGCCGCCGCTGCTGCTGAAACTGCTGTTCACGCTGATGCCGAAGCGCGCGCCGGCGCTGCTGCGGCCGCTGGTGCGCAAGGTCTCCAACCAGGCGCTGACCACGCTGGTCAATCCGCAGCTCAAGCAGCACATGGCGTTCTGGGAAGACGAACTCGGCAAGAGCGAATGGTTCGCCGGCGCCGAATTCACCGGCGCCGACATCCAGATGAGCTTTCCGCTGGAAGCCGCCGCCGCGCGCGGCGGGCTGGAGATCAGGGTCATCCCAAGGCGATGGCGTTCCTCGAGCGCATCCACGCGCGCCCGGCCTATATCCGCGCGCTGGAAAAGGGCGGGCCGTACACGATCGGGCGGTGAACCATCATCCTTCGCCTGTCATTGCAAGGAGCGAAGCGCCGAAGCAATCCACTCTTTCTTTGCGCGGCAAGATGGATTGCTTCGCGGAGCCTGTCATCGGGCGCGCACTCGCGCGACCCGTTGGCTCGCAATGACGAATTCAGCGCTGCACCGCCGCGATCACTTCCTTCACCAGCCGCTCGAGCCCGCGAATATCGCCGGTCGGGATCGACGCTGTCGCCGAGCCGCACCACGACCAGATGCTGCGACGGCATGATCACGATGCGCTGGCCGAGATCGCCGGACGCAAAGAACGCATCGCGGGGCATGCCGGCTCGGACGCGGCCCTTGGCATTGGGGTGCTCGCTGCGATTGGTCCAGAAGCCGGCGCCATAATCGGTGTCGAGCGTGGCGGCGGCGGAGAAGTCGACCCAGTCCTCATGCAGGATGCGTTTGCCGCCGACCACGCCGTCATTCAGATACAGCAAGCCGAATTTGGCCCAGTCCCGCGCGCTCGCCAGCATGTAGGTCGATCCCTGCAGCGTGCCGGCGCCGTCGAACTCGAGCGTGACGTTGCGCATGCCGAGCGGATTGAACAATTCGCGCCACGCCAACGCCAGCGTCTGCTCCGGCCCGCCGGCCGCGTCGCGGATCGATGCGCGCCAGGATCTGCGTGGTCGCGCTGCTGTAGTGCCATCGCGTGCCCGGCGGCGCGATCAGCTGGCGCATTGACGGCGAAGCCGGCCATGTCGTCATGCAGGTAGACCATCTGGCTCGAGGGATCGAAGCCGGAATTGGTTTCGTCGAGCGCCAGCCCCGTGGTCATGCGCATAAGATGCTCGACCTCGATCTCGCGGCGGGGATCGTTTGGACCGCGCCACTCCGGAACCGGCGCCGGCAGCGACGGCGACGTCAGGCCCTGCTGGGTCATGATGCCGATCAGCGCGTTGATCACCGACTTGGTCATCGAAAAACCCAGCAGCGGCGTATCGACGCCGATGCCGGCGGCGTAACGCTCGGCGATCACCTTGCCGTCAAGCACCACGACCACGGCCTTGGTTCGCCGAAACGGCGGTTCGGCGGGTTCCTCGAAGGCATGATCGAGCGCGGCCTTCAACGCGGGGTCCGACGGCTGCACGATGTCCGGGCCGGCGATCTCCGCCAGCAACGGCGGTGATTTCGGCGCTTTCAGCGCATCGATGTCGCTCCTTGCAATGTAAGGCGCTCGGAGCCGTGCGGCAGCACGCAGCCGAGGCCGTCGTGAAAGACGGCGCGGCTGGTGAACAGTCCCGCCACCGACGCATCGACCGTTTTGGCGGTCCGATCGACATGAAACTTGAGGACATGGCGCAAGCGGCGCAGGCCATCGCGGGCAATGGTCTCCGTAAACACGGTTTGCGGATCGAGGCCGGAGACAAAGGTCTTGGAGCAGACGTTATGTGCGACCACGCCGGTGGCGACGCGAATGGCGCGATCAGGACGGAAGATGATGCCGGCCGCCGGCAGCACCGCCAGCACCAGCCCGATACCGATCCACTTTCGCCAGCCCACACATATCTCCGGCCGCCGGACAATTCAGCGGTTCTAGCCCGTCTTCTGCGCCGCGCCAACCGAGGGCAGCGCCTGCACGGTGACGCCGGGCGGCGGCACGTCGTCGTCGGGTACGAAGAAATCCGACATCAGCGGCACCGACGGATCGACGCGGTACGGCTCGAAGTCGCGCACGCCGCTGGCGTAGAGCAGCTTGTCGTCGATGCAGAAGTGCCCGGTGAATTCGCGCGACGGTTTTGTAAAGATCGCATACGCCGCGTCGCCCATGATCTCGGGCGTGCGGCTGGCGCGCATCATGGCGTCGCCGCCCGAGCAGATTGCCGACCGCGGCGGTCGCGATCGTGGTGCGCGGCCACAGCGCGTTGACGGCGATGCCGGCGGATTTCAGCTCGCCCGACAGCCCGAGCACGCACATGCTCATGCCGAACTTCGCCATGGTGTAGGCGGTAGAGTGCTCGAACCATTTTGCCTTCATGTCGAGCGGCGGCGACAGCATCAGAATGTGCGGGTTTGCCGCCTTCTTCAGATGCGGGATGCAATATTTGGACACCATGAAGGTGCCGCGGGTGTTGATACCCATCATCAGGTCGAACCGCTTCATGTCGGTCGCCTGCGAATTGGTCAGGCTGATGGCGCTGGCGTTGTTGACGCAGATATCGATGCCGCCGAATTCGGCGACCGTCTTGTCGATCGCCGCCATCACCTGGGCCTCGTCCCGGATGTCGCACAGCACCGGCAGCGCCTTGCCGCCGGCGGCGCGGATTTCATCGGCGGCGGTGTAGATGGTGCCTTTGAGTTTCGGATGCGGCTCCGCGGTCTTGGCGGCGATCGCGACATTGGCGCCGTCGCGCGCGGCGCGAAGTGCGATCGCAAGCCCGATGCCGCGGCTGCCGCCGGAGACGAACAGCGTCTTGCCTTTGAGGGATGTCATGGGAGGCCTCCAGCTAATTTTCGAAGTAGTCTCTTGTTCACCTCGCCCATCGGGAGAGGTCGACGCGAAGCGTCGGGTGAGGGGTTACAGACTATCGATAGACCGTACCCCCCTCACCCCAACCCTCTCCCCATGGGAGAGGGGGCGCACCTTTGTCGTTGCCAATTCAGGGCCCAACATTCAACCATCCGCGTGCAGCACCCGGCCGCGGGTTTCCGGCAGCGCAAAGGCGGCGATGAAGAACACGCCGTAGGCCGCCACCGCGAAGATCGCGATCGCGTTGGCCAGCGACGTCGAGGTCGAGAGCGCGCCGACCAGGAACGGAAACAGCGCGCCGATGCCGCGGCCGAAATTGTAGCAAAAGCCCTGGCCCGAGCCGCGCAGCCGGGTCGGATAGAGTTCGGTGAGGAACGCGCCGACGCCGGAGAAGTAGCCGGAAGCGAAGAAGCCGAGCGGGAAGCCGAGCAGCCACAGCACCTCGTTGGTCAGCGGCAATTGGGTGTAGAGCAGCACCACGGCGATGGCGCCGAGCGAGAAGATCAGGAACAGATTGCGCCGCCCGATGCGGTCGGCAAGCCAGGCGCCGACGAGATAGCCGACGAACGAGCCGATGATCAGCGCCGAGAGATAGCCGGTGGAGCTGACGATCGACAGCTTGCGCTCGGTGGTGAGAAAGCGCGGCACCCAGAAGGTGATGGCGTAATAGCCGCCCTGGCATCCCGTCGCCATCAGCGACGCCAGGATCGTGGTCTTGAGAATCGGGCCGGAGAAAATCTCCCACAGCGCGGGCCGGTCGCCCGACGCGTCTGCTTGGCGCGGGTCGCGGCGGCGATCTCCGGCTCGGTGACGTAGCGGCGCAGATAAAACACCAGCAGCGCCGGCAGCGCGCCGATCGCGAACATCCAGCGCCACGCGCTCTCCGGCGGCAGATACGAGAACAGGATCGCCTGCGACAGCACCGCAAGGCCCCAGCCGACCGCCCAGCCCGATTGCACCGAACCGACCGCGCGTCCGCGATATTGCGGGCGGATCGCTTCGCCCATCAGCACCGCGCCCGCGGCCCATTCGCCGCCGAAGCCGAGACCGAGCAGCGCGCGGGCGATCAGGAGCTGATCGAAATTCTGCACCACGGCGCAGACCAGCGAGAAGAACGAGAACCACAGGATCGTGAACTGCAGGGTCCTGACCCGGCCGATGCGGTCGGCGAGATAGCCGCCGAGCCAGCCGCCGATGGCGGAAGCCAACAGCGTCACCGTGCCGGCAAGGCCGGCGGTGCCGGGATCGACCTTCCACAGCGCGATGATGGTGCCGATCACCAGCGGATAGATCATGAAATCCATGCCGTCGAGCGCCCAGCCCGACGCGCAGGCCCAGAACGTCCGCCGTTCCGGCAGGTTCATGTCGCGATAGAACGCGAGAAGGCTGGTGTCTTCGATCGGCGGCGACTTCGATCGCGCCCGATGGCTCGGCGGTGGCTCATGACGTTCTCCCCGGAGAACTTTTCAGCCGGCTTTGGTCTGCACCCCGCCGGCCGGCTTGCGCGGGGTAGCGCAAATCTACGCCGATCGCGGACGCTGTCATCAGCAATCGCCGGTCGTGATTGCTATCCCGCCGCTTCCGCGCCACGGGTCCGTGGATCGGGCGCGCCGAGCAATCCGTACGGCGTCACCGCGATCGAATTGGCCGAGGTCTGGCCCAGCGGTTCGACCACGCGATGGCCCTTGGCCTTCAACTCGGCCAGCACGTCTTCGTGGAAATCCGTGCTCGACCCGGACCTCATCCGGCAGCCATTGATGGTGCACGCGCGGCGCGGCGACCGCGGCCGCGACATCCATCTTGTAGTCGAGCACGTTGACGATCGACCTGCAGCACCGTCGAGATGATGCGGCTGCCGCCGGGCGAGCCCGTCACCAGCACCGGCTTGCCGTCCTTCAGCACGATGGTCGGCGACATCGAGGACAACGGCCGCTTTCCGGGGCCGGGCAGATTGGCCTCGAAGCCGACCAGGCCAAAGGCGTTGGACGCGCCGGGCGCCGCGGTGAAATCGTCGAGTTCGTTGTTGAGCAGCACGCCGGTGCCGTCGGCGACCAGGCCGACGCCATAGGGGAAATTCAGCGTGTAGGTGTTGCTGACCGCGTTGCCCTGGCAGTCGACCACCGAAAAATGCGTGGTGTTGCTGCCTTCGCGCGGCGGCGTTGCCGCAAGCATATCGGTCGACGGCGTCGCGCGGTCGGGATCGATGCTGGCGCGTTGCTTGGCGGCGTAATCCTTGCGAGCATCAGGGTTGCGATCGGCGCGTTGACGAAAGCGGGATCGCCGAGATAGCGCGCGCGATCGGCATAGGCGCGCTTCATCGCCTCGATCATCAGATGCAGCGAGGGCGCCGAGCCCTGCTTCATGTCGGCAAGCGGAAAGCCTTCGAGGATGTTGAGCGATTTCCAGCAGCACGATGCCGCCGGACGACGGCAGCGGCATCGAGACGATGTCGTAGCCGCGATAGCTGCCGCGCACCGGCGCGCGGATCGCGGCTTGATAGGATTTGAGATCGTCCAGCGTCATGATGCCGCCGGCATCGCTGATCGCCTTTACGAGTTTCTCGGCGACCGGGCCCTCGTAAAATCCGCGCGGCCCCTGCTCGGCGATCGCCGACAAGCGTCGCCGCGAGATCGCTCTGGACCAGCCTGTCGCCGTCGCTGCAGCGGACGTGCCGTCGGCGCGCGAAAAGATCTTGGCCGAAGTCGGCCAGCGCGCCAGCCGGCGATACAGGTCCGGCAGGGTGTCGGCGATGTCGTCGGTGACGACAAAGCCGTCGCGCGCCAGCTCGATCGCCGGCTTGCAGCAATCTCCGCCAGCGTGAATTTGCCGGAGCCGTATTTCTCCAGCGCCAGCGCCAGTCCGGCGACGGTGCCGGGCACGCCGATGCCGAGCGCGGAATTGCGCGACTTCGTCGGTATCGGGCTTGCCGTCGGGCCCGAGAAACATGTCCGGCGTGGTCGCCGCCGGCGCGGTCTCGCGATAATCGATCGCGATGTCCTCGTTGCGCTCGGCCGAATGGATCACCATGAAGCCGCCGCCGCCGATATTTCCGGCGCGCGGATAGGTCACGGCCATGGCAAAGCCGGTGGCGACCGCGGCATCGACCGCATTGCCGCCGCGCCGCAACATGTCGGCGCCGATCTGCGCCGCGATTTTCTCCTGCGCCACCACCATGCCGTGTTCGGCGGCGACGGCATGAATGGATCGCGCCGGTGCGGAGGCGTGTAGAATCGCCGCGGCGCGTCCTGTGCGGCGGCAGGCAGCGCAGATCGCAACCAGCAAGCGCGATGGCCAGCGAGTATCTGACGCCGTCGCCTGTGCAAGAAGATCATCAAAATTCCGCCGCGGGTTGGAGCCGGAGTCGGAATTCGCAAGGCCGTCGTGCCGTCGCATGCTATATGGGTTCGCCGCGCGCAGGCAAAACGCCTCCTCGTGATCTGCGATGAGGACATTTTGGCATGGCGGTGATGGCTTCGGATGCAGGCATCGCCGATATGCCGCAGAATTATCCGCCGCGCTCCGCCGTCATCAGCTGGATCTTCTTCGATTGGGCCGCGCAGCCCTATTTCACGCTGATCACGACCTTCGTGTTCGCGCCCTATTTCGCCACCCATGTGGCGCCCGATCCGGCCAGCGGACAGTCGCTGTGGGGCTTTGCCACCGCGGCGGCGGGCCTGGTGATCGCGCTGATGTCGCCGGTGCTGGGCGCGATCGCCGACGCCAGCGGCCGCCGCAAGCCGTGGATCGCGGCGTTCGGCGCGCTGCTGGTGATCGGCTCCGGCCTGATGTGGTTCGGCAAGCCCGGCGATCCCAGCGTGATTCCGCCGCTGCTGCTCGCCTACGCGATCGCGACCGTCGGCGTCGAATTCGCCACCGTGTTCAACAATGCGATGATGCCGACGCTGGTGCCGCCGGACCAGATCGGGCGGCTGTCCGGCACCGGCTGGGCCACCGGCTATGTCGGCGGCATCCTCAGCCTGATCCTGGTGCTCGGCTTTCTCGCCGCCAATCCCGAGACCGGGCGCACGCTGTTCGGATTCACGCCGCTGTTCGGGCTCGATCCCGTCACCCATCAGGGCGATCGCATCACCGGTCCCGCTGACCGGCGATCTGGTTCATCATCTTCGTGCTGCCGATGTTTCTGCTGACGCCGGATTATCCGGCGCAAGCGCCCGGTGCGCGAGGCGCTGCGCGAAGGATTGACCGAGCTGAAGCAGACGCTTGCGCGAACTGCCGCAGCAGAAATCGATGGCGGCGTTTCTGCTCGCCAACATGATCTACACCGACGGCCTGGTGTCGCTGTTCGCGTTCGGCGGCATCTATGCCGCCGGCACCTTCGGCTGGAACACGATCCAGATCGGCACCTTCGGCATCATCCTCGCGATCGCCGGCACCTTTGGCGCGTGGCTCGGCGGCAAGCTCGACGACGCGCTCGGGCCGAAGCGGGTGATCGCCGGCAGCATGCTGATCCTGCTGCTGGCGATCGTCGCGATCCTGCTGGTCGACAAGGATTCGATTCTGTTCGTCAAGGTCGCGCCGCCGCGTGCCGGGCGGCGCGCTGTTTGCCGGCGCCGCCGAGCGCGCCTATCTCGTGCTCGGCTGCCTGATCGGCGCCGCCGGCGGGCCGCTGCAGGCGGCGTCGCGCACGCTTGCTGATTCGGCATGGCGCCGAAGGATCGCATCGCGCAATATTTCGGACTGTTCGCGCTGACCGGAAAAGTCACCTCGTTCATCGGCCCGCTGCTGATCGGCATCGATCACCGCGGTCACCGCGAGCCAGAAGGCCGGCATGGCGGTGCTGGTGGTGTTCTTCGTCGCGGGGCTGGCGCTGCTGGCGAGGGTGCGAGACACGTCGTCGATCGGCCTTGAGCCGGGACGACGAACTTGCTAATGCCGGAAATGCCTGACACCCGGTGAACACCATGGCGATGCCGTGCTCGTCGGCGGCCTTGATCACTTCGTCGTCGCGCATCGATCCGCCGGGCTGGATCACGGCGGTGGCGCCGGCTTCGATGCAGGCCAGCATGCCGTCGGCGAACGGGAAGAACGCGTCGGACGCGACCACCGAGCCCTTGGTCAGCGGCTCGGCGAGCTTCAGCTCGGTCGGCGGCATCCTGCGCCTTGCGCGCGGCGATGCGCGCGGAATCGACCCGGCTCATCTGGCCGGCGCCGATGCCGACGGTGGCGAGATCCTTGGCATAGACGATGGTGTTCGACTTGACGTGCTTGGCGACGCGGAACGCGAATTTGAGATCGCGCAGTTCGGCGTCGGTCGGCGCGCGCTTGGTCACGACCTTCAGCGTCATGTCGTCGACCACGGCGTTGTCGCGGCTCTGCACCAGCAAGCCGCCGGCGACGGTCTTCGCCGTCAGGCCCGCCGCGCGCGGATCGGGCAGGCCGCCGGCCAGCAGCAGCCGCAGATTCCTGCCGCTTGCGCGATGATCGCGATCGCTTCTTCGGTGGCGTCGGGCGCGATGATCACCTCGGTCAAGATTTCGGTGATGGCGCGCGCGGCGTCGGCATCGAGCGTGCGGTTGACGCGCGATGATGCCGCCATAGGCCGAGGTCGGTGTCGCAGGCGAACGCCTTGCGATAGGCGCTGACGAGATCGGCGCCTTCGGCGACGCCGCAGGGATTGGCGTGCTTGACGATGACGCAGGCCGCGGTGCGCGCCGGCATCGAACTCGGCGATGCATTCATAGGCCGCGTCGGTGTCGTTGATGTTGTTGTAGGACAGTTCCTTGCCCTGCAGCTGCCGCGCGGTGGCGACGCCCGGGCGCTTGTCCGGCGTGCGATAGAACGCCGCGGTCTGGTGCGGGTTCTCGCCGTAGCGCAGCGCCTGGATCAGCCGGCCGCCGAAGGCGCGGAAATCCGGCGCGTCGGTCTTGAGCTCGACGCGCGAACCAGTTCGAGATCGCGGCGTCATAGGCGGCGGTGCGGGCATAGGCCTTGGCGGCGAGACGGCGGCGCAGCGCCAGCGTGGTCGCGCCCTTGTTGGCGGCGAGTTCGTCGAGCACGGCCTGATAATCGCTGGCTTCGACCACGACCGCGACGTCGTCGTGGTTCTTCGCCGCGGCGCGGATCATCGCCGGGCCGCCGATGTCGATATTCTCGATGCAGTCCTCGAAGCCGGCGCCTTTGTCGACGGTCGCCTCGAACGGATAGAGATTGACCACCAGCAGATCGATCGGCGCGATGCCGTGCGCCTTCATCGCCTCGGCATGTTCGCGCGTTGTCGCGGATCGCGAGCAGGCCGCCATGCACCTTGGGATGCAGCGTCTTGACCCGGCCGTCCATCATTTCCGGAAAGCCGGTCAGTTCCGAGACGTCGCTGACCTTCAGCCCGGCCGCCGCGATCGCCTTGGCGGTGCCGCCGGTGGAGACGAGCTCGATGCCGTGGCCGGCCAGCGCGCGGGCGAATTCGATCAGCCCGGTCTTGTCGGAAACGGACAACAGAGCGCGGGTCACGCGGCGCGGATGGTCGGTCATGGAGGAAGTTCCTGGCTAGGTATAGCCGCCGGGTAGCACGGTTTTGGCGGCCACGAAACCGCGCAAGAAACCGGAGAAGGCCAGGAAAAGGCCGGGTGTGGAAATCTGTCCGGGCGTGCCGAAATCGCGGAGCTCGAGGGTCCGCCGCGGCTTCGTCCTAAGCGGCCTTTGCCTTGATGGTCGGGATGTGGCTGACATCCTCGGTGCGCTCGGCGTGCCAGGTATCGTACGCGCGCCTGCATCCGCGTCCAGATTCCCGCGCCATCGCCGAAAAGCTTGCCGAGCCGGACCGCTACGGCCGGGGACACCGGCTTTTTTCCCTGCAGGATGTCGTAGAGATGCTGACGCGAAATCCCGAGCAGTCCGGCTATTTCCGACTTGGTCCGGCCGGTGGCCGGAATGATCTCATCGCGCAGCAGCGCGCCCGGATGAGTAGGGCAGCGATTCTGCCGCGCTTCGCCGCATAGACCATGTTTGCTCCTTTAGTAATGCTCGAAATCGAGCGACAGGCTTCGCCATCTTCGATCGAAGGCGATGACCAACGCCATTGACGTGGACGAATAGCGTCGGATCGAACCCGTCAATGCAATCGAGCCTGGGACGTTCATTTCCCAGCCGCATGCGACATCGACGGTCAGCTGCAAATGCGTTGGCATTTTCGTATCGATCTTCGAACTTTGCCCTTTGTCCAAATTCCGAAAGGGCTTTGCCTTGAAGGTCCGGATCACGCAACAATGTAGCAATTGCTACGGCGTCAACGGCGGGCACCTGCGGCAGTTCCGGCTCCGCCTGCGTTGCGCTGCCGTCGTTGCCGAGGCCGATGTCGACGAGCGCACGAAACTCCAGCGGATCGAGGAGGCGGCGCGCGAATCCTGCCGGATCACGATCTGGGCGGTGCGGCGGGGGCCGTCATTGCCGGCCAGGAACACGCTGTCCTCCAGATCGACCTTGTCGTCGAGCGCCTCGAAGGTCCAGACGTCGCGGTTGGGCAGCACCAGCATGACGCCGCGCGCATCGCTGAGCCGGCTCGCCTTCACCGACGGATGCAGGTGAAAGCGCAGCGCGTAGTCGGTCTCGTTGCCCTTGATTCGCGCGCCCGGGCGCCGGCGACAGGGTGTCCTCGCCGTCGAGCCGCGTGCCGTCGTGGGCGACCATCAGCACCCGGCGATGCACGACGCCGAACCGCGGCAAGATAGCCGTCATGCGACGTGGTCAGCAGATCGCCGTTCGCCACCACCTCGCGATAGCTTTCCACGTTGGCGGGACCGCTGACGATCGGCGCGCCCTGCAGCAGCCGCTTCATCGCCGACAGTTCGACGAACTGGCAGGACGAGGTCTCGTGATAGGTCAGCGTCGAATGCGCCGCCGTGCTGCGCGCAAAGGCGCGCCAGTTGTCGCGGCCGGTCGACGGCATGCCGCAATTGATCACGATCCGGCTCGGCCCGGACGACAGTTCGAACGACAGGCAGCCGGCATGGGCGTCCTGGCTGACACTGGGCGGCGGCGGCGGGCCGGTGTCCATGATGACCGTCATCGCGCCGGCATCGAGGCGCTGAAAACCGGTATGCGGCATGCTGCGCCATCGGCGCGCCATGGGTGTCGTCATAGGCCAGCAGCGTCGCGACCAGGTCGGACGGCGCGTTGCTCATGCCGTTGAACAGCGCAAAGCTGCCGTCGCCGTGACGGAAGAAGCGCAGCATCGGCATCATGCGGTCGATCGCGTTCAGCAGCGCCGGCGGCGGCGCGATATTGCGCGCGGCAAAGGTCTGGCGCAGCGGCAGCAAATCGATCAGCAGTTCGATCAGCGCGCCGGGATTGCGCGAGATGTGTCCGCCGTCGGGAAGGATCTGCCGCTGCAATTCGTCGGAAAGTTTTTGCGTCGCCGAGCGGATATGCCGCGCCTGATTGGCGAGGCAGAGCGAGGCGTAGCACAGCGCGATCAGCACCTGCAGCCGCGGCACGCCGTCGGCGATATCGAGCATCGCATAGCGCAGGTAGCGGATCTCGCGCGTCAGCCCGCGCAGATATCGCCGGTAGAATTTGCCGTCGGTATCGCCGAGCACCAGCGGCGCCTGCGACAACAGCGAGATGACGCGGCGCGCCAGCACGTCGGCGCGGCGCTCCAGCGGCCGGCTGCGCGCCGGATTCGAAATCCAGTCGTCGACCAGCGCGCGCGCATTGGCGCGGGTCAGCGCGGTATCGGCGGCGCGCAGATGCCGCAGCCAGCCGAAGCCGAGCAGCGCCACTTCCCAATCTTCCGACGGCGGCTCGAGATCGAAGATCGAGCGGCCATGGCAGGTCACGATCTTGCCGGCGAACACGAAGCGGCCGGCATAGATTTCGGCGGCGCGGGTGGCGTCGGCGGTGCGCAGATCGTGCGGCGCGATGATCAGGCGATCGGTACGGCCCGGCCACAGCCGCGACAGCGCCACCGTACTGCCGCTGGCGCGCGCCAGTACGTTCCGCGCAAAGCGGCCTATGATCAGCGTCGAGATGCGTCTGCGTTGAGCGACCGACACGCCTAACCTTGGGGGAGGAGGATCTTCTGGCGAATCCTTTTAATCCGGAAACGCCGACAAGACACCATCTTGAAACCCCGCGAATCACCCCGGTGTCGCAAAATTCCGGTTTAAGATCAGGATTTAACCAGCCGCGCCGCGTAAAAGCCGTCCAGCCCGCCGAGCCGTGGGTCGGCGTGCGGCAAATGGCAGGGCAGGGTACGCAGGTCGCCATCGGCGGTGATGATTTCGGCGAGGCCCGCGACTTCGCCGGCCTCGATCGGCGCGCGGCGCACCGAAGGCTCAGCGGCCAGCAGCGCGGCGATCGCCTGCTCGCCTTCCTCCGGTTCCAGCGAACAGGTGCAATAGACCAGCGTGCCGCCCGGCCTGAGCAGCGTGACCGCCTTCTGCAGCAATCGCTTTTGCAGTGCGGTCAGGGCCGCGATGTCGGTCTCCTGCCGCAGCCAGGCCACATCGGGATGGCGGCGGATGGTGCCGGTCGAGGTGCAGGGCGCGTCGACCAGGATGCCGTCGAAGCCACCCTCGCTCGGCCATTCGGCCGCGTCGGTCACGACCGTCTCGGCTTCCAGCGACAGCCGCGCAAAATTGTCGCGCAGCCGCGCCATCCGCGCCGGGCGAACGGTCGACCGCGGTGACGCGGGCGCCGGCCAGCGCCAATTGCGCGGTCTTGCCGCCGGGCGCGGCGCAGAGATCGACGATCGCCTTGCCGCTGATGTCGCCGAACAGCCGCGCCGGCAACGCCGCGGCGGCGTCCTGCACCCACCAGTGCCCCTCGGTAAAGCCCGGCAGCATCGTCACCGAACCCTGCAGCAGGGTGCGCACGGTTCCGGTCGACAGCGTTTCGCCGTGCAAACGGGTCGCCCATTGCGGCGGGTCGGATTTCACGGTGATGTCGAGCGACGGCTCATGGCCGATGGCGAGCGCCATCTCGCGCGCGGCGGCCTCGCCGTAATGCGCGATCCAGCGCGCCAGCAGCCACGGCGGAATATCGAGCGTCTGCGCCTTGACCTCGTCGATCAGCGGCTGGCCTTCACGCGCGCAACGGCGCAGCACGGCATTGACGAGCCCGGCATATTTCGCGGCCCGGCGGTCCGACTGCACCAGCCGCACCGACAGATCGACGGCGGCGTGATCGGGCACATCCATCCAGAGGATCTGCGCGGCGCCGATCAGCAGCGCGCTCTGCGCGCGCGGCGCATCGGTCGGGATGCCGCGGTCGAGCAGCCGCGACAGCACATGACCGAGCGTGCCGAGCCGCCGCAAAATCGTCGCCACCAGACGCCGCATCAGGGCGCGGTCGCGATCGGCCAGCGTCTTCAGGCCGGGATGGGCGCCGGCGCCATCAAGCTGATCGTCGAGGGTGCGGTGCTTGTGCAGCACGCCGTCGAGAATGTCGGCGGCGATCCGCCGCGCCGCGAGACCGGGCACTTCGGCGGGAACTGCAAATCTTGAAGGAGGCATGACGCAGAAATATCTCGGAAAGGTGCTGAGCAGGGTTTCGGCGCATGCCATTGAAATGAAAAACAGCTTTGGCATGCGAATATGCCAAATGTAAGAATTGCCTCGACTATTTCACGATTGTGATGTGGTCTGTGCGTCCCTAATTGAGAAACAGATGGTGCTGGGAAAGTGTGAGATGACCAACGATCCCTCCTCGTCGACTGCTGGAGAACGCAAGCCGCTGCCGCCGGCCGCGCAGCGCGCGCTCGCCGAAGCCGAAGCGCGGCGGAAGGCCGCCGAGGCCAATGCCAAACCGGCGCCGAAGGAGTTTCAGGGTCCAGGCGGCCCGGAACCGACCCGCTATGGCGACTGGGAGCGAAAAGGCATCGCCTCGGATTTTTGAGCGCAATCGGTCGCGACTTGGTCCGGACTGGGACTATATGCCGATACGAGAGGGTAAATTCTCGTCGGCCGTCCGATTCGGCCAATGGCCTACCGGGGGCGGGTACATGCCGGGGGCTGGCATAGCGCCGCAGAACGAAAAAGCCGCGCATCGGCGCGGCTTTTTGTATTCCAGTGCGACCTTCTCGGATCAGCGCGTGACCATCACGGTCGTGCCGACCGAAACGCGCTGATAGAGGTCGGTGATATCGGCGTTGAGCATGCGGATGCAGCCGTAGGACACGAAGCCGCCGACCGAGCCCGGCATGTTGGTGCCGTGGATGGCGTATTCGCCGCCGGCCAGGGTCATCGCAGCGACGCCCATCGGATTGTGCGGCGAGCCGCCGGGGATCACGTCCGGGATGCCCGGCTTGTCGTGCTTGACTTCCCTCGGAGGAGACCAGGCCGGGTTGCGATATTTGCCGTCGATCCGCGTGGTGCCCGCCCACTGCTTGCCCGACTTGCCGACGCCGACCGGATAGCGCATGGCGTGGCCGGAATCGAGAATGAGATAAAGCCTGCGCTCGTTGGTCTTCACCACGATCGTGCCCGGCGTGTAGTCGCCGTGAACGCCGACCATTTCCGGCCGCGCTTCGGCCGCCGAAGACATCACCACAGCCGCCCCGATGGTGGCAGCCAGTGCCACCGCAATCCTCATCGACATCAGTCTCTCCAGTTTCCCAACCGCCCCTGTCGGGGCCCTCAAATGTCACGCAAAACCAGAGCCAATGCCGGTTTGCCGTCTCACCACGCAATATTAACCGCGTGTATTAACCGGGTGGTTTCCACACCCGGTCCGAGACCCGTTTCGATGGGATGAGAAAAGGAAATGTTCGAATTAAAGTAAATGACTTGAAAACAACACTCGTCAGGAAACGTGCCGGCCGGGGCCGATGGCCCTGACGATTACGTGAGTTTGCACAAGGAAAAGGCCGGCGGCGGGAGCAAAGCTCTCCGCCGCGCGGCGCAATCCATTCAAGCTGCGCCAGCCCGGGTCGGGCGGCCAGCCGTCCTAGCTCAGGCTCGACACCAGCTGCTTCACGTTAGGCACGCCAAGGCCGGTCACCATGTCGTAGCCGTTGCCGGCATTGAACGCTCCGTTGCTGCCATCGGTGACATCGCGGAAATTGGCGCTGCCCGATAATTTGTAGATCTGCGGAGGCAGGAAGGTGAGCGCCGGCTTGCCGGCATTGGCGCGCGCTTCGTTGATCAGGGCACAGAACCCGGCCCACACCGGCGTGCTCCAGCTCGTTCCGCCGATCTGCCGCCTGACGCCGTGCAGGATCACGCAGGCTCCGGTATTCGGATCCGCGGCGAGGCTGACGTCCGGCACCAGACGTTCGGTGCCGGAAGGGACGCCAGCTCCCTGTTGCCAGGGCTGACGTTTGAACAAGCCGCTGCGTCCGCCGCCGCTGCCGACCCAGGCCGTCTCGCTGTCGACGCTGCCGTCGGAAGCCAGGTTGAGGGTGGTGCCTCCGACCGCAATCACATTGATATCGGAAGCTTCATATTCGACCTGGATGGGGCCGCCCGAACTGTGTCCGGTCGCGTCGGGGTTGGAGCCGGCATCGCCGCTGGCGACGAAGACATTGACCCCTGATGCCGCCAATCGCAGGAATTTTTGCGATTGAGCCTTGACCTCGTCGGGGGCCATGAATGTTTCGCCCAGCCCCAGGCTGATCGAGAGCTGGCGCATCCCGGGTTCGGTGGCAAGGTCCGTGATGATGCGATCAAGCGCGCTGTCGAGGTCGGCGAAGGACAGCGTGCCGCTGGCGTAGATCTTGATCTTCGCTCCCGGCGCGATGCCTGATGTCCACTGCGCGTCGAGGGTTTCCTCGCCTTCCAGCGGCGGCAGGCTGCCGCCGTTGACGTTGATCATCTCGATTTGCTTGATGGTGGTCTTCAGTCCGTTCAGCTTCCAGAACGCCTTCAAGTCCGCAGGCGTCGGAAACGTGTCGATCAGGATAGCGATGGTCTGGCCTTTGCCGGACAACGGAAGTCCGTCGGCGTTATAGGCCTTCAATATTTCGGGCACGAGATATCCGTCGGTAACGGGGACCGCTGCGGCGGGAGCCGCGGCCTTGCCATTGCGGCCGGTCTTGGAGGTCTTCTTGGCGGCCGTCCTGGCCGCGGTGCGTTTTGTGTGCCGGGCCGGCGCGGGCACGCCGCTCTGCGGTGTGCAGATGCGGAATTGCTTGTGCGCGCGCCGGAACGGCTGCAGTCCGACGATCGCGCTGACGTTCTTGCCGACATCCGCGGGCAGGCTGGGGGCGTTTTGTGCCGCGGTGTAGGTGATGCCGTCCTTGGTGACGCGCACCATGTTGACGTTGAGGCTCTTCTGAATCTGTTCGACCGTACCATGCGCATAAAGGCTGGTTTGGTCGGTAGAAATCTTGTCGACCTTGAAGCCCTCGGATTTCAGCCAGGAGGCAAGCGCCTTTGCGTCGGCAGGGTCGGCCGAGAAATTCTTGGCGATGTCTTTCGGCGACGCCACTTTCCCCTCCGCAACCATTTGCTGCAGCTTGGCTTGTGCATCGGCGGGGATCGCGAGCGAAAAAACGACCTTCATCTGCTCTTTATTATTTTCGGGTTTAGCGGCGGCCACCATGAGACCAAGGTGGGTCGTGCCTTCTGCGGCTGGAAGCGGGGTCACGCTGTCTGAAAAAACTTTTCGGCCGTCGGCCATGATCATTCTCCTCTGGGTTGGGGGCGGGAGACGGCCGAATGCTACAACGCGAGATTGCGCGAAACAACGATTAACGAGGTTGTGATTCGCGCCGCGACACAATTTTGCGAGAGGGATTGAAAATGATCGGCTCGATGGGAGCCCGCGTTCTCGGCGCCCAGCGCGTACCGCGGCACGACAAATGCCGCGGCACTTGAGACGGCCGGCCCGCGCACGCGCTCCTGCGGCAGAAAGCCGCGCGGCAAGGAAACGCGTCCAGCCAAAACCGGGAGCTTCGGTGCCGCCGCGATCGGAACCGATCGGGCTTTAAACCGCAGCGCCCTTCTTGTTCTGCCGGTTCTGCGACGAGATCGTCGACCACGGCGGGATCGGCCAGCGTCGAGGTGTCGCCGAGGCTCGACGGTTCGTCCTCCGCGATCTTGCGCAGGATGCGGCGCATGATCTTGCCGGAGCGGGTCTTCGGCAGGCCCGGCGCGAACTGAATCAGATCCGGCGAGGCGATCGGGCCGATCTCCTTGCGCACCCACGCCACCAGTTCCTTGCGCAACGCCTCGCTCGGCTCCTTGCCGGTCATCAGCGTCACATAGGCGTAGATGCCCTGGCCCTTGATGTCGTGGGGATAGCCGACCACGGCGGCTTCCGAGACGGCTTGCATGCGCCACCAGCGAGCTTTCGACCTCGGCGGTGCCCATGCGATGGCCGGAGACGTTGATCACGTCGTCGACGCGTCCGGTGATCCAGTAGTAGCCGTCGGCGTCGCGGCGGCAGCCGTCGCCGGTGAAGTATTTGCCCTTGTAGGTCGAGAAGTAGGTCTGCTCGAAACGGGCGTGGTCGCCATAGACCGTGCGCATCTGGCCCGGCCAGGACTTTGCGATGCACAGATTGCCCTAGGCATTCGCCCTCCAGCACCTTGCCTTCGGCATCGACGATTTCGGGCACCACGCCGAAGAACGGCCGCGTCGCCGAGCCCGGCTTGAGTTTGGTCGCGCCCGGCAGCGGCGTGATCAAGATGCCGCCGGTCTCGGTCTGCCACCAGGTATCGACGATCGGGCAGCGCTCGTCGCCGACCACGCGGTGATACCATTCCCAGGCTTCCGGATTGATCGGCTCGCCGACCGAGCCCAGCAATCGCAGGATCTTGCGCGAGGTCTTCGTCGACCGGCTCGTCGCCGCCCTGCATCAGCGCGCGGATCGCGGTCGGCGCGGTGTAGAAGATGTTGACCTTGTGCTTGTCGACGACGTTCCAGAACCGCGAATTGTCAGGATAATTCGGCACGCCCTCGAACATCAGCGTGGTGGCGCCGTTGGCGAGCGGCCCATAGAGGATGTAGCTGTGGCCGGTGACCCAGCCGACGTCGGCGGTGCACCAGTAGACGTCGCCGTCGTGATAGTCGAACACGTATTGATGCGTCATCGACGCGAACACGAGATAGCCGCCCGAGGTGTGCAGCACGCCCTTGGGCTGGCCGGTCGAACCCGACGTATAGAGGATGAACAGCGGATCTTCCGCGTGCATGTGCTCGCACGGGCATTCCGTCGTCACCATCTTGGCGGCGTCGTGATACCAGAGATCGCGCGGTCGGGTTCATGTCGACGGCAGCCCCGGTGCGCTTGACCACGACGACCCAGTCGACGCCGCCGCTTTTGGCGATCGCGGCGTCGACATTGGCCTTCAGCGGCACCTTCTTGCCGCCGCGCAGGCCCTCGTCGGCGGTGATGACGATCTTGGACTGGCAGTCGGTGATGCGCTGGGCGAGGCTGTCGGGCGAGAAGCCCGCGAACACCACCGAATGGATGGCGCCGATCCGCGCGCAGGCCAGCATCGCGTAGGCGGCTTCCGGGATCATCGGCAGATAGATCGTGACGCGGTCGCCCTTCTTGACGTTGCGGGTGCGCAGGATGTTGGCCATCCTGCAGACTTCGTCGTGCAGCTGGCGATAGGTGATGTGCTTGGACTGCGAGGGGTCGTCGCCCTCCCAGATGATCGCGGTCTGGTCGCCGCGCTTGGCGAGATGGCGGTCGATGCAGTTCCAGGCGACGTTGAGCACGCCGTCCTCGAACCATTTGATCGAGATATTGCCGGGCGCGAAGGAGACGTTCTCGACCTTGGTGAACGGCTTCATCCAGTCGATGCGCTTGGCCTGTTCGGCCCAGAAGCCGTTGGGGTCCGACGACCGAGCGGGCGTACATGTCCCGGTACTTGGCGTCGTCGACGAAAGCGCGCTTGGCCCAATCCGCGGACACATCGTAAATCTTCTCGGACATCATCCCCTCCACTCGTTGCGGCGCCAACGCACGCGACAGCCGCAAGCCGTCTTGATTGTTGCAGCGATTATGCGTCGCGGGCGCTGCCGACAAGCGGACAAGGACCTTCGGAAACGTCTCCCACCTTGGTCGGATCAATCGGCGACTCCACGGCCCGCGATTCAGCTGCACCCCGGCGATCACGATCGCGTTTTGACCCAGCTCAAAAATCAACGTTATCGCGCGAATGGCTCCCATGATCGGTATCTAGTAACCGCTGCTGGTCGAATCGTGACTCGCAATGGCGCCGGTTACCCCCTAAATGGCCTTCCCGGGGCCGGGCGGCCCACCGGAACCAAGCCACAAGAACAGGCATTACCGGCAGAACAGGCGGAGCAGGCGACGACAGTCATGATGGATCAGCAGAATTTCGAGGCTACGCGGCCCGTTTCCGCCGATTCCGTCGTCGACGTTGCTGCCGCCGACCCAACGCCGCGCCGAAGATGTCGGTCGAATCGCTGGCCAGCGAGCACGGCCTCACGCTCGGCGACCAGAACGAACTGACCATCCGCCGCATCAAGCGCGGCAAGAGCTATTCCTTCATTCGCGCCAACGGCACGCCGATCCGTCACGTCGGCACCATCCGCCGCCTGAACTCGATGGCGGTGCCGCCGGCCTATCGGGAGGTGCGCTACTCGCCCGATCCGACTTCGCATCTGCAGGCGGTCGGCCGCGATGCCGCGGGCCGGCTGCAATACCGCTATCACGCCGATTGGGAAAAGGTCCGCGAGCACCGCAAGGCGCATCGGCTGGCGCGGCTGGTCGCGGCGCTTGCCGAAGATCCGCCGCAACGTCTCGATGCATCTGTCCGGCGACGAGCCGACGCGGGAATTCGCGCTCTCGGCCGTGATCGAACTGATCGCGCGCACCGCGATCCGGCCGGGCAACGAATCCTATGCCCGCCTCAACGGCACCCGCGGCGCCACCACGCTGCTGAAGTCCAACGTCACGCTGGAAGACGACTGCCTCGTGCTGACCTTCAAGGCCAAGGGCGGCAAGGCCGTGCGCAAGGAATGCGACGCGGCCAAGCTGGTGCGCGCCATCGGCATCCTGCGCGGCGTGCCGGGCAAGCGCATGTTCCAGTACCGCGATAACTCCGGCACCGTTCGCGCCGTCTGCACCACCACGGTGAACGCGTTCCTGCGCGAGATCGCCGGCATCAAGATTTCGCTGAAGGATTTTCGCACCCTGATGGCGTCGGCCGTGGTGCTGGAATCGCTGTCGCGGATTTCGCCGGCGGCCAGCGCCCACGGCCGCAAGCAAGCAGGTGCTGGACGCGGTGCGCGCCGCCGCCGACGAACTGTCCAACACGCCGGCGATCTGCCGCAAGAGCTACGTCCACGACACCATCGTCACCGCGTTCGAGGACGGCATCCTCGAGCGCTTCGCCGCGACCATGAAGGGCTACCGCTCGCAGTCCAAGCGCGAGCAGCTGCTGGCGCAGGTGGTGACGGCGGCGGCGGCGTAACGGCTCTGCCTGCGCCTTGCGCGGCAGGAATGCGCGCTAAGCGCATCAAGCCATCCTGACTGCGATACGCGTCGGCGAACTGCCTGGATTCTGCGAGCTGCAACGATTCGGCGACGGCGTGCATCGGCCGCGTGCGCGGTCGACAAGAACACGACGTTCCTGCCGCCGCGCTTGGCGTCGTAGAGCGCGTCGTCAGCCCATTTGGCGACCAGTCTCCGGCGCGGCATCGTCGCGCGCGAACGCGACGCCGAGGCTGATCGTCACCACGCCGGCGCAGCCGTCCACCGGCTCGAATCCCGGGATTGACGATGGCGAGCGCTTCGACCGCGCTGCGGATCCGTTCCGCGATCGTCCAGGCGAGATCGGGCGTGGCGTGGGTGAGCACGATCAGGAATTCCTCGCCGCCATAGCGAAACACGGCGTCATCGCCCGATCGCACCGATTCTCGATCGTCTTCGGCGACCCGCCTGATGCACTCGTCGCCGGCGGCATGGCCGGCGGTATCGTTCAGCCGCTTGAACAAGTCGATATCCGCCATGATGAACGCGATGCAGGCTTTCGGGATCTGTCGGGTCGCGCCAGAGCTTCTCGATCAGATCGGTAGCCGAACGGCGGTTGGCGAGCCCGGTCAGAGGATCGCGTGTCGCCAGGATTTCCAGCTGATGATTGGCGCTTTTCAGCGCGTCGCTGCGATACTGGCTCGCGCAGCGACATCAGGAAGGTCTTTTTGACCGAGGATCGACTGGGTCTTCCGCGCGATCGTCGCCGCGAAGATGCCCATCGCATAGAACACCGACGTCCCGATCGCTTCCTGATAGTTGATCGCGGGATTGAAGATTTCGAAGCCAAAGAAGATCGCCGTGGAGCAGACCATCAGGGACAGCGACCAGACATAGTCGACATTGAACACCACGATCGCGATCGTGTTCACGTACATGATGCAGGTGAGGAAGCGCTCGTAGTCGCTGCCGCCGGCGGCGACGGCGAGGGAGCCGTAGGCGATCGTGACGCTGGTCATCAGCAGGAGCAGCGACAGGCCTTCGACAGCGGCGCTGCGCGGCTTTCGCCAGACCAGGTAGGCACAGGCGTGCAGCGCCGGAACCAGGAGCCCGCTGATGACGGCGGTGAGCCAAAGCGAGTCCGGGAGCGAGCAGGTAGCTGATCGGCACGAAGGCCATGCTGATCAGCGCGACCCAGACCATCCAGGCGCGCGCAATCTTGCTGCGCTGCGGCCAGGTCCTTCTTGCGATAGGCCCGGACCATCTCGGGAGAAAACCGGATGTCGCGGGTGCGTTGCGACAGCAGCCGCTCGGCCTCGGCTTCGAGCGCCGGCGTCAGCGCGACACGCCGACGTGTCGTCGAGCGCCGTCGGGCTCATGCTGCTGCAGCCCGATTTCAAGACCTGTTCCTCGCCCCGCCCGCGGTCTTGCTGCCGCATCGTGGTCCGGAATAAGAGCGCTGAAGTTGCTAAATTTTCCGCTGCGGGGAGGCTCAGGGACATTGCGGTCTAGGTGAGCGCCAGCGGTTCGTATAATACCTGGGCCGACGATGTCGTAGCCTACAGCCCGCCCATCTTGCAGACCATCTTCCACTCCTCCGCCGTGACCGGCTGCACCGACAGCCGCGAATATTTCACCAGCGCCATGGCGGCGAGCTTCTTGTCGGCCTTGATCGCGGCCATCGTCACCGGCGTCTTCAAGGGCTTGTCGGCCTTGATGTCGACGCAGACGAACTTGCCGGTCTTGTCGGTCGGATCCGGATAGGCCTCCTTGATGACTTCCGCGATGCCGACGATCTCCTTGCCCTCGTTGGAATGATAGAAGAAGGCGTGGTCGCCCTTCTTCATGTTCACGAGATTCTGCCGCGCGGTGAAATTGCGCACGCCGGTCCAGGCCTCGCCCTTGGCGCCTTTCGCGACCTGCTGGTCCCACGACCAGGCCGACGGTTCGGATTTCACCAGCCAGTAGTTCATCGATGTCTATTCCTCCGCCTTGAAGGCCGCGTCAGCAGGCCTTCGATCGCGGCGTCGATCGTCATTGCGCCGCTCAGGATCGCCGCCACCGCATTTGATACCGGCATATCGACATCTTGCGAAGCCGCCAGTTCGACCAGCACCGGCGCGGTGAATTCACCTTCGGCGAGCTTGCCGCGCGCCGGCTTTTCGCCGCGCCCGAGCGCGATGCCGAGCGCGAAATTGCGCGATTGCGGACTGGAGCAGGTCAGGATCAGATCGCCGAGGCCCGACAGGCCCGCCAGTGTTTCGCCGCGCGCGCCGCAGGCGCGCCCGAGCCGCGCCAGTTCGCTGAAGCCGCGCGTGGTCAGCGCCGCCTGCGCCGAGGCGCCGAGTTTGCGGCCCGACCACGATGCCGGCCGCGATCGCCAGCACGTTCTTGGCCGCGCCGCCGATCTCGACGCCGCGGACATCCGTGGTGTGATAGGGCCGGAAGGTCGACGAGCCCAGCGCCTGCACCAGCTCGCTCGCAAGCGCTTCATCCTTCGCCGCCAGCGTCACCGCGGTCGGCAGCCCGCGCGCGACGTCGTCGGCAAAGCTCGGGCCCGACAGGATCGCGGGCGCGCGTTGCGGTGCGGCTTCCGCGATCACCTCGGTCATGAATTGGTGGGTGCCGTGCTCGATGCCCTTGGCGCAGGCGATCACGGGTGTCGCCGCCTTCGAGGAGCGGCGCCAGCGCGATCGCCGCCTCGCGCAGATTCTGCGCCGGCGTGGCGATCAGGATGATGTCGGCGCTGGCGGCAGCCGCGATCGGTTGGTGATCGCGATACGTTCGTCGAGCCGCACGCCGGGCAGTTGTGGATTTGCGCGCGTCGGACTGCGATCCGCGCGGCGATTTCGGCGTTCGCGCGCGAACAGCACGACCTCGCGTCCGGCGCGCGCGGCGACGCCCGCCAGCGCCGTGCCCCAGGCGCCGGCGCCGATCACCGCGACCGATTGCGTATGCGGCCATCGGAAAGCTCTCCCGCTAATAGCGGCCCGTGTGTTGCCATACCCCGCCGGCGCCGTGGCGTTGGCGTCGAGCAGCCAGCGCGCGCGCGGCGGCGCGTCCATCGTGTCGGTCAGTCCGAGCGCCAGCCGCTCGGCGCCGGCCCAGGCGATCATCGCGCCATTGTCGGTGCACAGCGCCGGCGGCGGAATGATCAGCGTGGTCTGGGCTTTTGCCGCGACGTCCTGCAGCGCGCCGCGGATCGCCTGATTGGCGGCGACGCCGCCGGCGGCGACCAGCGCGCGCGGCGCGCCGAATTGTTCGTGAAACAGTCTCAGGCCGACGCTCGAGCCGGTCGGCCGTCGATTCCAGCACCGCGGCCTGAAAGCTGGCGCAGAGATCGCTGACGTCCTGCGGCTCCAGCGGCTGCAGCCGGCTGGCCTCGTTGCGAACCGCGGTCTTCAATCCCGACAGCGAGAAATTCGCATCCGGGCGTCCGAGCATCGGCCGCGGAAAGGCGAAGCGCTTGGCATCGCCGCCGCTCGCGGCGCGCTCGACCTCGGGCCCGCCGGGATAGGGCAGCGCCAGCATCTTTGCGACCTTGTCGAAGGCTTCGCCCATCGCGTCGTCGACGGTGGTGCCGAGCCGGACATAGTTGCCGACGCCGATCACCGCGACGATCTGGGTGTGGCCGCCGGAGGCCAGGAACAGGCAATAGGGAAACGCCAGCGCGTCGGTCAGCCGCGGCGTCAGCGCGTGGGCCTCGAGATGGTTGACCGCGATCAGCGGCGTGTCGTGCACCATCGCGATCGCTTTCGCGGTGGTGAGGCCGACGATCACGCCGCCGATCAGGCCGGGTCCCGCGGCGGCCGCCACCGCCGATAGTTGCGCAAAGCCGAGGCCGGCTTCCTTCATGGCGCTGCCGACGATGCCGTCGAGCAGATCGACATGGGCGCGCGCGGCGATCTCCGGCACCACGCCGCCGAAGCGGGCGTGCTCGTCGGTCTGCGAACGCACGATATTGGACAGGATTCTGCCGCTGCCGTCGCTCTGGCGCTCGACCACGGCAGCGGCGGTCTCGTCGCAGGTGGTCTCGATGCCCAGCACCAGCATCGGCGTGTCGTTACCCAATTTCAGCCCTTGTGCTATCGGTTGAAGCAACGCTTCCGTAACCCGGTAGCATTACGAGGTCTCAAAGTGCAATCGTCCGGTGGGACTGAAGTTTTGTCGGCGGAGACCTGAGACATGGCCGTTCTCGTGACGCGCCCGCATCCGGACGACGAGGCCACCGCCGGCGCCCTGCGCGCCAGGGGTTTTGAGGTATTGCAGGCGCCGATGCTGCGATTCGAGCCGTTCCGTTCCAGGACGATGCCGACGCGCGCTACGACGCCGTCATCGTCACCAGCGCCAATGCGCTGCGCGCGATCGAGCCTCAGCTCCAAGGCAGCCGGTTGCTCGAACTGCCGCTGTTTGCGGTCGGAGAGCATACGGCATTGGCCGCGCGCGGCGCCGGATTCGGCCAGGTGATCGCAGCCAAGGGCGATGCGGCCGCCTTGCGCGATCTCGTGCTGGCCGGCGTGAAGTCGAAGCAATTGAAGAGCAGGCAGCACGCTGTTGTATCTGGCGGGTGCGGATCTCGCCCGCGATCTTGCCGGCGAGCTCGGCGAAAAAGGCTTTACCGTCGTGACCCACACCACCTACCGGATGATTCCGGTGTCCAGCCTGCCGCGCGAGGTCTGTGACGCTTTCGTGGCGAACGAGGTCGAGGCGGTGCTGCACTACTCGCGCCGCAGCGCCCGCGCATTTCTGGACGCGGCGCGGACCGGCGGCGTCGAAATATCGGCGCTGGCGCTGCCGCAATACTGCATTTCCGCAGCCGTCGCCTCCATCCTTCGCGACGCCGGCGCCACCCAGGTCACGGCAGCGGCGTCCGCGGACGAAAATGCCCTGTTCGAGGCCCTGGACCGTGCTTTGCGGCCCTGATCGGGCGCAATTGGTCTATTTGCGCATGATCTTGCCCCAAATCCGGTGCCCAGCTTCGACGATCATGCTCTAAAACAAAACGGCTTTGGCGAAAAACGGATTGCCGATTCTGCTAGAGTTCAAGCGTCCAACTGCTGAGGAACCGCTGCGATGGTCGATGACAGGCCCGAAGACACTGGATCGCCGCCCGATTCGGACCGGCCCCGGCGCGCGCCACCCACGATCGATCTCGAGGCCACCGAAGTGTCGAGCGAAACGCACGCCTGCCGCCGCCGATGCGCCGGCCGAGCCCACGCCCGAGCCCGCTTCGGCGGCGCCGAGACTCGCCGCCGGTTTCTGCGCCTATTCCCCCTGCACCCATTTCTCCCTGGATCGTTGCCCCCGTCTCTGGCGCGGTCGCGGCCGCGCTGGTGATCGGTGTCGGCTGGATGCTGGGATGGCCCGCGGTTCAGCCGGCTTCACCTGCCGCGCCACAGCTCAATGCCGCCGCCATCGACGATCTCACCGCCCGCATCGCGGGCCTTGAGTCCAAGGTCGGCAAGCCCGTCGCTGATGCTGCGGCTGCGGCGCGTGTCGAAGCTCTGGAAAAATCGCTGGCCGCGTTGCGCAGCGATCTCGCCGCGACCCGCGTGCAAGGCGAAAAACTGGCTGCCGCAGTCAATGACGTGAAGTCCGCGCCGCGCGCCGGTGCTGCATCGCCGGATCTTTCTGCCATCAACGACCGCATCGCCAAGATCGAAGGCGCGGTTGCGCAGCAAGGCAGCAGGATTGCCGACGCCAAGGCGGCTGATGCCAAGCCGGCCGATGATGTGGCGCTACGCCGCGTCGTGGCGGCAGCCCTGCTCGATGTGTCGGTCCGGCACGGCGATCCCTTTGCCGCGCCGCTCGCCGCGGCAAAGTCGCTGGCGGAAAATACCGACGCGTTGAAGCCGCTCGAGCGCTTTGCAGCCTCAGGCGTGCCGAACCCGAATGCCATGTGTCGCGAGTTGCTCGAGATCGTGCCAAAACTGTCGCCGCCGCTACCGGACAATGCCACGACGGGTTCGGGGATCATCGAGCGCCTGCAGGCGGGCGCGTCGAAGCTGGTCCGCATCGAGCGCACCGATGCCGTCGGGAACGATCGCGGCAGCGTCGTCACGCGGGTCACGGCGGCGGCGCTGCGCAACGATCTGACATCAGCGCGGCGTGAATTGAAAACGCTGGAGCCCGCCGACCGCGCCGCGGCGCAAGCCTGGCTCGACAAGGCCGATGCGCGCGATGCGGCCCTCGCCGCCTCGCGACAATTCGCCGACGACGCCATGGCCGCGCTCGCCAAACCGACGCAATAAGGATTCCGATGGTCCGGATCATTCTGTTTCTGGTGCTGATCGCGCTCGCAGGCGCGGGTGCGGCGTGGGTGGCCGATCAGCCCGGCGAGGTCGTGATGTCGTGGGGCGGCTGGGGCGCCCGGCCCTCGTTGCCGGTATTCGTGCTGTTGCTCGGCATCGTCATTGTCGCGGCGCTGCTGGTGTGGACGATACTGCTTATGGTCTGGCGCACGCCGGGACGGATCCGGCGCAGCCGGCGCGAGCGGCGTCACGCCCGCGGCCGCCACGCCATCACGCAAGGCCTGCTCGCGATCGGGCATGGCGATTCGAGTGCTGCCCGCGCCCATGCCGAAGTCGCGCGCCAACACGCCGGCGCAGGATCCGCTGGCGCTGCTGCTGCACGCGCAATCGGCGCAGCTCGACGGCGACCGCGACGGCGCGCAGCGCGCCTTCCGCGCCATGGCCGAGCGCGAGGATACGCGGCTGCTCGGCCTGCGCGGCCTGTTCATCGAGGCGCAGCGCGCCGACGATCCGGTCGCCGCCGTCATGATCGCCGAGGAAGCGCTGAAACTGGCGCCGTCGTCGACCTGGGCGTCGCATGCGGTGCTCGGCTTCCGCTGCGCCAAGGGCGACTGGAGCGGCGCGCTGACCATCCTCGACAACAATCATCGTCCGGGCTGATCGACAAGGCGACCTACCGGCGGCAGCGCGGCGTGCTGCTGACGGCGCGCGCGCTGGAACTGGAGAACGTCGACCGCGATCTGTCGCGCGAGAGCGTGATGGAAGCGATCAAGCTCGCGCCGACGCTGGTGCCGGCCGCGGTGCTGGCGAGCAAGTTCGAGAGCGAGGCGCATCAGGTGCGGCGCTCGATGCGCATCGTCGAAGCCGCCTGGCTGGCGCAGCCGCATCCCGATCTTGCCGATGCCTATGCGCACGTGAAACTCGGCGATTCCGCGCGGCAGCGGCTGGTGCGGGTCGAGACGCTGGCGGCGAAAGCGCCCGGCCATATCGAAGGCGCGCTGGCGATCGCGCGCGCCGCGATCGATGCTGCCGAATTCGCCCAGGCGCGCGCGGCGCTGGCGCCGTTCGTCGCCGCACCGACGCAGCGCGTGGCGATGCTGATGGCGGAGATCGAACGCACCGAACATGGCGACAGCGGCCGCGCCCGGGCCTGGACCCTGCGCGCGGTGCGCGCGCTGCACGATCCGGCCTGGACCGCGGACGGCTATGTCTCGCGATCGCTGGCGGCCGGTGTCGCCGGTCACCGGACGGCTCGATGCCTTCCAGTGGCAGACGCCGGTGGCGGCATTGCCGTCCGACAAGAGCAGCACGATCGAATCCTCGCCCTTCGAGGAAGCGATGCTGGCCGCGCCGGCGCCGCGGCGCGTCGAGCCGCCGCGGCGAAGTGGTGGAAGAGCCGGCCGTAGCCTCCATCGAGCCTGCTCCCGTCGCCGAGCAGGACAATGCCCCGCCGCCCGTCGCCGCCGAACCGGCCCCCGCCGTCGTGGTGCCCGAACCTGCGCCGGCGCCGCCGCCAGCCGAACCGCCCCGGTGACCGCCGCCCCTCTGTTCCGCGACCGCCAGGATCTTCCCAAGGTGACGCCGTCGAGCATTCCGGCGGTCATTCCGATCATCCGCGCGCCCGACGATCCCGGAATCGACGAGGATGGCGCGCCCGACGAATTTGCGGAACAAATCGGCCCGTCCAAGGCCCAGGCCGGCGGCTGGCGCGGCTTTTGTCCCGCTGGGGCGGGCGAATAGGGCGACATGGCCCCCGCGTTTTTCTTGCCAATCGGGGCCGTGCCCGATATCAGGTGCGCGCGTTTTCGGGCAATTTCCGGACGCCGCGTTTGGTCCGCCGCAATAGCTCAGTTGGTAGAGCACGTCATTCGTAATGACGGGGTCACAGGTTCGAGTCCTGTTTGCGGCACCACTTCACTATTCGCAGCCGTTCTCCACTCGTTCGTTTTGCATCACCTAAGATACTGAAAACGGTATCGTTTTCGCTGCATTTCGCTCGCGCTCGTTCTTCCCCGTTCGTTGACAGCCACGAAAATTGTGGTTCTTTTGGTGGTGCTCGGCTGATCGAGCGATTCCGAAAAGACCACACTTCGGGAGCGGGACATGGCGGGCGGGAAACTCACGGACAAGGCCATCAAGAACGCCAAGCCGGGCGAGCGGCTGGCGATTCTGTCTGACGGAGGCGGACTGCAATTGTGGCTGACGCCAACGGGCGGAAAGCTCTGGAATTACGCCTATCGGTTCGGTGGCAAGCGCAAGAGGTTGGCGATCGGGCTCTACGGCAAGGATCCGGCTGGCGTGCCGCTGGAAGCGGCCAGGAAGCGCAGGGATGAGGCGGCGGGCCTCTTACGAGACGGTGTGGACCCAGCCACGCGGAAGCGACAAGTGAAGGCAGCGCGAGCGGAGGCGCACGCCAACACCTTCGCGGTGGTGGCGGATGAATTGCTTGCCAAGAAAAAACGCGAAGGGGTCGCTGCTGCGACCGCCAGCAAGCTGGAGTGGCTGTTAGGTCTCGCCAACGCCGATCTGGGGGCGCTGCCGATCGCCGACATTACGGCCGGCGAGGTCCTGCGGGTTCTTCGACCGCTGGAAGCGGCCGGCAAGTTGGAGACGGCCAAGCGACTGCGCGCCGTCATCGGTTCGGTGTTCCGCTACGCGATCGCCACCGCGCGCGCCGATAACGATCCGACGCAGGCCCTGCGCGGCGCAATCGCCTCGCCAAAGGTCCAACACCGAGCCGCGATAACCGATCCGATGGCGTTCGGTGGCCTGCTGCGGGCCATTGACGGCTTTATGGGGCAGCCAACAACGAAGGCCGCGCTGCAACTCATGGCGCTGCTCGCTTGTCGCCCAGGCGAATTGCGGAAGTCGAGTTGGACGGAGTTCGATCTTGATGGCTGCGAGTGGGAAATCCCTGCCGAGCGGATGAAGATGCGCCGGCCCCACCGCATCCCACTGCCGGCGCAAGCCGTGGCCATCCTGAAAGCTCTGCATCCTATCACGGGACACGGCGCGGCCGGTCTGGTGTTTCCGGGCCTGCGTAGCGTGAAGCGAGCGATCAGCGAGAACACGATGAACGGCGCGCTGCGGCGCATCGGCTTCTCGCAGGAGGAAGCCACCGCGCACGGCTTCCGCTCGACATTCTCCACGTTGACCAATGAAAGCGGCAAGTGGAGCGTCAACGCCATCGAGGCGGCGCTGGCGCACATCGACCCGAATGCGGTGCGCCGCGCCTATGCTCGTGGCGACTATTGGGATGAGCGCGTGAAGATGATGCAGTGGTGGGCGGATTACCTCGACGTACTGCGCCATGGTGGACGTGTGGTGCCGCTCAAAGTCGTATCAGCATGAAACGAAGAGATGCCGACGTTGAAGCCGAATTGATCTTGATCTCGGAAGCGGTGGCGCGCCTCAAGGCCGGAATGTACGGCGGCCTCCCGGAGCCGAAACCGGTCGCCAGCATCAAAGCCAACATCAAGAAGAGGGGGAGTGCGGCCTTCGATTGGATGGCAGCCGCAAAACGAGGACGCGGCCGCGTGCATCTACGAAACCATTGTGCAGGGCAAATTGTGCAGTGTTTGTCCTGCCTGTTGCGACCGAAGAGAAAGCGCATCCAACGCCTCTTCAAGTGCCGCTTGATGACGTTCTCACACGGATGATTACAATGCGCGGCGGTTTGCCAGACTTCACTGTCGAACCCAGACGCATCTTCGCCAAAACCCCTATCGCACCGGAACTGCTTGCGGCGCTGTCGACGTCTGCGCTGTACCTGCGGCGCAAGAAATTTGAAGCCTGGTACGCAAAGGCCAGCAAGAAACGCAACTGGCCATCTCAGCGGCCACATCACGGCACTCCCGCATCTTTGCGGTCGCGTTCCAAGAAGAATCCGATCGGCAGGCCCTCGAAGCAGAGCGATCTCCGCACTTCGATCGCTGTCCTGGTAAGCGCAGGACAGTGGTCTGCCGAGCAGAACTTCATCGCCGATTTGGTGAAGTTTCTTGACTCACAGGGAGTAAAGGCAAGTCGTCAAAGCGTGCAGCGTGCGGTCGACCAACTTCATCGGGAAACCGGTGATCACCGCTATCATAGCGTGGACCTGCGCAAACAACCCGACGAATCAGTCTGGGGGAGTTTTGAAGATCTGGCGGAAAGGCGCCGTCGCCAGCATCGAAAATGACCAAAAGTCATGGCGTCAATGCAGATTTTTTGTTCACCAACTCATTGCAACAATTAATTCATTCGTAAAGCGCTCACGGTTCTTTTCGTGGGGCCTCACGGCCCGACGTCACCGGCCTCAATTCTTCGCGTGAACTCGTATCGCAATCAAGCGAACGGGCCCGAACAAGAGGTGGTGCATGGGTGAACAACTAGCAGCCGACCTGGCTCGCCGCTATGGCGGCAGCGCCGGCGTTGAGATCGCTCCCGCTGCCATGACTATCGATCAGTTTTGCCGGTGGGCCTGCATCGGCAAAACGAAGCTGTACGCCGAGGTCAAGTCTGGCCGCATCACGCTGCGCAAGATCGGGAGCAAGACGATTGTCCTCCGCAGCGATGGCGAGGCCTGGCTGAACTCGCTGCCCAAATCTGCCTAATCCCAAAATCCCTATCGTCGCCCTTGTGGGCCCTTCTCAGAATGAGAACGGCCCGCGCCACCGGCAAGTGGTCACGGGCCAAAGGATCTTCAACTTGAAAAACTATACCGAAAACACCTCGCGGATTCAATCCGTTCCCAATTCCCACTGCCGCGACTCAGTACATCGGCGTCAGCCGTTCGAGCCCGATCACGATGGGCGGTCGCTTCGTTGCGGGCCGCTACGGCGTCGATCCGGCGCTTGCCGACTTGATCGCAGACCTGGCTGGTCTCGGCGTCGACCGGGCCAGCCCCGGAAGCGAGGTGCGCTGATGGGGTATCCCAATCGTCCCAGCTCGATGGTGCCCGGCATCACCAAGATGCCGCCAAGGCGATCATCAGCCACGCGAAGATTGTGCGGGAGCGCGTTCTCGCATTGTTGAGAGAACGTCATTCAACCTCGATCAACGCCGACCAAAACGCTGTCAGCCTGGGTGAGGGCATTTTGCCTGTGCGACCGCGCGTGTCGGAGTTTAGCAACCTGACCGAGCCGGCCGAGGAACACGGGTTGAATCCGCGCGGTGGTTACAGGAGGCCGAACATGATGTCGTTGGTGCAGGACGACGCTCTGAATGAGAGGGCACAGTCGAGCGAACGCGGGGTATTCGCTGTTGATCGCGGCATCTGGGACCACGACTTGTTTTTCGACAGCAAACCGCTATCGCGCCGCGAGGCATGGCTGTGGTTGGTGTCCGAGGCCGCCTGGAAAGAACGAACCCGGCGAATTGTCAATCGCCCTATAAAATTGAACCGCGGGCAGCTTGTTGCGTCGCTTCGTTTCATCGCCAGCAAGTGGGGATGGTCCGAGCCGAGCGTCCGAAGATTTCTGGCGGTGTTGATCGGCGATGGCATGATCGACGCACAAACCGACGCAGGCGTGACGGTCATCACCATCTGCAAATACGACGAATATCAACGCGTAAGTCTGCCAACCGACGCGAAGCGCACAAGCGAAGATGACGCAGTAGCGACGCAGCAGCGACGCAAAACAGAAGACATTAAATACATAGAAGATACCTCGCTTCGCTCGGTTGGAGCCATCGGGCCTGCGAAGCAAAAGCGGCCCAAGGCCAGGGCACAGATGCCGGACAATTGGTCTCTCGACCAGCTGGATTTTGACCACGCGACTAAGTGCGGCTTCCTGCCGCTGAAGATCCAAGAGATGAGCGCTGCATTTGCCAACCACCATCGCGCAAAGGGCACGTCGATGGCGGATTGGCATGCCGCGTGGCGGACATGGTGCGGAAACGAAATCAAATTCCATGGGAAAGGACAGTCAAATGGGCGACGAACCGTACACGACGCAGCGAACGACCTCGTCCAGCGCATCTCGGCGCTCGACGAGCCCGCACCGGGCGGCCTATGCGGCAGAGAGGGCGAAGGTGCTGTTCGGCTCCTACCGCCGCGGTGACGCCAACGATCCGGACGCCTACGTGGCGGCGGTCGCCGCTGTTCTAAGCATGTACGACACCGATCTGATCCGCGAAGTGACGGATCCGCGAACCGGCATCATGACGAGCGAAAAATACATGTCGTTCATGCCGAACGCGGGCGAGCTGAAGGTCTACTGCGACAGCGTAGCGGCCCGCAAGACCGTTTGCGGAAGCTCGGCGAATTGCCGAAGCCGGATTTCGCGCGCGCGCGATTGCCGCCACCGGCGCCGGCGCCGGGCGATCTGGCGACGATTTTTGTGCCGACGACCAATTCGCGTTACGCCAGTTTGCTCGATTGGTCGAAGACCGCGGATCCGCGCAAATTCAAATTCGAGAAGCGGCCGGGCATCTGGGTTTCGTACGATACCTGGGAGCGCGTTGGCACGGTTGGCCGGCGAGTGGGCGATATCGCGAAGACGATCGTCTGCTGGTGTATTCGCCGAGCCGGCCAGCGTTCTACGGAGGCCGCGGAATGGAGATACGACTCTGACCTCGCCTCGGTGATCGATCGTTGACCCTCGCCAGGACGGCTACAATGGCTGATGACACCACTGCCTACGTTATACCCCTTCATCGAGTCCCCGGTGGAAGGAAGGACAAAACCGGGGCTGCACGCGCCAAGGCTTACCGGGAGCGCAAAGCTAAGCAGAAGGCTGGTCATCGCCGCACGAGCCGTGCAGCGCGATCACCGCCACTCTGCCGGCACGCCGCACGATCAGTTCGGACATTGCGAGTTTCACGTGGAACATAGGGATGAAACGGGCCGATCTTCTAACCGTCACGCCGTCACGGCACTATCTTGCCCCGGTTCTCCTGACGACCGCGGCTCTCGCCCTCGGCGCCGTCGGCATCGCGATCAACGGTTGGTTTGCCCGATCATTGGGGTCAAGCGACGTGGCGGGATGGCTATTCCTGGCTGTCGGCGTGGCTGCTGATCTGGTTGCCCTTGTTATGCCCTCGACGCGCCGCTGGGCTATGGCAGGCCGG
The DNA here is from genome assembly GCA_963738765.1 of uncultured Alphaproteobacteria bacterium. Classification (GTDB taxonomy): domain Bacteria; phylum Pseudomonadota; class Alphaproteobacteria; order Rhizobiales; family Xanthobacteraceae; genus Bradyrhizobium. Next base: position 960 of record CAVTYA010000023.1, on the reverse strand, counting down.
CCAGCGGGCGACCGCGCTGGTTGGCTGGGTCGTCTGGCTTGTGACGTTCGTCTTCGCCGTGACGGCGGGCATTGGTTTCGCTTCCACCAACATCAGCGACGTGACGCTGACGCGCGCGTCACGCGTCACGCCGGCCGTCACGAGCGCCCAGGCCGCGCTAGCGGACGCCATGGCGGCCCGCGACCGGGAGTGCAAAGGTCGCGTCGGGAAGTTCTGCCGCGAACGCGAAGCCGCGGTCGCCGAACGGCGCCAGATCCTCGATTCTGCGATGGCGAGCGTCGGGCAAGCGGCCGACCCTCAGACCGACGCAGCGATCAAGCTGGTCGCGTGGATCTCAGCCGCGGCATGCTTCGGCCACGCCGGACGACTTTGCCATGCTTCGCCTCATCTTGTTGGCCTTGCTGCCGCAGATCGGTGGGATGCTGCTGCTGGTCGGACGCCATTCTGCAGCGTTTAAAAACGAGCCTTGGCGGAGGCCCCGCCCGCAAAGGCATCTTCCGGCGAAAGGGATTCTTAGCGGCAGCGAGGTCCCACGATGAACGTTTGCGGAAGCCCTATGAACCCAAATGACTAATAGAGTCTACTCTTAAGAAATAGCGAAAGGTAGTCACAAAAGTAGCATGCCGCGAGGATCGAAACCAGGTGAACGACGCGGCGGTCGCAAGAAAGCGCAGCCGAAACAAGGCGACTGCAGAACAAAAGTCGCGGCACTAAATGCAGCCTCGGCAGACCAGACCACCACCCCGCTTCAGTTCCTGCTCGGGCGGGTGATGCGCGATCCGAAGGCCCCCAGTGGCTTCGAGTTCAGGTCGCCCGAGCTGCTGCGCCCCTCGTGCACGGGAAATCCAAAATCCCTCGTTGTGGATCATCGCCCGGCCTACTCCAGTACCCTCGGAGGACCGACGGTTTGCTATCGACATCGAAGAGCAAAGGCGCTACGGAACATGAACATCGTCTCGC